>CP013997.1:4040879-4714359 GCA_001534745.1 Pseudomonas monteilii
GATACCTCCAGCCAGCTTCTCAACTGACCTTCACAGGCTTACAGAACGCTCCTCTACCGCATCACCTAGTGGTGATACCCGTAGCTTCGGTGCATGGTTTGAGCCCCGTTACATCTTCCGCGCAGGCCGACTCGACTAGTGAGCTATTACGCTTTCTTTAAAGGGTGGCTGCTTCTAAGCCAACCTCCTAGCTGTCTAAGCCTTCCCACATCGTTTCCCACTTAACCATGACTTTGGGACCTTAGCTGACGGTCTGGGTTGTTTCCCTTTTCACGACGGACGTTAGCACCCGCCGTGTGTCTCCCATGCTCGGCACTTGCTGGTATTCGGAGTTTGCATCGGTTTGGTAAGTCGGGATGACCCCCTAGCCGAAACAGTGCTCTACCCCCAGCAGTGATACATGAGGCGCTACCTAAATAGCTTTCGAGGAGAACCAGCTATCTCCGAGCTTGATTAGCCTTTCACTCCGATCCACAGGTCATCCGCTAACTTTTCAACGGTAGTCGGTTCGGTCCTCCAGTCAGTGTTACCTAACCTTCAACCTGCCCATGGATAGATCGCCCGGTTTCGGGTCTATACCCAGCGACTGTTCGCCCTATTAAGACTCGCTTTCGCTACGCCTCCCCTATTCGGTTAAGCTCGCCACTGAATATAAGTCGCTGACCCATTATACAAAAGGTACGCAGTCACCTAACAAGTAGGCTCCCACTGCTTGTACGCATACGGTTTCAGGTTCTATTTCACTCCCCTCTCCGGGGTTCTTTTCGCCTTTCCCTCACGGTACTGGTTCACTATCGGTCAGTCAGTAGTATTTAGCCTTGGAGGATGGTCCCCCCATATTCAGACAAAGTTTCTCGTGCTCCGTCCTACTCGATTTCATTGGAAGAAGATTTTCGTGTACGGGGCTATCACCCACTATGGCCGCACTTTCCAGAGCGTTCCACTAATCTTCAACCAACTTAAGGGCTGGTCCCCGTTCGCTCGCCACTACTAAGGGAATCTCGGTTGATTTCTATTCCTCAGGGTACTTAGATGTTTCAGTTCCCCTGGTTCGCCTCATGCACCTATGTATTCAGTGCAGGATACTCAGCTTGTGCTGAGTGGGTTCCCCCATTCAGAGATCTCTGGATCACAGTCTGTTTGCCGACTCCCCAAAGCTTATCGCAGGCTACCACGTCTTTCATCGCCTCTGACTGCCAAGGCATCCACCGTATGCGCTTCTTCACTTGACCATATAACCCCAAGCAATCTGGTTATACTGTGAAGACGACATTCGCCGAAAATTCGCATGTTGCGCTCTCGCGCAGAACTCACAAATTTTACCTTAGCCTGATCACCACCAGTGAAAGTGGCCATCAGTCTATTTCTATCACATATCCGAATTTTTAAAGAACGATCTGACAAAAGTCAGAAATCAACATTTCACAGCCTCAAGCTGCAAATGTTCATTTCTAAGTTCTGAACAGCGGCGACGATGGAAGTGGTGGAGCCAAGCGGGATCGAACCGCTGACCTCCTGCGTGCAAGGCAGGCGCTCTCCCAGCTGAGCTATGGCCCCGTGTGTCGTAGCATCAAGCCGCACCATGAAATGGTAGGTCTGGGCAGATTTGAACTGCCGACCTCACCCTTATCAGGGGTGCGCTCTAACCAACTGAGCTACAGACCTATAACAGGGTCGCGTTACAGCATCGTCTTCGTACAAAGAATCAAGCAATTCGTGTGGGGGCTCATCAGCTGGCTGATGTCGTCGATTAAGGAGGTGATCCAGCCGCAGGTTCCCCTACGGCTACCTTGTTACGACTTCACCCCAGTCATGAATCACACCGTGGTAACCGTCCTCCCGAAGGTTAGACTAGCTACTTCTGGTGCAACCCACTCCCATGGTGTGACGGGCGGTGTGTACAAGGCCCGGGAACGTATTCACCGCGACATTCTGATTCGCGATTACTAGCGATTCCGACTTCACGCAGTCGAGTTGCAGACTGCGATCCGGACTACGATCGGTTTTGTGAGATTAGCTCCACCTCGCGGCTTGGCAACCCTCTGTACCGACCATTGTAGCACGTGTGTAGCCCAGGCCGTAAGGGCCATGATGACTTGACGTCATCCCCACCTTCCTCCGGTTTGTCACCGGCAGTCTCCTTAGAGTGCCCACCATAACGTGCTGGTAACTAAGGACAAGGGTTGCGCTCGTTACGGGACTTAACCCAACATCTCACGACACGAGCTGACGACAGCCATGCAGCACCTGTGTCAGAGTTCCCGAAGGCACCCATCCATCTCTGGAAAGTTCTCTGCATGTCAAGGCCTGGTAAGGTTCTTCGCGTTGCTTCGAATTAAACCACATGCTCCACCGCTTGTGCGGGCCCCCGTCAATTCATTTGAGTTTTAACCTTGCGGCCGTACTCCCCAGGCGGTCAACTTAATGCGTTAGCTGCGCCACTAAAATCTCAAGGATTCCAACGGCTAGTTGACATCGTTTACGGCGTGGACTACCAGGGTATCTAATCCTGTTTGCTCCCCACGCTTTCGCACCTCAGTGTCAGTATCAGTCCAGGTGGTCGCCTTCGCCACTGGTGTTCCTTCCTATATCTACGCATTTCACCGCTACACAGGAAATTCCACCACCCTCTACCGTACTCTAGCCTGCCAGTTTTGGATGCAGTTCCCAGGTTGAGCCCGGGGCTTTCACATCCAACTTAACAAACCACCTACGCGCGCTTTACGCCCAGTAATTCCGATTAACGCTTGCACCCTCTGTATTACCGCGGCTGCTGGCACAGAGTTAGCCGGTGCTTATTCTGTCGGTAACGTCAAAATTGCAGAGTATTAATCTACAACCCTTCCTCCCAACTTAAAGTGCTTTACAATCCGAAGACCTTCTTCACACACGCGGCATGGCTGGATCAGGCTTTCGCCCATTGTCCAATATTCCCCACTGCTGCCTCCCGTAGGAGTCTGGACCGTGTCTCAGTTCCAGTGTGACTGATCATCCTCTCAGACCAGTTACGGATCGTCGCCTTGGTGAGCCATTACCTCACCAACTAGCTAATCCGACCTAGGCTCATCTGATAGCGCAAGGCCCGAAGGTCCCCTGCTTTCTCCCGTAGGACGTATGCGGTATTAGCGTTCCTTTCGAAACGTTGTCCCCCACTACCAGGCAGATTCCTAGGCATTACTCACCCGTCCGCCGCTGAATTCAGGAGCAAGCTCCCGTCATCCGCTCGACTTGCATGTGTTAGGCCTGCCGCCAGCGTTCAATCTGAGCCATGATCAAACTCTTCAGTTCAATACTGCTTGGGTTTTTAAGAAACCCTAAACTTGGCTCAGCAATCTCAAATGACTACTATGATTACTCATGTGTCACTTGTGATGCTGATAATCTATGTGACTATCAGTCCAAACTCACAAGCACCCACACGAATTGCTTGATTCAATTTGTTAAAGAGCGTTTGGCTGAGAAGCTTTCGTCTCAACCGAGGCGCGCATTCTACGCTGTCCTCGTTGTGTGTCAAGCGTTTATTTTGAAGTTTTTTTCGGGAAACCCTAACAACTTCAACCACTTGACTCGCTGCGATCTCTCGAAGCGGGAGGCGAATCATACAGCGTTACAACCTGCTGTCAACTGCCTTTTTTCACCGCTTCCGGTCAGGACCGAAGCCCTTCCAGTTTCGTTTCGATTCACGCAACCTGTTGATTAACAAGGCGTTTATCGTTCCGACTGCGTTGGAAGTGGTGCGCATTATAAGGGGATCTGAAACCCCGTCAACCGTTAATTTCAAAAAACCTTCATTTCTTTGAAAGACGCAGGAAAGCGCTCATGACGCTTTCCTGCGCAACGCCTCACAGACTCGGGAAGGCGAACTGCGACGCTTCGTGGGTCTTGCGCTGCGGCCAGCGCTGAGTGATCGCCTTGCGCCGGGTATAGAAGCGCACGCCATCGGGACCATAGGCATGCAGGTCGCCGAACAGCGAGCGCTTCCAGCCACCGAAGCTGTGGTAGGACACCGGCACCGGCAGCGGTACGTTCACCCCGACCATGCCCACCTCGACCTCATCGCAGAACAACCGCGCCGCTTCACCGTCACGGGTGAAGATACAGGTGCCGTTGCCGTACTCATGGGCATTGATCAGCTGCAGCGCCTCTTCCAGGCTGCCTACGCGCACCACGCACAGCACCGGTCCGAAGATCTCTTCTTTATAGATACGCATCTTGGGGGTCACCCCGTCGAACAGCGTCCCGCCGACGAAGTACCCCTCTTCGTGCCCCGCCACACGATAGCCACGCCCGTCCACCACCAGTTGCGCCCCGGCGGCCACCCCCTCATCGATGTAGCCGACGACCTTGTCGCGCGCCGCAGCGGTCACCAGCGGCCCCATGTCCAGGCCACAGGCGGTTCCGGCCCCGATCTTCAGCGCCTTGATCTGCGGTTCGAGCTTGGCGATCAGCGCATCGGCGATCGCATCCCCGACACAAACCGCCACCGAGATGGCCATGCAGCGCTCGCCACAGGACCCGTAGGCCGCCCCCATCAAGGCACTGACGGCGTTGTCCAGTTCGGCGTCGGGCATCAGCACTGCATGGTTCTTCGCCCCGCCCAGTGCCTGTACCCGTTTGCCGCGACGCGTGCCCTCGGCATAGATGTACTCGGCGATGGGCGTCGAACCGACGAAGCTCAAGGCTTTCACCTCGGGCGCCTCGATCAGCGCATCGACCGCGTCCTTGTCGCCATGGACCACGCTGAGGATGCCCTTGGGCAGCCCGGCCTCCTCCAACAGACGTGCGATATACAGCGTCGAGCTGGGATCGCGCTCCGACGGCTTGAGGATGAAGGCATTGCCACACACGATGGCCAAGGGGTACATCCACAGCGGCACCATCGCCGGGAAGTTGAACGGCGTGATCCCGGCGACGATGCCCAGTGGCTGGAAGTCGGACCAGGCATCGATGTTCGGCCCCACGTTGCGGCTGTACTCGCCCTTGAGGATCTCCGGTGCTGCGCAGGCGAACTCCACGTTCTCGATACCGCGCTTGAGCTCGCCGGCGGCATCTTCGAGGGTCTTGCCATGTTCGGTGCTGATCAACTGCGCGATGGCCGCCTCGTGCTGCTCGAGCAATTGCTTGAAGCGGAACATCACCTGCGCGCGCTTGGCGGCAGGTGTATTGCGCCAGGCCGGGAAGGCGGCCTTGGCGGCGTCGATCGCCTGCTGCACGGTCGCGCGATCGGCCAGTTCGACCTGGCCGATGACCTGGCCGGTGGACGGATTGAAAAGATCGGCGGTGCGCCCGCCGTGGGAAACCAGCTCACCGTTGATCAGGTGCTGAACAGTGCTCATGCAAGACTCCAGTCAGAAAAGGGACGGCGGGCGTCGCGACGACGCCCGCGCGTGGCATTCAGGCGGTCAGTCGACCTGGGCGAGGGCCTCGCCCACCGCATCGAACAGACGGTCGAGTTCGTGCGGCTGCGTGTTGAAGGTCGGGCCGAACTGCAGGGTGTCGCCGCCATAGCGCACGTAGAAGCCAGCCTGCCAGAGCTTCATGGCAGTCTCGAACGGCCGCACGATGGCATCGCCGTCACGCGGGGCGATCTGGATCGCGCCGGCCAACCCGTAGTTGCGAATGTCGACCACGTGACGGGTGCCCTTGATGCCGTGCAGCGTGCGCTCGAAGTGCGGGGCCAGCTCGGCGGCCGCCTGCACCAGGTTCTCGCGCTCCAGCAGGTCCAGCGTCGCCAGCCCGGCGGCGCAGGCCAGCGGATGCGCCGAGTAGGTGTAGCCGTGGGGGAACTCCACAGCGTATTCCGGCGTGGGCTGGCTCATGAAGGTCTGGTAGATCTCCTGCCGCGCGACCACCGCACCCATCGGCACCGCGCCATTGGTGACCTGCTTGGCGATGCACATCAGGTCGGGCGTCACGTCGAACGCCTCGGCGCCGGTCATGGCCCCCATGCGCCCGAAGCCGGTGATCACCTCGTCGAAGATCAGCAGGATGTTGTGCTGGGTGCAGATCTCGCGCAGCCGCTTGAGGTAGCCCTTGGGCGGCGGCAGAACGCCTGCCGATCCGGCCAGCGGCTCGACGATCACCGCGGCGATGTTCGACGCATCGTGCAGCTCGATCAGCTTGAGCATCTCGTCGGCCAGGGCGATGCCACCCTGCTCGGGCAGCCCCTGGCTGAAGACGTTGGCCGGCAAGACCGTGTGTGGCAGGTGATCGACGTCCAGCAATTGGCCGAACATCTTGCGGTTGCCATTGACCCCGCCCAGGCTCGTGCCGGCGATGTTCACCCCATGGTAGCCACGGGCGCGCCCGATGATCTTGGTCTTGCTGGCCTGCCCTTTCAGGCGCCAGTAGGCACGCACCATCTTCAACGCCGTGTCGGCGCACTCGGACCCCGAGTTGGTATAGAAGACGTGATCCAGGTCGCCCGGGGTCAGCTCGGCGATCTTCTCGGCCAGCTGGAACGACAGCGGATGACCGAACTGGAAGGCCGGCGAGTAGTCCAGCACACCGGCCTGCCGGGCGATGGCTTCGGTGATGGTCTGGCGAGTGTGCCCGGCGCCGCAGGTCCAGAGACCGGACAGGGCATCGAAGATCTGCCGGCCCTTGTCATCGGTCAGGTAGTTGCCCTGGGCGGCCACGATCAGCCGCGGATCGCGCTGGAAGTTGCGGTTGGCGGTGTACGGCATCCAGTGCGCATCCAGCTTGAGCTGGCTGGCGACGCCTGTCGGCGCAGTCTCGAACATGTTCATCAGGGGGCCTCGCGGATTCGTTCAGCGATGGGGTGTTGTTGCAGCCACGGTGGCACGCGGATAAAGTTCGGAAAACCCCTCGCTTCTAACCTTCAGTCAGGCGTTCACTAAACAGATGAGCCGTCGCCCCGACGTGCTGGCCCAGGTCAGCGACTTCGATATCCGTCTGCTGAAGATCTACCGCAGCGTGGTCGAATGTGGCGGGTTCTCCGCCGCCGAGAACGTGCTGGGCATCGGCCGTTCAGCCATCAGCCAGCACATGAACGACCTGGAACAGCGCCTGGGCCTGCGTCTGTGCCAACGAGGCCGGGCCGGATTCTCCCTGACCGAGGAAGGTCGCGAGGTCTATCAGTCGTCCCTGCAACTGCTGGCGGCCCTGGAAACCTTCCGCACCGAGGTCAACGGCCTGCACCAGCATTTGCGCGGCGAACTGAACATTGGCCTCACCGACAACCTGGTCACGCTGCCGCACATGCGCATCACCCATGCCCTGGCCGAACTCAAGGACCGCGGCCCGGACGTGCACATACAGATCCGCATGATCCCGCCCAGCGAAGTCGAACAAGGGGTGCTCGCCGGCAGTCTGCACGTAGGCGTGGTGCCCCAGACCCATCCGCTCGCCGGGCTGGACTACCAGCCGTTGTACAGCGAGCGCTCATTGCTGTACTGCGCCGTGGGCCACCCGCTGTTCTATGCCGACGATGCCCAGATCGACGATGCCCGACTCGAGGCCCAGGATGCCGTGGCGCCGACCTTCCGGCTGCCGGCGGAGATCCAGGCGTGCTACCAGGCCTTGCGCTGCACGGCCAGTGCCTCGGATCGCGAGGGCATGGCCTTCCTGATTCTCACGGGGCGGTACATCGGCTACCTGCCCGAACATTACGCCGACACCTGGGTCAGGGAAGGACGCCTGCGCGCGCTCAAGTCAGCCTCGCGTTTCCATGACCTGAACCTGTGCTGGGTCACCCGCAAGGGACGGCGCCCGAACCTGGTCGTGGAAAGCTTCCTCGAACGTCTGGCGGCGACACGCTAAAACTTGTCACATCGCCTCAGGCAGGTACTCTGTCCCCTCGTCATCCGCACCTTTCGTAGGGAAGCGCTCAATGAGTCTAGAAGTGCCCGCGCACCGCGCCTCTCCTTCCGGCAAACCGGCCGGACGCATCCGCCAGAAGAACGAGCAGGCCATCCTCCAGGCCGCCGAGGACGAGTTCGCGCGCCATGGGTTCAAGGGCACCAGCATGAACACCATCGCGACCAAGGCCGGCCTGCCCAAGGCCAACCTGCACTACTACTTCACCAACAAGCTGGGCCTGTACGTCGCCGTGCTGAGCAACATCCTCGACCTGTGGGACAGCACCTTCAACACCCTGACCGTCGATGACGACCCAGGCGAGGCCCTGACGCGCTACATCCGCGCCAAGATGGACTTCTCCCGACGCAACCCCAAGGCTTCGCGGATCTTCGCCATGGAAGTGATCAGCGGCGGGCAACGGCTGGGCGACTATTTCAGCGCCGACTACCGCCAGTGGTTCCAGGGGCGCGCCCGGGTTTTCCAGGCCTGGATCGAGGCCGGCAAGATGGACCCGGTCGACCCGGTCCAACTGATCTTCCTGATCTGGAGCAGCACCCAGCACTATGCGGACTTCGCCACCCAGATCTGCCAGGTCACCGAGCGCAAGCGCCTGACCAAGCAGGACATGCAGCTGGCCAGCGACAACCTGGTCCATATCATCCTCAAAGGGTGTGGAATCACCCCGCCCGTGTGACGTGAGCCTATGCCTTCTACCCTGCTCGACCTCTGCGAGTTTCGCGAGGAAATCCGCAAGAGTCGCTTCATCACCCTGGCCGCGCCGATCACCTCGGTGGAGGACGCCGTGCGCTTCTTCGACCGTCACGCCGACCCTGCCGCCACGCACAATTGCTGGGCCTGGAAGCTGGGCGACCAATACCGCAGCAACGACGACGGTGAGCCAGGAGGCACCGCCGGGCGGCCCATCCTGGCGGCGATCGAGGCCCAGGACTGCGACCAGGTCGCGGTGCTGGTGATCCGCTGGTACGGCGGCATCCAACTGGGCACGGGCGGACTGGCACGAGCCTATGGAGGTGGCGCCAACAAATGCCTGCAACAGGCACCCAAACGGGTGTTGGTGCAACGCGACACGTTCACCTGCACCTGCGCGTTCGGTGAGCTGGCCCTGCTCAAGCTGCGCCTGGCTGACGTCGATGGGCTGGTGGTCGATGAGCAGTTCACCGCCAACGGCGTCGATCTGCACCTGGCCCTCAGTGCGGACCGGGCCAAGCATCTGCAACGACAGCTGGCAGACCTGAGTCGCGGTCGCATTCAACTCATGCCGCTGGAATAAGTTGCTCACATCCGCTGTGGGCCGCCTTGTGGATAAGCTTGGGGCATACCCCTACACCCCAGGAACGGCGAGGCCTGCAGAGGATTGATCAATTTTTGATCGGACGCCTTTTGCTGGCTGTGGAAACGGTGTCGACGGTTTTCATCCACAGCCTGATGCCCGTTCACGCGCCAGCAGACCCCGAATTTCACACAATTACTGTGGACCAGCCTGTGGATAACCCGTGCGTGCCTGCGCAAGCGCGTGGTGGGGCAAGGCGCGCAGACGATAGATCATTTTTCGTACAGCACCCTGACTGACCGGGCGTTGCGACCTGGCGTATGCTGAGGGCTTTCCCTTCATCGACTAGGAGTTCTCATGAGCGCATCCAAAACCGCGCTGGTCATCGGCGCCTCCCGTGGCCTGGGCTTGGGCCTGGTCCAGCGGCTACACGAGCAGGGCTGGAACGTCATCGCCACCGTGCGTGATCCGGCCAAGGCCACGGCGCTGCACGCGCTGGCGGGCGTACGGGTCGAAGCCCTGGAGATGAACGATGCGTCACAGCTCGATGCGCTCGGACAACGCCTCGAGGGCGAGGTGCTCGACCTGCTGTTCGTCAACGCCGGTGTCATGGGCCCCCTGCCCCAGTCTGCCGACACCATTCACCTCGAGCAGGTCGGCGAGCTGTTCATGACCAATGCGGTCTCGCCCATTCGCGTCGCCCGCCGCCTGGTCGATCAGGTGCGCCCCGGTACGGGGGTGGTGGCCTTCATGAGTTCGGGCCTGGGCAGCGTGGCCAGCCCGGATGCGGGTGAGATCTGCTTGTACAAAGCCAGCAAGGCTGCGCTCAACTCGATGATCAACAGCTTCGTGGTGGCGTTGCAACGCCCGGACCTCTGCGTGCTGGCCATGCACCCTGGCTGGGTCCGTACCGAAATGGGCGGGGAAAACGCCGAGATCGACGTGCTGACCAGTACCCAGGGGATCCTCGCGCAGGTCGAGGCCCAGGCCGGTCACGGTGGGCTTCGCTTCCTGGACTACGCCGGCAGGACCCTGCCCTGGTAACCGTCCCGCCTCGCGCGCGGCGGGCCTGAGGCACGGCCTTGGCGTCACTCGGTCGACTCGCCCCCCGCGCCAGGGCTGGACCTGTACAATGCTCGATTGTTAGTTGATCGAGATTCGCACCATGTATGACTGGCTCAATGCCTTGCCCAAGGCCGAACTGCACCTGCACCTTGAAGGTTCGCTCGAGCCCGAGCTGTTGTTCGCCTTGGCCGAACGCAACAAGATCGCCCTGCCCTGGCAGGACGTGGACGCACTGCGCAGCGCCTATGCCTTCGGCAACCTGCAGGAATTCCTCGACCTCTACTACCAGGGCGCGAACGTCCTGCGTACCGAGCAGGATTTCTACGACCTGACCTGGGCCTACCTGCAACGCTGCAAGGCGCAGAACGTCATCCACACCGAGCCGTTCTACGATCCGCAGACCCACACCGACCGTGGCATTCCCTTCGAGGTGGTGCTCGACGGCATCACCCGTGCGCTCAAGGACGGCCGTGAGCAACTGGGCATCACCAGCGGGCTGATCCTGAGCTTCCTGCGCCACCTGAGCGAAGAACAGGCCGAACGCACGCTGGACCAGGCCCTGCCGTTCCGCGATGCCTTCGTCGCCGTAGGCCTGGACAGCTCCGAGATGGGCCATCCGCCCAGCAAGTTCAAGCGGGTGTTCGACCGTGCCCGTGGCGAAGGCTTCCTGACCGTGGCCCACGCCGGCGAGGAAGGTCCGCCCGAGTACATCTGGGAAGCCCTGGACCTGCTGAAGATCGAGCGTATCGACCATGGCGTACGCGCCATCGAGGACGAACGCCTGATGCAGCGGATCATCGATGAGCAGATCCCGCTGACCGTCTGCCCCCTGTCCAACACCAAGCTGTGCGTGTTCGAGCACATGGGCCAGCACAACATTCTCGACATGCTCGAGCGTGGCGTGAAGGTCACGGTCAACTCCGATGACCCCGCCTACTTCGGTGGATACGTGACCGAGAACTTCATGGCGCTGCATGAGCACCTGGGCATGACCCAGGCGCAAGCCACCCGGCTGGCGCAGAACAGCCTGGATGCACGTTTGGTCAAGTAAGACGTCGGTCTCTTCAGGTCGACGCGAAGCGTACCGGTTGCGTACGCTTCGCGCCGATCGGGGGTCGAGGCGGTGCTGACTCAGCTAACCGACCTGCCAGGTCGGCAGGCACGCGATCTGATTGATCTGTTGCAAGCCAAAGGCCGAGATACGCAGCGCCCGCGACTGCTCATGTTCACGGATCCAGCCCGATTGCATGAACAGCTTGAAGAACGCCTGCCCCAGGCTACCCCCGAGGTGCGGTCGCTGATCGCTCCACTCGCAGCAATGACAGATCACGCAGTCACGCTGCGCCCCCGGTGCCAGGGCATCGATGAACACGCCGATCGCAGCCATCTGCTGGCGCCCTTCCAGGCTGACACGCTGCTGTGGCTCCTGACCCTCCAGCCAGTTCGCCAGTACCAGACGGTCATACAGGTCGGCAGCCAGCTTCCCCCCAAGGTGCTCGCCGCACCGCCGCGCCTGACGCATCGACACAGGAATGTCCAATGGCAGACGCTGGACGGGTTTGCCTGGGGCATCACCGATGCGAACACTGGCCATGGCTTCCACCGCCATGCCAACCTCGGGCGTGGCCAGGCGGAAATAACGTTTGCGGCCACGGGTTTCCGGCCGCACCAACCCTCCCGTGGACAGCAGCGACAGGTGGGCGCAGACCGACGATGCGGTCAAACCGGTCATTGCGGCCAATTCCTCGGCCGGTCGCGCGACACCGTCGATCAGCGCCCACAACATGGCGCTACGCTTGGGATCGGCCATCAAACTGGCGATCTGGCTGATACTGCTGACAGCTTTCATCTTTCGGGTACTCCCTGCGTCATCTGTCTGATAGCGGAACATCAGCCAGGCTTGGCGGGCGCCTCGGACAATCACCAGGTCGCGCAAGGTACGAACACGTCAGAACGGCATGACCCGTGCCAGGCTGCCCCACGTTGCCGCGCACTGCGCCCTGGCAGGGAAGCGTCTCTCGCTGGCACTGGCTGCCGGGAGCAGTATAAGCGGCGACTTCACGGGCGCCGCTGATCTGAAACGGGTCGAGCACACGGCAGAGGGCCAGGGTCGCCCAGGTTGCTGGATCCCATCGCAAGCGCGTGACCAATTAGTCAGACCATGCGCGTGATGCCGCGCCCAGTCCTTGCCAGTTCGCGCACGCTGGCGGCAGTCGCCGAGGCAGCACCAGCAAGCAGATGCCCACGTCGAGCTTCCCCAGGTATGGCAGAAGAATAGGAAATTTCCCTATCCAGCAAGTTGTGTCAAAGGCTCACATCCTTACGGACCGAAGAGGCATCCGTCGCTCACACAGCACGCGCGGCGCGGCGCGCCAATGCCGCCATGATGACCACCGCGACACCACACAGGCTGATGACCAGGGCCATGGGCACCGCGCTGCCATCGTGCAGCACGCCCACCAACGCCGCCGCACCGGACGCCACGCTGAACTGCATGCAGCCCATCAAGGCCGACGCGCTGCCGGCACGTGCGCCTTGCCCGGCCATCGCGCAGGCCGACGCGTTAGGTGCGATGCACCCCAGGCTGGCGATGCAGACGAACAGGGGCACGAGCAGAGGCCACAGCGCTGCAGGTCGCAACGTGGCCACCAGCAGCAAGGTGAGCGCCGCAGCCACATACACCCAGACGGCACGCCCCAGCAGGACGGCCGGGCCACGCCGCGCCAAAAGACGTGCGTTGACCTGAGCGACGAGGATGAAGCCTGCGGCGTTGATCCCGAACAGCCAGCCATAATGCTCGGCCGGCACGCCATAGAGCTTGATGAACACGAACGGCGAGCCGGCGATGTAGGCGAACATGCCGGCGATGGCGATCCCCCCGGTCAACGCATGGCCCACGAAGGCACGATCACGCAACAGCCGCCCATACTGGCGCAGCGCGCCCGACAAGGGCTGGCGCGGCAGATGCGCCGGCATGCTCTCGCCCAGGCCCAGGTAGACCGCCACCAGGCACAGTGCGCTGAACAGGCTCAGCACCAGGAAGATCGACTGCCACCCGGACACGCTGACCAGCAACCCACCCAGCATGGGTGCCAGGATCGGCGCCAGCCCCATCACCAGCATCAGTTGCGAGAACACCTTGGCCGCATCGATCGGCTCACAACGGTCACTGACGATCGCCCGCGACAGCACCATCCCCGCGCATCCCCCCAGCGCCTGGACGAAGCGTGCAGCGATCAGGGCATCCAGCGTCGGCGCAAAGGCGCACACCAGCGAAGCGATGACGAACAGCCCCACCCCGAACAGCAAGGGCAGCCGTCGCCCGAAACGGTCGGCGATCGGCCCGTAGGCCAGCTGCCCGATCGACAGGCCGAGGAAATAGGCCGCCAGCGTGGTCTGCACATGCTTTTCATCGGTGGCGAAGGCCTGGGCCATGGCCGGGAAAGCCGGCAGGTAAAAGTCGATCGCCAGGGGCCCGAACGCGCTCAGGGCCCCCAGGATCAAGATCATTCGAAGGTTCATCCCATATCCTTAGCAGGCTAAGCAATAGCGCAGTTTACCTGGCCTGCCTGCACTCGGCATGAAAACCTTGCCGAGTGGTCGGATACTTCGACACCCCGCTAGAGCGCCTTGACGTCATAGCCCTCTTCGGCGATGGCAGCGACGATCTGCTCGGTCGACAACTGACTGGTCACGTTCACCCGTGCGCTCGCCAGGTCCACCTCCACCACCGCCCCGGTGTCGTGCGCCTGCAGCGCGCGGGTCACGGCCTTGACGCAGTGGCCGCAGCTCATGCCGTGTACTTCGAACGTTTGCATGGTCTTCCCTCCTGTCGAAATGAACCCCAGTCTCGTGCTTGCCCCCATGGCAAGGTCAAGCCCGTGCAGCGCCTGGCGCTGGAAATCTTGCCCCAGGTCGGCCAAGCTGCGCCTTTGCCAGGCGGTCGACAGGAGAGCCGTGATGATCAAGACAACGATCGGCGTGATGGGGCTGCTGGGCGCCCTGGCGCTGCCCCTGCCCATGCCGAAGGCAACCATGACTACAGCGTGCTGATCATTTCCCGCGAGCGCCTGGAAGTGGCGACCAGCTGCGAGATCGGCATCTACCTCAACGATCAGTTGGTGGCGCGGCTGTTCCAGGAGCAGTCCACCTCGTTCAACCTGCCTGCCGGGCAGGTGGACGTGCGCCTGCGGCGCCTGCCCGGTCAGGCACCGGGCTGCAGCAACGGCCTAGAAAACCAGCGCAGCGTGCGCCTCACGCTGCCCGCCGGGCAGATCGTCAAATACCGCATCGCCATGGAAGGCCCTGGCTTCACGCTGAGGCCGACCAGCCTGGGCTATTGACCTTGACCACGTGGCAAGGTCGATGCTGAGGGTGTGAAACCCAGGAGCCAGACCATGCCAGCAGCCATCACCTACCACCTGCCGATCGACGGCATGACCTGCGCCAGTTGCGCAGGTCGGGTCGAACGGGCCCTGCGCAAGGTCGCCGGGGCCGATCAGGTCAGCGTCAACCTGGCGACCGAACAGGCACGGGTCGAGGCCCCACCACAGAGCCTGCCGACCTTGATCGAGGCCGTTTCCCAGGCAGGCTACCAGGTGCCGTTGCAGGCGCTGGACCTGCGCCTCGAGGGCATGACCTGCGCCAGTTGCGCAGGCCGGGTCGAGCGCGCCTTGCTCAAGGTCCCTGGCGTGTTGCAGGCGAGCGTCAACCTGGCCAGCGAACGCGCCCAGGTCCAGGTGCTCGGCTCGGTCGCCATCGACGCCTTGCTGGCGGCCGTGCGCGACGCCGGCTATAGCGCCGAGCGCCTGGAAGAGACGCAGCAGTCCCACGACGCAGGTCGCCAGACCCTGTTCAGCGAGCGCACGGCCTTGACCCTTGCCCTGCTGCTGGCCGCGCCGCTGGTCCTGCCCATGGCCCTGCAACCGTTCGGCGTGCACGTCATGCTGCCGATCTGGGCGCAGTGGCTGCTCGCCACGCCGGTGCAGTTCATGCTCGGCGCCCGTTTCTACGTCGCCGCCTGGAAGGGCCTGCGCGCCCGGGCCGGCAACATGGACCAGCTGGTGGCGCTCGGGACCAGCGCTGGCTACGGACTGAGCCTGTACCAATGGGCGGTGGCCGACCCAGGTGCGCCCCCACATGTGTATTTCGAAGCCTCGGCGGTGGTCATCGCCCTGGTCTTGCTGGGCAAGTACCTGGAGCGCCGCGCCAAGCGCCAGACCGCCAGCGCCTTGCGCGCCCTCGAGGCCTTGCGCCCGGACCGGGCGATCCGGGTGATCGACGGCCGGGAAGAGGACGTCCCGATCAGCCAGCTGCGCGTGGGCGACGAGGTACGGGTCAAGCCGGGCGAGCGTTTCCCGGTCGATGGCGAGGTCCTCGACGGCAACAGCCTGGTCGATGAGTCGTTGATCAGCGGCGAAAGCCGGCCCGTGCCCAAGCGACCCGGCGATTCTGTGACAGGCGGCGCCATCAACATCGACGGCGCCTTGCGGGTCCGTACCGTGGCGGTCGGCACCGAGACCGTGCTGGCCCGCATCATTCGCCTGGTCGAGCAGGCTCAGGCGGCTAAGGCGCCGATCCAGAAACTGGTGGACCGGGTCAGCCAGGTGTTCGTCCCGGTCATCCTGCTGGTGGCCCTGTGCACCTTGCTGGGCTGGCTGTGGGCAGGCGCCGAGGCCCAGGTGGCGGTGATCAACGCGGTCGCCGTGCTGGTGATTGCCTGCCCCTGTGCACTGGGGCTGGCCACCCCCGCAGCGATCATGGCCGGCACAGGCGTGGCCGCCCGTCACGGTATCCTGATCAAGGACGCCGAGACCCTGGAGCGCGCCCATGCCGTGGACCAGGTGGTCTTCGACAAGACCGGCACGCTGACCTCGGGCAGCCCACGGCTGGTACACTGGCAGGCCGGTGACGACGATGCCAGCGACGTGCTGACCCTGGCAGGCAGCCTGCAGCGTGGCAGCGAGCACCCGCTGGCCCATGCCGTGCTCGAGGCCTGCCAGGTGCAGGGCGTGAGGGTGCAACCGCCCGAGCAGACCCGCGTGGTCAGCGGTCAAGGCATCGTCGGCCAGGTCCAGGGGCGGACCCTGGCACTGGGCAACGCTCACCTGCTCCCCCAGCACGAACCGCTCCCCAGCCCCCTGGCTGCTCAGGCACAGGCCTGGGAACAGCAAGGCCATACCTTGTCCTGGCTGGTCGAGCAGGCCCCGACACCGCGTGTACTGGGCCTGTTCGCCTTCGGCGACACGCTCAAGCCCGGTGCCCGCGCGGCCGTGCAGGCCCTGCAGGCGCAGGGCATCGCCTGCCACCTGTTGACCGGCGACAACCGCGGCAGCGCCCAGGCAGTGGCTGAAGGCACCGGCATCACCCAGGTCCAGGCCCAGGTACTGCCGGCCGACAAGGCCGCGCGGGTGCACGCGCTGCGCCAGCAGGGTGTGGTGGCCATGGTCGGTGACGGCATCAACGACGCGCCGGCATTGGCAGCCGCCGACATCGGCATCGCCATGGGCGGCGGCACCGACGTGGCCATGCAGGCCGCCGGCATCACCCTCATGCGTGGGGATCCACGGCAGGTGCCCGCCGCCCTCGAGATCAGCCGCAAGACCTACGCCAAGATCCGCCAGAACCTGTTCTGGGCCTTCATCTACAACCTGATCGGCATCCCGTTGGCGGCCTTCGGCCTGCTCGACCCGGTGCTGGCCGGGGCGGCGATGGCACTGTCCAGCGTCAGCGTGGTCAGCAATGCATTATGGTTGAAGACTTGGACACCCTCCCCCCTCAGCGAGGCCCCATGAACATCGGACAAGCCGCCCGGCGCAGCGGGCTCAGCGCCAAGATGATCCGCTACTACGAAACGATCGGCCTGTTGCGCCCGGCCACCCGCAGCGACAGCGGTTACCGCGTGTACCGGGAACAGGACCTCGACAGCCTGGGGTTCATCAAGCGCTCGCGCGACCTGGGGTTTTCCCTGGACGAAGTCGGCCAGCTGCTGCGTCTGTGGCAGGACGGTGACCGGGCCAGCGCCGACGTCAAGCGCCTGGCCACCCAGCACATCGACGACCTGAACAGGCGTATCGAGGAGTTGGTCGGTCTGCGTGACACCCTCGATCGCCTGGTTACCTCCTGTCAGGGCGACGCGCGACCCGACTGCCCGATCCTCGAGGGCCTGGCGAGCGGCCGTTGCGAGGCCTCGAAGCACGCCGACGAGACCCCGTGCATACCGAATCCGACAGGACGATGTTCCGATCACGACATCCCCGGCTGAATCCGGACACGAGGCCTCAAGAGATCCACCCGCGCTGCCGATGGCTTGTGTATCTGCCAAGCTTTATAAAAAAAATCGGGAGCGTGGATGAACATCAAACAGAAACTGACGTGGGCGTTCGCCGTCATTGCCGGCCTGCCCATCGTGCTGGTGGCCACCCTCGTGGTGCTGAACTTGCGCAGCGAGTCGCGCGAGGGCTTTCTCGACAGCAGCACGCGCGAGGTCCGGCAGGTCAGCAATGCCATGCAGCTGTTCTTCAAGGCCATCGACGAGAACGTGGAAATGCTCGCCAACCACCCGGCGATCACGGCCGGCAATGGCGAGCTGAACAAGTACATGAGCGCAGCGCCCTCCCGTGTGCTGGGCGAAGGCGACCAGCGCGTCCTCGACATCTTCAATGCCCTGGGCAACAGCCATGCCAGCTATGCCTACCTGTCGTACGGCGTGAGCGACGGTGGGTACGTGTCCTACCCGGCCGGCCAGAACTTCAACAACTACGACCCTCGCCAGCGTCCCTGGTACCAGGCGGCCATGGCCCAACCGGGCAAGACCGTGCGCACCAGCGCGTATTACTGGCCAGCGGACAATGCCGTGCTCATCGGCAACGTGCGTACGGTCGCCAACCAGTTGGGCAACCCTGGGGGCGTCGTGGGGGTCGACGTGTCCATTGGCGGTCTCACCGAGATCGTGCGCAAGATCAAGCTCGGTGACAGCGGCTACCTGATGCTGGTGGAAAACAATGGCAACGTGCTGGTCGACCCGCGCGACGCCGAACACAACTTCAAGCCGCTGGCCAGCTTCGGCGACGGCTATGCCGAGCTGGCCCGCGCCGGCAAGGGCCTGGTCGAGGTCACCATCGACGGTGAGCGTTACATGGCCAACGTCTACCCCGACGAAGCACTGGGCTGGACCTTCATCGGCCTGATCCAGGAGCGCGAAGTGATGCAGTCCGCCACCCGGCTGTCGTGGCTGATCGGCGGGATCGCCCTGGTGCTGGCGATCATCTTCGCCATCGTCGGCGCCGCCTTTGCCCGGCTGATCGTGCGTCCGATCAACAGCGTCACCAGCGGCCTAGAAGACATCGCCCAGGGCGAAGGCGACCTGACCCGCAACCTGGACGTGCGGGGGCGTGACGAAACCGCGCAACTGGCCAGCTGGTTCAACCAGTTCCTGGGGGCCATTCGCAGCCTGATCCAGCACATCGGCAGCGCAGCCGGCAAGATTCTCAGCACCTCTGCCAGCTCCACCCAGGTCTCCGGCAACATGGCCGACGCCGCCGGGCGTCAGCGGGAGGCGGTGGACATGGTCTCCACGGCCTTCCACGAGATGGTCGCCACGGCCAACGAGGTGGCCCGCTCCTGCAGCCAGGCCGCCGAGTCCGCCGACAGCGGCCAGCGTCAGGCGCACGAGGGGCAACAGCAGATCGACGCCGCCGTGCAGAGCGTGCACCGCCTGAGCCAGGAGATCGAACAGTCTGCACAGTCGATCCAGCAACTGGAGCGTGACAGCAACGCGATCCAGTCGATTCTCGGCACCATCCGTTCCATCGCCGAGCAGACCAACCTGCTGGCGCTCAACGCGGCCATCGAAGCGGCGCGTGCCGGCGAGCAGGGCCGTGGGTTCGCCGTGGTGGCCGACGAGGTCCGCGCCCTGGCCAAGCGCACCGCCGACTCCACCGCCGAGATCGACGGTTTGCTCGGCAACCTGGCCTCACGCACCGCCGAGGTCGCCGGGCAGATGCATGCCAGCCTGGACGTGTCGCAGGACTCGGTCACCCGCATCAGCCAGGCCCGTGACAGCTTCGGGCAGATCCGCGAGTCGGTGGACATCATCCGCGACATGAACACCCAGATCGCCACGGCGGCCGAAGAGCAGCATCAGGTGGCCGAAGACATCAACCGGCACATCAGCCAGATCCATGGCGACGCGCAGCTGGTGGCCGAACTGGCCCAGGCCGCCCGTCACGACTCGGAAAGCCTGGCCGGCCTGTCCAACGAGCTGGATGCGCTGGTGCGGCGCTTCCGCACCTGACCCTCAACGCCGCAGTTCGCCAGGCGTGAAACCGAAACGCTGGCGAAAGGCGGCGATGAAGGCCGAGGTCGACTCGTAACCGCAGCCCAGCGCGGCGTCCGTCACGCTGTCACCGTTCTCCAGCAATGCCAGCGACGACAGCAGACGCATGCGCTGGCGCCAATGCCGGAAGCTCAGGCCGGTCTCCCGTTGGAACAGCCGCGTCAGGGTCTTCTCCGAGCAGGTCAGACGCTCGGCCCATGCGCCCAGGGTGTGGGTCTGGTCAGGCTCGGCGAGCATGGCGTTGCACAGCGTCAGCAAGCCGATATGACGCGGCAGCGGCAACGAGAACCCGACTTCCGGCAGACCTTTCAGTTGGTCCAGCAGCACCGCGACCAGACGTGCTTCGGGGCTGTCCGGTTGCGGATAGCAGGGGTCGAACAGGCAGAACTGCTTGATCAGTTCCCGGGTCAGGGGCGTCACTTCCAGCACCCGGCAACGGGGCGCTGCCCACGTGCAGGCATCGCGCCGCACATAGAGGCTGCGCATGTCCGCCTGGGTCGAGGTGACCACCTCGTGGGGCACGTCCGCCGGGATCCAGATACCCCACTGCGGCGGCGCGAAATAGCTGCCGTTTTCGGTGTAGACGCCCAGCACCCCCTTGATCGCATAGGAAAACTGCACCCAGTCATGGCAATGCCGCGTGGTCCACGAGCCGGCCCCAAGGCTTTCGGCACGGGCGTACAGTGGCCTGGGCAAGGCCTCGAGCGTCGGGATGGGTCTTGGGCTGGCGAGGCGGTTGGGGAGCGGCATGGCGTCATCTGGGGCAAAAGCCAGAGCATGCCAGCAAAGTCCATGCTGCGTCCTCTGGCGTTCGTGGATGCTAGCTTGTGGGCCCTGGCGGGCCCAATCGCGGCACAGGGGCCGCTCCTACATCCGTAGTGACACCGCGGGGTTGCAGGTCATCGCGGTCCCTGTGGGAGTCCGCCCGCCGTCTTGGCGCCGCGCTGTCGCGCAGAGAACATGACGATAGCTGGCATGGCTTAGAGGCTTTATCTCTGATCGATTTCTGGGGCCGCTCCACCCGTAGCCCCACCGCGGCGTTGCAGGCTATCACTGCCCTCTGTGGGAGCGGCCCCTGTGCCGCGATTGGGCCCGCAGGGCCCACAAAACCAGTCCCCCTGGCCTGTGCATAACGACCCTTCACTGCCTAGCGCTCGATGATCGCCGTCACGCCCTGGCCACCCGCTGCACAGATGGAAATCAGGCCACGCCCCTTCCCGGCATGCGCCAGCAACTTGGCCAGGTGCGCCAGGATGCGCCCTCCCGTTGCAGCGAACGGGTGACCGCCCGCCAACGAGCTGCCCTTGACGTTCAACCGGCTGCGATCGATCGCCCCCAGGGCACCGGGCAACCCCAGCGTCTCGCGGCAGTACGCTTCGCTTTCCCAGGCCTTGAGCGTGCACAGCACCTGCGCCGCGAAGGCCTCGTGAATCTCGTAGTAGTCGAAATCCTGCAAACTCAAGCCATTGCGGGCCAGCAACCGGGGCACCGCATGCACGGGCGCCATCAACAAACCTTCCTGACCGTTGACGAAATCCACCGCCGCCGTCTCGCCATCGACCCACCAGGCCTGCACCGGCAGCCCCTGGGCGTCGGCCCAGGCCTCGCTGCCGAGCAGCACCAGGGAAGCCCCATCGGTGAGCGGCGTCGAGTTGCCCGCCGTCAGCGTCCCCTGACCGCCGCGCTCGAACACGGGCTTGAGAGCAGCCAGTTGCGCGTGCGTCAGGTCGGGCCGCAGGTTGTTGTCGCGCGTCAGTCCCAGGTACGGCGTGAGCAGGTCGTCATGCCAGCCTTCGGCATAGGCGGCGGCCAAGCGCTGGTGGCTGAGCAGCGCCAGCGCATCCTGCTCGTCCCGCGGGATCTGCCAATGTTGGGCCATGCGCTCGCAGTGCTGGCCCATGGACAACCCGGTGCGGGGCTCGCCATTGCGCGGCAACTCAGGCTTGAGATAACCAGGACGCACCTTGAGAAAGGGCTTGAGCCGCTGCTTGAGGCCCTTACCCCGGTTGGCCTGCAACAGCACCTGGCGCAGGCCTTCGTTGACCGCGATCGGTGCATCCGACGTGCTGTCCACACCGCCGGCGATGCCACAGTCGATCTGCCCCAGGGCGATCTTGTTCGCCACCAGCAGGGCCGCTTCCAACCCCGTGCCGCAGGCCTGCTGCACGTCGTAGGCAGGCGTCTGCGGTGACAAGCGCGACCCCAGCACGCATTCGCGGGTCAGGTTGAGGTCGCGCGAATGCTTGAGCACCGCCCCGGCCACCACCTCTCCCAGGCGCTGGCCATGCAGACGGTAGCGCTCCACCAGCCCCTCCAGGGTGGCGGTCAGCATCGCCTGGTTGCTGGCCTGGGCGTAGGCGCCGTTGGAACGGGCGAACGGAATTCGGTTGCCGCCTATGATCGCGACCCGGCGTGCTTCACGCATGCGCATACTCCTTCCTGACACATTTTGATCCGTAGAGCCTAGGTGTTTTTGCCCGCTTCGAACGACCCTGCCGTGTGAATGGTCCACACTGCATGCTTGCCTCAAGGAGACCTGACATGAGTGATCGCTACCTCGGCTTCGCCAATTCCTCCCTGGGTCGGCGCCTGGTCGACGCCCTGGGGCTGCCTCGCCCGGCCCCGCTGGAGCGCTGGCAGTCCGGCCGTCTGCGCCCGGTCGAAGGGGCCCTGGTCATCGGTGGCGGGCCGTTGGCGAACGCCGTGGAAGCGTTTGCCGCACGCCTGACCGACACCTGCTACAGCTACGCCGGCCAAGGCTTGCAGACACCTCCGTGGGTAGCCGGGCTGGGGCCGAAACTCAAGGCGCTGGTCTTCGACGCCAGTCACCTGTCCGACAGCGGCCAGCTCAAGCAGTTGCGCGAATTCTTCCAGCCCCTGCTGCGCAGCCTCGACCGCAGCGCCCATGTGGTCATCCTCGGCAGGCCTCCGGAAGCCGTCCAGGACCCGGCCGCCAGCGTCGCCCAGCGCGCCTTGGAAGGGTTCAGCCGCTCCCTGGCCAAGGAGCTGCGCAACGGCGCCACGGCCCAGCTGCTGTACGTGGGCGAAGATGCCCATGATCAACTCGAAGGCGCCCTGCGTTTCTTCCTCTCGCCCAAGAGCGCCTTCGTCTCGGGCCAGGTCCTGCGTCTGCAAGGGTGCGAGCGCCAGGTCCAGGACTGGACCCGTCCCCTGGGCGGCTGTCGAGCCCTGGTGACCGGCGCGGCCCGCGGCATCGGTGCTTCGATCGCCGAAACCTTGGTCCGCGATGGCGCCGAGGTGGTGCTGCTGGACGTGCCCCAGGCGCGCAAGGACCTGGAAGCCCTGGCGGCCCGTCTCGGTGGCCAGGCCTTGGCCCTCGACATCTGCGCCGTCGATGCCGCTGAGCAGCTGCAGACGAGTCTGGGCGAAGGCGTGGACCTGGTCGTGCACAACGCGGGCATCACCCGCGACAAGACCCTGGCCAACATGACCCCCGAGTACTGGGATTCGGTCATGGCGGTCAACCTCGACGCCCCTCAGGTCCTGACCCAGGCCCTGTTCGACACCGGCACCCTGCGCAGTGGTGGTCGCGTGGTACTGCTGGCCTCGGTCAGCGGGATCGCCGGCAACCGTGGCCAGACCAACTACGCCGCGAGCAAGGCCGGGCTGATCGGTCTGGCGCAGGCCCTTGCCCCTCGCCTTGCCGAGCGCGGTGTCACCATCAACGCCGTGGCCCCAGGCTTTATC
Source organism: Pseudomonas monteilii (assembly GCA_001534745.1). NCBI lineage: Bacteria > Pseudomonadati > Pseudomonadota > Gammaproteobacteria > Pseudomonadales > Pseudomonadaceae > Pseudomonas > Pseudomonas alabamensis. The sequence continues at coordinate 4,064,102 of CP013997.1, forward strand.
GAGACCCACATGACCGCCGCCATGCCCGTGGGCCTGCGTGAAGCCGGCCGACGCCTGGCCTCCCTGGGCCAGGGCGGACGTCCGCAGGATGTGGCCGAAGCCGTGGCCTGGCTCGGGCAGCCCGGCTCCGGGGCGGTCACCGGCCAGGTGCTGCGTGTCTGCGGCCAGGCGTTGATGGGGGCATGAGCATGGCTATCGAGTGGCATGACCTGCATACCCCCGACTCGAGCGCGAGCCTGTACCTGCAGGCGCTGCGCACGCGCACGATCCGTGGCAAGACGCTGCCGGCCACCGGCCTGCGCTGCACCCTGCGCGTCGATCGCGACCACCTGGCCGCCTACCGAGGCCTGTGCCGCTTTCCCGACGACGGCCATCTGCCGGCGACCTACCCCCATGTCATGGCGTTCGGTCTGCACCTGCAACTGATGACTGCGCCGGCCTTTCCTTTCCCCTTGCTGGGCATGATTCACCTGGGCAACCGCATCGAGGTGCTGCGCCCATTGGGCGCCTTGGACAGTCTGCGCTTCGCGGTGCATGCCGAGCATCTGCGCCCGCATGCCAAGGGTGGCACTTTCGACCTGGTCACCGAGGCCGAGGACGGCCTGGGCGTGATCTGGCGCGAGACCAGCCGCATGCTGGTCCGTGGCCTGCGCCTCGATGCCTCGGCGGACGACGCCGGCTCAATGCACGAGGCGCCCTCTGAACTGAGGCCCTTGACCCGCTGGTACGCCGACAGCGACATCGGCCGTCGCTATGCCAAGGTCAGCGGGGACTACAACCCGATCCACCTGAGCGCCCTCAGCGCCCGACTGTTCGGCTTCCCCACGGCCATCGCCCACGGCATGTACAGCCTGGCCAGGACCTTGGCAGCCGTGCAGGACCACCTGCCCACGAGTGGTTATGGCGTCGACGTCGCCTTCCACAAGCCGGTTCGCCTGCCGACCGAGGTGATCCTTTCCACCAGCGAGCTGCAGCCTCCTGCCGGTCAGCTACGCCTGGAGGGACACAATGGCCCCGTGCACCTGGAGGGCCGCTGGTTCGGGCTGACCTGAAGGGCCCGAAGCCAGGCGTGCACAACACGCCTGACTGCGTCTTGCCCCTTGCGTTGCCGCAACGCGGGCCCGAAGCTATGCGCCTGGGTCCGCATTGATGAAACGAGTCCGATGAACCTGTCCGAACTGACCGCACGCCTGCACGCCATCCGCGACGCCAACGACTGGCAACGCTTCCACAGCCCGAAGAACCTGGCCATGGCCGCCAGTGTGGAGATGGCCGAATTGGTCGAGATCTTCCAATGGCTGAGCGAAGATCAGTCGCGCCACCTGCCCGCCGACCAACTGGCCCATGCCGGCCAGGAAATCGGCGACGTGGTGTTGTACCTGTTGCTGCTGTGCAGCGAACTGGGGCTGGACATGGACACCGTCGTGCGCGACAAGCTGGCCGACAGCGAACGGCGCTTCGCCCGATGAACGACCGTCACTTCGACGCCCTGGCCGCGCGCTTCGCGGAAAAGATCTACGGCGGTGCCAAGGGCGCCATCCGCCTTGCGGTGCTGCAGGCGGACCTGGCGCAGACCCTGCCCGACCGCCCCTTGCGCGTGCTCGACGTCGGTGCCGGGCTGGGCCACATGGCGCTGTGGCTGGCCGAGCGCGGTCATCAGGTCACGCTCGCCGAGCCTGCTGCCCCCATGCTCGAGGGCGCCCGCGAACGATTCGCCGAAGCCGGGCGACAGGCCACGTTCCTCCAGGCCGACTGGCAGTCCTTGCCAGCGCGGCTCGACACGCCTTTCGACCTGGTGATCTGCCATGCCGTGCTGGAGTGGCTGGCCGAGCCGCCGGCCATCCTGCCGGTCCTGCACCAGTTGACCCGACGCGACGGCTGGTTGTCCCTGGCGTTCTACAACCGCGATGCCCTGGTCTATCGCAACCTGCTCAAGGGTCACTGGCGCAAGCTGCGCAGTGATGAGCTGGCCGGCGAAAAGCAGAGCCTGACCCCACAGACGCCTCTCGACCCCCGTGAACTGCGCACGCAACTCGAACCCCTCTGGCAGGTCGAAAGCGAAAGCGGCGTACGCGTGTTCCACGACTACATGCCCAGGGACTTCCAGACCAAGGCGGCCTTGGCCGACCTGCTGGAGATGGAACTGGCCCACCGTCGCCACCCCAGCTTCGCCGGCCTGGGCCGCTACCTGCACTGGATCTGCAGGCCGCGCTGACCGCCATCCGGCAGGAGGTAACCATGTTGCATCGACGCCTGTGCCTGGCCGTGCTGCCCTTCGTGCTGAGCGCCTGCCAGAGCCCCAACCCGTACGTCGCCAGTTCCCTGCCCTTGCCGCCCGCCCCGGCACAGGCCAGCCGGACCTTCGACGCCAGTGCCTACCCGGCACCGGCCCGCGACTATGGCCGCTACCGGAGCTGGAGCTGGCGCGACGGTCGGCTGCCGAGCGGTGGTGCCAACACCGAGCCTGCGCAACTGACCGATGCCATCGGCAGCGCGCTCGACCAGCAAGGCCTGCGCCCGGCGCGGGGCCGTGTGGGCGACCTGCTGGTCAGCGCGAACGTGCGCCTCGAGCGGCGCGTACGTCAGGTGCGTGATTACGACGATTACCCCTACGGCGGCACGCCCTATGGCGGTGTCGGCTACGGTGGCTATCGCAACGGTTACGGCGGTTATGCCAGCGTCCCGGTGGTGCGCACTTATGAAGTCGACGTGATGGTGGTGACCATCGAGCTGTTCGATGCACGGGATGGTCAGCCCGTGTGGAGCGGCAGCGCCGAAACCGGCAGTGACAGGTCATCGCCCCGGGCACGCGAAGAGGCGGTGCGCGAGGCAGTCAAGAAAGCGCTGAGCGGCTTCCCGCCCAGCTGAATCCAGGTAACGGAGAAAGGCCATGGTCGCTCGTGTCGTGCTGCTGTCGTTCATGCTGTTGCTGGGCGCCTGCGCCACCAGCAACGTCTCCCAGGATTTCGATGCCGGGCGCGATTTCGCCGCCTACCGCAGCTGGGCCTGGCAACGCCCGGCCCTGGAATACCGCCCGGACGACCCGCGGATCAAAAGCGACCTGACCGAGCAGCGCATCCGCGAGGCCATTGCCAGCCAGCTCGACCAGCGTGGTCTGCGCCCGGCCCAGGCAGGCACGTCGGCAGACGTGACGGTACGCGCCTACTTGGTGGTCGAGGATCGCCAGCAGCAGGTCACCAACACCTACGGCGGCGGTTGGGGCGGCGCCTGGGGTGGGTACTGGGGCGGCCCGATGTACAACGAGACCCGCAGCATCGACTACAAGGTCGCCACGCTTCAGGTCGACCTGTTCGATGGCCGCGACGGCAAGCTGGTCTGGCGCGGCAGCGCGGAGCACGTGGTCGACACGTCGGCGTCCGACCCGCAGGCGCGCAGCCAGGCCATCCAGAAGGAAGTGGGGCAGATCATGGCCCATTATCCACCGCGCTGAGCCACCCAGGGCTGCGCCTGGTCACCGTCTCAGCTTTTTTACATCCCTTTACAGGCTTGCCTCGCCGAAGCGGTCTACCCTGAGAACAAGGCTGTCATCAGCCCGAACCGATGACCAACCTCAAGCGTGGTACTGGATCGATGCAGAGCATTGTTCTCTTGATGTGGCTGGCCATGTGTACCGAACAGGACATCCGTGGGCGTCAGGTCGCCGACACGTTGACGCTCGGCGTCGCGATCGGTGCGTTGATCTGGCTGTTCGCCACGGGGCATACCTGGATTGGCGCGTCGGCCAGCGATGCGGGGTGGGGCCTGGCGATCGTCATGGCGATGACGCTGCCAGGGTACTGGCTGGGGCATTTCGCCGCCGGCGATGTGAAATTGCTGGGCGCCCTGGCCCTGGCGACCAGTCATGACTATGTGCTGGGCACCTTCATCGGCGCAGGCGTGGCGTTTCTGGTCTGGGTACTGGGCCGCCGTCGCCTGTGGACAGTACTCAACGCCCGGCTCAAGAAGCATCTGCGCCAGGTGATCGAAGGCCTGGGTGACAAGCAGCCCTTGGCGCCCTATGTGATGGTAGGGTTCGTCTGGACAGTGGTGTGGTTGTCGTGAAGCATGTTCGTGCTGCAAACCTTTGCAGTCACGAATCGCCCGCTGAGGGCACAGGAGCGTTGCCGTTTACAGGGAGTTGAACGTGAGTCAGTGTAATCATGCAGTGAAAGTCTTGATCATCCACGAGCGAGCCTGCGTCCCCGAGGCCATGTGTACCTTGCTCGTGCGCGAGGGGTACGCCCACGCCGTCGCCGAGAGCCCGGCGCAGGCCTTGGCGCTCTACGCCGCCGAACCCGACATCGGTCTGATCATCTGCGCCGTACAGACGCCTGGCACCGAGCATTGGGCCTTGGTCCGCTCCCTGGAGCGCGCCGGTGGTGCACAACGCGCCTTCAGGGCCATGCTGGTCAGCCAGGACAGCGACGCGTCTGCGGTGCTGAGGGCCATGCGCGCAGGGTTTGCCGACTACCATGCACGTCCGCTCGACCTGGACGAATGGCTGACTCAGGTGCAGCGTCTGGAAGGCGAAGTCCTTCAGCGGCGCCAAGCCCAGCAGGAAGTCGAGCACCTCAGCCAGCGCCTGCAAGACCTGGGCGACTTCATCGACCACCTGCATCAGGACCTGGAACGCGCACGGGGCGGCAACTTGGCTCGCCGCTCGACCGACCTCGACGTCGAGGTAGAGACCGACCTCGAGCTGTTGCCGGCCGTGTTCGGCGCCCTTTCACCCCGACAACTGGAAGTCGCCCGCCTGGTGGGCCGCGGCCAGACCAACCACCAGATCGCCTGCGCGCTCGGCATCACCGAGAACACGGTCAAACTCTACGTCTCCCAAGTGCTGCGCCTGACGCGCATGCACAATCGAACCCAGCTGGCCCTGGCCCTGACGCCCAGCTCGTCGCCGGTACGGCAGCGATTGACCAACCATTAAGCGCGCAGGCGGCCAGTGATGTGGCCTGCGGGGCAGGTGGTGACGAGTCGGACGCCATCGCGGGCAAGCCCGCTCCCACAGGTGGCTGCTCCCACAGGTTGCTTCAGGCAGGCAGCACAGCCAGCTGCTTCAGATGGGCAGCGCAATGACTCACATCGGTGCCTGTTTCCAGCAAGCATCAGCATGCTGGCTCCTACAGGTTGCTGCTTCAGACAGGCAATACACTACCCCAACCGGCACCTGTTTCCATCAAGCAGAAACAGGCTGACTCAGCATCCTATGGGAGATTCTATGGTTTCTGCCAAGTGCTAATGTGGGCCCTGGCGGGCCCAATCGCGGCACAGGGGCCGCTCCTACACCCGTAGCCCTACCGCGGTGATGCAGGCCATCGCGGTTACTGCGGGCTTGCCCGCGATGGCGGTTGTGATTTCACCTGATCGGTCAAAGGCTGTCTTGCCCTTCACCGACGCCTCACTCCCGCACCTCGAATGCCACCCGGGCCGTCTGTCCGCTGTCATCCAGCACACTCAACTCGAACGACCCGACGCGTGTCAGCGCCACCATCAGTTCCTCCTGCCCTGCTGTCTCTCCGACTTGCCCGCCATTCAGGAACCACCAGCGCTGACCGTCGCCGCCAAGTGCCGACACGCGCAGACGCAAGGGCTCCCCGCTGGCAGCCGGACGGCGCAGTTGATCGGCAGGCCGAATACCGACGATCGACAGCGGCGCCGCGGGTGGAGACTGCCGTGGCGGACACGTGGGATCGACCGCCGGCAAGCGTGCGGCACGGCGCTCGGCTTTCGGCAGCCAGGGCTCCACGGGGGCCGGCCACAGCGCGAGGGTACGCGGCGTCGCTCCCGGGCAGTCCTCATTGACGCGCAGCCCCTGGGCATTGACCCACAGCGTGTCCCGCAGCCCCAGACCCAGTGGCTGATCGCTAGCCTGCAAGGTCGGCGGTACCGTGCCGTCCAGCGTCCAGGCGAAGCGCTGGCGCCGGCAATTGGGATCGGTGCGCTCCAGAGGCTGGCCCAACGGCCAGCAGATCGCCGCCACGCCGACACTCGCCGGTTTGCGCGGGGCGGGCTGATTCAGGCCGCGCTGGCGATCACGGTTGCTCAGCAAATCGTGCACCTGCAGCATCAGCGGCGCGGCCGACGCCAGACCGAACTGCCCCGGCACGGGGGTGCCGTCCGGTCGCCCGATCCATACCCCGATCAGGTAACGCGGTCCGACGCCGATCGACCACGCATCACGGAACCCATAACTGGTCCCGGTCTTCCAGGCCAGGGGAACCGGGGCACTCAGGTCGGCATGCGGATCACGGTCCGGACGTGCCAGACCCGACAGAATCCGGCGGGTGATCCAGGCCGCGCCAGGCGACATCAGCCGCCGTTCGATCAAGGGATCCTGCGGCTGCAAGCGGATCTGCGCCGCCTTGCCGTCACGCGCCAGGGCCGCATAGCCGCCGACCAGGTCCTCCAGGCGGCTGCCGACACCGCCCAGGATCAGCGCCAGGTTGGGCTCGGCCAGCGGCGGCAAGGCCAGCGGCATGCCCCCCATGCGCAGCTGCGCGGCGAAGCGCTTGGGCCCGTAGGCTTCCAGCAACTGCACCGCCGGAAGGTTCAGCGACAGCGCCAGCGCCGAACTGGCCGACACCGGCCCGCTGAAGCCACTGGAGAAGTTGCCCGGTCGATAGTCGCCATACCGCCGCGGCACGTCCTGCAACAGCGACTCGGAGTGGATCAACCCATCGTCCATCGCCATGGCGTACAGAAACGGCTTGAGCGTCGAGCCCGGCGAACGCAGCGCATGGACCATGTCGACATGACCGAAGCGTCGCGCGTCCTCTAGGTCCACCGAACCCAGGTAGGCACGCACGGCCATGGTCTGGGCATCGACCACCAGCAACGCCGCGGAGGTACGTTCCGGCAGCCGGGCACGCCACCCCAGCAGCAGGTCTTCCAGACGCCGTTGCAGGGCCGCATCGAGGGTCGTGCGAATCAGCGGCGGACTGCCCGGACGGTTCAGCCGCCGGGCCAGCAAGGGGGCCAGGGCAGGCTCCTGGCGCGGTGCCAGCAACAGCGGTTCCTCACGGGCTTCGGCGATGCGCTGGGCAGGCCAGGCGTGGTACTCGGCCAAGCGCTCCAGCACCTTGTCCCGGGCCTGCCGTGCGCGCAGCGGATGGCGGTCCGGGCGCAGTCGGCTGGGGGCCTGGGGCAGCACGGCCAGCAGCGCGGCTTCGGCCGGCGTCAGGTGCTGGGGCGACTTGCCCAGGTACGCCCAACTGGCGGCCGCCACGCCTTGCAAGGTGCCACCGAACGGTGCGCGGTCCAGGTACAGCTGCAGAATCTCGCGCTTGGACAAGTGCCATTCCAGCTGCAGGGTGCGCGCCATCTGCCGCAGCTTGCCGCGCACGGTGCGCGGATGAGGTTCGAGCAGCCGCGCCACCTGCATCGACAGCGTGCTGCCGCCCGACACCACCCGTCCGCCGTGCAGGTTCAGCCAGGCCGCGCGCGCCAGCGCCAGAGGGTTGATGCCCAGGTGGTGGTAGAACCAGCGGTCCTCGTAGGTCAGCAAGGCCTCCAGGTACAACGGCGACACCTGCTCGGCACTGACAGGGTAGCGCCACACGCCCTCGGCATCGGCGAACCGCCACAGTGGCGTGCCATCCTCGGCGACCACCACCCGCGCCAGGTCGTCGCCGGGCAAGGGCAAGGGCCACAGTCGGTCGGCGAGCCATAGCAGGCCCAACAGCACCAGTGACGTGCCCACCAGCGCGCGCAGCCAGTACGGTATACGCTTCAGGTGACGCATCGGCGCCCCCGGGTCAGGGAACCGAACCGGGCGGTCGGCAGCCAAAGTGTGGGCAACGGCAGCGACGCCGGCACTTTCATCAGGAAACGACTATGCATGTAGAAGGCTTTTTCGAATGGCTGGGCCAGGCGCTGGGCGCGTTGATCCGGGTCGTCGTGGACGCGCTCAGCGGCGTGTTCAACGGGTTGGCCAATGCCGGTGGCAACTTCGTCGACGGTCTCTCGCGAACGCTGGGGATGGACACATCGCTGATCAGCATCCTGGCCCTGATCGTCGGCCTGGCGCTGCTGTACTCGGCGGTGCGTGCCTTCATGCGTGCGTCGGTGATCGCGGGCATCATCTGGGCCTTGCTGGGGTTGTGGGTGCTGAGCTGGGTCGTGCACTGAGTCACGCCCCCGCTCAGGGGCCGGGCGCTCTCGCCCTGCCCCGTTCACCCCACCGTCAACGCCCCTTGATCACCATCGGTGCCTGAGACGCGCCGACCGCTTGCAGGTTCGGCCGGTACATGGACTCGACCTGCGGCGGCGGCACCTGGTAGCTGCCCGGCGTGACCGCACGTGCCAGGTACAGCAGGTGCGTGGTCTGCTGACCTTCAAGCTTGAGCGCCGCCACGTAGCGGTCATCGCGGAACTCCTGGTGCACCAGATTGGCGTTCTGCATCGCATCGCGCCACTCACGGACCGTGCCGCTGGCGTTGTCCAGGCTGGCCGAACTCTGCGCCAGGTTCTGGTTCTCCAGCTCCAAACCCGCGGGCAGCAGATCGACCACCAGGGCATCCGGCACCTGCGTGGCGGCCTTCACCGCCAGGTGAACCAGAACCAGATCGCCACTGCGCAGGTTGCGCGGGTCCAGCGGCTGGCCGTTCAGGCCCAGGTAGTCGCGCTGGATCTGCAGGCCATGGCTGCTGGCCGCTGGCGCCTGGCGCGGGTAGCCCGACAGGGTCAGTTGCTGGTAGAGCGTCTGGTCGCTGTCATTGTGCAGGCTCAACGGTGCGGCCAGCTGCGCGCCTTCCAGGGTCAACCCAGAGGCCGCAGGGGTCAGCTCGCGGACGTCGTCGCCGGTTTCCAGGCGCGCCTGCCAGTCGCTTTCCGGCTTGCCGAGCAATTGACGACCGGCCAGGAACAGCGCGTTGCGCTCCTGGGTCGACAGCCAGGCATTGCCCGCCAGCGCGTCGGACAACGCGAACAGCCGTTGCTCGACCTGATCGGTGGCCAGCTTGTCTTCCTGCAACAGCGCCAGGATCAACGCCTGGTCACGCACTTCGCTGCCGTAGTCGGCCATCCAGTCCTGACCGCGCTTGACGTTCAGGCCGGCATGCAGGGCTTCCTGGGCACGCGGTTTGTCGCCCATGGCGTCCAGCGCGACCGCCAGTTGCACCAGCGGCAACCCGGAACGGGCATCGGCACGGCGCTCGAACAGGCTGCGCAGGGCACCCAGCGGTGCCTGTTGGCTGCGCGCCAGCACCAGCCCGGCATACGCCTGCACGGCGAAGCGGGTGTGATCGATGTTCTCGCTGTAGTCGGCCTCGATCAGGTTGCGTTCCTGCACGTAGCGCAGCAGACGCTCGCTGGCTTTCTTCAAGGCTTCGGCTGGAACGCCATAGCCCTGGTCACGCGCGCGCAGCAGGAAGTCGGTCACATAGGCCGTCAGCCAGTATTCCTCATCGCCATCGGCGCTCCACAGGCCGAAGCTGCCGTTGTAGCGCTGCATCCCCAGCAGGTGCTCGATGCCCATCTCGATCTTGCGCTTGCGCGCCTCGGCCGGTTCGCCCTTGATGCCCAGGCGCTGCAGGCTTTGAGGATCGGCGTAGAGCGAAGGGTACAGGCCGCTGACGGTCTGCTCCAGGCAGCCATAGGGGTAGGCTTCGAGCGCACGGATCTGCTCGGCCAGGTTCAAAGGGGGACGGCTGGACAGGGCCAGGCTGGCCTGCAGACCCGCCGGTTCGAAGGCTTCCAGCTCGCCAGGCGGCAAGGTCCAGGACTGGTCCTTGAGGGCCACTCGGTAGTGCTTGAGGGTGGCGGGGTACGCCGGGCGCACGCCCAGCGTCCAGTGCCGCTCGAAGGTGCCGAACGACTCGCCCGGCAGCGTCAGCCCGTCGACCCGCACGCGTACCGTGCCCTGGCCCAGCCCACCTTGGGCGTGCACCGGGATCATCAGCGTGGTGCGCTGGCCTTTTTCCAGGGTCAGCGAGCGTTGCGCGGCGCCGTCCAGCGCCAGCTGGCCTTCGGCGTCGAGCTGCACGCTGAGCTGCTGGGCCTGGCCGGACTGGTTGGCCAGGTCCAGGGCCAGTTGGGTCTGATCACCGCTGGCCATGAAGCGAGGCGCCGACAGCTCGGCGATCAGCGGCGCGGCGACCACGGTGGTGGCCTCGGCCACACCGAACTGCTCGTCGCTCCAGGCCTGGGCCATCAGCCGCAGCTCACCGTTGAAGTCCGGGATATCCAGCGAGACCTGACCTTCACCCTGCTCGTTCAAGGTGACGGGCAGGCTTTGCAGGGCGACGATATTGACGGTGGTATTGGGGCGTTTGCCGCCCTTGGCCATGGCCGCGTCGCCACCGAACGCCAGGCTGGCCAGGCGACCCTGACCGGCCTCGATCAGTTGGCCATAGATGTCCAGCTGATCGGCACCGTAGGCCTTGCGCCCGAACAGGCCGGTGAACGGATCCGGCGTCTTGAACTCGGTGATGTTGAGGATACCGACATCCACGGCCGCCAGCAGCACGTGCACCTGCTTGGGCAGCGTGCCTTCGGCCGTGCTGGCCTTGAGCTTGACGGTCAGCGGCTGCTTGGGACGCATCTGCTGCGGTGCCTGCAGGGCCAGGTCGAGCTTGCGCTGCGCCCGCGCCAACGGCAGGTGCAGGATGCCCACCGCACGCTTGGGCGTGGCGTTGGCCTTGCGCTCACCGGGCCGGATGACCAGCGCGCTGACGTACAGGTCGTGCCGGGCCCAGCTTGGGTCCAGGCGCACCTCGAAGGTCTTGCCTTCGGCCGGTACCTCGATCTCTTCCCACCACAGCGGGCCGTCACTGGATTCGACCATCAGGTAGCCACTGCCCGCCGCCGGTGGCGTGACGGTGACCTTGGCGGTCGCGCCATCGGCGTACGCCGGCTGGTCCAGCGCCAGCTTGACCTGGTCGGGCCGCACGGCGCCGCCTTCGGCGTTGTCCTGGGCACGGTAGCCCGCCCAGAACCGCTCGCTGGTCACCAGCCCGGTTTCCGGGTCCTCGACCTCGACGCGGTAAGGGCCCCACTCGACTTGGAAGTCGACCTTGGCGGTGGCACCGGCGGCCAGGTTGAGGGTCTGCTCGCCTTCGTCGAGGAATTTCTCGTTGTAGGCGTAGCTCCAGCCGTCGCTCTGGGAGTAGTTCCAGTAGTAGTCACGACGCTCACGGATCAGCCGGACCTTCAGCCCGTCCGCCGCCAGCTTGTGCCCGTCGCGGTCCGCCACCAGCACCTCGAAGCTGACCGGCGCGTCGCTGTCGGTTTCCTCACCGTCGAACAGACCGCGTACTCCCGGCAACCGCTCGGCGGGCCAGATCGGCTGTTCCAGACGGCGGGTGATGGGACGGCCGCCGGATTCCTGCAGGCTCGCCTGCACGGTCAGCTGCAACGGCGAACGTGCTTCGGCCCAGCGGCTCTCGATGGCCAGGGTCGTCTTACCGGCCTGGTCGAGGGTGACTTCGTCGAGTTCCAGGTCCTGGCTCAGTTCACTCTCGGTGACCGACCCGAACTGGTAGCCCGGCAGCGCCTTGACCGCTTCGCGCAGGGGTCGCAGGTAGGCCTGGCCACTGAGCCGGTTGCCGGCGGCCGGTGCGCCGTAGAGGTAGCGCCCTTCGACGCGGACCTTGGCGGTCTGCTCCGGGCTGATCGGCTGCTCGCTGCCCTTGAGGTTCAGCGCCAGGCGCTCGGGCAGGAAGTCTTCGACCAGGAATTCGTGCACCTGCTTGCGCCCGCCGCCCAGGTCGAACAGCAGTTGCCAGCGTCCGGTCGGCGCCTCGTCGGCCAGTTGCAGCTGGTACTGGTACAAGCCGCTGTCGCCGGCCTCCCAGACGAACTTGCGGCTGACCTGCTCGTCGGGGCGACGCACTTCGACGCTGACCGGCTGGGCCTTGACCGGCTTGCCGTCCTGGTCGCGCAGCAGGCCGTTGAGCAGCACGGTCTCGCCGGGGCGATACAGGTCGCGCGGGCCGAACACGAAGAACTGCAGCGGGTTGGACGGTGGCCCGGCGATGTCGAATTCGGCCAGGTCCAGGGCGGCGCTGTCCAGGCGCAACAGCGTGGTCTCGCTGCCCTGGGTGGCGATTAAAGTGTTGGCCTTGGCCGTGATCGGCAATTGCGCATGGCCGTCACCGTCGGTCTTGGCCTGGGCCAGCATCTTGCCCTTGTCATCACGCACCTCGAGGTCGACGCCGCTCAGCGCCTTGCCGCCCTCCAGCGCCTGGGCGAACACGTCCAGGCGGTCGCGGTAGCGGTGCGCCGACAGGCCGATGTCGCTGAGGGTGAACAGCGTCGCCGGTTGCGAGTAGTCGTAGGTGCCGGCTGCGCGCATCACCGCCAGGTAGACGCCCGGGGCCTGCAGCGGCTTGATCCCGGCGATGGGCAGCAGCACGGTGTCGCGGGTGTTGCGCGGCGAGTCGAGGTCGAAGCGGCCGCTGTAGACCAGGTCGGCCAGGTCCAGCAGCTCCTTGGACTGGTAGTACTCCAGGCTGCTGTTGCGCCCCCAGTTGACCAGGAAGGTCGAGAGCGTCTCGGGTTTGACGCGGAAGAACTCGACGTCCACCTTGTTCACGTTCAGGGCAATCACCGGCAGCCCTTCGGCCAACCGCGTCGGCAGCAGCGAGCCGCGGCTGGCGAAGCCGACGGTCGGCTGCATGTCGCGGGTCTCCAGGCGCGTCACCGATTCCTCGGCCAGGCGCTTGCCGGTCACCGCCAGCAGGCCCGGCTCGACGGTCAGCACCAGCTTGCGCTGAGGCTCCAGGTGCCGCAGGCGCAGCTCCATCTGGTTGTCGGACAGTTCCCAGGCACCGTCGACCTTGCCCTTGACCGTGTCGACCAGGTGAACCTTGGCGGCGAAGTCCTGATTGGCATCCAGCGGGGCCGTGAAGCTGATCGACAGGGCGGCCGCGCCGTCGAGCTGGATTTCCGAGGCATCCGCCACGGTCAATTCGCGATCGGCATAACGCTTGGCCAGCACCGCCGGGTCCTGGCGCACGGGCGCCTTGGCCTGGGCAGGCGCGGGGGTCTGCGCGGTCGGCGGCGCCACGGGTGCGCTCGATGAACCACTGTCACACGCGGTCAGCAACGCCAGCGCACAGGCCAGCAACAATCCTTTGTCCAACATGGAGGGCAACTCTTCGGCAGGGAGGTCGTGAGGGCTGCAATCATAGCGCACCTGTTGCCCTACGTAGCGCTCGACTTTCGCCCTAGAGGCAGACGGCAGGCCGCATGCCTCAAGGGCTGGCGGCCGGTATACTGGCGCCTTGTCACAGGAGCCTGCATGTCCGTTCTATCCCACGACTGGCGCCATCGGCCCACCCATCGCCGGGTCTGGGCCCTGGCCGCGCCCATGGTCCTCTCCAACGTCTCCGTGCCCCTGGTGGCGCTGGTCGACAGCACGGTGGTCGGGCATCTGCCCCACGCCCATCAGCTGGGCGCCGTGGCCGTCGGCGCGACCCTGTTCACTTTCATGATCGGCCTGATGACGTTCCTGCGCATGGGCGCCACCGGGTTCGCCGCCCAGGCGGCCGGGCGTGCCGATGGCGACGGTCTGCGCCAGGTGCTGGCCCAGGGCCTGCTGCTGGCGCTCGTGTTCGCCGTGCTGCTGGGCGTGCTGGCCATGCCCTTCAGCCGTCTGGCCTTGCAGGTGATGCAACCGAGCGCGGCCTTGGGCGAGGCCACCGAGGCGTTCTTTCACACCCGCCTGCTGGGCCTGCCGGCCGCCCTCGCTACCTATGCCTTGGTGGGCTGGTTTCTCGGCACGCAGAACGCACGTGCACCGCTGGCCATCCTGCTGACCACCAATGGCCTGAACATCGTGCTCAACCTGTGGTTCGTCCTGGGCCTGGACTGGGGCGTGCTGGGGTCGGCCCGTGCCTCGGTGCTCGCCGAATGGAGCGCGGCGTTGCTGGGACTGGCCCTGACGCGGCCGGCCCTTCGGGCCTACCCGGGGCGTCTGGTCTGGGCCGGACTAAAGCGCTGGTCGGCCTGGCGCCCGCTGCTCAGCGTGAACCGCGACATCTTCGTGCGCAGCCTGGCCCTGCAGGGCGTGTTCCTGTTGATCGCCTTGCAGGGCGCACGCCTGGGCGAGGCGACGGTGGCGGCCAATGCCCTGCTGCTCAACGGCCTGCTGCTCACCGCCTATGCCCTCGACGGGTTGGCCCACGCGGTCGAAGCCCTGTGCGGCCATGCCATCGGCGCACGCGATCGCACCGCATTGCGCCGCGCTCTGACGGTCGCCTGTGGCTGGTCGTTGATCGTCAGCCTGGGGTTTGCGACGGTCTTTCTGCTGGCGGGTTCCGTGTTCATCGACCTGCAGACCGATATCGCCGCGGTACGCAGCGCTGCCTATCCCTTCCTGCCTTACCTGGCCGTACTGCCCGTGGTGGCGGTGTGGAGCTACCTGCTCGACGGGCTGTTCATCGGCGCGACTCGCGCGCGGGAAATGCGCAACGCCATGGTGTTCAGCGTGCTGCTGATGGGACCGGTGGCATGGGGTTTGAGCGGGCTGGGCAACCATGGATTGTGGTTGGCGTTCCTGGGGTTCATGGCCGTGCGGGCACTGAGCCTGGGGTGGCTGGGCTGGCGGCTGGCACGGCGTGGGGCATGGGTGGGGTAAGGCAAGGTCCGCAGCTGATCGGCGGACTTCAGGCCCAGTCACCGCTACGTCGCGGGCAAGCCCCGCACAGCGAAGAGGGCAGCCTGTCAGATCAGCGCTGCAAGTCCGAGTAGCACCCCCTAGCTGCCGCCCATGAAAAACCGCAGCTCAAGGCTGCGGTCCAAAGGCATCGCGGATGGGGCGGACCGGACAAACGGCCCGCCCTGCCCTGTCAGGAAGACAGGTAGGAGGACCGCGTCAGGCCCAGCCGCAAGGCGTCCAGGTACTGCGTCCGCTCGCGCGCGGTGATGCGGGCGCTGGCGACCTTGTCGCGGTAGTGGGTCATCAGCTCTTCCGGCGACAGGTGCACGTAGCGCAGCATGTCCTCGATGGTGTCGTGGGTCTCGATCCCCGCGTGGTAGACGCTGCCGTCGGCACGCTGGTAGATGTTCACCGAATCGGTGTCACCGAACAGGTTGTGCATGTCGCCGAGGATTTCCTGGTAGGCGCCCACCAGGAAGATGCCCAGCAGGTAGTCCTCGCCTTCGCGCACGGCATGCACCGGCAGGCTGGTCTCGATGCTCTGCTCGTCGACGTACTGGTTGATCTTGCCGTCGGAGTCGCAGGTCAGGTCCTGCAGCACCGCGCGCCGCAGCGGCTCTTCGTCCAGGCGGTGCAGCGGCAGGATCGGCAGTACCTGGCCGATCGCCCAGGTGTCGGGCAGGCTCTGGAACACCGAGAAGTTGCAGATGTACTTGTCGGCCAGCTTGTCGTTGAGTTCGTCGAGCACCTGGCGGTGGGAGCGCTGGCGGGCCTTCAACGAGTTGTACAAGCGTCGGCAGACCGCGTAGTAACACTGTTCGGCCAGGGCCTTCTCGGCCAGCGTGACCTTGCCATCGGCATACTGCGCGGCCACGTCGCCGATATAGTGCGTCGCGCGCCAGTAGGTCTCGGTGACCATCTCGATGTCGGTCGGCCCGAGCAGGTCGACCAGCCACTGCACGGTTTCCGGCAGGCTGTCGCGGTTCTCGATCAACGGCATCTCGTCGTTGTGACGCTCGACGTCGGTGACCTGCACCACCAGCATGGCGTGGTGCGCGGTGAGCGCGCGACCGCTTTCGGAGAAGATGTGCGGGTGCGGCAGGCCCTGCGCGTCGCAGAATTCCTTGAGCATGCCCACGACCACGGCCGCGTATTCGTCAATGTCATAGTTGATCGAACTGGCGTTGCGCGAATGGGTGCCGTCGTAGTCCACGCCCAGGCCGCCGCCCACGTCGATGTGGTCCACTGGCAGGCCCAGGGCGCGCAGCTCGCCGTAATAGCGGATGGCTTCCTTGAAGCCGTGCTGGTAGTCGGCCAGGTTGGCGATCTGCGAGCCCATGTGGAAGTGCAGCAGGCGCACGCCCTGGTCCAGCCCGGCGTCGCGGAAGCGTTGCACCACCGACAGCAGTTGCGCCGCCGACAAACCGAACTTGGACTTCTCACCGCCGGTGTCGGCCCACTTGCTCGAGGCCAGCGACGACAGACGCACGCGCAGGCCGACCTGTGGCTTGACCTTGAGGTCGTTGGCCTCGTCGATCACCAGGGCGACTTCCGATTCCTTCTCGATGACGATGAACACGTTGTGACCGAGCTTCTGGCCCATCAGCGCCAGGCGGATGAACTCACGGTCCTTGTAGCCGTTGCAGACGATGGTGCCGCCCTTCGGCGCCAATGCCAGCACCGCCAGCAGCTCCGGCTTGGAACCGGCTTCCAGGCCGATGGAGACGTTCTCGGTGGCGATGATGTTCTCGACCACGGCCTCCTGCTGGTTGACCTTGATCGGGTACAGGGCCGTGTACTGGCTCTGGTACTCGAGCCGCGCGATGTTGGCGTCGAACGCACCGGTCAGCTGACGCACCCGGTCCTGCAGGATGTCGGGGAAGCGCACCAGCAGCGGCAACGACAGGCCGCTCGAGCGCAGCTGCTCGACCTGCTCGTACAGGTCGATCGGCGAACTGTCCGGGCCATTGGGACGCACTTCGACACGCCCGGCCTCGTTGATCGCGAAATAACCGGCGCCCCAGTGGCGGATACCGTAGACACTGCGGCTGTCGCCCACGGTCCATTGGCTGCCATCGTCTTTGCGTGTGCGTCGTACGGACATTCAAGTCCCCTATAAGAAAGTCGAGGACACGGCGGGCGAAACCCTCGGCCCACCGTGCAGAAACTGGAAAATGACGAGTTCCCGTGTCAGGGATAGACCCTGCTCACCGGAGCGAGTTTAGAACCGGCCTGGCAAAAACCTGTGACAGCGCTCAACCGCCGGACTTCTTGGCCTTGAATCCCTGGCGGATCAGTTCGGCCAGCAGCAGCTCGACATGATCGCCCTGGATCTCGATCACACCGTCTTTCAGTGCGCCACCGGTCCCGCAGCGACGCTTGAGCGCAGTGGCCAGGTCCTTGAGCTGGTCGGGGGGCAGCGGGACGCCGCTGACCGAGGTGACGGTCTTGCCGCCACGCCCTTTGGTTTCACGGCGGACCCGGGCGATACCGTCGCCTTCAGGGATCACCGCCTGACCGCAGATGCAGGCATCGAGGGGTTTGGCGCAGGCAGGGCAATGCCGCCCGGCGTCGGTGGAATACACCAGACCGCCCAGGGCGGCGAAGGATGAGGCTTTCTTGGCCACTTTTGTGCCTCTTGCTGAGGACAAAAAATGATCGACCCTTGGCACCAGGATCGACCGCGATGCCCCACTCTGGCAGGGGCGGCGCTACCGTCGCATGCAGTGCGTCGGCCCGAAAAGGTCGCGCAGTGTACCCAGATTGCGCGCGCTTGCTAAGCCGGGAATGCGCCATTTCCTGAAGCTGTCGCGACGTCAGCCACGCCGGTCCAGCACGTGCTGCAACGCGACCAGCGAATCCGGGCAGTAAGGCTGCCAGCGGCAGTCGGTGGCGACCTGCGCCAGGCTGAGAAAGCGTGCCTCGCTGACCTCCTCCGGCTGCAGCCGCAGCGGGCCATCCCAAGTCGCCGAATAGACCGCGCACCAGACCCGGTTGCCCGGCTGGTCGAAGAAGAACGTGTCGTGAAAGTGCAGCGCGACGCCGCTTACGCCCAGCTCCTCGCGCAGCTCGCGCGCGGCCGAATCGTCATAGCTTTCCCCCGCCCCGACCATGCCGCCTGCCGCCACGTCCCAGTAGCCTGGGTAGATCGCCTTGCTCAAGGTCCGCCGGTGCACGCACAGCTCACCGGCGCGGTTGAACAGCAGGATGAAGGTGCAGCGGCCGATCAGCCTGCGCGCGCGCAACTCGGCGCGGGGCAGGCTGCCGAGCACCTGGTCCTGCTCGTCGACCCAGGTGATCGGCTCGGCGTCGGAAGCCGCTCGGTGGGCGGCCTCGCGGGCGGAGGGTGTCATCAGCCCTGGGACAGCAGCTGACGCAGGTCGATGACTGCGGCGTTGGCGCGCGAGATGTAGTTGGCCATGACCAGCGAGTGGTTGGCCCACATGCCGAAGCCGCTGCCGTTCAGCACCATCGGGCTCCACAGCTGTTCTTGGGAGGCTTCCAGCTCACGGATGATCTGGCGCACGCTGACGGTGGCGTTCTTCTTGGCCAGCACGTCGGCGAAGTCGACTTCGATGGCACGCAGCAGGTGCGACAGCGCCCAGGCCTGACCACGGGCTTCGTAGAAGACGTTGTCGATCTGCAGCCATGGCGTCTCGACCACTTCCTCGTCGACCTGTGGCGCCTGGCCGGCGACCACGGCTTCGGTCTTCAGGTTGCTGTTGAGCTTGACCCGGCCGACGCTCGCCGACAGACGCTGGGACAGCGACCCCAGACGGGTGGCGACATCGCCCAGCCAGTTGTTCAGGTTGTCGGCGCGGGTGTAGAAGATCGCGCCCTTGTCGCCCGACGCCAGACGCGCCTGGTAGCGGCTCAGGGACTGGATGCCTTCACGGTACTCGGACTCGCTCGACGGCAGGATCCAGCTCTTCTGGTCGAAGTTGAAGCGCGGCTCGGCACGGGCCAGGTCGGCATCTTCGGTGGACTGCGACTGCGAACGGGCGAAGTCCTTGCGCAGGGCACGGGACAGGTCGCGGACCTGGACCAGCACGCCGTATTCCCAGCTCGGCATGTTGTCCATCCACAGCCCTGGCGGGAAGCGGTCGTTGCTGATGTAGCCGCCTGGCTTGGTCAGGAGGGTGTCGGCCACGGTCTTGAGGGTTTCGATGGTGGTGTAGCCCACGACCATCTGCTGGTTGTTGCGCTGCGCTGCCGACTGGGCGTTCTGCTGCACCGGGAACAGCTCCGGCTCCTGGCTCCAGTACCAGCTGAGGCCAATGCACACCAGCAGGTAGAGACCGATCAGGATGGCCAGCGCCTTGCTCCACAAGCCGCCGAGGTAGGTACGGGTGGCGGTGCCTCGGGCATCCACGCGCTCGCGCGGCTCGGCTTGGCCCTTTCGGTTTTTCCAGTCCAGCATGGCAGTGTCCTTTTTGATCACGACGATTCAGGGGCTTGGACCACGCGCACCGGCCAGGGTGCCACGGCAAGCATGGCCGAACTATAAAGCAAGCGCGCTCAGGAAGATAAGCGGCAAAGGCCCACTCGGCCAACGGGTCGCTGTCGCATCGGACGGCGTCGTTTCCACGAATCGCCCGGTCACCGGCACCTGGCATCGCCCCTGGCGGCCAATGGCCACTTTTTTGCCTTGCACCCCACGTTTCCGTCATCACAACGTCACAGAAACCCCCTAGGTTCAGCGGCCTATCATTGACTCCCAAGGCAGAGACGGCAATGCGTCTGAAATGGCTGACCAACCTCAATACCGCGCTGCTGGTCACCGTCTGTCTGGCCTTGGCGGCTACCTTGTGGTGGTCGCAGCGCGCCCTGGAGCAACCTTACCAATGGATGGAGCGCTACCTGGCGCTCTCTCAGCAGTTCCAGAACCAGGTCGTGCGTGGCATCGACGCCTACCAGCGCACGGGCGATGCAGTGCGCCACGCGACAGCCATGGAAGCGATCCAGCAGGCGAACGCCAGCCTGGACGACTGGCCGACCCCGTTGGCTGACCCGTTGCGGCCAAGCCTCGAAGCGCTGCACACGTTCATGGGCGGCGAGTTGCTGGCAGCCGGCAAGCTGGCGGGCGATCCGCAAGCCTTGTTGCTCCAGGCCGAGCGCGAGCTGGGCGCGACCCTCGAACAGCTGCTGACCTACTCACGCGAGGGCGGCACTCCCGGGGAGGCCTACCGTGCGCCCTTGCTCGAGGCGACCTTGCACCTGGGCCGCCTGTCGCTGGCGCGGGACAAGCTGGTCAGCAGCGGCCGCGCCGAGCTGGCCGACGACGTCCTGCGCGAAGTGGCCCTGGTCCAGGCCCAGGCCAACGCGTTCGACGGGCTGCCGCTGCTGGGCGTGACCCGCGCCAGCGAGTCCGGTGCCGAGGACTTTGCGGCGCTGATGGGGTTGCAGAGCCAGGCGAGCGCCGAACAGGAGGACGCGGCCATTCCCCTGAAGCGTGAGCTGTTGAGTCTGGTCAACCGTTACCCGGCCGAGCTGCAACGCACCCGCCAACAGATCGAGCAGCGCACGGCACTGGCGGCACGCGCCGCGCAGCTCACGGACAGCGTGCGCCTGGCGCTGGCGGCCCTGGAGCCGAAGATCCGCGCCCAGCACGCGCACATCCAGGGCGAAGTGCGGTTGCTCCAGGGCCTGATGATCGGCCTGATCCTGGGCATCGCCTTGCTGGTGGACACGCTTCAACGGCGCCTGCCCGCGTCCTGACCCGCCTGGCGCCTGCCCTGTCACGCTGGGCGGAAGGCGATTTCAGCCAGCCGATCAGCCTGGGCAAGAGTCACCGCGAGCTGCACGACATCCAGGGCTCGCTCAATCGTTTGCGCGACTACCTGCTCGACCTGGTCGGCACCTTGCGCCACCAGGCCGAGCAGGTGGCCGACAGCAGCCATGCCCTGGCCGGGGTGAGCGGCGCGCTGCACGCTGGCGCCGAGCGCCAGGCAGGCGACACCGGGCAGATCCGCGATGCGCTGGGCGCCCTGGAGGCAACCATCCAGCAGGTCGCCGGTGACGCCAGTGCCGCCGCCCTGGCCAGTGCCGATGCCGGGCAGGCCGTCGAGCAGGGCCAGGTGGTGATCGGCCAGAGCCTCGAAGGCCTGCGCTCGCTGGTCGATGAAGTGCAAGGCAATGCCCAGGCCATCGAGCGACTGGCCGAAGAGTCGGCGACCATCGGCAGCGTGCTCACGGTGATTCGCGCCATTGCCGAACAGACCAACCTGCTGGCGCTCAACGCTGCCATCGAGGCAGCCCGCGCGGGGGACATGGGGCGCGGTTTTGCCGTGGTGGCCGACGAAGTCCGCTCGCTGGCCCAGCGCACCACCGGGGCGACGGGCGAGATCCAGGCGCTGATCGACCGCCTGCAAGGGGCAGCGCAGCGCTCCGTGCACGGCATGCGCGCCCAGCTCGCCCACGCCGAGACCACGGCCGGGCAGGCCCAGGCGGCCGACCAGGCCTTGGCGCGGATCGTTGGGGCGATCGGCACCATCGCCGCCACGGCGGTACGCATCGCCGAAGTGACCGGGCAGCAGACCGGCGCGGTGAGCGAGATTCGGGGCCACAGCGAACGTATTCATCGCCTGGGGGAAGACAACCTGCAGCGGATCGGTGAAGGCCGTGAGCAGGGCGAGCATTTGCTCAGGTTGGGTGGGGCGCTGAATTCGGCGGTGTTGGCGTTCAAGGTCTGAGGCCGGCGTTGCGCCTGGGTGGCTCAGGTGGACACCGCCCTCCTGTGGGAGCCGGCTTGCCGGCGATGGCGTCGGCGAGGTTGATGCCGGTCGTGAAGCCCGCCCGGCTGCGATGACCCCCGCGACCGCCAGACTTCGTTATCATGCGCCCACGTTCCACCGTGCGAGACCACCATGCGCCGCCTGTTCTTCCTGCTGCTCCTGTCGCTGGCCCTGCCTGTCTGTGCCGCCGGCCTGCTCGACAACCGCCCCAGCGCCACCTTGGGTGCCGCCTCCCAGAGCGGCGCGGACTTCCTCCCGGTGCGTGAGGCATTCGCCCTCAGCCGGGTCGACAGCGACGATCCGCAGACCCTCAAACTACGCTTCGTCGCCACCGAAGGGTATTACCTCTACCGTCACCGCCTGCAATTCAAGACCGAACCGGCGGACATCGCCCTGGGCACCCCTCGCCTGCCGGCAGGCGAAGCCAAGCATGACGAGTTCTTCGGCGACGTCGAGGTCTACCATGGCGTGCTGGACGTGGAGATCCCGCGCCCAGCAGACGAGACGCGTCCCTTCACCCTGCTGGTGACCTACCAGGGATGCGCCGACAAGGGGCTGTGCTACCCACCGGAAACCGAACGCCTGGCGATCGCCGGCAGCGCAGGCGCCACGGCCACGCCGCCTGGTCTACCGACCGAAGGCTGGAGCTGGCGCTCGCTGGCCCTGTTCTTCCTGGCGGGGCTCGGCCTGACCTTCACGCCCTGTGTCCTGCCGATGCTGCCGATCCTGTCGGGGGTGGTGCTGCGTGGTCAGAACGGCGGCGTGCGCGGCCTGAGCCTGTCGCTGGCGTTCGTGCTGCCGATGGCCGCCTGCTTCGCGCTGCTCGGCGCCCTGATGGGCGTGTTCGGCGCCGGTCTCAACCTGCAGGCGCGCTTGCAGTCGGCCTGGGTTCTGGTGCCCTTCTCGCTGTTCTTCGTGGTGTTCGCCCTGGCCATGTTCGGGGTCTTCGAACTGCGTCTGCCACGGCGCCTGAGCGACCGTCTGGACCAGATCGCCCACCGTACCCAAGGGGGATCGCTGCTCGGCGCGGCGGTGCTGGGGGTGCTCTCCAGCCTACTGGTGTCGCCTTGCGTCTCGGCGCCGCTGGCCGGTGCGCTGCTGTACATCAGCGCCAGTGGCGATGCCATCGGCGGTGCGCTCAAGCTCTTCGCCCTGGGCCTGGGCATGGGCGCTCCCCTGGTGATGATCGCCGCAGGTGGCGCGGCCTGGTTGCCGCGCAGCGGCCCGTGGCTGGGCGCGGTGAAGAACGCCATCGGTGTGCTGCTGCTGGGCTTGGCCATCGGCCTGCTCAGCCGCGTGCTGCCCGGCCCGCTGACCTTGCTCGCCATTGGCCTGCTGTCAGCCGGCGTGGCGCTGTTCCTCGGCACGCTGGAGTTCGGCAGCAAGACGCCTGTACAGCGTCTGGCGCAGCTGGCCGGCCTCGGCCTGCTCTTTTATGCGCTGGCCTGCTGGTACGGCGCCTTGAGCGGCCAGAGCGATCCACTGCGGCCTCTGCCCACGGCTACTTCGGCAGCCAGCCCTGCTCAAGCGCAGGCCGCCGCCGAGGCCTGGCAGACGGTCGAGACCCCCGAGGCCCTGGCGGCCGCACTCGCCAAGGCCCAGGCCCAGGGGCAACCGGTGGTGCTCGACTGGTACGCCGACTGGTGCATCAGCTGCAAGGTGATCGAACGCGACGTGCTGACCGACGCTGCCGTCAAACGTGGCTTGCAGGGCTTCAGCCTGGTGCGCCTGGACATGACCCAGAGCACCGCAGCGCAGCGGGCGTTGCTCGACCGCTATCGTCTGTTCGGCCCGCCTGCCTTGTTGTTCTTTGCAGCGAACGGCAGCGAACTGACCACCGATCGGGTCATTGGCGAGATCAACGCCGCCGAATTTGCTGCCCACGTGCAAACGGTACGTGCAGCGTTCGGCCTGTAAGCACCCGTTCCAGGGGGATTTTCCACCCCGAATGACCAAAGCCGCGATTCTGGTCACATACTTTCCACGATTCTCGGGTAACGTGCCGGCTATTGCCGGGAACTGGACAGTGGGTGCCGCTTGCGGCATAGTCGCCGCGCTACGTCGACTTGCCCTACACGATCAAGGAACTGCGGATGGCGACCTTCCTGGTGCTGCATGGCCCCAACCTGAATTTGCTCGGGACCCGTGAACCCACGGTCTACGGTGCCACTACCCTGGCGCAGATCGACCAGGGTCTCGTGCAACAGGCGCATGCCGCCGGCCATCATCTGCTGCACCTGCAGAGCAATGCCGAGTACGAACTCATCGAGCGCATCCATGCCGCGCGCGACGAGGGCGTCGACTTCATCCTGATCAATCCGGCTGCCTTCACCCACACCAGCGTCGCATTACGTGACGCGTTGCTGGCGGTGAGCATCCCATTCATCGAGGTGCACCTGTCGAACGTGCACAAACGCGAACCGTTCCGTCACCACTCCTACTTCTCCGACGTGGCAGTGGGCGTGATCTGCGGCCTCGGCGCCACCGGCTACCGCCTGGCGCTGGAGTCGGCGATGGAACACCTGGCTGCGCGCGTACAGCCCTGATGCCCTACGACCCGGCCTTGAAGGGCCTGGGTCTCGAGAAACGTCTTTGCTACGTTTTCAATTCAATCCCTGACCAAACTTGGGAGCTGCTGCTCAATGGATATCCGTAAAGTCAAGAAACTGATCGAGCTGCTGGAAGAGTCTGGCATCGACGAGCTGGAGATCAAGGAAGGCGAAGAGTCCGTCCGTATCAGCCGTCACAGCAAGACCCCAGCCGGTCAGCAGTACTTTGCCGCCCCTGTCGCCGCACCGGCACCTGCCGCTGCGCCAGCCCCTGTCGCTGCCGCCGCCCCTGCTGCCGAAGCTGCAGCACCTGCCCTCAAAGGCACCGTGATCCGCTCGCCGATGGTCGGCACCTTCTACCGCAAGCCTTCGCCGACCTCGCCGAACTTCGCCGAAGTGGGCCAGACCCTGAAGAAGGGCGACACCCTGTGCATCGTCGAAGCCATGAAGATGATGAACCACATCGAAGCCGACATCGGCGGCGTCATCGACGCCATCCTGGTAGAAGACGGCCAGCCGGTTGAGTTCGACCAGCCGCTGTTCACCATCGTTTGAACCGCGGAGAGCCTCCGATGTTGGAAAAAGTTCTGATCGCCAACCGCGGCGAAATCGCCCTGCGGATCCTGCGTGCGTGCAAGGAGCTGGGCATCAAGACCGTCGCCGTCCACTCCACGGCCGACCGCGAGCTGATGCACCTGGGCCTGGCTGACGAGTCCGTGTGCATCGGCCCGGCGCCGTCCAAGGATTCCTACCTGCACATCCCGGCGATCATCGCCGCGGCCGAAGTGACCGGCGCCACTGCCATCCACCCAGGCTATGGCTTCCTGGCGGAAAACGCCGACTTCGCCGAGCAGGTCGAGAAATCCGGCTTCGCCTTCATCGGCCCGAAAGCGGACACCATCCGCCTGATGGGCGACAAGGTGTCGGCCAAGGACGCCATGATCAAGTCGGGCGTCCCGACCGTGCCAGGTTCCGACGGCCCGCTGCCGGAAGACGAAGACGCTGCGCTGGCCATCGCCCGCGAAGTCGGCTATCCGGTGATCATCAAGGCCGCCGGTGGCGGTGGTGGTCGCGGCATGCGTGTGGTGCACAAGGAAGAGGACCTGATTTCCTCGGCCAAGCTGACCCGCAACGAAGCCGGCGCCGCCTTCGGCAACCCGATGGTCTACCTGGAGAAGTTCCTGACCAACCCACGTCACGTGGAAGTGCAGGTCCTGTCCGATGGCCAGGGCAACGCCATTCACCTGGGCGACCGTGACTGCTCGTTGCAGCGTCGCCACCAGAAGGTCCTCGAAGAAGCGCCGGCCCCCGGCATCGACGAGAAGGCCCGCCAGGAAGTCTTCGCCCGCTGCGTGCAGGCCTGCGTCGAGATCGGCTACCGCGGTGCGGGGACCTTCGAGTTCCTGTACGAAGACGGCAACTTCTACTTCATCGAGATGAACACCCGCGTACAGGTGGAGCATCCGGTGTCGGAGATGGTCACCGGGATCGACATCGTCAAGGAGATGCTGAGCATCGCCGCTGGCAACAAGCTGTCGTTCACCCAGGACGACGTGGTCATCCGCGGTCACTCGCTGGAGTGCCGGATCAACGCCGAAGACCCGCGCAAGTTCGTCCCGAGCCCTGGCACCGTCAAGCACTTCCACGCGCCAGGCGGCAACGGCGTGCGGGTCGATTCGCACCTGTACAGCGGCTACACGGTTCCGCCGAACTACGACTCGCTGATCGGCAAGCTGATCACCTACGGCAAGGACCGCGACGAAGCCATGGCGCGCATGCGCAATGCCCTGGACGAGATCATCGTCGACGGCATCAAGACCAACGTCCCGCTGCACCGGGACCTGGTGCGCGACGAAGCCTTCTGCAAGGGCGGCGTCAACATCCACTACCTCGAACACAAACTGGCTGACCAGGCGTGATCGACGGGTAGGCGTCAGGGCACCTCGCCCCTGGGCCGTGAGGCTGTTCACCTGAGCAGCGCGCGTCCAGGCGAGGCGTTTCGAAAAAATCCGGTACCAGGCTCTGGTGCCGGATTTTTTTATGGCTGTCCAGACGTGACGACTGGCAATGCCAAGGTTACCGCTATCGCCACAGATTGAGGTGATCACCTGCAGGAGCGATTGCACGCTCCCGTCCCGAGCCATGCCTGAACGTGCTGACGATGTGCACCTGGTATCGGAGACTGCGAGAGATTCTACGGTTTCTGCCAAGTGCTGATGTATGGGCTTACCCGCGACGCAGGCGGCGCCTGACAGGGCCCTATCGCTGGCAAGCCAGCTCCCACCCAGATCTCTGCAGCGTGTCGGTGTAGGCATGGCTGCGCAAACAGCTTGTGGGAGCGGGCTTGCCCGCGATAGCGTCCGGCCCGTCGCCGCCTGCATCGCGGGCAAGCCCGCTCCCACAAAGGGGCATCAGGCCTGGGTATCTGCTGAAAAAAGACCAAGACCGCGACAGCCTGCGCTGCCTTACCCTTCTGCACAAACCCCCTGCACTCAAGTAGACTGCACGCCTCTGGCAGCCTGGCGCTGCCCTTCTCGAATCTGTCACAGGTACCCGCCATGCCCTGGCTGCAAGTACGCCTGGCCATCAGCCCGGAACAAGCCGAAACCTACGAAGATGCGCTGCTGGAAGTCGGCGCCGTCTCGGTCACCTTCATGGACGCCGAGGACCAGCCGATCTTCGAGCCAGACCTCAACACCACGCCGCTGTGGAGCAACACCCACCTGCTGGCGCTGTTCGAAGCCGATACCCCGCCCGACAGTGTGTTCGCGCACCTGCGCCTGCTGACCGATGCCGAGCTGCCCGAGCACCAGGCCGAGGTGATCGAAGACCAGGACTGGGAACGCAGCTGGATGGACAACTTCCAGCCCATGCGTTTTGGTCAGCGTCTGTGGATCGTGCCGAGCTGGCACGAGGCGCCGGATGCCCAGGCGGTGAACCTGCTGCTCGACCCCGGCCTGGCCTTCGGCACCGGCACGCACCCGACCACGGCGCTGTGCCTGGAGTGGCTCGACGCCCAGGCGCTGGACGGCGTCCAGGTCCTGGATTTCGGCTGTGGCTCGGGGATCCTGGCGATTGCCGCCCTGCTGCTCGGCGCCCGTGAAGCGATCGGCACCGACATCGACGTGCAGGCACTGGAGGCCTCGCGCGACAACGCCGGGCGCAACGGCATCGCCGACGCGCGCCTGAGCCTGTTCCTGCCCGAGCAACTGCCGGCGCTGCAAGCCGACGTGCTGGTGGCTAACATCCTGGCCGGCCCGCTGGTGTCGCTCGCGCCTCAGCTGTCCGGCCTGATCCGTCCGGGTGGCCTGCTGGCCCTCTCCGGCATCCTGGCCGAACAGGGCCAGGAAGTCGCCGACGCCTACGCCGAGGCCTTCGACCTGGACCCGATCGTCGTGCGCGACGGCTGGGTCCGGATCAGCGGCCGTCGTCGCTGACCGCCTCGCCTTGCACTCCCGCAGACTCAGGACCGGCGTATGAGCGACAGCTTCGTCACCCAGTGCCCGCATTGCCAGACACGCTTTCGCGTCACGCATCACCAGCTCGGCGTCGCCCGAGGGGTGGTGCGCTGTGGCGCCTGCATGCAGATGTTCAATGCGGCCAAGCAGCTGCTCGAAGCGCATCGTGCGCAGAGCGAGGCCGCCGAGCAGCCCGTTCAGGCACCTGCCCTGGATGCGCCTGTCTCGGTAACGCCCGCTCCTGCCCAGGCGGTGGCGCCGGCCCATGACTGGACCCACAGCACGCTGGACGAGGTCGACCTCGACGAGGAACTGGCACGTCTGGAACAGCGTGATCAGCCCGCCGAGACCCGTGCGCCACGGCAGGCGGCAAGCCTGCATGCACGACGCGATGACCCTCGCGCCGAGCCCCAGGACGAGCGCCCGTTCGGCACGGCATCGGACGACGACCACGAGCCGGTCCCTGCCACGCTCGAGCACGACGACACCTTGCCCCACGAGGTGCCGGCCCTGCTCGAGCGTGACGAGCCGACCCTGAGCCTCGACGCCACCGTGGACACGCCGGTCGAGGCCGACCAGCCCCGGCTCGGCGACCTGCGCGACACCGCGGAGCCCTCCGTGCCCCTGGGGTCGCTGTCAGCGGCGGACACCCCGGAGGCCGACGACCGGCTCAGCGCCCACACCCTGACCCCGGACGATGCGGACCGTATCGAGCCAGGCCTGGGCCAGCCCCTGCTGGAGACGCGACGCAAGGAACCGTTGATCCACGTGATCGACGACCCCTTGCGCCTGGATTGGCAGAAACCCAAGCCCAACTGGCGCAAGCGCATCCTCTGGGGCGTGCTGATCCTGCTGGCCCTGGCCGGGCTGGCGCTGCAATACGTCATCTATCACTTCGACGCGCTCGCCCGCCAGGACCAGTACCGCCCCCTGTTCCAGAGCCTCTGCCCGGCCTTTGGCTGCCAGGTGCCGACCCGGGTCGACATCGATCGGATCAAGAGCAGCAACCTGGTGGTGCGCAGCCACCCGGACTTCAAGGGCGCGCTCATCGTCGACGCGATCATCTACAACCGTGCGCCCTTCGCCCAGCCGTTTCCCCTGCTCGAGCTGCGCTTCGCCGACCTCAATGGCCAACTGATCGCCAGCCGCCGCTTCAAGCCCACCGAGTACCTCAGCGGCGAACTGGCCGGACGCGGCGACATGCCCAGCCAGACCCCCATCCACATCGCCCTCGACATCCTCGACCCCGGGCCCAATGCGGTGAACTACAGCCTCAGCTTCCGTTCGCCCCAGTGAGCCGGGAGCGGCCATCTCTGAGCAACAAGCTCCAAGCGGCAAGCTGCAAGTAAAAGCAGATCGCGGCGTTTCGCAGATCTGCTCTTGCTTGCAGCTTGCCGCTTACCGCTCGCCACTCAAACCCCGAAGCTCGTCGCCTGCCCCTCCAATTGCTCAGATTTTATCCAATTCCATCTTTATCCAGTCACCGAGAGCGGGTATCATGCGATCCCTTTTTCGAACTCCCATGATCCGGCCCCACAACAGGGAACACCTATGTCGGCGGTACGCATCGGCCCTTACACATTACGGAACAACCTGATCCTTGCGCCCATGGCCGGGGTCACGGACCAGCCTTTCCGTACGCTCTGCCAACGGCTGGGCGCTGGCATGGTGGTGTCGGAGATGGTCACCAGCGACCTGCGTCTCTGGAACAGCCGCAAGTCGCGCCTGCGTCGCATCCACGAGGGCGATCCCGAGCCTCGCTCGGTCCAGATCGCCGGTGGCGATGCCCAGATGCTGGCGGCTGCCGCGCGGGCCAATGTGGAGTCGGGGGCGCAGATCATCGACATCAACATGGGCTGCCCGGCGAAAAAAGTCTGCAACAAGGCGGCAGGCTCTGCTTTATTGAGAGATGAAGCGCTGGTCACCGAGATCCTGCACGCCGTGGTCGGCGCCGTGGACGTCCCGGTGACCCTGAAGATCCGCACCGGTTGGGACCGGGACAACAAGAACGGCCTGAACGTGGCGAAAATCGCCGAGCAGGCCGGTATCCAGGCCCTGGCGGTGCACGGCCGTACCCGTGCCGACCTGTACACCGGCGAAGCCGAGTACGACACCATCGCGCAGATCAAGCAGGCGGTGTCGATCCCGGTCTTCGCCAATGGCGACATCACCTCGCCGGTCAAGGCTCGCGCCGTGCTCGAGGCGACCGGGGTCGACGGTCTGCTGATCGGCCGTGCGGCGCAAGGTCGGCCGTGGATCTTCCGCGAGATCGAGCATTACCTGCGCACCGGCGAGACGCTGCCGGCGCCGGGGCTGGACGAGGTGGAATACATCCTGCTGGGGCACCTGGCCGCATTGCATGCTTTCTATGGGGATGTGATGGGTGTGCGCATCGCGCGCAAGCACGTGAGCTGGTACCTGGCGACACAACCGGGCGGAAAGGAGTTTCGCCAGCGATTCAATGCCTTGGAAGAGACACAAGCGCAGTGCGCCAACGTTCGCGAATTCTTCGAGGAACGTCGACAGAGCCTTGAGACAACGGAAGGACCAGGGGTGGCCGCATGACGATGATGACCGAGACTTTAGTGAGTGGAACAACGCCCGTGAGCGACAACGTCAACCTCAAACAGCACCTGAACACGCCGAGCGAAGAGGGCCGGACCCTGCGCGGCAGCGTGGAAAAGGCGCTGCACAACTACTTCGCCCACCTCGAAGGCGCGACCGTCACGGACGTGTACAACCTGGTGCTCTCCGAAGTGGAGGCGCCGCTGCTCGAAAGCGTGATGAACTACGTCAAGGGCAATCAGACCAAGGCCAGCGAGATGCTCGGACTCAACCGGGGCACCTTGCGCAAGAAGCTCAAGCAGTACGATCTGCTGTAACCCAATCCCAACCAGAAAAGGCGACTCCCATTCGATGAGGTCGCCTTTTTTGCTGACTCCACCGCGTTATGGAATCCGAAATGACCGACCAGACTACCCGCCTGCCGATCCGCCGCGCCTTGATCAGCGTCTCCGACAAGACCGGTATCCTCGAATTCGCTCGTGAACTGCAACAGCTGGGCGTCGAGATCCTGTCGACCGGCGGCACCTACAAGCTGCTCAAGGACAATGGCGTCGACGCGGTGGAAGTGGCCGATTACACCGGCTTCGCCGAAATGATGGACGGCCGGGTCAAGACCCTGCACCCGAAGATCCACGGTGGCATCCTCGGCCGCCGCGGCACCGACGATGCCATCATGGCCGAGCACGGCATCCAGCCGATCGACCTGGTGGCCGTCAACCTCTACCCTTTCGAAGCGACCATCGCCAAGCCAGGCTGTGACCTGCCGACGGCGGTCGAGAACATCGACATCGGCGGCCCGACCATGGTCCGCTCGGCGGCCAAGAACCACAAGGACGTGGCCATCGTGGTCAACGCCAGCGACTACGCCAGCGTGATCGACGGCCTCAAGGCCGGTGGCCTGACCTACGCCCAGCGCTTCGACCTGATGCTCAAGGCATTCGAGCACACCGCCGCCTACGACGGCATGATCGCCAACTACATGGGCACCATCGACCAGTCCCGCGAGACCCTGGCCACCGACGCGCGCAGCGAGTTCCCGCGCACCTTCAACAGCCAGTTCGTCAAGGCGCAGGAAATGCGCTACGGCGAGAACCCGCACCAGAGCGCGGCGTTCTACGTCGAGGCCAAGAAGGGCGAAGCCAGCATCTCCACCGCCGTGCAGCTGCAAGGCAAGGAACTGTCGTTCAACAACGTGGCCGACACCGACGCCGCGCTGGAATGCGTGAAGAGCTTCACCAAGCCGGCCTGCGTGATCGTCAAGCACGCCAACCCCTGCGGCGTGGCCGTTGCCCTGGACGCCGAAGGCGGCATTCGCCAGGCCTACGAGCTGGCCTACGCCACCGACAGCGAGTCGGCGTTCGGCGGTATCATCGCCTTCAACCGCGAGTTGGACGGCGCCACCGCCCAGGCCATCGTCGAGCGTCAGTTCGTCGAAGTGATCATCGCCCCGAGCATCTCCCAGGCCGCCCGCGACGTGGTCGCCACCAAGCAGAACGTGCGCCTGCTCGAGTGCGGCCAGTGGCCGGCCGAGCGTGCCGCCGGCTGGGACTTCAAGCGGGTCAACGGTGGCCTGCTGGTGCAGAGCCGCGACAACGGCATGATCACCGCCGACGACCTGAAGATCGTCACCCGTCGTGCCCCGACCGAGCAGGAGATCCACGACCTGGTGTTCGCCTGGAAAGTGGCCAAGTTCGTCAAGTCCAATGCCATCGTCTACGCCAAGAACCGCCAGACCATCGGTGTCGGCGCCGGTCAGATGAGCCGCGTCAACTCCGCCCGTATCGCCGCCATCAAGGCCGAGCACGCCGGGCTGCAGGTGCAGGGTGCGGTCATGGCCTCGGACGCGTTCTTCCCGTTCCGCGACGGCATCGACAATGCGGCCAAGGTCGGCATCAGCGCCGTGATCCAGCCAGGCGGCTCGATGCGTGACGCCGAAGTGATCGCCGCGGCCGACGAAGCGGGTATCGCCATGGTATTTACCGGCATGCGCCACTTCCGCCACTGACTCAACGCAATCGGCCGCACTGAAGCAGGCATCTGCTGCGTTGGGGCCGGTTCCGCCGATGCTCATTGCCATCAGGCAACTGCGCTCAGCGAAACCGGCCCCGCCTGGCATCTACCTACTTCATTGCGACCTCGTACCGCGCGAAGCAACGCTTCCCGTTCGACAGATTTCGAGGTTTTGACATGAAAGTTTTGATCATCGGCAATGGCGGTCGCGAACACGCGCTGGCGTGGAAAGTCGCTCAGGACCCCCGCGTCGAAAAAGTCTTCGTCGCGCCAGGCAACGCCGGCACCGCCACCGAAGCCAAGTGCGAGAACGTCGACATTGCCGTCACGGCCCTCGAGCAGCTCGCCGACTTCGCCGAGCAGAACGTCGACCTGACCATCGTCGGCCCTGAAGCCCCGCTGGTCATCGGCGTGGTCGACCTGTTCCGCAGCCGTGGCCTGGACTGCTTCGGCCCGACCAAGGGCGCGGCGCAGCTGGAAGGCTCCAAGGCCTTCACCAAGGACTTCCTGGCCCGTCACAAGATCCCGACCGCCGACTACCAGAACTTCACCGAGATCGAGCCGGCGCTGGCCTACCTGCGCGAGAAAGGCGCGCCGATCGTGATCAAGGCCGATGGCCTGGCCGCAGGCAAGGGCGTCATCGTCGCCATGACCCTGGAAGAAGCCGAAGCCGCCGTGCGCGACATGCTGGCCGGCAACGCCTTCGGTGACGCCGGTTCGCGGGTGGTGATCGAGGAGTTCCTCGACGGCGAGGAAGCCAGCTTCATCGTCATGGTCGACGGCCACAACGTGCTGCCGATGGCCACCAGCCAGGACCACAAGCGCGTCGGCGACGGCGACAGCGGCCCGAACACCGGCGGCATGGGCGCCTACTCCCCCGCCCCCGTGGTGACGGCCGAGGTGCACCAGCGCGTCATGGACCAGGTGATCTGGCCGACGGTGCGCGGCATGGCCGAGGAAGGCAACGTCTACACCGGCTTCCTCTACGCAGGCCTGATGATCGACAAGGCCGGCAACCCCAAGGTCATCGAGTTCAACTGCCGCTTCGGCGACCCGGAAACCCAACCGGTCATGCTGCGCCTGGAGTCGAGCCTGGTGCTGCTGATCGAAGCGGCGTTCGCCAAGGCACTGGACAAGGTCGAAGCCCAGTGGGACCCACGGCCGAGCCTGGGCGTGGTCCTGGCTGCCGGCGGTTACCCCGGCGATTATGCCAAGGGCACCCCGATCAGCGGCCTGGACGCTGCTGCGGCGCTCGAAGGCAAGGTCTTCCATGCCGGTACGGCACTGAAAGACGGCCAGGTCGTCACCAGTGGCGGGCGCGTACTGTGTGCCACGGCCATGGGCGAGACGGTCGAGGCGGCCCAGCAACAGGCCTACCGCCTGGCCAAGCAGATCCGTTGGGACGGCGGTTTCTACCGCAGTGACATCGGTTACCGTGCCATTGCCCGTGAGCGTGGCGAGCAGCACTGATCGCCTGCGGACCGGACAACGCAAGACCCGTCACGCGCTGTCCCCGGTTCGTCGCAAGGCCCTCCCCGGGCCTTGCCTTCGCCTTGGTATGCCACGCATAGTGGCGACCCCGGCACCTAGCAAAGAAGGGAACTCGTCGTGCGTCGGCTTCGGATTGCCATTGTCCTGATCTTCAGTGCGCTGACCTTGCTCTGCCTGCCGCCGGCCACCGCCAACCAAGGCGACGGCTGGGCCGTGCTGCTCGACGAGCAGGCCAACCTGCAATTGAGCGACGTGCGTTCCGATCGCTACCGCCACCAGTTCAGCCCCCTGCGCCTGAACGAGCTGGATGCCGCCCTGCCGGACCAAGCCCTGTGGCTGCATTACCGACTCGAACCCGGCCAGCAGGAACGCCTGCTGCGGATCTTCGCCCCCGATCTCTCGCGCCTGGACCTGTACGCCCTGGACGGCCAGGCCGTGGTGCGCCAGCTGCACCATGGGCGCGACACGACCGGCAGCAGCCCGACCTTGCGCAGCAGCGACCATGTGCTGGCGCTGCCCAACGCCGACCGTCCCCTGGACATCTACCTGCGGCTGGTCTCCGAACACCAGCTGCGCCCGGCGATCACCCTGGAGACCGCTGCGGTCGCTGCGGCCCATCAATTCCAGCCGCTGTTGTTCGGGATGCTGTTCGGCGGGCTGGTGATGCTGATCCTGCACAACCTGATCCGCTTCTTCCATTCGCGCTCCAGCACCTGCCTGGTGCTGGCGCTGTACCACGGGCTGATGCTGCTCAGCGCCCTGATCCTGCTGAACCTCAGCGGCCCCTGGTGGCACCTCTGGCACACCGCGCAGACGCCGGCGGCCTACCTGACGCTGGTGCTGGCAGGCATGTCCGGGCTGTATTTCACCCAGCACTTCTTCGCTCCCTGCCAATCGGCACGCTTGAATCGGCTGCTGCAGGTCGAGATTCTGGTCGCCGGTATCAGCGGCCTGGTCCTGCTGTTCGTCGACACCTTGCCGCTGAACCTGATGACCTATGGCCTGCTGGCCCTCGGCAGCCTGAGCATGCTGGCGGTGGCGATCTACCATGGCCACCGCGGCTATGCCCCTGCCCGCCTGTTCATCGCCGCCATGCTGGTGTTTACCCTGGGCGGCCTGGTGCTGCTGCCGGCCCTGCTGGCGTTCACCCGTACGCCCATGCCCTGGTTGCTGTGCACACTGATGGGCATGACGGTGATCAGCGGCGTGCTGTTCAACATGGCCGTGGGCGAGCGCCTGCGCAAGATCAGCCTGGCGCGCATCAGCGCCAGCCGGGCCCTGGCCGCCAGCGATGCCGAAACCAATGCCAAGGCCGAGTTCCTGTCCAAGATCAGCCATGAGATCCGCACGCCGATGAACGGGGTGCTGGGCATGACCGAACTGCTGCTGGGCACACCGCTGTCGGTCAAGCAGCGCGACTACGTGCAGACCATCCACAGCGCCGGTAACGAGCTGCTGACGCTGATCAACGAGATCCTCGACATCTCCAAGCTCGAATCGCGGCAGATCGAACTCGACGACGTGCAGTTCGACCTCAACGCGCTGCTCGAGGACTGCCTGGACATCTTCCGCGCCAAGGCCGAACAGCAGGACATCGAGCTGATCAGCTTCACCCATCCCTTGGTGCCCAAGGTGATCAGCGGCGACCCGACGCGCCTGCGCCAGGCGCTGTCGAGCCTGTTGGACAACGCCCTCAAGAACACCGAGCAAGGCGAGATCCTGCTGGCGGTGGCACTCGAGCAGCGCGGCGAGTCACCACGGCTGCGTATCGCGGTGCAGGACAACGGCGCGCCGATGCCCGAGGTCGAGCGCGAGGCGCTGTTGCAGTCCGAACTGCACAGCCGGCACTTCCTGTCCGACCACGAACTGGGCGGGCATCTGGGGCTGGTCATCGCCAAGCAGCTGGTGGGGCTGATGCAGGGTGAGTTCAACATCAAGAGCACCCGTGGACTGGGCAATACCCTCTGGCTGACCCTGCCGCTCGACCCGAAGCGCCTGCAACAATCGCCGACCGACCTGGACGAGTCGCTGCGCGATGCACGGGTGCTGGTGGTGGACGACAACGAGACCTGTCGCAAGGTGCTGGTCCAGCAGTGCAGCGCCTGGGGCATGAACGTCAGTGCGGTGGCCTCGGGCAAGGAGGCCCTGGCGATGCTGCGCACCAAGGCGCACCTGCGCGACTACTTCGACGTGGTGCTGCTCGACCAGAACATGCCGGGCATGACCGGCATGCACCTGGCGGCCCGGATAAAGGAAGACCCGAGCCTGAACCATGACATCCTGGTGATCATGCTCACCGGCATCAGCAATGCCCCAAGCCGGGTGGTCGCGCGCAACGCCGGCATCAAGCGCATCCTGGCCAAGCCGGTGGCCGGCTACACACTCAAGACCACCCTGGCCGAGGAGCTGGCGCAGCGTGGCCGGGAAGCCGCCCTGCCCCTCGGCGTCGAGGGCGCCTCGGCACCGGAGCTGCCCCGCGACTTCCACATCCTGGTGGCCGAAGACAACAGCATCTCCACCAAGGTGATCCGCGGCATGCTCGGCAAGCTCAACCTGGAGCCCGACACCGCCAGCAACGGCGAGGAAGCCTTGCAGGCCATGCAGCGCAAACGTTACGACCTGGTGTTGATGGACTGCGAGATGCCCGTGCTCGACGGCTTTTCGGCCACCGAACGGCTGCGCGCCTGGGAAGCCGAGCAGCAGCGCCCCCGCACCCCGATCGTGGCCCTGACCGCGCACATCCTGTCCGAACACAAGGACCGCGCCTTGCAGGCCGGCATGGACGGGCACATGGCCAAACCGGTGGAGCTGTCGCAACTGCGCGAACTGGTGCAGCACTGGGTCAGCCAGCGGGCGTATCAGGCGGGAAAGCGCACGTCGTGAGGCACCTGCCAAACGCTCAAGCGCCCTGGGGGCTCATCGCGGGCAAGCCCGCTCCCACAGGACCGGTTCACGAGCAAATAACCGCTGGGATGCAGGCTTGAAATGCAGCCCCCTCTGGGAGCAACTGTCTTTTTCTACTCGGTACATGCCCGACCGCATTGGCTGATGTGTGGGCTTACCTGCGAAGCAGGCGGCGCCTGGCAGGGCCCTATCGCTGGCAAGCCAGCTCCCACCCAGACCTCTGCAGCCGTCATGTAAGCATGGCTGCGCAAGCAGCTCGTGGGAGCAACTGTCTTTTTCTACTGGGTACATGCCCGACCGCATTGGCCGATGTGTGGGCTTACCTGCGACGCATGCGGCGCCTGGCAGGGCCCTATCGCTGGCAAGCCAGTTCCCACCCAGACTTCTGTAGCCGTCGGTGTAGGCATGGCTGCGCAAGCAGCTTGTGGGAGCGGGCTTGCCCGCGATAGGGCCAGGCCAGTCACTGCCAGCCCTCACAAGCCAGCCCCTCTCCCACAGTCCCCATCACCAACCGATGTCAGACCGCCCGACACTCACGGCTTGCTGCCATACCAGCGTGGCGTATACACCCACACCCCACCCTCGGCGCGTGCGAAGGTGCAGGTCGTCGATGACCCCACCAGCACCATGGTGCGCATGTCCACCATGTCCGGCACCAGCTCGCCCAGGGTCACCACCCGCAATGCCTGGGCCGGGCGGCCGACGTCGCGGCCGAGCACGACCGGCGTCGCCGGGTCGCGGTGACGGCGCACCACGTCCAGGGCCTTGCCCAACTGCCAGGGGCGGGCGCGGGAAATGGGGTTGTAGAACGCCAGGGCCAGGTCGGCCTGGGCCGCCAGGTCCAGCCGGGTCTCGATGATCGACCAGGGCTTGAGGTTGTCGGACAGCGACATCACGCAGAAGTCATGCCCCAAGGGCGCGCCCGACAGGGCCGCGGTGGCCAGCGAGGCAGACACGCCCGGCAGCACCTCCAGCTCGACCCTGGCCCAGGCCGGATCGCTCGACGCGTGCAGGGCCTCCATCACCGCCGCCGCCATGGCGAACACCCCCGGATCGCCCGACGACACCACCACCACCGAACGGCCTTGGGCGGCCAGTTCGAAAGCGTGCCGCGCGCGCTGCATCTCTTCACGGTTGTCGGTGCAGTGCAGCACCTGGTCCGGACGGAACGGGCCGGCCATGCGCACGTAGGTCTCATAGCCCAGCACATCGTTGGCGCGGGCCAGCTCGGCCTTGACCGCGGGCACCATCAGGTCGGCGGCGCCCGGCCCGAGGCCGATGACCGCCAGACGTCCGCGGGCACGCCCTACCGTCTCGGGCGCCACCGGCTGCGCGGCCACGGCCAGCGCGACACCGGCGACGTCGGTGGTGATGCGGCGTGCCTCCGGCAAAGCCTGGGCTAGCAAGACCTCGGCCGGGACATCACCGGACACGAAGCGCAGCGGCACACCCAAGGCGCGTGCAGCCTCGTGCAGGCTCGGCTCGGCCATGTGCTGCGCGCCAGCCACCAGGCAGGCCACGGCCGGCTCGGCCAAGGCGGCCTGGGACAGCGCCTGGCGAACCTCCGCGACCAGCGTCGGCCCAGGGCCTTCGAGGGCCACCACCACCTGACGCGCATGGATCAGCAATTCGTCGCGGTTCGCCGGGCGCGCCTCGCAGCCGACATACAGGGTGCGGCGTGCCTGCGCGTCGGTCGGCAGCCGTGCAGGCGCCAGCCAGGGAGCCTGCCCTTCGATGCGCAGTGATTCACCCCCGAGCAGGTCGGACACGAACCGCTTGCCCTGCTCGAGGTCCGCCAGCACATAGCCGCTCGGCGGATTGAGCAGGCAGGTGCCGAACCGCAGTTCGCCACTGGTGGTGATCGCCGCGGGCACCGCCAGCGCCGCGCCGATCTCGCGCGCCATGACGTTCACCCCGCCCAACCCGCCGAGCAGCGGCACCACTGCACTGCCGTCTTCGGCCACCGCCAGTACCGGCGGCTCGTGGTCCTTTTCACTCAACAGGCTGGCCAGCGCCCGGATGACGATCCCCGCCGCGCACAAGGCGATGATCGGCGTGTCCTGTCGATACAGGGCGCGCAGCGTGTCGCCGAAGGCCGTGTAACCGACATCGGCCTGCTCCACGCGCCCGACCAGGCCATGCACCTGGGACTGCGGGTACAGCGCCTGGATCTGCCGGGCGGCGGCCAGGCCACCTTGGCCGAGCACGACGATGGCCGGTGCCTTGCGCGTGGTTAGCCCTGCCATTTTTCCCCCGGCACGATGATCAGCGAGAAGTAAGGCGAAGACTGCGGATCGACCGCTTCGAGCGGCACGATCTTCTGGTTGCCCATGGTCGCGCGCTCGACGTACAGCGCACGCCCGTCCAGGCCCAGCTCCACCAGCACCTGGCGGACCTTGATGAAGTTGCGGCCCAGTTTCATGATCACCGCCGCATCGGCATCGGCCAAGCGGCGCTTGAGTTCGTCATGGGGCAGCACGCCCGAGAGCACCGACAGGCTCTGGTTGCGGTAGACCAGGGGCGCCCCGAGCACCGAGGCACCGCCGAGCATGGAGCACACGCCCGGGACCACCTCGGTCTCGTACTGCTGCGCCAGCCGATCGTGCACGTACATGTACGAGCCGTAGAAGAAGGGGTCGCCCTCGCAGATCACCGCGACGTCGCGCCCGGCGTCCAGGTGCGCCGCGACCTGTCGACTGGCCTCGTCGTAGAAGTCGCTGATCACCTGCTCGTAGGACAGGGGCGCCGGCAGCGCCTCGGTGGTCACCGGGTACACCAGCGGCAGCAAGGTCTGCTCGGCCGTCAGGTGCGCCTCGATGATGCCGAAGGCATTGCCCCGCTTGCCCTTGGCGACGAAGTACGCCACCACCGCGACCTCGCGCAGCAGACGGTGCGCCTTGACCGTGATCAGTTCCGGATCGCCGGGCCCTACCCCCAGCCCGAACAGTCGTCCGCGTGCGCCCATCACTCCACCTCCGTGGCCAGGGCGTTGACCGCGGCGGCGGCCATGGCGCTGCCGCCCAGGCGCCCTTGCATGATCACGAACGGCACGCCGCGACTGTCGGCCGCCAGCATGGCCTTGGACTCGGCCGCGCCGACGAAGCCGACCGGGAAGCCCAGGATCAGGGCCGGTTTCGGGGCGCCTGCATCGAGCATTTCCAGCAGGTAGAACAAGGCCGTCGGGGCATTGCCGATCACCACCACGCTGCCTTCCAGATGAGGACGCCACAATTCCAGGGCCACCGCTGAGCGAGTGTTGCCGACATCCTTGGCCAGGCCGGGCACGCTGGGGTCGCGCAGGGTGCAGATCACCGGGTTGTTGGCCGGCAGGCGGGCGCGGGTGACCCCTTCGGCCACCATGTGCGCGTCGCAGAGGATCGGCGCGCCCTTGGCCAGGGCGTCACGCCCAGCCTGGCCCGCGCCTGGCGAGAATTGCAGCCCGTCGATGGCGTCGACCATGCCGCAGGCGTGGATCACCCGGACCGCAAGTTTTTCCAGGTCGGCCGGAATACGGTCCAGGCGCGCCTCCTCGCGGATGATGCGGAAGGAATTGCGATAGATCTCCTGACCGTCGCGAATGTAGTCAATCATCGGGGTGCTCCGTCGGCAGGTCGAGCATGGCGCCTGCTTCGTTCAAGGTGAGGTCGCGTGCGCGCAGGGCACCGAAGCCCGGCAGGCGCGCATCGCGCAGATACAGGTCATAGCGGCCCGGGGCGCGGGCCAGCAAGGTGGCGGGGGCGACATGGGCCGCGGCGCACGAGCGGGCGCAGCCGCTGAGGTGCACGCGGCCCGGCGCGCCCGGGGGCAACAGGTCGGCTAGAATCGTGGCATCGCCCTTGGTGTCGGCCAGCCCTTTGGCGCAGCCCACCGAGCCGGTGCAGGCGATCAGTTGCGCCAGAGGCTGGTCCGGCCCGGTCAACAGACCGAGCTGGCGCGCCTGCGCCTGCGCATCGATCAGCGACGCGGCCTTGGCATTGGCATTGGGCACGACCAGGCTTTGCCAAGGGGTCACCCGCAGACTGCCATCGCCATGGACGCGCGCCAGCTGCGCCGCGCCGCGCAGCATGGCCGGGGTCAACCGCCCCAGCGGCGGCGCAAGGCCCAGGGCCTGACCATGGCGCTGGGGCAGTACCCCGAGCCAGCACGCGGCCTGGGCCGGCCGGCGCCACGCACGGACGGGTTCGTCGCAGCGTATGGGCAACCCGAGCCCTGCAAGAAAGTGCGCGGCAGGACACGTCTCGAGCAACTGGCGCATGCGCGTCTGCTCCAGGCTGGCCAGGTCAAGGAACCGCGCCAGTACCGCCCTCACCAGGTTCAGGCCTTCGTTCAACGGCACCGCGCCCAGTGGCGCATCGGTCGCCGGGCAGCCCGCCAGGCCGAAGGCCAGCCAGGGCTGCCCGTCGAGTTCGAGGCCCGACAGCCAAAGGTCATGGGGGTGGGCGAGCATCGCCAGGGTTTCACCCGCGTCCAGCTGCACGGCGAACTTGGCCGACAGCTGGTGGAAACGCGGCGTGCCTTCCAGCAAGGCAAGAATCTGTTCAGCCAGGGGTCGCGCATCGAACAGCGCGGCCGGGTCCAGCCCTGCCAGCGGGCTGAGCATGAGGTTGCGCACATCGTCGCTGCCCGCCTCGCGCGGGCCCAGGCCGGCGGCCAGCAAGGGCTCGATCAAGCCCTGGTGGTCGGTACCGACCCCGCGAATCTGCAGGTTGCCGCGGTTGGTCGCCTCGATCACGCCCCCGGCGAACCGCTGGGCCGCCTCGGCCACGGCATCGGCCTGCGCGGCCGACAGCACGCCGCCGGGCAACTTGATGCGGCAGATGCCGCCGTCACGCGCGCCGACGATACGCCACAACCCCGGACAGGCCGAGGGGCGGGGTGAGACGACGGGAGGCAGGACCGGCTTCAAGAGGGCATCCGACAATCGTGAAAGTGCGCTGGTGGGTAGAAAGGCGCGGTATTATGCCTGCTTTGTCCATCGGCATGAAAAGCCAGTGGTCGAAGAGGCGAATGAATCGGGGCACGCGCCCTTCTGATGGACGAGGTAATGCAATGACGCCCTGGCTGACGGTGGTGGGGATCGGAGAAGACGGCTTCAGTGGCCTGGGCAAACAGGCACGGCGTGCGCTGCTGGCGGCCTCGCGCATCGTGGGTGGCGCGCGCCAGCTGGCCTTGCTGCCGCGCTGCGTGATCGGCGAACGACTGGAATGGCCGCGTCCGTTTTCCCTGGCCCCGGTCCTGGCCTGCCGCGGTGAACCGGTCTGCGTGCTGGCCAGCGGCGACCCGATGTTCTACGGCGTCGGCGCCAGCCTGGCGCGCGAGGTCCAGGCCAGCGAGATGCAGGTCATCGCCATGCCGTCCTCATGCAGCCTGGCGGCAGCGCGATTGGGCTGGCCCTTGCAGGAGGTGCAGGTGCTGTCACTGGTCGCCCGGCCTCTGGCGGCGCTCAACGCCCAGTTGTACAGCGGCGTACGCCTGCTGGTGCTGAGCAACGATGGTCAGACGCCCGCGCAGGTTGCGGCTCTGCTGCGCGAACGCGGTTTCGGCCCGAGCCGCGTGCAAGTGTTCGAGCACCTGGGCGGCGCCGAGGAGCGGCACCTGAGCGACACTGCCGCGGCGTGGCCTCATGCACAGGTTGCGGCGCTCAACGTGATGGCCATCGAATGCCTGGCCGATCCCTCGGCGCTCCCGTTGTCACCCGTGGTGGGCCTGCCGGACAGCGCCTTTCGTCATGACGGCCAGTTGACCAAGCGCGACGTGCGGGCCGTTACCCTGGCCCGTCTGGCACCGCGCCCTGGCGAACTGCTCTGGGACGTAGGCGCCGGCTGCGGCTCGATCGGTATCGAGTGGATGCGTGCCCACCCCAGCTGCCGGGCCATCGCCGTCGAAGCCGACGAGGGTCGTCAAGCGCACATCGAGCACAACCGCGATGCCTTGGGCGTCCCCGGGCTGCGTCTGGTCAGGGGCCAGGCACCCGGTGCTCTGGAGGGCCTGCCACGTCCGGACGCCGTGTTCATCGGCGGCGGCGTGACGGTCGACGGCCTGCTGGCGCAGTGCTGGGCACAGTTGAAGCCCGGTGGGCGCCTGATCGCCAATGCCGTCACCCTGCAGAGCGAGCTGACCCTGGCGCAATGGCGCGCCATTCATGGCGGCGAACTGACCCGCCTGCACGTGGCCCATGCCCAGCCGCTGGGCAGCTTCGACACCTGGCGCCAGGCGTTGCCGATCACCCTGCTCGACCTGGTCAAGCCTCTCGATGCGTGAAGAGACC
Organism: Pseudomonas monteilii; assembly: GCA_001534745.1. Taxonomy (NCBI): domain Bacteria; kingdom Pseudomonadati; phylum Pseudomonadota; class Gammaproteobacteria; order Pseudomonadales; family Pseudomonadaceae; genus Pseudomonas; species Pseudomonas alabamensis. Next base: position 4,106,686 of record CP013997.1, read on the forward strand.
CGCGAACAGGCCGCGCCGCTGCGCAGCGGCCTGACCACCGGCAGTTGCGCCACGGCCACTGCCCTGGCGGCGGCGCGCCTGCTGCTGACGGGTGAATGTGACGACGCGGTGCGCATCACCTTGCCCAAGGGTCGCGAGGTGCAGATGCGCCTGGAATTCTGCCGTCTCACGCCATTGGGCGCCGAAGCCGGTACCCTCAAGGATGCCGGGGACGACCCGGACGTCACCCATGGCGCGCTGCTGTACAGCGAGGTGCGGCTGAGCGCCGAGCCGGGGGTGCGCTTCTTCGCAGGGGTCGGGGTCGGCACGGTCACTCGCCCCGGCCTGGTGCTGGCGGTGGGCGAACCGGCGATCAACCCGGTACCGCGGCGCATGATCGGCGAGCACCTGCAGCGCCTGGCCGAGGCCTGCGGCCATGCCGGCGGCTTCGAGGTCATCGTCAACGTGCGAGACGGCGACGTCCTGGCGCTCAAGACCATGAACCCGCGCCTGGGGATCCTGGGCGGGCTGTCGATCCTCGGCACCAGCGGCGTCGTCCGGCCGTTCTCCTGCGCGGCCTACATCGCCTCGATCCACCAGGGCATCGACGTCGCCCACACCAATGGCTACACCCACCTGGCCGCCTGCACCGGCAACGCCAGCGAAGACACCATGCGCCGGGTCTACGGCCTGCCCGAGATCGCCCTGATCGAAATGGGCGACTTCGTCGGCGCGGTGCTCAAGCACGTGCGCAAGGTCCCCGTGGCACGCCTGAGCCTGTGCGGCGGCTTCGGCAAGATCAGCAAGCTCGCCGCCGGCCACATGGACCTGCACAGCCGTCATTCGAGCATCGACCTGCCGCAACTGGCCGGGTGGGCGGCGCAGCTGGGCGCCGATGCCACACTGCAGGCCGAGATCGTCGGCGCCAACACCAGCCAGCAGGCCTTGGCGCTGGCGCGGGCGGCAGGCATCGAACTGGGCGATGCGGTCTGCGCTCACGCGCTGGCCTTCGCGCGTAGCGTGGTGCCGCCCAGTGTGCAGGTGGAGGTGTTCGCCATCGACCGTCAAGGTGGCCTGGTCGGCCAGGCGGGGGTGGCATGACGCCGCGCCTGCTGCTGCTCGGTGGCGTCACCGAGGCCCTGGCCCTGGCCCGCCGCCTGGGACCCGAGCACATTTACAGCCTGGCCGGGGTCGGCCGGGTGCCGGAGGACCTGCCGTGCCAGGTACGTGTGGGCGGCTATGGCGGCGCCGAGGGGCTGGCCGCCTACCTGCGCGAGGCGCGTATCGACCTGCTGATCGACGCCACGCACCCCTACGCCGCGCAGATCAGTGGCAACGCGGCACGCGCGGCGGCGGCCGTCGGTATCCCGTGCTGGGCGCTGCGTCGCCCGGCCTGGCAGGCAGGGCCCGAGGACGATTGGCGCGAGGTGGCCGACTGGCCGGCGCTGATCGACGCGCTGACGCCGTTCCGGCGACCGCTGTTCACCTTGGGGCGGGAGCCGTTGCGCCACCTGGACGAGATTCCGACGCACCAGTTCTGGACCCTGCGCGCGCTGGAGGCCTGCCCCGGCAATGCACGCTGCGAAGTGATCGGTGCCCGTGGGCCGTTTTACCTGGAAGACGAGCGCGCCTTGTTCGCGCGGGGGCAGTTCGACGTGCTGGTCAGCAAGAACAGCGGCAGCGGTGCCACCGAGCCCAAGCTCGAGGTGGCACGCGAGCGCGGGGTGCCGGTGCTGGTACTGGCCCGGCCCTGCCTGCCGGCGGTGGACCGGGCGTTCTTCGACGTCGAGACGTTGGCCGAGGCGCTGGGCATCGCCTAGGGCGGCGCCTGGGCGGACGTCATCGCGGGCAAGCCCGCTCCCACAGGCGGCTTTGCCAGCGTGCGATTGCTTGCTTGAAATGGGCACCTGTGGGAGCTGGCTTGCCAGCGATAGGGCCTGTTCACCCACCTCAGAGCTGCCAGGCCAGCGCTCGACCTCTCACAGGCGGCTTTGCCATCGTGCGATTGCCTGCTTGAAATGGGCACCTGTGGGAGTCCGCCCGCCGCCTTGGCGCCGCGCTGTCGCGCAGAGAACATGACGATAGCTCAGGATCCGAAGCTTCATTGCTAATCGATTTTAGGGCCGCTTTGCGGCCCATCGCGGCCGGTCCGGCGCCCCAGCAGGGGCCGCTCCTACACCCGTAGCCCCACCGCAGGGTTGCAGGCTATCGCGGTCACCTGTGGGAGCGGCCCCAGTGCCGCGATTGGGCCCGCAGGGCCCATACACCAGCCCATGTGGTCGGACATGTATCGAGCATTAAAGAGGCAGTTGCTCCCATATCTATAGGCTCATCGGTATGCTCGCAGACGGCCCCCAGACTGTCCGCCTGCTGGCGCCTGCGTCGACGACCGGGCTCAAAGCAGGGAAATCTCCTACCCGGTTTTCGTCCCCTTCTCGTGGCCGGCTTTCCACCCTGTGCCGTACACTTCGCCCCCTCTCTTCAAGGAACCCACCCCATGGACATGCACTGGTGGATCTGGCTGGTCTTCGGCATCGCGCTGATCCTGCTGGAGCTGGCCCTCCCGACCTTCTTCATCCTCTGGTTCGGCATCGGCGCCGTGCTGGTCGCCCTGATCGCGCTGGCCATGCCGACGCTGCAGCTGCCGGTGCAGATCCTGCTGTGGGTGCTGTTCTCGAGCCTTACCACCGCGCTGTGGTTCTGGCTGTTCCGCAAGGCCCCGGACACGCGCTGGACCGCCGACAGCGTGCTGGGCGAGGTGGGGTTGCTGACCGCTCCCGTCTCCCAGTTCCAGAAGGGCCGGGTCCGTTTCCAGAAGCCGATCCTTGGCAACGAGGAATGGGTCTGCGTGGCCGACACCGACCTGTCCGCGGGCGAGCGCGTGCGCCTGACCGCCATCGAAGGCAACACCGCCCGCATCACGCGGGCCTGACCCTCGCTACAAGGAGTTCGCCCCCATGACCAGTCTCATCGTCGTCTGCACCGTCGCCCTCTTCGTGCTCGTGTCCGTGTTCAAGGGGGTGCGCATCGTGCCCCAGGGCGAGGAATGGATCGTCGAGCGCCTCGGCCGTTACCACAGCACCCTCAAGCCCGGCCTGAACATCGTCATCCCGTACATGGACGTGGTCGCCTATCGGCTGCCGACCAAGGACATCATCCTCGACGTCGAGCAGCAGGAAATCATCACCCGCGACAACGCGGTCATCGTCGCCAACGCCCTGTGCTTCGCCAAGGTGGTCGATCCGCAGAAAGCCTCCTACGGCGTGCAGGACTTCGCCTTCGCCGTGACCAGCCTGACCATGACCTCGCTGCGTGCCATCGTCGGCGCCATGGACCTCGACGAAGCACTGTCGAGCCGCGAGCAGATCAAGGCACGCCTGCGCGACGCCATGTCCGAGCAGACCGAGGACTGGGGCGTCACGGTCCGTTCGGTGGAGATCCAGGACATCAAGCCTTCGCCGAACATGCAGATCGCCATGGAGCGCCAGGCCGCTGCCGAGCGTGAGCGAAAGGCCGACGTCACCCGCGCCGAAGGCGCCAAGCAGGCGGCCATCCTCGAGGCCGAGGCGCGGTTGCAGGCGGCGCGGCTGGACGCCGAAGCGCAGATCAACCTCGCCGAGGCCTCGGCGCGGGCCATCACACTGGTGCGCGAAGCGGTCGGCAGCGAGACCACGCCGGCCATGTACCTGCTGGGCGAGCGCTACATCGGCGCCATGGAGCACCTGGCCGGCAGCGACAATGCCAAGGTCGTGGTGCTGCCGGCGGACCTGCAGGAAACCGTTCGCGGCCTGCTGGGCCGTGGCAAGACGGCGTAAGGCACACGTCCCTTTCATACGACCGGGGTGCGGCACGTCACCGCACCCCGGACTCTTTTGCGTATACTCGGCGTTACAATCCCACCCTGATTCCTGACCGGATCTCTCCATGCCCCCACGTCGGCACATCGCCTGGATAGCCTGCTTCGCGGTGCTGTTCAACCTGCTGGCCATGCCGCTGTCCTCCGCCGCGTCCCGACACGCGGCGCAGCAGCTGGTGTGGGGGGCGTTCTGTTCGAGCCTGTCGGGCGCGGCCAAGGCCAACCGCCAGACCCTGGCCATGCTCGACAAGGCCGTGCTCGACCTGACACCGCACGACCTGGGCAAGGTCGAGCTGCACCACAGTTGCTGCCTGGGCGGGGCGCCGCTGCTGAGCCTGCCCAGTCATGCCCCGCAACTGCGCCATCCACCGCTGCGCTGGCTGGCCTATGCCACACCGTCGCTCGGCGAGCGCCCCACGCCTCGCCAGCTATGGCCGGCGCTCAACCCACGTGCCTCTCCCATGGCGTGAGCCTGCTGTGACACCCGTCCTGCACCTCACTCACTGGAGAACCTTTCATGCTCAAGCACGCCCTGTTCCTGGCCGCCCTGCTGCTGCCCGGTGCCTTCGCCAACGCCCACGAATACACCCAGGGCGACCTGCACATCGCCCACCCCTGGTCGATGCAACTGCCGCCCAATGCGCCCAGCGTGGCGGCCTACTTCGTCGTGCACAACAACGCCACGACGGACGACCGCCTGCTGGGCGTGGACAGCCCGATCACCGACGACGCGCAGCTGCATGCGCATGTCCAGACCGACGATGGCCTGATGCGCATGCAACCGGTGCCGAGCGTCGTGGTGCCAGCCGGCAAGGACCTGACCTTCGCGCCGGGTGCCTACCACGTCATGCTCATGCAGCCGAAGGATCGTGCCCTGCTGAGCGACGGCCAGCGCTTCCCGCTGACCCTGCACTTCGAAAAGGCCGGTGACGTCACCGTCCAGGTGCTGGTGCAACGCGAGCCGCCCAAGGCCGCCACTGGACAGCCGCACGCCCACTGACCGCGCCTGACCCTTCGTGATGCGCCTGCCCCTCGGCCGACCTGCTCGCCGCCGCTCCGATCACCCCCGCGTGAACGGCAGCTGGCTGAGCCTGTTCGCCATGTGGATGATCTTCATCGGCCCTCTGATCGCTCAGTCGATGCCGATGAATCACCACGCCGGCATGAGTCTGGGCGCGGGCATAGAGGGGCACGCACACGCGGCCCCAGCATCTGATCCGCAGGCCCACGGTGCGATGCACCATGGGCGCCAGCACGATCCTCAGGTGCATGTACTTTGGGAACAGTGCGGCTACTGCAGCCTGCTGTTCAACTGCCCCGCCCTGCCCGGCACCCTGAGCCCACTGGGCAGCCACAGCCTGCCGCCTGCCATCGCCTCGGCGCTGCCGCCGTTGCCCGGCCATGCCTCCCGCACCGTCTTCCCTGGCGCCAGAAGCCGCGCGCCACCGTCTCCGATCGACGTCTGAACCTTCGACCTGCGTGTGCGCCTGCGGCGCACGCCCGTTTCCGACTGATCGACTGGAATCCCCATGACCGGTTGCACGTACCTTTCTGCGCGCCCGTTGCGCGCACCCCTGACGCTGCTCTGCGGCTCGCTGCTCACCCCCTTCGCCCTGGCGGCAGGCCCGGAGCCCGTTGCCACCCTGCGTGGCAGTGACGAACTCAGCCCCACGGTCATCACCGCCGTCGCGCCCAGCTCGCCCCTGACCGTGGTCACCGACCCCAGGGCGCCACGCCAGCCCGTGCCGGCCAGCGACGGTGCCGACTACCTCAAGACCATCCCGGGGTTCTCGGCCATCCGCTCGGGTGGCACCAATGGCGATCCGGTGCTGCGCGGCCTGTTCGGCTCGCGCCTGAACATCCTCACCAATGGCGGCCTGATGCTCGGCGCCTGCCCCAATCGCATGGATGCGCCCACCTCATACATTTCGCCGCAGACCTACGACCGGCTGACGGTCATCAAAGGCCCGCAAAGCGTCATCTGGGGCCCAGGCGGCTCGGCGGGCACCGTGCTGTTCGAGCGCGACCCGGAGCGCTTCGGCGAACTGGGCAGCCGGGTCGACGCAAGTCTTCTGGTCGGCTCCAACGGCCGCCTCGACAGACGTCTCGATGCCGCCGCGGGCAACCAGCAGGCCTACGCGCGCTTCGTCGGCAACCGGTCGCGGGCCGGCGACTACGAGGACGGCCATGGCGACGACGTACCGTCGCGCTGGGACAAATGGAACGGCGATGCGACCCTGGGCTGGACCCCGGACGCCGACACCCTGCTGGAGCTGACCGCAGGCCGGGGCGACGGCGAAGCCCGCTACGCCGGGCGCGGCATGGACGGCTCACAGTTCAAGCGCGAAAGCCTGGGCCTGCGCTTCGAACGTTCCAACCTGGGCGAGGTGCTCGACTCGGTCGAGGCGCAGGTCTGGTACAACTACGCCGACCACGTCATGGACAACTACAGCCTGCGGCGCCCGTCGGGCAGCGGCATGATGGGCCGGCCGATGGTCAGCAACGTCGACCGCCGTTCCCTGGGCGCACGGCTCAAGGCCACCTGGCACTGGGACGACCTGCAATTGATCGGCGGACTCGATGCCCAGCGCAACGAACACCGCAAACGGGGCGGGATGGGCGTGGATGCCCACCGTGGCCAGGCCTGGACCCAGGACGCCGACTTCCACAACTATGGCGCTTTCGCCGAGTTGACCTGGCACGCCACCGACACCGATCGCCTGGTCAGCGGCGCCCGCCTGGATCGGGCCAGCGCCCGCGACTTCCGCCAGGCGGACGCCAGCAGCACCCGCGAACGCGCCGAGACCTTGCCCAGCGGGTTCGTGCGCCTGGAACACGACCTCGCCGCGCTGCCCGCTACCGCCTATATCGGCCTGGGCCATGCCCAGCGCTTCCCCGATTACTGGGAGCTGTTCTCGCCAGGCGTCGGCCCGGTAGGTTCGCGGGACGCCTTCGAGGGTATCGCCCCGGAGAAGACCACCCAGCTCGACCTGGGCCTGAGCTACAAGGACGAGCGCCTGGAAGCCTGGGCGTCGGCCTATGCCGGGCAGATCCGCGACTACATCCTGTTCGACTACCGGGCCGGCATGACCGGTGCGGCCCGCTCGCGCGCCAGCAACGTCGATGCGCGGGTGATGGGCGGTGAGCTGGGCGTGGCCTACACGCTGCTCGAGCACTGGAAGGCCGACGCCACGCTGGCCTATGCCTGGGGCAAGAACAGCAGCGACGGTCGCGCCCTGCCGCAGATGCCGCCGCTGGACAGCCGGTTCGGCCTGACCTATGCCCGCGATGACTGGAGTGCCGGTGCCCTGCTGCGCCTAGTGGCGCCTCAGCGTCGCATCGCCGAGGGCCAGGGCAACGTGGTGGGCAAGGACTACCGCGACAGCGCCGGATTTGGCGTGTTTTCGCTCAATGGTGCTTATCGGGTGAGCAAGCAGGTCAAGCTCAGCGCAGGGGTCGACAACCTGTTCGACAAGGCCTACGCCGAGCATCTGAACTTGGCGGGCAACGCCGGGTTCGGATATCCGGCCAGTGACCCGACACCCGTCAACGAGCCGGGCCGCACGTTGTGGACCCAGGTCGACCTGAGTTTCTGAACCCGTGGGCGCGGTCCTGTCACCGCGCCCCGTTTGATCCAGATGGGAGCGCTCCATGAGCGAGTCACGCATTTCATTCTACAACCTGGCCTGGCGCTGGCATTTCTATGCCGGTCTGTTCGTCGCGCCGTTCATGATCCTGCTGGCGATCACCGGCCTGATCTACCTGTTCAAGCCACAGCTGGACCCGCTGCTCTACCGGGACCTGATGGTGGTCGAGACCGGGCATCATCGGCAGAGCGCCGATGCCCTGCTGGCATCGGTGCAGCACACCTACCCCCAGGGCCACGTGGCGCAGTACCTGCCACCGCTGAACCCGCAACGCAGCGCGCAGTTCGTGGTGCACGATGCCGGCCGTGAGCTGAACGTCTTCGTCGACCCCTACCAGGGCACGGTGCTGGGCGCGCAGGACAGCAAGTACAACCTGCAGGCCATCGCCCGCGGCCTGCATGCCGAGCTGATGATCGGCACGACGGGCGATCGCCTGATCGAGCTGGCGGCCGGCTGGGGTATCGTGCTGGTGGTGTCCGGCCTCTACCTGTGGTGGCCACGCGGTCGGCGCACCGGTGGCGTGCTGTGGCCTCGTGCTGCCGCGCGTGGGCGGGTGCTGTGGCGCGACCTGCACGCCGTCAGCGGCTTCTGGGGTGCGGGTTTCCTGTTGCTCCTGCTGCTGAGCGGGATGACCTGGACCGGCTTCTGGGGCAAGCAGTACGCGGACCTGTGGAACCGCTTTCCGGCGGCCATGTGGAACGCCATGCCCACCTCGGACCAGCAGGCCCGCGACCTGAACAGCGCCCATCGTCAGACCGTGCCCTGGGCCATGGAAAACACCCCGATGCCGCAGTCCGGCGCGCACGCCGAGCATGCCGGCCATCACGGCATGTCCAGCGGCCCTGCCGCACCGCAGGTCAGCCTGCAACAGATCCAGGACATCGCCACGGCGCGCGAGGTCGAGCCGGGCTACAGCATCACACTGCCCACCACTGCCGAAGGCGTCTTCACCATTGCGGTGTTCGCCGACGACCCGCGCCACGACGCCACGCTCCACGTCGACCAGTACACTGGCAAGGTGCTGGCCGACGTGCGCTGGCGCGACTATGGGCTGGCGGCCCGCGCCACGGAAATGGGGGTGATGCTGCACCAGGGCAAGCTGTACGGCCCGCTGCACCAGGCGGTGGTGTGCCTGATCTGCCTGATGGTGCTGCTGGGGTCGGTCAGCGGTCTGGTGATGTGGTGGAAACGGCGGCCGGCCGGTGGCCTGGGGGTCCCGCCCCTGCGCCACGACCTGCCGCGCTGGAAGGTGGCCACCGGGGTGATGCTGGTGCTGGGCGTGGCCTTCCCGCTGGTGGGGGTGTCGATGCTGGCGATGTGGTTGGTGGACAAGCTGCTGGTACGCCGTCGGGTGCTGGCCAGCGCCTGAGTCGTCGTCGCGGGCCTGCCAGGCCTCGACCCCGGTCGAGGCAATCCGTCGCGCACACTTGTCGGGGAGCCGTGGTAGCCTGTGCGGCTTTCCCTGACAAAAAGACTGAGCCTCGATGGAATGCAGCCAATGAACCGGACCCCTTCCCGTCCTGCTGACGACCAGCACCTGCAACGCAACCTGACCAACCGCCACATCCAGTTGATCGCCATCGGCGGTGCCATCGGCACCGGCCTGTTCATGGGCTCGGGCAAGACCATCAGCCTGGCCGGTCCGTCGATCATCTTCGTCTACATGATCATCGGCTTCATGCTGTTCTTCGTCATGCGTGCCATGGGCGAACTGCTGCTGTCGAACCTGAACTACAAGTCGTTCATCGACTTCTCCGCCGATCTGCTCGGTCCCTGGGCCGGCTTCTTCACGGGCTGGACCTACTGGTTCTGCTGGGTGATCACCGGCATCGCCGACGTCATCGCCATCGCTGCCTACTCGCAGTTCTGGTTCCCCGACCTGCCTCAGTGGATACCGGCGCTGACCTGCGTCGCGGTGCTGCTGTCGCTGAACCTAGTCACCGTGAAGCTGTTCGGCGAAATGGAGTTCTGGTTCGCCCTGATCAAGATCGTCGCCATCCTCGGGCTGGTCGCCACCGGCCTGTACATGGTGGTCACCGGGTTCGAATCGCCGAGCGGCAGCACTGCGCAGCTGGCCAACCTGTGGAACGACGAAGGCATGTTCCCTCATGGGCTGATGGGCTTCTTCGCCGGTTTCCAGATCGCCGTGTTCGCCTTCGTCGGCATCGAGCTGGTCGGCACTACCGCCGCCGAGGCGAAGAACCCCGAGCGCACGTTGCCGCGGGCGATCAACTCGATCCCGATCCGCATCATCGTGTTCTACGTGCTGGCGCTGATCGCGATCATGGCCGTGACGCCCTGGCGCGACGTGGTGCCGGGCAAGAGCCCGTTCGTCGAGCTGTTCGTGCTGGCGGGCCTGCCGGCGGCGGCGAGCATCATCAATTTCGTGGTGCTGACCTCGGCCGCCTCGTCGGCCAACAGCGGTGTGTTCTCCACCAGCCGCATGCTGTTCGGCCTGGCTCAGGAAGGCGCCGCCCCTGGCGCGTTCGGGCGCCTGTCGCGGCGCGCGGTGCCTGCCAACGGCTTGTATTTCTCTTGCCTGTGCCTGCTGTTCGGCGCGGTGCTGATCTACCTGATCCCGGACGTGGTCGAGGCCTTCACCTTGGTCACCACCGTGTCGGCGGTGCTGTTCATGTTCGTCTGGACGCTGATCCTGCTGTCCTACCTGAGCTACCGCAAGCACCGCGCCGCGCTGCACCAGGCCTCGACCTACAAGATGCCCGGCGGGCGCGTGATGTGCTACGTGTGCCTGGCGTTCTTCGCCTTCATCCTGGTGCTGTTGAGCCTGGAAAGCGACACCCGCGCCGCGCTGGTGGTCACACCGATCTGGTTCCTGGTGCTCGCGGTGAGCTATCAGGTCGTGCGGCGCAAGCGGCCACTCAACCGCTGATCGAGACGCGCTGATCGGTGCGCCCCCTCACCCGGGGGGCGCACGCCTGGCTAGTTGGCTTCGATGCCGTGCAACACGGCTTCGGTCAACGCCAGGCCTTTCTCCAACGAATTCTCCGTCGCCATCAACAGGCTACGCAGCGGTTCGTCCGCTTTCTCCAGAGCCGTAGCATTGGTCTCGTACGCGGCCTTCAAGGCGGCGACGGCACACACCAGCGCATCTTCGCTGTCGATACCCGCACGTACCATGAAGGTGGGTTCGTGGGCGTGGTTGCAGGTGCCGAAGGTCGCACACGCCGTGACGGGGCGCGGGGTACCAGGGTCGGGACGCATAAAGGATGGTGGGTTCATGAACGCACCTCTCGGCAGCAAGAGAGGGGCTTGAACGACAGGCAGGGTGGGTCTGGGAGGGCTTTCTCGAGCATGGTGCGACTCCTTGCAACTCTTCCGAAATGTCACTCCGTGCCCATACGCCAATATGGGTGGACGGAGCCGTGCGGGTTGGCGTTGCCGGTCGGAAGCCCGGTGAGCCCGGAGGCTCCCACACACGGCTCCGCCCATAAAGGGTGCAACCATGCGAGACACGACGCACGTATGCGCTGTGTCCGATTTCCGATAACGGGACGCCAATCCCGTGCCGCAGAATCTACTGCGGTGGCGCACGGTACTCAAGTCACAAGGGTGTGTCAAAATGTTCGGCGAGCGGTCAAGACGTGATCAGCCGAGTGTCCAGACCAAACCGTTCTTGGCTCACCAGTCGATATTGACCCTCGGCGAGCTCGCAGTTGATCAGCAGATTCCATGAGTGTCGGGTTACTGCCGAGGGAATCAGGACGAACGGATGCTCAGCGAGCAACGTATCGGCGAACTTCTGTTGGTTGGGCGAAGCCGCAGCGCTCGTCAGCCATACAGGATTGGGAACGTCCTCGGGTTGCACGACCTTGATCAGGCGGTGATCCAGTACTTCGAAGCACGTGAGCACATGGGCAACGGTATCAAGCGTGTCGAAACCGGCATGCACGGCGACCTCAAGGATGGCAGTGGCCGGGTCGGCTGAGGCGTACACGACAGTACGACCTGGTGGATTCCACCGTCCGCCGAACGTTCGGGCTCCGATGCCACTGTCCCAGGACGCTTTGTAGATCTCACGATCAAGGCGCCAGGCACGCCAGGATGACGCCCAGGGCAATCCATTCATTGATAGACGCCCAGGGCAATTCGCTCCAGATAATCCTCGACTGCCTGAAAGCCGACCGGGTTGTCGATGACATCTAGCGGCACATCGCCATCCAGGTACTTGCATGGACGTCCCAGCCACTCCTCGGCAAGCGCCTGGGTTCCAAAGACAGTGATGGCGTGCTCGAGCACCTTGGCGTACTGGAATGCGATAGCGCTCTGCTGAGCGTTGAGCTGCGCGGGTTGCTCGGTGCTGCCCCGTCGCTGGAGCGTCCTCACGGACCTGCCAACGATACGGCTCAGGACTTTCTGAGTCGAATACAGAAGCGAAATGGAAAGCATGTCTTGTACGTCTTTGAGCGCGAACCCCTTGAGGGTCTGCTTGTAGATCATGACGTTGCTCAACTGGTCGGAATTGCCGCTGAGCAGGTATTCCGTGGGCCTGCGTGCAGCACCGGCCTTGGCGGTTTCGATGGACATCATGGCGCATCCTCCTCGCACGACATTTGGCGCAATTATAGCGCCAAATGTCGTATACCGTACGCTTACGTTGCCAGCAGTATGTTGCAAGGATGTTCAGATTTGCCCCTCTGCCCTTACGTGCCCTGATCCAGGTACGCCAAGGCGTGTAGCACGGGATGTGTTTCTGCAAAACGACGTTCTTGCGCGTAGGCCCTGATTATCCCATCAGAGTAAAGGGTCTGGTGGCTAAACCTTCTGCTGGTCAGGTGGGGTGAGTCGAGCTAGTGTGCAAACCTGCCACATGCCCATCCCTGGCAGCACCACCCCAGGCTGCTTGGCCTACTGTTCCCAGATCCTTCGTGAAGCATACCCATGACCTACCATCTGCGTGACGCCCTGCCAGACGATCTCCCCGACCTCCTCGCCATCTACAACGATGCGGTACTCAACACCACGGCGATCTGGAACGAGACGCCCGTGGATCTGGCCAACCGCCAGGCATGGTTCGAGCTGCGTGCCGCACAAAGGTATCCGATCCTGGTGGCCGTCGATAACAGTGGCGTGCTGGGGTACGCTTCGTTCGGTGACTGGCGGCCGTTCGAGGGGTTCAGGTACACGGTCGAGCATTCGGTCTATGTGCGCGGTGATCAGCGGGGCAAGGGCCTGGGGCCGGTGCTGATGGAGGCGTTGATCGAGCGGGCGCGTGCTGGCGGCAAGCATGTGATGGTGGCCGCCATCGAAAGTGGCAATGCGGCGTCCATCCGGTTGCATGAGCGGTTGGGTTTCGTGGTGACCGGGCAGATGGCGCAGGTGGGGGTGAAGTTTGGGCGGTGGTTGGATCTGACGTTTATGCAGAGGGTTGTGGGAGGGGATTGAAGCCCAAGGGCGGTGATGGGGACACGTCGTGGACCTTTGTATTGGTCATGCAAAGGTGTTGGCTGACTGGTGGGCCCTTCGGGCCCAATCGCGGCACTGGGGCCGCTCCTACAGGGGAACGCGGCGGTCTGATAGATCAGCAGCGCGGTTCAAACTGTAAGAGCGGCCCCTGCCGGAGCGCCGGACCGACCGCGATCGGGCCCGCAGGGGCCGTAGAGTCAGCCACACCGGACATGCGGCTCACTCAACAGGCTTAGCCAAGCTCGCCCCTCACAGCCCTTCGAGAATGTCCGACATGTCGTCGGCGTGCTCTTCTTCCTGGGCCAGGATGTCTTCGTAGATGCGGCGGGTGGTTGGGTCCTTGTCGCCGATGTACTTGATGATCTCGCGGTAGCTGTCGATGGCGATCCGCTCGGCCACCAGGTCTTCCAGGACCATTTCGCGCAGGGTGGTGCCTGCGACGTACTGGGCGTGGGAGTTGCGGCTCAGGTTGTCGGGGTTGAAGTCCGGCTCGCCGCCCAGTTGCACGATACGCTCGGCCAGACGGTCGGCGTGCTCGGATTCCTGGTTGGCGTGCTCGAGGAATTCCTCGGCCGCGATGCTGGCCTTGATGCCGCTGGCCATGAAGTAGTGGCGCTTGTAGCGCAGGGTGCAGACCAGTTCGGTGGCCAGCGACTCGTTCAGCAGACGCAGGATCTCTTCACGGTCCGCCGAGTAACCCTCGGTGACGGCGCCGTTTTCCACGTGCTGGCGGGCACGGTCACGCAGGACTTGGATGTCGGTCAGTTCAGCGTTGCTCATCGTTATCTCCAGGAAATCAGGTCAGGGTGCTCGCGGCGACTTGCAGGCTCAGGCGCCTGGGGTCGCTCTGCGGTCTTGCTCGCGTTCCTTGCAGGTCTTGAAGCCCTTGGCATCCACGTGGCCGGTGGCGTCGAAGCGCACGTAGTACGGCTGCTGCTGGCCTTCATGGTTCAGGATGTAGTCGTTGCAGGTGCCGCCATTGGGCAGGTCGCTGACGAAGGACGGGCTGCCACCGATGGCGATGACGCGCTGCATGGTCATGCCGTTTTCCACCTGCTTGACCAAGGGCTGGTCGCGGTAAGTGACGTAGTCCACCGGGTTTTCAGGGCGGCTGCTGCAGGCGGCCAGGGTCATGCCGGCCAGAAGGATTGCCAGGGTCTGCTTGTACATGGTCCGGTCCTTGTTCAGGTCTGTTTGGTTTGGAACCGCAGCGCGTCTCAAGAGTTCGATCGCGATGGCCAGCATTGGGCCTGCAGTTTGAAAAACCCTGAAACACCTTGAGGCAGACGCTATGCCTGGTGGGTGAAGGCTGGCAGACTGCTGCCTTTGCGCCGCACAGCGAGGCTGTATGACCTTTACCCCACGCCAGATCACCCAGGCCAGTTGGCTCATCGTGGGGGCCGGCCTGTTGCTGGCGCTGCCGTTGAAGCTGCTGCCGAGCCTGTTGGCGGGCCTGCTGGTCTTCGAACTGGTCAACATGCTCACGCCCCGGCTCCAGCCCTTGATCGCCGGTCAACGGGCGCGCTGGCTGGCAGTGGCGCTGCTGGGCACGCTGGTGGTCACCAGCCTGGCGTTGCTGTTCGCCGGGGCGATCAGCTTCGTGCTGCACGAGGCCGAGAACCCGGGCGCTTCGCTGGACCGTTTCATGGTGGTAGTCGACCGCGCACGCGCGCAGTTGCCGCCGTTCATCGACAGCTACCTGCCCGCCAGCGCGGCGGAGTTCCGGGTAGCCATCGGCGAATGGTTCAAGAGCCACATGGGCGAGTTGCAACTGCTGGGCAAGGGCGCGGCGCACATGTTCGTCACCTTGCTGATCGGCATGATCCTGGGCGCCATCGTCGCCCTGCAGCGTCTGCCGGACGTGTCACGGCGCAAGCCCCTGGCGGCGGCGCTGTTCGAACGGCTCAACCTGCTGGTCCAGGCGTTTCGCAACATCGTCTTCGCGCAGATCAAGATTTCCCTGCTCAACACCGCGTTCACCGGGATCTTCCTGGCGCTGGTGCTGCCGTTGTTCGGCGTGCACCTGCCCCTGACCAAGACCCTGATCGTGCTGACCTTCCTGCTCGGCCTGCTGCCGGTGATCGGCAACCTGATGTCGAACACCCTGATCACCATCGTCGGCCTGTCGTTGTCGATCTGGGTAGCGGTCGCCGCGCTCGGCTACCTGATCGTTATCCACAAGGTCGAATACTTCCTCAACGCCCGCATCGTCGGCGGCCAGATCCGCGCCAAGTCCTGGGAGCTGTTGCTGGCGATGCTGGTCTTCGAGGCCGCTTTCGGTCTGCCCGGCGTGGTGGCCGGGCCCATCTACTACGCCTACCTCAAGAGCGAGTTGCGGCGGATCGAGCTGGTCTGAGGGGGGTTAAGCCGCCGCCCTCAGCCGTACCGCTTGCGCGCCTCGATGGCCAGGCCGCTGCCGATGCTGCCGAAGCGGTTGCCTTCTACATGACGGGCGTTGGGCAGCATGGCGGCAACGCTCTGGCGCAGGGCCGGGATGCCGCTGGAGCCGCCGGTGAAGAACACGGTGTCGACCTGACCGACGCTCACGCCTGCCTTGCTCAGCAGATCGGTCACGCTGCCACGCACCCGCTCGAGCAAGCCGTCGATGGCCTGCTCGAACAGCGGACGGGTCAGGTCGGCGACCAGACCCGGCTCGACGCGACCGAGGTCGATGCGGCGGCTCGGCTCATCGGTCAGGGCGATCTTGCTGGCTTCCACTTCCATGGCCAGCCAGTGACCGGCGCGCTGCTCGATCAACTTGAACAGCCGGTCGATGCCCAGGGCATCCTCGATGTCGTAACGCATGCTGCCCAGCGCCAGCTGGGACTTCTGCGCGTACAAGGCGTTGATGGTGTGCCAGGTGGCCAGGTTCAGGTGGTAGCTGGTGGGCATCAGGGCCTGGCTCTTCATGCGACTGCCGTAGCCGAACAGCGGCATCACCCCTTGCAGGCTGAGCTGCTTGTCGAAGTCGGTGCCGCCGATGTGCACGCCGCCGGTGGCCAGGATGTCGCCCTGGCGGTCGTCGAGCTGATGGCGCTCGGGCGCGAGGCGCACCAGGGAGAAGTCCGAGGTACCGCCGCCGATGTCGACGATCAGCACCAGCTCCTCGCGGTCGATGCCCGACTCGTAGTCGAACGCCGCGGCGATCGGCTCGAACTGGAACGACACGTCCTTGAAGCCGAGCGTGCGGGCGACTTCGGCCAGGGTATCTTCGGCTTCCTGGTCGGCCGCCGGGTCGTCGTCGACGAAGAATACCGGGCGGCCCAGCACCACCTGGTCGAAGCTGCGTTCGGCTGAGGCTTCGGCGCGGCGCTTGAGTTCACCGATGAACAGGCCCAGCAGGTCCTTGAACGGCAGGGCCGTGCCCAGCACGCTGGTGTCGTGCTTGATCAGCTTGGAGCCGAGCAGGCTCTTGAGCGAACGCATCAGCCGGCCTTCGTAGCCTTCCAGGTATTCGTGCAGGGCCATGCGGCCATAGGCCGGGCGCCGCTCCTCGAGGTTGAAGAACACCACCGATGGCAGCGTGATCTTGCCGTCCTCCAGCGCGAGCAGGGTGTCGCCGCCCGGTCGATGCCAGCCGACCGTGGAGTTCGAGGTGCCGAAGTCGATGCCGCAGGCGCGGGCCGGGGTGTGATCTGACATGCTTGCTGGTGTCCGGAGGCAAAACGGCCGCGCAGTGTATGCGAGTGAACGCGAGAATCAAGACCGATCGTCTGCGCCAGATCCACCCACGAGGCACCTTGAAAGGCTATGCTTGGCCCTTATCTTCAGCAGCAACGCCTATTTTCTCGAGGGTGAGCCCTTAGATGGACTTCAAAGACTATTACAAGATACTCGGTGTGGAGCCGACGGCGGACGACAAGGCGATCAAGGCCGCCTATCGCAAGCTGGCGCGCAAGTACCACCCCGATGTCAGCAAGGAACGGGACGCCGAGGACAAGTTCAAGGAGGCCAACGAGGCCTACGAAGTGCTTGGCAGCCCGGAAAAACGTGCCGAATTCGACGAGATCCGCAAATACGGTGGCCAGCATGGTCGGCCGTTCCAGGCGCCTCCCGGCTGGCAAGGCCGCGGTGGAGCCGACAGCGGGTTCGAGCAGGGTGATTTCTCGGACTTCTTCAGTTCGATCTTCGGCGCGCGCGGTGGTAACCCCTTCGGTCGTGGCCCACAACAGAGCGCGGGCAGACGAGGGCAGGACGTGGAACTGGAACTGGCGGTGTTTCTCGAGGAGACTCTGAGCAAGGAGTCCAAGCAGGTCAGCTTCCAGGTGCCTCAGGTCAATGGCCAGGGCCAGCGGACCGGCTTCACCACCAAGACCCTGAACATCAAGATCCCGGCCGGGGTGACCGATGGCGAGCGCATCCGCCTCAAGGGCCAGGGCGCGCCGGGCATCGGTGGCGGGGCCAATGGCGACCTGTACCTGACGCTGCGCATGGCGCCGCACCCGCTGTTCGATGTCGAGGGCCATGACCTGATCATCACCGTGCCCCTGGCGCCGTGGGAAGCGGCCTTGGGCACCAAGGTGGCGGTCCCGACCCTGACCGGCAAGATCAACCTGACCATTCGCCCTGACAGCCAGACCGGGCAACGCCTGCGCGTCAAGGGCATGGGCCTGACCACCAAGCAGGGCGAGCGTGGCGATCTGTACGCTCAGCTCAAGGTGGTGATGCCCAGCCAGTCCAACGCCGACACCCGCGAACTGTGGAGCAAGCTGGCCGACAAGGCCGCGTTCAACCCGAGGACTCAATGGAGTAGCTGATCATGAGCAGCACCCTGATCGTTCAACTGGACATGCGTACCCTTTGCCAGGAAGCCGACCTGACGGCGGACTGTGTGATCGAAATCATCGAACACGGCATCGTTGAACCGTCGGGGCGCACGCCCGACGACTGGCGCTTCGATGACCAGGCGCCGCACCTGGCCCGGCGGGCCGCTCGATTGCGTGATGAGCTGCAGCTGGAATGGGAAGGTGTGGCGCTGGCGTTGGAGCTGTTGCAGGAGGTGCGCGTGTTGCGCAGTGAGAACGATCGGCTGCGACAGCGATTGGGGCGGTTCACGCAGGTGTGAGGCCTATACGGGGCCTTGATCAGATGTCGGCTCCATCAAGGCTTGTTTGGCGTGAGGCGCTGGGGCTGTACCGACGCTATCGCTGGCAAGCCAGCTCCCACAGTACTGTGATCGCCTGTAACACTGCGGTGTAGCTACGGGTGTAGCGGCCCCAGCCGAGGTGCCGGCTCGGCCGCGGTTGGGCCCGCAGGGCCCACGCATCAGCCCATGCGGTCGGGCATCTACCGGGTAGGAAAGGACAGTTGCCCCCACGCTGTCATCCGTAGCTAGCGATCGAAGACAGCCCAGTGCGTGAGTGGATCATGGACTCTTCAATTCTTCGGGCTTTCGCGCAGCCTGTGTGGGGCATGGGCCCCTCAGATCCTTCAGATGTTCACACGACCCGTGTGGGAGCTGGCTTGCCAGCGATGAGGCCGGGGCAGGCGCAAGCGCCCTCCCCTTTTCTCCAGCACGCTCATGCCCCCTCTGTCTCATTTCTTGCCCGCTTTCACCTTCTCCAGCAGCGGTCGGCACTGATCCGGCACGTCGTCCCCTGGGGCGATCAGGGCCAGCAGCCCGGCGGCCGGGCCGACGGTGGCACCCAGGGCCAGCATGCCGGCGCCGCGCAGTGCCAGCGGTACGGCCTTCACGCCTGCATTGGGCTTGGCGAAGGTCCCGCGTACGTACAGCGGTGAACGCAGGGAGAACAGCCGGAAGCCTTTCGATTCGGGCGAGACCTCCAGGTCCATCCGCTCGCTGGCCAGGTTGACGTTGCCATCGACGTAGATGATCGCGTTCTCGGTGTCGAAGACGAACACACGCGTGCTCGCCAGACCGTCCTTGATCCCGACGTCGGCCGCCGCGCAGTTGATCTTTACCTCTTCGTCGCCGAACAGCTTGTCGACCAGGTAGTTGCCGACGTTCAGGCCCGCGATTTCCATCAGGCTACGGCTGATCGCCCCATCGTTGATCAGCAACCGCAGATCGCCATTGGAGCTGCCCAGCAAGGCCGCCACCGAGTTGCCACGGCCGCGCAGGTCGGCGTCGCCGTTGAGCTCGCCGAAGCTGGTCTGCATCGGCGCGAAGCTCGGGAACAGCTGCTTGAGCTTGAAACCACGGGCGCTGAGCTTGGCATGGCCCTGAAGCGGCACGTTGCGCCCGTCCAGGCGGATGCGCGATTCCAGATTGCCGCCGGCGACACCAAAGCGCAGCGGGTTCAGGCGCAGCAGGCCATCTTCGAGCAGCACATGGGCCGACAGGTCATTGAACGGCAGCTCCTTGCTGTGCACGATGCGCTTGCCGGTGAACTTCACGTCGGCGTCCATGGCGCGCCAGCGTTCGGTGCGGAACTCCTCCACGGGCAAGACCTTGTCCGCTGGTTGCTTGCTGGCGCCACCCCGGGCCTTCTGTTCGGTGTTGGAGTCGGCACCGATCAACGGCGCCAAGTCCTCGAACAGCAACTGGTTAGACACCAGCTCGCCGCTGAGCTTGGGCCGGGGCTTGCTGGCGGCGAAGGCCAGGGTGCCGTGGATGTCGCTGTTGCCGATCTTGCCGTTGAACCCTTCGTAGCGGAAACGCATGCCCTGCTTGTCCTGCAGGTTGGCCGTCAGGTGGCCGTCGGTGGAATACGGCGGGGTATCGGGCAAGGTCACGCCGGTCAACGGGTACAGGTTGCCCAGGCTCTTGCCCGACAGCCGCAGACGCAGATCGAGCGCCCCCAGGTTGAGCGGGTCGGTCACGGTACCGGCCAGGACCACCCGCGTGTCGGCGGCACGGACGTCGGCCTGGACAGGGAACGGCTGGTCGCTGTCGCGCAGGGCCAGCAATCCACCGATCTTGCCGGTGCCGGAGACCGGCTCACCTTTGTAACGCCCCTCGGCCTTCAGGCCGAACGCGTAGTCCTGGGCATTGCCGGTCTTTTCCGCACGTTCCTTGCCAACGATCTCGCTGAACGGGATCGGTTTGCCCAGCGGATCGATCTGCACCTTCACGTTCGCCTTGAGCATCTGGTCGTCGTAGCGCACGTTGCCCTGGTCGAAGCGGATCGAACCGATGTCCAGCTCCCAGCTCGACGGTTCGGCCTTCTCGTCCTTGGGCCCCAGGTCGAAGGTCCAGTTGGCCCGGCCATCGGCCAGGCGGGTCAGCTGCGCATCGGGCTTGGTCAGATCGATGCGCGGGATGGTGATGCGCTGCGCCAGCAGGGGCAGCGGCGACAGCCGAAATTCCACGCGCTCCAGGCCGACCATGCGCGGCTCCTTGGCCCAGTCCGGGTTGCCCAGGGTCAGGTCTTCGGCGATGAACCGCGGCCACGGCACCCAGGCGCGCCAGCCGCCTTCTTCAGGCTCGCGCTGCCAGCGCACGGCCAGGTTGCCATTGATGGCGAACGGCCGATGAAGCGCTTCGGACACCTTCTCGTTGAGCATCGGCTTGACCCGATTCCAGTCGAAGGTGGCGATGATCACCACCAGCACCGCCAGCAACGCGACGAGGCTGGCGAGGGTCCAGGCGATGATTCGGGCAGGGCGCGTCATTGCGAAGTTCTCCTGATGGCGGGCCGAAGCCGAAGATGACGAAAGCGGTGGTATTACGTCGGACTGACGAAATCCCGTCAGGTTTTATTCGAGGCGCGATATCACGGTTTTTTTGCGCTTGCCCCCTACAGCCTAGACCACCGTACCCGTCCCTTGACCACGCGCTTGCTCCCGGAGCGCTGCAAACCCCCATGCCAGAGCGCCTCTGCCGACCATCATCAGCGTCGATGATCACCATCACCCGGATGCACTTCTCGTTACGCACGTGCGGCGTAGCATGGGCATCGTCCCCCTTTCACTTGCCCATTACAGGAGCATATCCCATGAAATCTCTCTTGCTGCTCAGCCTGAGCCTGTCCCTGCTGTCGACCCAGGCCCTCGCCCTGCCCGCACCGGATCAGCCCACCCTCGGCGAGGTGCGCGCGACGCACAGTGCCCAGGTCTTTCTCACCGAAGGCGGTGCCGACCGTCTGCTCGAACGCGCCGGACAGCTTGCCGAAGGCGGGGCCGACCGCCTGCTGGAACGCGATACGGCCGTGGCCGAAGGCGGCGCCGATCGCCTGCTCGAACGGGCCGAAGCGGTCGCCGAAGGCGGCGCCGAGCGTGTGCGCAAGGCCGGTCATCTGGGTTGAGCGCAGCGCATCGCAGGACCAGGACACTCGATTCAGCCTGCATTGACCCGGCTCGGTGCTTTTCTCTAGAGTGCGGTTCCACACCAGCCACAGATTGCCCGCCATGCTGCCGCGCGCCGAACAGAAGCTTCAGACTCGACAGGCCCTGCTCGATGCCGCCTGCCAGTTGATGGAGAGCGGGCGTGGTTTCGGCAGCCTGAGCCTGCGCGAGGTCGCACGTCTGGCCGGCATCGTCCCCACGGGCTTCTACCGCCACTTCCCGGACATGGACGCCCTGGGCCTGGCCCTGGTCGGCGCCATAGACGCCACGTTCCGCCAGACCATTCGCCTGGTGCGACAGAACGAACTGGAAATGGGCGGCATTACCGATGCGTCGGTACGGATCTTCCTCGACGTGGTCGCGGCCCACCGGGCACAGTTCCTGTTCCTGGCCCGCGAGCAATACGGCGGGTCCCAGGTGGTGCGTCAGGCCATTGCCCGTCTGCGTCATGGCATCAGCTCGGACCTGGCCACCGACCTGGCGCTCATGCCGCGCTGGCAGCATCTGGATGCGCCTGCGCTGGCGGTGATGGCCGACCTGGTGGTCAAGACCGTGTTCGCCACCCTGCCGGAGCTGATCGACACCCCGGACGTCGAATGGCCGGAGTCCTTGAGCGCTCAGGAAAAAATCATCCAGCAGCTGCGCTTCATCTTCGTCGGCGCCCGTCACTGGCAGGGGCTGGGCAACCCAGGCTGAGGCCGCGCGGCGGCCGATTCTGCTACCATGGCGCACCGCCCGACCGTCCTGAGCGCCTTCATGTCCACGCCCTCACCTGCCCCGTCCGACTTCGATGCCCGCCTGCACCGCTTCAGGCAGCACCTTGCCGATACCCTCGTGCCGTTGTGGCAAGGCCCGGGGTGGAATGCGGACATGGCCTTGCCCTATGAAGCCCTGGACGCCGAGCATCGTCCCTTGCCCGTGGTACGCTACCGCGCCATGGCATGCGCGCGCCAGCTGTACCTGTTCAGCAGCCGCCTGGAGCAGCCCGGTGCCGCTGAACGGGCGGCCACGCTGTTCCGCTCGTTGCGCACGCATTTTCACGATGCCGAGCACGGTGGCTGGTTCTACAGCATCGATGCGCACGGTCAGCCGCTGGATCGGCGCAAGGACCTCTACACCCACGCGTTCATCGTGTTCGCCTGCGCCCATTATTGGGGCCAGGTAGGCGAGCGTCTGGTCGCGTCCACCCTCGAGGGTGCGCTGAGCGTTGTCGCCGAGCGTTTCGCCCGTGACGACGGCTTGTATGAAGCCAGCCTGGGCGAGGACTGGTCGGACCTGGGCAGCGGCCCGCTGCAGAACCCGCAGATGCACCTGGCCGAGGCCTTTCTGCAAACCCTGGCGGTCAGGGCGGACGAGGCCGTGCAGGAGGCGCTGATCGGGCTGTGCGAGGCCTTGCAGCGTGACTTCGTCGACCCCGATACCGGCGTGATGCTGGAGCGTCCCAGGGGGGCAGCGGACAACTGGTTCGAGCCGGGGCATCAGTTCGAGTGGTTCTTCCTGCTCGACACCTCCCCCTTGCTGCGCGAGACCGCGCTGCATGCCTCGATCACGCGCGGTTTCGCCCATGCCGAGCGCGTCGGCGTGCAGGACGGTGCGGTGCTGGCGATGCTTGGTGTCGACGGGCAGGTGATCGACGCGACCCAGCGCATCTGGGCCCAGGCCGAGTACGTGCGCGCCCTGGCCCTGCGGCCCGCCTGGCGCGAGACGTTGGCGCGGCAGCTGCAGGTGCTGGAGACACGCTTTCTCACCGCCGAGGGGTGGCATGAGTGCCGCGATGGCGCAGGGCGGGTCAGTCGGCATGACATGCCTTCGACCACGCCTTATCACCTGGCGACCTGTCTGGCGGGGTTGCAGGGGCAGCCGTAAGCGGCAAGCGGCAAGCGGCAAGCGGATCTGGCGGGGCGTGAAGAAGATGCAAGCCTTTAGACGCCGTCGGCCTGCTACTCCGAGGTGCCGGGCTCTGCGGCTCCTGCGGAGCCGATCGCGGCACTGGGGCCGCTCCCACAGGTGACCGCGATAGCCTGCAATCCCGCGGTGGGACTACGGGTGTAGGAGCGGCCCCTGCCGGGGCGCCGGACCGGCCGCGATGGGCCGCAAAGCGGCCCTAAAATCGATTAGCAATGAAGCTTCGGATCCTGCCAGCTATCCCCATGTTCTCTACGCGACAGGACGACGGAGATGGCAGCGATCGCTACTCCCCGCAGCCCCCTCACCCTACCTCACTTCTCCCCGCGCGACCGGTCGATCGCGAACCCGGCCCAATCCTGGCTCACCGGCATCAGTTCCAGGCTGTTGATGTTGACGTGGGCAGGCTGGTTCAGCACCCAGAAGATGGTCTCGGCGATGTCTTGCGGCTGGATCGGCTCTGCGCCAGCGTAAGTGGCATCGTAGCGCGCCTGATCACCCCCGAAGCGCACCAGCGAGAACTCGCTTTCGCACAAGCCCGGCTCGAGGTTGGTGACGCGCACCCCCGTTCCGCGCAGGTCGCAGCGCAGGCTCAGGGAAAACTGGCCGACGAAGGCCTTGGTGCCGCCGTACACGTTGCTGCCCGGATAGGGATAGTTGCCGGCAACCGAGCCGACGTTGAGGATGCTAGCGCCGCGCCCGTGGGCGATCAGGCGAGGCAGCAACAGGCGGGTGGTATAGATCAGGCCCTTGATGTTGGTGTCGACCATGGTCTCCCACTCGTCCAGGCTGCACGCCTGGGCAGGTTCGACCCCCAAGGCCAGGCCGGCGTTGTTGACCAGGGCGCGCAGGGTCGCGAACGCCGGCGGCAGATTGGCAATCGCCTCTTCCATCGCCTGGCGGTCGCGGACATCGACGACCAGCCCGTGTACCTGGGTCTTGGCCGACAGTTCGGCGCACAACGCGTCCAGTCGCTCCTTGCGGCGTCCCGTCAGGACCAGCGACCAGCCGGCCTCGGCGAATCGCCGGGCAGTGGCTTCGCCGAAGCCAGAAGTGGCACCGGTAATGAATACGGTGGACGTCATGCTGTTCTCCTTGATCGATAGGACGTGGGGACAAGGATCGAAGCATGCCTGCGCCACGGTGATCTCGGCAAGGCACGCATGCCTGATCAAAAAATGATCAAATCTCTACAGGCCACGGCCCATAAGGCCGGCAGCGTATTATGCGCACCTTATCCACAAGCCTTTCCCCACAGGCTGGGGGCAAAACCGCCGCTTGTGATCAACCCTATGTCATGCAGTGGAAAACTCGGAAAACCTGAGGAGTCAGTGGCGCCAGACAGCTGGCGATACCGGTTTTCCTGCCTTTTCCACAGACTTATGCACAGATTGTCCACCCCATGACGTTCATACTGTTCATCCCTGCTGCACGAACGTGCCCTCCACTCGCCGTTTTTGATCAAAATGTGAACAATCCGCTGCAGCCCTTGCCAGACAAGGCCTGCAGCGGATTACGCCCATCTTATCCACAGCCGGTTCCACACGAACCGTGCACAACGCAGCTCAGCCGGTGACGCCTGCACAGCGTCCTGTGGCGCCTGTCAACGCTACCCGGGTGCGACACGTTGTCCACACAGCGGCAACCTCGTCCGGCGCACCTGATGGGGTACCTTTTCCCCAATGCGGTCAGTGCCCGCCCAGGTAAGCGTTGCGCACCTCGTCATTGGCCAGCAGCTCCTGCCCCGTGCCGGTCATGCGGATCTGCCCGTTGACCATCACATAAGCACGGTCCGAGAGCTTGAGCGCGTGGTTGGCGTTCTGCTCCACCAGGAAAATGGTCATGCCTTCCTGGGCCAGCTCGCGCAGCGTCGCGAAGATCTGCTTGACCACGATCGGTGCCAATCCCAGGGACGGTTCGTCGAGCAGCAACAGGCGCGGCCGGCTCATCAGCGCGCGGGCGATGGCGAGCATCTGCTGTTCACCACCGGACATGGTCATCGCCCGTTGGGTACGCCGCTCCTTGAGCCGTGGAAACAGCGTGTACATGCGCTGCATGTCCGCGTCCGCATGCTTGTCGCCGATGGGGATGGTACCCATCATCAGGTTCTCTTCGACCGTCATGTCCGGGAACACCCGCCGCCCCTCCGGGGATTGGGCGATCCCGTTGGAGGCGATGTAGTGCGGTGTCTTGCGCGTGATGTCGGTGCCCTCGTAGAGGATCTGCCCCGAGGCGGCACGCGGCTGGCCGAAGATCGACATGAGCAGCGTCGACTTGCCTGCGCCGTTGGCGCCGATCAGGCTGACGGTCTCGCCCTTGTCGATGTGCATCGACACCTTGCGCAGGGCCTGGATCGGCCCGTAGAACACGTCCAGGTCGCGCAGTTCGAGAATCGCTCCACTCATGCCAGTTCCTCTTCGTCGGCGCCCAGGTAGGCGGCAATCACCGTGGGGTTGTTGCGAATGTCCTGGGGCGCACCCTCGGCGATGACGTTGCCGTGATCGAGCACCACGATGTGGTCGGAAATGCTCATGACCATGCCCATGTCATGCTCGATCAGCACCACGGTGATGTCGTGCTCGTCACGCAGCACCCGGATCATCCGACTGAGGGCTTCGGTTTCCTGGGGGTTGAGGCCGGCGGCGGGCTCGTCCAGGCAGATGATCCCAGGCCGCGTGCACATGGCCCGTGCGATCTCCAGCCGGCGTTGCTGGCCGTAGGACAGCTCGCCGGCCAGGCGGTTGGCGCAGTCGACCAGGTCGACCACCTCCAGCCAGTAGAAGGCATGGTCGAGCGCCTCGCTCTCGGACTGCCGATAGCCCGGCGTATTGAGCACGCCCGCCAGCAGGTTGCGGTTGACCCACATGTGCTGGGCGACCAGCAGGTTCTCCACCACCGACATTTCCCGGAACAGGCGAATGTTCTGGAAGGTGCGCGCCAGGCCGGCGCGGTTGACCAGGTGGGTGCCGCCGAACATCTTGTAGTACACCCGGTTGGCGAAACGCGACGGCGAGAAGAAGTCCGTCGCCTCGAAACGCTCGCCCAGCAGCTGGATGATGTCGGTGCGTGCGCCGCGCAGGTTCAGCTCGATCCGCCCGCCACTGGCCTTGTAGAAGCCCGTCAGGCAGTTGAACACGGTGGTCTTGCCTGCCCCGTTGGGGCCGATCAGGGCGAAGATCTGGTTGCGCTTGACCTTCAGGCTGACGTCGCTGAGCGCCTTGATACCGCCGAACTGCATCATCAGGTTGTCGACCGACAACACGACTTCATCGCTCATGGCGCCACTCCTTTACGCGGGACTACGCCGGCACGGCTGATACGAATCAACCCGCGCGGACGCCAGATCATCATCAACACCATCAGCACGCCGAACAGCAGCACCCGGTATTCCGAGAAGCTGCGCAGCAGCTCGGGCGCCACGGTCAGCACGAAGGCGGCGATCACCACGCCGACCGTCGAGCCCATGCCGCCCAGCACCACGATGGCCAGGATCAGTGCCGACTCGAAGAAGGTGAAAGACGACGGGTTGACGAACCCCTGGTAGGTGGCGAAGAACACCCCGGCCAGGCCGGCCGTGGAAGCGCCCAGGGTGAACGCCGAGAGCTTCACCAGCACATGGTTGAGCCCCATCGAACGGCAGGCGATCTCGTCCTCGCGCAGCGCTTCCCAGGCTCGGCCGATGGGCATGCGCGTCAGCCGGTGCTTGATGTAGAGCACCGCCAGCACGACGATGAACAGCACGGCATAGATGAACAGGAATTTCAGGTTGGGGTTGTAGTCGATGCCGAAGAACTCGTGGAACGGCACGCCCCCGTCCTTGGCCCGCCGTCCGAACTCCAGGCCGAAGAAGGTCGGCGACGGGGCCGGCATGCCGTTCGGCCCGCCGGTGAACGACAGCCAGTTGTTCAGCACCAGGCGGATGATCTCGCCGAACCCGAGCGTGACGATGGCCAGGTAGTCGCCGTGCATGCGCAACACCGGGAATCCCAGTACGCAACCGGCCAGGGCCGCCGCGATGGCCGCCAGCGGCAGCACGCTCCAGAAGCCCAGCCCCAGATACTGGTAACCCAGCGCCAGGCCGTAGGCGCCGATGGCGTAGAAGGCGACGTAGCCCAGGTCGAGCAGACCGGCCAGGCCCACCACGATGTTCAGGCCCAGGCCCAGCAGCACGTAGATCAGCCCGAGGATGACCACGGTCAGCAGGTACTTGTTGGCGAAGACCGGGAAGACGATGGCGATCACGATCAGCGCCGGAATGATCCAGCGCAGCCGCGACTTGTAGTCCGGCGCCAGTACGTGCACGCCCGAACCACCGCGCTCGAACCCGTGCAGCACGCGCTGCCCGGCGGCGGTCTGGAAGTACAGGCTGAGCACGAAGCGCCCGAGCATCACCGCGCCGACCAGCCAGGCGACCCGTGCCGGATGGGCATTGAAGCTGTAGCCATCGAGCACCACGCCGACCACCGGGCCGAACACGATCAGCGCCAGCAGGCCCGCCACCACGGTTTCCAGCAGGCTACGCTTGAGGCTGAAGGCCGGGGCGGCGGGGGCGGAAGCGACAGAAGGAGTAGAAGAGGTCATGTTCATACCTTGGCCACCAGGGGACGACCCAACAGGCCCTGGGGCCGGAAGATGAGGATCAGCACCAGCAACGAGAAGCTGAACACGTCCTTGTAGTCGGAGTTGATCAGGCCCGAGAACAGCGATTCGGAGATCCCCAGGATGATCCCGCCGAGCATGGCGCCGGGCAGCGAACCGATACCTCCGAGCACGGCGGCGGTGAACGCCTTGATGCCGATGATGAAGCCGGCGTAGAAGTCGAAGGTGCCGTAGTTGAGGGTGATCAGCACGCCTGCGAGCGCGGCCATCACGGCGCCGATGACGAACACGTAGGAGATCACCCGGTCGGTGTTGATCCCCAGGATCGAGGCCATCTTGCGGTCCTGCTGGGTGGCGCGGCACATGCGCCCGAGCTTGGTGTACTTGATCACGTAGGTGAGCACGCCCATGCCGACGAAGGCAGCGATCAGGATGAAGATCTTGGTGTAGGTCAGTTGCACGAACCCGCTGCCCACGTCGATGCGCAGGGCCCCTTCGAGCAGCGTCGGCACGCCTTGCTGGCGGGCGCCCTGGCTGATCTGGGCGTAGTTCTGCAGGATCAGGGAAATGCCGATGGCGCTGATCAGCGGCGCCAGGCGCGTGGAGTTGCGCAGGGGTTTGTAGGCGATGCGCTCGATGGTGAAGCCGTAGACGCCGGTCACCACGACGGTGAACAGCAACGTGCCGAGCATCAGCAACGGGAAGGACTCGATACCGAACCAGGCCAGCAATGCCAGGCTGATCGCCGCGAGGTACGCGGAGATCATGTACACCTCGCCGTGCGCGAAGTTGATCATGCCGATGATGCCATAGACCATTGTGTAGCCGATGGCGATCAGGCCATAGACCGACCCGAGGGTCAGGCCGTTGACCAGTTGCTGCAGGAAAATACCATCCATAACGCAATCTCACCTGATCGAGACCGCACCCAGAGGCGCACGCGCGGCTGCATGAAACACGACCTTGCGCTGCACGACCGGATGGGTTCACGAATGTGGAGGGGTACCGCGAAACCGTCCAGGCACCCGCCCGGACGGCTCATCGTTCTTATTGTTGTTGTTCGAGCTGGTGATACTTGCCGTTGGCGTCCCACTGGTAGACCACGTAGTCGGAGACGGTCAGGTCGCCCTTCTTGTCCCAGCGCTTCTCGCCCATCACGGTCTTGACCGGGTTGGCCTTGAGCCATTCGGCGGCGTCCTCGCCCTTGTTCGAACCGGCGCCGTTGAACGCGGCCGCCAGGGCCTGGATCGAGGCGTAGGCGTACAGGGTGTAGCCCTCAGGCTCGGTGCCGCCCTTGCGGAATTGCTCGACCACCGCCTTGCTGTCGGGCAGCAGACGCGGGTCGGCGCCGAAGGTCATGTAGACGCCATTGGTGTACTGCGCACCGCCTGCGGTAGCGACCAGCTCGTCGGTGACGATGCCGTCGTCGGACATGAACGCCACGTCCTTGAGCCCTTGCTCACGCAGTTGGCGCACCAGAGGGCCGGCTTCCGGGTGCAGGCCGCCGAAGTAGACCACGTCGGCACCGGCGGCGCGGATCTTGGTCACCACGGCGCTGAAGTCCTTCTCGCCCCGGGTCAGGCCCTCGTAGAGCACCGGCTTGACCCCGCGCTTCTCCAGCTGCGCCTTGGTGGCGTCGGCCAGGCCCTGGCCATAAGTGTCCTTGTCGTGCAGCACCACGACCTTCTTGCCCTTGAGCACGTCGATGATGTAGTTGCCGGCGACCACCCCTTGCTGATCGTCACGCCCGCACATGCGGAACATGCCCACCATGCCGCGCTCGGTGACCTGGGGGTTGGTGGAGCCTGGCGTGATGGCGATGACGCCGGCCTCGTCGTACACCTCCGAGGCCGGAATGGTCGAGGACGAGCAGAAGTGACCGACCACGCCAGCGACCTTGTCCTGATCAACCAGGCGGTTGGCGATCGACACCGCCTGTTTGGGCTCGCAGGCATCGTCCCCCTTGACCAGCACGATCTTCTCGCCGTTGACCCCACCGGCGGCGTTGATCTGGTCGGCCGCGGCCTGCGCGCCCTTCATGTACTGCTCGCCGAACGCCGCGTTCGCACCGGTCATGGGCCCGGCGACACCGATCTTGAGGTCGGCCTGCGCATAGGATGAAAGGCCCAGCACCGACGCCACGGCAATGGCCAATACGCCTTTTCTGTAGAACGACTGCGACATGAGGTAGTGCTCCTGGAATTGTTATGGTCTAGGCACTGCAACTTCAGCATCGAGCTATGAGCAAGCGGCGTGCCATGCGTCTCCTTTCGCCGGGAGGTGCGGGACGAAGACGCAAGACAGAGGGCCGCGCGAGGTGGTGTTACGGCACGTGCAACCGTCAAGCACGTGCCTGTCGCCACCTTCCGTGCACGGACGGCGCAACCGTGAGGCGCCATCATTGCAACCCTGAGCGCGCTCAGCATCGGCATGGCCGTGTAACAGCCAGCGTCACCGAAGTGCACAACGTCGGTGCGTGACTGCTACTGGGGGCACTGTTGCGAGGCTGGCGGTGCCTGGAGGGAGGGCAGCCTTCACACCGGCTGGACGCTTCATGGATCGCTAAAGCCGACGGCATTGGGCACAATGACCCCTACCCCGCGCGCCTGTTGGTTTCGGCAGGCGCCGCCGACTTGGAGTCCCTACATGAGCGAGAGCGCATTCGCCGAGCGCATCGTGCACAACCTGCTCGACACCGATTTCTACAAGCTGACCATGATGCAGGGCGTCCTGCACAACTACCCGGATGCCGATGTCGAGTGGGAGTTTCGCTGCCGCAACGGCGAGGACCTGCGCCCTTATCTGGACGACATTCGTCAGCAGCTCGAGCGACTGGCCGACCTCACCCTCGATGAAGGCCAGTTGACCTTCCTAGAGCGCATCAGCTTCCTCAAGCCGGATTTCCTGCGTTTTCTGGGCCTGTTCCGCTTCAACCTGCGCTACGTGCGCATCGGCATCGAGCATGACCAGCTGTTCCTGCGCCTGCGCGGCCCCTGGCTGCACGTGATCCTGTTCGAAGTGCCGCTGCTGGCGATCATCAGCGAAGTACGCAACCGGCACCTGCACCCGCAGATGCGCCTGAGCGAGGCCCGCGACCAGCTGTACCGCAAGTTCGACTGGCTGCAGGCGCATGCCAGCGCCGAGGAGCTCGACGCCTTGCAGGTGGCCGACTTCGGCACGCGACGGCGTTTTTCCAGCCAGGTCCAGGCCGAAGTGGTGCGGGTGCTGCGTGATGACTTCCCGGCGCGCTTCGTCGGTACCAGCAACGTCAACCTGGCCTGGAAACTCGGAATCAAGCCTCTCGGGACCATGGCCCACGAGTGGATCATGGCCCATCAGCAGCTCGGTCCGCGCCTGATCGACAGCCAGATCGCCGCGCTGGACTGCTGGGTGCGCGAGTACCGCGGCCTGCTGGGCATCGCCCTGACCGACTGCGTCACCATGGACGCCTTCCTGCGCGACTTCGACCTGTACTTCGCCAAGCTCTTCGATGGTCTGCGCCACGACTCGGGCGATCCGATCGCCTGGGCGGAGAAAGCCATCGCGCACTATCGCCAGCTGGGCATCGACCCGATGACCAAGACCCTGGTGTTCTCCGACGGGCTCGACCTGCCTCGTTCGCTGGCAATCTTCCGGGCCCTGCGCGGTCGGATCAACGTGAGCTTCGGCATCGGCACCAACCTGACCTGTGACATCCCAGGCGTGACGCCCATGAGCATCGTGGTCAAGATGACCGACTGCAATGGCTCGCCGGTGGCCAAGATCTCCGACGAGTCCGCCAAGACGCAGTGCCGCGACGAGAACTTCGTCACCTACCTGCGCCATGTGTTCAAAGTCCCCAACAAGGAGTAACCCATGCAAGCCAGCCAGCAGGAGATCATCCAGCAGCTCAAGGTCCAGCCGCCGTTCGCCGATGACGCGGCGCTGAAGAAAGAGATTGCCCGACGCGTGGCGTTCATCAAGCAGTGCCTGGGCAATGCCGGGCTGAAGTCACTGGTCCTGGGGATCAGTGGCGGCGTCGACTCGCTGACCGGTGCGCTGCTGGCACAGCGGGCGGTGCGTGAGCTGCGCGAGGCGACCGGCGATTCGGCGTACCGGTTCGTCGCCGTGCGGCTGCCGTACCACGTGCAGCAGGACGAGCACGATGCCCAGGCCTGCCTGGACGTGATCAAGCCCGATGAGATACAGACGGTGGACATCGCACCCGCCGTGCGCGCGCTGGTCGGTAACGTGAAGGCCCTGGACGACAGTTCGGCAGCCACCAAGGACTTCGTGGTCGGCAACACCAAGGCGCGCATGCGCATGGTCGCCCAGTACACCATCGCCGGTGCCTGCCAGGGGCTGGTGATCGGTACCGACCACGCCGCCGAGGCGGTCATGGGGTTCTTCACCAAGTTCGGGGACGGTGCATGTGACCTGGCACCGCTCAGCGGCCTGGTGAAGCAGCAGGTGCGGGCCATCGCACGGGCCATGGGTGCGCCGGAGAACCTGGTCGAGAAGGTGCCGACCGCCGACCTCGAGGACCTGGCGCCTGGCAAGCCGGACGAAGCGGCCCACGGGGTGACCTACGTCGAGATCGACGACTTCCTCCACGACAAGCCGGTGGCCGACCGCGTCGCCGAGATCATCGTCTCGGCCTACCGCAAGACGCAGCACAAGCGCGAACTGCCGTTCGCGCCATGATGGCGCCGCGGTGAGCGGGACGATCGTCTCCCGCTTCCCGCTCACCGCGGGCCTGTCTTACTGAACGACGACCTTGCCTTTCATCAGCGCCATGTGGCCTGGGAAGGTGCAGAAGAAGGTGTAGTCACCGCCGACCTCCAGCTTGGACAGGTCGAGGGTGATGGTGTCCTCCTTCTCGGGCGCACCGATCATCTTGGTATAGGCGATGATGCGGGGGTCGTCCGTCTTCAGGTATTCCTTGTCCAGGCCCTGGCTCATGCCTTCGTTGGCGATGGACTGGGCATCGGCCGTCTTGCTGATCACCAGGTTGTGGCCCATCACGTTCTTCGGCAGGTTGCCCGAATGGGTGAGCGTGACCGTGAAGGCCTTGCAGCTCTTGTCGACGGTGAACGATTGGGTGGTGTAGGACATCTGGTCGGTCGATTCGACCGTGACCGCACATTCGGCGGCGAAGGCGCTGGCGCTGGCCAGCGTGAACAGGGATACCGCAACCGCTTTGAGGAACATCGTGAATCTCCTTGGCAGGGGTGGCCGACTCAGCTGATCGACCGATTCGGCTCCGGTGGACACAGAGACGATGGTCGATCGGTTGAAACCTTGTATGAGCGGCATGCAAAAAATCTTGGAGCGCATCTTGCCCCTTTGATAGACGATTGAACAATCGTTCATTTAGGAGTTGTAACAATGTCGCTCACGCATTTCATGAAAGGTTTCCTGGCCGCCTACGCCTGCGGCGCCACCGGTGCGCCGGTCTGCGAATTCGCCCGCCCCGAATGACCGGTCTGGCCGTGAACGGCTGAGGGCCTTACCCTAGGCCCGGTCTTTCACTGGAGATGATCGATGTCCCTACGTTCCGTGTGTGTCTTCTGCGGCGCCAGCGCTGGCGCCAACCCCCTCTACCGTGAAGCGGCGATCGCCCTGGGTCGCACCCTGGCCGAGCGCGGGCTGACCCTGGTCTACGGCGGCGGTGCCGTGGGCTTGATGGGCATCGTCGCCGATGCGGCGCTGGCAGCCGGTGGCGAAGTGATCGGGATCATCCCGCAAAGCCTCAAGGATGCCGAGATCGGTCATGCCGGGCTGACCCGTCTTGAAGTGGTCGATGGCATGCACGCGCGCAAGGCCCGCATGGCCGAGCTGAGCGACGCCTTCATCGCCCTGCCGGGTGGGCTGGGCACGTTGGAGGAACTGTTCGAGGTCTGGACCTGGGGGCAGCTGGGCTATCACGCCAAGCCCCTGGGGTTGCTGGACGTGAACGGGTTCTACGAGAAGCTGGGCAGCTTCCTCGATCACATCGTCGACGAGGGGTTCGTGCGGCCTCAGCATCGGGCGATGTTGCGGCTGGGCAGCGAGGCGGGGGCGTTGCTGGAAGGCATGGCGCAGATGAAGACGCCGGTGGTGCCGAAGTGGGTGGAGAGCAACCCAGGATGAGCCTGGGAACAGGGGCGCTCGAGGTGTAGCGCCACTGGCATTGCAGTCTCTACGGGCCCATCGCTGGCAAGCCAGCTCTCACCCAGACCTCTTCAGCCGTCGGTGTAGACATTACTACGCAAGCAGCTTGTGGGAGTCCGCCCGCCGCCTTGGCGCGGCACTGTCGCGCAGAGAACATGGCGATAGGTGGCAGGATTCGAAGCTTCATTGCTAATCGATTTTAGGGCCGCCCTGCGGCCCATCGCGGCACTGGGGCCGCTCCTACACCCGTAGCCCCACCGCGGGGTTGCAGGCTATCGCGGTCACCTGTGGGAGCGGCCCCAGTGCCGCGATTGGGCCCGCAGAGCCCACAGAGTTCTTAAATTATTTCCTTTGAAATCAACAAGCTATTTTTTGTTCTATAGGAGCGGGCTTGCCCGCGATCGGCCCTGGAAGGGCCGTACGCGTCATGCCCTCAGCGCGGCAACGCCGGCTGACGCGGCTTGCGCCCGGCCTTGCCGCCCTTGGCCGCGTCCTTGCGCTCCTTCGCCGCCTTCTGGTTACGCGCAAAGGCTTCGGCCTTGGCCTGCTCGCGCTTGTCCCAGGGCTTGCTGCCGTCGCTGGCGCGCGGTGGCAAGCCGGTGTGCTGGCTGAGGATCTTCTGTTCCTTGGCCACCTTGTGGCTGCCGGCCGGCGTGGAGTTCTTGCGGCGCGCACTCTGGTAGCTGTCGGACTGCGGCTGGTGCAACGGGATCAGCTGGTGCTTGCCAGGACCGATCAGGTCGGCGCGGCCCATGCGCTCCAAGGCTTCGCGCAGCATCGGCCAGCCCTTCGGGTCGTGGTAGCGCAGGAAGGCCTTGTGCAGACGGCGCTGCTCGTCGCTCTTGACGATCTCCACCCCTTCGCTCTTGTAGGTGACCTTGCGCAACGGGTTCTTGCCCGAGTGGTACATGGCCGTGGCCGACGCCATGGGCGACGGGTAGAAGGCCTGCACCTGGTCGGCCCGGAAGCCGTTGCCCTTGAGCCACAGCGCCAGGTTCATCATGTCTTCGTCGGTGGTGCCGGGGTGGGCCGCGATGAAGTACGGGATCAGGTACTGCTCCTTCCCCGCTTCCTTCGAGAACTTCTCGAACATGCGCTTGAAGCGGTCGTAGGTGCCGATCCCCGGCTTCATCATCTTGTCCAGCGGACCACGCTCGGTATGCTCCGGCGCGATCTTCAGGTAGCCACCGACGTGGTGGGTCACCAGTTCCTTGACGTACTCCGGCGACTCGACCGCCAGGTCGTAGCGCAGGCCCGAAGCGATCAGGATCTTCTTCACCCCCGGCAGCGCGCGGGCCTTGCGGTACAGCGAGATCAGCGAGCTGTGGTCGGTGTTGAGGTTCTCGCAGATGCCCGGGAAGACGCACGACGGCTTGCGGCAGTGCTTCTCGATGTCCGGGCTCTTGCAGGCGATGCGGTACATGTTGGCGGTCGGGCCGCCGAGGTCGGAGACCACGCCGGTGAAGCCCGGCACCTTGTCGCGCATC
Source organism: Pseudomonas monteilii (assembly GCA_001534745.1). Lineage (NCBI taxonomy): Bacteria > Pseudomonadati > Pseudomonadota > Gammaproteobacteria > Pseudomonadales > Pseudomonadaceae > Pseudomonas > Pseudomonas alabamensis. The sequence continues at coordinate 4,141,962 of CP013997.1, forward strand.
TCCTCGATCTCGTGCAGGATCGATTCGTGGGAGCGGTTCTGGATGATCCGCCCTTCGTGCTCGGTGATCGAGCAGAACGTGCAGCCACCGAAGCAGCCACGCATGATGTTCACCGAGAAACGGATCATCTCGTAGGCCGGGATGCGCTCCTTGCCGTAGGCAGGGTGCGGCACCCGCGCATACGGCATGCCGAACACGTAGTCCATTTCCTCGGTGGTCATCGGGATGGGCGGCGGGTTGAACCACACGTCCGCCTCGCCATGCTTCTGCACCAACGCCCGCGCGTTGCCGGGGTTGGTTTCCAGGTGCAGCACACGGTTGGCGTGGGCGTACAGGACCGGGTCGTTGCGCACCTTCTCGAACGACGGCAGGCGGATCACCGACTTGTCGCGGGTCATGCCCGGGCTGTCGAGGATCTGCACCACCTTGGCTTCGTTCGGGTCCTCGACCTCGCCCTTGGCTTGCTCGATGGCGCACGCCTGGGTGTCCTGCGTGTTGACGTAGGGGTTGATGATCTTGTCGACCCGGCCAGGCCGGTCGATGCGGGTCGAATCGATCTCGAACCAGCCCTGGGGCGTGTCGCGGCGCACGAAGGCGGTACCGCGCACGTCGGTGATGCTCTCGATGCTTTCCCCGAACGCCAGGCGCTGGGCCACTTCGACCACCGCGCGCTCGGCGTTGCCGAACAGCAGGATGTCGGCGCAGGCGTCGATCAGGATCGAGTGGCGGACCTTGTCCTGCCAGTAGTCGTAGTGCGCGATGCGGCGCAGCGACGCCTCGATGCCGCCGAGCACGATCGGCACGTGCTTGTACGCTTCCTTGCAGCGCTGGCTGTACACCAGGCTGGCACGGTCCGGCCGACTGCCGGCCAGGCCGCCGGGGGTGTAGGCGTCGTCGGAGCGAACCTTCTTGTCGGCGGTGTAGCGGTTGATCATCGAGTCCATGTTGCCGGCCGCGACCCCGAAGAACAGGTTCGGCTCGCCGAGCTTCATGAAGTCGTCCTTCGACTGCCAGTTCGGCTGGGCGATGATGCCCACGCGGAAGCCCTGGGCTTCCAGCAGTCGGCCGATGATCGCCATGCCGAACGACGGATGGTCGACGTAGGCATCGCCGGTCACGATGATGATGTCGCACGAATCCCAGCCGAGCTGATCCATCTCCTCCCTGCTCATGGGCAGGAATGGCGCCGGTCCGAAGCATTCGGCCCAGTATTTGGGATAGTCGTAGAGAGGCTTGGCTGCGTGCATGTCAGTCACCAGTGTCGGTGTGCAGGGAAATCGCGGGCGCGGAATATAGCACAAGAATTGATCACATCCGACGACAGTAGTCGGATTTATCGGAGCGGCTTGCCTCGCTGAGGCAGCCGCTGCCACGGGAGCAAGGAGTCGCTACACCGGCATCAGGGCAGGCGGGACTAGGTCGTTGTCACTCATCGTCATCGAAGTTGTAACTGCCCGGCGCCAGGTTCTCGAACCGGGTGTACTTGCCGATGAACGCCAGCCGCACGAAGCCGATGGGACCGTTACGCTGCTTGCCGATGATGATTTCGGCGATGCCCTTGTGCTCGGTCTCCGGGTGATACACCTCGTCGCGGTAGACGAACATGATCACGTCGGCGTCCTGCTCGATCGCACCGGATTCACGCAGGTCGGAGTTGACCGGGCGCTTGTTCGGGCGCTGCTCGAGGGAGCGGTTGAGCTGCGACAGGGCGATGACCGGGCAGTTGAACTCCTTGGCCAGGGCCTTGAGGGAGCGGGAGATCTCAGAGATCTCGTTGGTCCGGTTGTCGCCGGCCGAGCCGGGGATCTGCATCAGCTGCAGGTAGTCGACCATGATCATGGCGATCTCGCCATGTTCGCGGGCCAGGCGCCGGGTGCGGGCGCGCATTTCCGACGGGCTGATGCCGGCCGTATCGTCGATGAACAGCTTGCGGTCGTTGAGCAGGTTCACCGCCGAGGTCAGGCGCGGCCAATCGTCGTCGTCCAGCTGACCGGAACGCACCTTGGTCTGGTCGATGCGGCCCAGCGACGAGAGCATACGCATGATCAGCGATTCGCCTGGCATCTCCAGCGAGAACACCAGCACGGCCTTGTCGCTGCGCAACACGGCGTTCTCCACCAGGTTCATGGCGAAGGTGGTCTTGCCCATCGACGGTCGGCCGGCGACGATGATCAGGTCGGCCGGCTGCAGGCCGCTGGTCTTTTCGTCCAGGTCGGTGTAGCCGGTGGAAATACCGGTGATGTCGCTGTCGGAGTTGAACAGCGTGTCGATGCGGTCGATGGCCTTGGTCAGCAGTTCGTTGACCCCGACCGGGCCGCCGGTCTTCGGCCGCGCCTCGGCGATCTGGAAGATCTGTCGCTCGGCGTCGTCGAGGATTTCCTCGGCGTTGCGCCCCTGGGGGTTGAAGGCGTTGTCGGCGATGTCGGTGCTGATGCTGATCAACTGGCGCAGCGTGGCACGCTCGCGAATGATCTGCGCGTAGGCCTTGATGTTGGCCACCGACGGGGTGTTCTTGGCCAGCTCGCCCAGGTAGCCCAGGCCACCGATCTGCGAGGACACCCCTTCCTTCTCGAGCTGCTCGTGCAGCGTGACCACGTCGAACGGCTGGTTGAGGTCGACCAGCTTGTGGATCGCGCGGAAGATCAGGCGATGGTCATGTCGATAGAAATCGCCGTCCGAGACCTGGTCCAGCACCCGCTCCCAGGCATTGTTGTCCAGCATCAGGCCGCCGAGCACGGCCTGTTCGGCCTCGACGGAATGCGGAGGTACCTTGAGCGCTGCGGTCTGCAGGTCCAGTTGTTCGGCGTTTGCGATCTCGTTCATGTCCACCGGGAAATCTGGGTGATGAAAAACACAAAGGGCACGACCTGCTGTGCAGGACCGTGCCCGATGTTAACCGGCCAGTCCACGAGGGGCCAGCCGATCGGTACCGCTTAGGCTGCGACGACGACCACGCGAACGGTGGCTTCAACGTCGCTGTGCAGGTGCACGGCAACGTCGTATTCGCCGACGTTACGGATGGTGCCGTTCGGCAGACGCACTTCAGCCTTGGCCACTTCGACGCCGGAGGCGGTCAGGGCGTCAGCGATGTCGTGGGTGCCGATCGAACCGAACAGCTTGCCTTCATCGCCCGCGGTAGCGGTGATGGTGACTTCCAGCTCGGCCAGTTGGGCAGCGCGCGTTTCAGCGGACGTCTTACGGTCAGCAGCGGCTTTTTCCAGCTCGGCGCGACGCTCTTCGAACGCAGCCAGGTTGGCAGCGTTGGCAGCGACGGCTTTGCCGAACGGCAGCAGGAAGTTACGGCCGTAGCCAGCCTTTACTTTCACTTTGTCGCCCAGGTTGCCCAGGTTGGCGACTTTTTCCAGCAGGATCAGTTCCATTTGGTAAAACCTCTTAACTTTTAACCTTCACCGTTCGCGGAATCGTCACCCTTGGGTGACAGGCGACCGCGAAAATCAATCAGGCTATCGACAATGGCTAGAACCACGAGCAACGGATAGGTCAGTTGCATGAACAGCACGAGCGTTACGTACATCCCGGTCAGCCAGAACCTGGCCAGCCGCTTCTGCGCCACCAGCCCGTGCAACAGGGCTGCCCCTGCCAGCATGAGCGGCACGCTGCACAGCGGGGTCAGCATCGCCAGCCCCAGATTGGGACCGAACAGCATGCCGACCACCAGCAGCGAGGCGGGCGCCACGGTGAATCGGACCGCATGGAACTCGCGGCCGAAACCACCCGGGTTGTACAGTGCCGCCTGCCAGTACCGGCCCAACATCAGGGACAGCACGGTCACCAGCTGCAAGGCTGCGGCCACCAGGCCGACGAGCACCGGCACGAGGATCGCCCCGAGGCGTCCCTGCTCTTCTACCGAAAGCTTCTGGTAGAAACCGCCGAGCATCTGCGGCAAGCCCTTTGCCAGGGCCTGCGCCAACGCTTCGATCGGTTCGCGGAACACCGAACCCAGGATGACCCCGTACAACAGGCCCAGCCCGACGCTGTACAACAGCACCCGGTTCCAGGATTGGCCAGCGCGCAAGCACGCCGCCAGCCCCAACGCTCCCAGCAGCACCATCAAGGTGCGGGGTTCGCCGAAGAACCACCAGACCAGGCCCGGCAAGACTGCCCAGGCGATGACCGAGGTGGCATCCTTGAAACCGCGCCGCAACAGCACCAGGCTCGCCGCGGCGGCACTCAACCAGAACAACAGCGGCAACGCCGCACAACCGACCACCACCAGGGTGGCCTGCACACGACCGCGCATGATGAAATCAGCCAACGCTCGCATGCTCTATCCTTGCTACCTGTCGATCACCCGGTCTCAGCGGCCGTGGCTGTCGGTGTAGGCCAGCAGGGCCAGGAAGCGGGCGCGCTTGATAGCGGTAGCCAGCTGACGCTGATAACGAGCCTTGGTACCGGTGATACGGCTTGGAACGATCTTGCCGGTTTCGGATACGTAAGCTTTCAGGGTGTTGAGATCTTTGTAGTCGATCTCTTTCACGTCTTCAGCAGTGAAGCGGCAGAATTTACGACGACGGAAGAAACGTGCCATGTAATGGGCTCCTCAAGAAGGTCCGTGGATTACTCGTCAGCGTTGTCGCTGTTGTCGCTGTCATTGCTGTCGTCGCCATCGGCGGACTCAGAATGCTCAGGACGTTCACGACGCTCACGGCGCTCGCTGCGGTTCTCTTCGGCCTTCAGCATCTCGGACTGACCGGTAACGGCTTCGTCGCGACGGATGATCAGGTTACGGATCACGGCATCGTTGTAGCGGAAGTTGTCTTCCAGCTCGGCCAGGGCCTTGCCGGTGCACTCGACGTTCAGCATCACGTAGTGAGCCTTGTGAACGTTGTTGATCGCGTAGGCCAGTTGACGACGGCCCCAATCTTCCAGACGGTGGATCTTGCCGCCGTCTTCTTCGATCAGCTTGGTGTAGCGCTCAACCATGCCGCCGACTTGCTCGCTCTGGTCCGGGTGGACCAGGAAGATGATTTCGTAATGACGCATGAATGCTCCTTACGGGTTGTAGTCTGCCAGCGAACTGGTCAGACAAGGAGTGAATGACACTGTGTGTCTCGCCAAGAGAAAGGCGCATGCGCACCTGCCTGCGGGCAAGGGGCGCAATTGTAGAGAAGGGTGAACGGGCACGCAAGCGCAGTGGTGATTATTTGAACAGCCGCCGGGCGGCTGCTCACACCGGAGGTATCAGCGCTTGGCCTGGCGCTGGCGCACGGCTTCGAACAGGCAGACGCCGGTGGCCACCGAGACGTTGAGACTGCTGACGCTGCCGGCCATCGGCAGCTTGACCAGAAAGTCGCAGTGTTCGCGGGTCAGTCGGCGCATGCCTCTGCCCTCGGCGCCCATGATCATCACCAGCGGACCGGTGAGGTCCTGCTGGTAGATCTCCTGCTCGGCCTCGCCGGCCGTGCCGACCACCCACAGGCCGCGCTGCTGGAGTTTCTCCAGGGTGCGCGCCAGGTTGGTGACCGCCACCAGCGGGATGACTTCGGCCGCGCCACAGGCGACCTTGCGCACCACGGCGGTCAGGGTCGCGGACTTGTCCTTGGGGATCACCACGGCCGTGGCCCCGGCGGCATCGGCGGTGCGCAGGCAGGCGCCGAGGTTGTGCGGGTCGGTGACGCCGTCGAGCACCAGGATCAGCGGCGGCTGCTCGCTGCGCTCGAGCAGCTCCTCGAGCATGGCCTCGCCCCAGACCTGGCTGGGGCTCACATCGGCGACCACGCCCTGGTGCACGCCTTCGACCCAGGCATCGAGCTCACGGCGCTCGGCCTGACCGACCGGCACACGGTTCTGCGCGGCCAGTTCCAGCAGGCGCTGCAGGCGTGGCTCGCTGCGCCCTTCGGACAGCCAGATCTGCTTGACCCGCTTGGGGTGATGATCGAGCAGCGCCTGGACGGCATGCACCCCGTAGATTTTTTCCAGCTGACTCATGAGGTGCTCTTGCCCTTGCGTGACGAACCCGACGACTTCGATGGCCCTTTGCGATGCTTGGTCGGCTTGCCGCTCGGCTTGTCCGATTTGTCCGACTTGCTCGACTTGCCGCCGGCACTGCCGCTGCGCGCTTCGCTCATCAGGGCCTGCTTCATTTCGCGGCTCTTGCGCACCTCGGCGTTGCGTTGCACGGCCTGCGCCGGGAAGTAAGCCTCGGCAGCCTCCCCCTTGCGGGCACGTGTGGCCTTGGGCTTGGGTTCGGCCGCCTTCTCGGCCTTGGCAGGTGCCTCGGCCTCGCTGCGGGCACGGCCACCGGACTTGCCGGTCGCGGCCTTGTCGCCCTTGCCCTTGCCTTCGCCGGTCGTCGACGCACTGCGCGACTTGCGGCCAATCGGGGCATCGAGCGTCGACTGAGCCACTTCGAAGTCGATCTTGCGCTCGTCGAGATCGACGCGCATGACCTTGACCTCGACGGTGTCGCCCAGGCGGAAGTGGCGGCCCGTGCGCTCGCCGGACAGGCGATGGTGCACGGCATCGAAGTGGTAGTAGTCGCCCGGCAGCGCGCTGACGTGGACTAGGCCTTCGACGTAGATGTCGGTCAGCTCGACGAAGATGCCGAAGCCGGTGACCGCGGTGATCACGCCCGGGAAGGTCTCGCCGACGCGGTCCTTCATGTACTCGCACTTGAGCCAGTTGACCACGTCGCGCGTGGCCTCGTCGGCGCGGCGCTCGGTCAGCGAGCACTGCTCGCCCAGCTGCTCCAGCGCAGGCTCGTCGTACGGGTAGATACGCGCCTTGGGGATGCTTGCCGCGCCGGCACGCTTGACGTGCGGCGTATCGACCTTGGAGCGGATCACGCTGCGGATGGCACGGTGCACCAGCAGGTCCGGGTAGCGGCGGATCGGCGAGGTGAAGTGGGTGTAGGCCTCGTAGTTCAGGCCGAAGTGGCCGTTGTTCTCGACGCTGTACACCGCCTGGCTCAGCGAGCGCAGCATCACGGTCTGGATCAGATGGAAGTCCGGACGCCCGGCGATGCTCGCCAGCAGGGCCTTGTAGTCCTTCGGCGACGGCTCCTTGCCCTTGTGCAGGGACAGGCCCAGCTCACCCAGGAAGGCACGCAGCTTCTCGAGACGCTCCGGCGGCGGGCCGTCGTGCACCCGGTACAGGGCCGGCACGCCATGCTTCTGCAGGAACTCGGCGGTGGCCACGTTGGCCGCCAGCATGCACTCCTCGATCAGCTTGTGGGCATCGTTGCGCACGGTCGGACGGATTTCCGCGATCTTGCGCTCGGACCCGAAGATGATGCGGGTTTCCTGGGTTTCGAAGTCGATCGCACCCCGGGTCTGGCGCGCGGCCAGCAGGACCTTGTACAGCGCGTAGAGCTGCTTGAGGTCCGGCAGCACCTCGCTGTATTCCTCGCGCAGGGCCTTGCCTTCGCGGGTCCGGGCGTGCTCGAGCATGCTGCTGACCTTGTTGTAGGTCAGGCGTGCATGGGAGTGGATGACGGCTTCGTAGAACTGGTAGTCGACCATCTGGCCCGACTTGTTCATGGTCATCTCGCAGACCATCGCCAACCGGTCAACGTGCGGGTTCAGCGAGCACAGGCCGTTGGAGAGTTCTTCGGGCAGCATCGGCACGACGCGCTCGGGGAAGTACACCGAGTTGCCGCGCTGCTGCGCCTCGTCATCCAGGGCCGAACCCAGGCGGACATAGCTGGATACGTCGGCGATGGCGACGTACAGGCGCCAGCCACCGGAGAACAGCCGCAGCTTGCCCAGGGGCTCGCAGTAGACGGCATCGTCGAAGTCGCGGGCGTCTTCGCCGTCGATGGTGACGAACGGCAGGTGACGCAGGTCAATGCGTCGCTCCTTGTCCTTCTCCTCGACTTCGGAGCGGAACTTGCGCGCTTCCTTGACCACGGCCTCGGGCCAGACATGGGGGATGTCGTAGCTGCGCAGCGCGATGTCGATCTCCATGCCCGGCGCCATGTAGTTGCCGATCACTTCGACCACGTCGCCCTGGGGCTGGAAGCGTGGGGTGGGCCAGTGGGTGATCTTGATCTGCACGAACTGCCCGATGCGGGCGCCGCCGTTACGACCCGCCGTGACCAGCACTTCCTGCTGGATCTTGGGGTTGTCCGGCGTGACGTAGCCGATGCCGCCTTCTTCGAAGTAGCGACCGACCACGCTTTCGTGGGCACGGGAGACGACTTCCACCAGCGTGCCTTCGCGGCGACCACGACGGTCGACGCCGGAGACGCGCGCCAACGCGCGGTCGCCATCGAACACCAGGCGCATCTGCGTCGGGCTGAGGAACAGGTCCTCGCTGCCGTCGTCGGGAATGAGGAAGCCGAAGCCGTCACGGTGGCCCGACACGCGGCCGCAGATCAGGTCGAGCTTGTCTACCGGGGCATAGGTGCCACGCCGGGTATAGATCAGCTGACCGTCGCGCTCCATGGCGCGCAGGCGGCGGCGCAGGGCCTCGATGTCGTCTTCTTCGTGCAGGCCGAACTCGGCGGCCAGTTGTTCGCGCGCAGCCGGCTCGCCACGATCGTCGAGGTGCTGCAGGATCAGCTCACGGCTGGGGATGGGATTCTCGTATTTTTCCGCTTCTCGGGCGGCCTCGGGATCGAGGGATTGCCAATCGGCCATCAGGAGGGGTTCACCTTGGTGTATATAGGGAGAGAGTTTGGCATAGACGTATTGAAACCGGAAATGTCGGCGTTGGACAGCCCCGTGGGCAGGCATCGGGCGCTGATACCGGCGAATGAAATCAAGACGTTGAAAAATTTCGCTATTTTTTTCGATCGGGGGCTTTACAGCCTCAGGACCCGCCCGTATAGTGCGCACCACAACGACGGACACCCGACGTTGTAGTCGAGAATGGCAACGATGTAAAGCAGTAAAGCATCCTGTGATTTCGATGATGTGCCCAGGTGGCGGAATTGGTAGACGCGCTGGTTTCAGGTATCAGTGACTTAACGGTCGTGGAAGTTCGAGTCTTCTCCTGGGCACCAAGATTTTCAAGTGATAGACGCTTCGGGTCTGTCACCGCAGCATCAGCTGGAACGCTCGAACGTTGCAGTCTGAAGAAGTAAAGCTTTGCCCAGGTGGCGGAATTGGTAGACGCGCTGGTTTCAGGTATCAGTGACTTAACGGTCGTGGAAGTTCGAGTCTTCTCCTGGGCACCATATAAAAACCCACTAGCTTGCTAGTGGGTTTTTTCTTGCCTGTCGTTTGGCGATTCCGCCACGACGCCCGCCAGCCCTCGCCTCCCCCGCCCGCAGCACTCGATGAATTTTCCTCCATCCGGCCACTTGAGAAACGATTTCGTTTACCATTGTTTCCTAATATGTAGCCGTAAGCGAGGAACCACCCGCATGACGATCCGTCCGCACACGCTGATGCGTACCCTGGCCGCCGCCGCGCTGAGCCTGGTCATCGGCACGCCTGCCGCCCTGGCCGATGCGCCTGTCACGCTGACCATGTACAACGGCCAGCACAAGGAGATCGGCGAGGCCATCGCCAAGGCCTACGAGGCCAAGACCGGCATCCACATCGATATCCGCAAGGGTAGCAGCAATCAGCTGGCCAGCCAGATCATCGAAGAGGGCGACCGCTCTCCGGCCGACATCATCTACACCGAAGAATCGCCGCCGCTGAACAACCTGGGCGAGCTGGGGCTGCTGGCGAAGATCGACGACGCCACGCTGAACATGCTGCCCAAGGAATACGTCGCGGCCAACGGCACCTGGATGGGCGTGACGGCACGTACCCGGGTCGTGGTGTTCAACCCGAAGAAGATCGACGAAAGCGAGCTGCCCAAATCGGTCATGGACTTCGCCAACCCGGAATGGGACGGCCGTGTCGGCTTCGTGCCGACCAGCGGTGCCTTCCAGGAGCAGGCCGTGGCCATCCTGAAGATGCACGGGCGTGAAGCGGCCGAGGAATGGCTGACCGGGCTCAAGGCCTTCGGCAAGACCTACACCAACAACATGGTGGCGCTCAAGGCGGTGGAGAAAGGCGAAGTCGCTGCGGTGCTGGTCAACAACTACTACTGGTATGCCCTGGAGCGCGAGCGCGGCAAGCTGGACTCCAAGCTCTACTACCTGGCCGATGGCGACGCCGGTGGCCTGGTGACCATCTCGGGCGCTGCTGCCGTCAAGGCCAGCAAGCATCCCAAGGAAGCCCAGGCGCTGCTGAACTGGATGGCCAGCGAAGAAGGCCAGCGCGTGATCACCCAGACCACCGCCGAATACCCGCTGCACAAAGGCATGGTGTCCGACCGCGGCCTGAAGCCGTTCGACGAGCTGCGTCCGCCGAAGATCACCCCGGCCGACCTCGGCAATGCCGAAGAAGCCCTGGAACTCGAGCGTGAGGTCGGTCTGCTCTGATGACTGCCGCCCTGCCCGAGCCGGCCCTGGTTCGTTACGTCCCCCGCCGCAAGCGCCCCTCGATCTGGGTGGTGCTGCCGGTGCTGTTCCTGGTAGCGATGAGCCTGCTGCCACTGCTGTACGTCGCCATCAAGGCGTGGGAGGCCGGCTGGCAGGAAGCGTTGCACCTGCTCTGGCGACCCTTCGTCTGGGGCCTGCTGCGCAACACCTTGCTGCTCATGATCGGCGTCACCGCCACCTGCCTGGTGGTAGGCCTGGCATTGGCCTGGCTGCTGGAGCGTAGCGACTTGAAAGGACGTCGCCTGTGGGGCGTGGTGCTGTGCCTGCCGTTCGCGGTGCCGTCGTTCGTCTCCAGCTTCACCTGGGTGTCGCTGAGTTCGAGCTTCGAAGGGCTGGGCGGGGCGATCCTGATCATGGCACTGTCCAAGTACCCGCTGATCTTCCTGCCGGTGGCCGCCACCCTGCGCAACGTCGACACCTCCCTGGAGGAGTCGGCACGCACCCTGGGATGCAGCCGCTGGGGCGTGTTCTTCAAGGTCACCCTGCCCTTGCTGTGGCCGGCCATGATCGGTGGCGCCCTGCTGATCGCCCTGCACATGCTGGTGGAGTTCGGTGCGCTGTCGATTCTCGGCCTGCAGACCTTCACCACCGCAATCTATCAGCAGTTCGAACTGGAGTTCAGCAACGCCAACGCAGCCATGCTCTCGGCGGTGCTGCTGGCGCTGTGCCTGGTCATGCTCTGGCTCGAACTGCGGGTACGTGGCAAGGCCCGCCATGTGCGCATCGGCCAGGGCGTCGCACGCCGCGCCGCGCCGGTCAAGCTGCGCGGCTGGGCCATGCTCGGGCAGCTGTTCTGCCTGGGGCTGGCCATCCTGGGGAGCGGCATCCCGCTGGCGATGCTCGGCTACTGGCTGAGCGTCGGCTCGTCGGCGGCCTTCCCGGTGGCCGCCATCGGCAAGGCCCTGCTGACGTCGCTGTCGGTCTCCCTGGGCGGCGCAGGCTTCTGCGTGCTGCTGGCGTTGCCGATCAGCTTCCTGGTGGTGCGCTACAAGGGCCGTCTGGCCATCTGGGCCGAGCGGCTGCCCTACCTGCTGCATGCCCTGCCCGGCCTGGTCATTGCGCTGACTCTGGTGTTCTTCGCGCTGCACCATGTGCCGGCGCTCTACCAGACCACGGCCCTGCTGATCCTGGCCTACGCCATGCTCTTCCTGCCCCTGGCGCAGGCGCCGGTGCGCACCGCCCTGAACAAGGCCTCGCCCACCCTCGAAGAGGCCGCCCGCACCCTGGGCGCCAGCAGCTTCGCAGCGTTCTGCCGGGTCACCCTGCCGATTATCTTCCCGGCCCTGGCGGCGGCGTTCGCGCTGGTGTTCCTGGACGCGATGAAAGAGCTGACCGCGACCCTGCTGCTCAGCCCGACCGGCATGACCACCCTGGCGACCGAAGTGTGGGCCCACACCGCCAACGTGGAGTTCGCGGCGGCGGCGCCCTATGCGGCACTGTTGATCGTGGTGTCGGGGTTGCCGGTGTACCTGCTGACGACGCGGATGTACCTGAACAAGGCGTGAAGAAAGGTCCAGGCGCGGGTTGGCCTGGACCGCTCACGTACAAGGTGGCTCCCTGCGCGTGGGGCTGGCGTAGTTCCAGGGATAGGCGCCGCGAAAGCCTGAGATCGATCCTCAGTTGTCTACGTTTTCCGTCAGTATCCACACACTGGATCCGCCCCGAAAGGACGGCCAACGCTCTCGCCCGCTCACGCCTTGAACTGCCCCAGACTCGCCCGCAGCTGCCCTGCCAGGTTGTCCAGTACCTTGCTGCTGGCCGTGGTCTGCATGACCACCGCAGCGGAGCGCTCGGCCTGGGCATGGATGGTCTCCACCCGCCCACGCACGGCCTGGGCGCCGCTGGCCTGTTGCTCGGCGGCGCGGGTAGCCAGGCCGATGGCGGCGTGGACCTGCTCCACGGCCAGTTGCACCGACTGCTGGCGCCGTTCGTTGTCGCGCAGCACCAACAAGCCTTCACTGGCCTTGAGGCCGGCCTGACCGATGCTGGCCACTGCTTCCTTGGCGCCTTTCTGCAACGCGGCGATGTGCGCCTGGATGTCCCCCGTGGAACGCTGCGTCTTGCTGGCCAGTGCACGCACTTCGTCGGCCACCACGGCGAAACCGCGTCCGGTCTCCCCTGCGCGGGCCGCTTCGATGGCGGCATTCAGGGCCAGCAGGTTGGTCTGCTCGGCGATGCCGTGGATGACTGTCAGCACCACTTCGATCTGCTGGCTCTGTTGGGCCAGCCGTTCGATCACCTGGGCGCCGGTATCCACCTGGCCGGCCAGGTTCTCGATCAGCCCGGCCAGGTGCGTGGAGCTGCGACTGTTCTCGTCGGTGGCCTGACGGATGTCCACCACCTGCTGCAAGGCCGCCTGCATGGCATGGCTTTCGGCCTGGGCTTCGTCGGCCATGCTCGACAGGTCGCGCAGGCTGGCGGCCACCTCGTCGCGCTGCAGGGCAGCCGCGGTGTCGGCACCGGCATTGCGCTGGGCCATGGCGTCGATCTCGACCCCGGTGCGCTGCGCCACGGCGCCGGCTTCGCGCACGATCGGTTGCAGCTTGTCGATGAAGCGATTGACCGCCGAGGCCATGTCGCCGAGTTCGTCGCGGCTGTCGAGGGGCACCCGCCGGGTCAGGTCACCTTCGCCGGCGGCCAGGTCATCGAGCGCCCTGATCAGCAAACGCACCTTGCTCAATACCCGACGGCCCAGCACCACCGCCACCAGCAACAAGACGGCCAAGCCGATCACCGCCAGCATCAGGCCGATGCGCCAGCGCAGTTCGCTGGCTGCCTCGCGCACGGCCTGCGCGGTATTGGCCTGCATGGCCGCAGCGCTGGCCTGGGCCTTTTCCAGACGTTGGCGCAGCACGTTGCCGCTGTCGGCAGCGGCCCCCACCAGGCTGTCCTGGACCAACTGCCCCGCACTGCCGATCAGCGCGGTGAACCGCTGGTCGAGGGCCTTGAGCTGCTGGTCGATGTCAGCGGTGGATACCCCCATCAGCACCTTGCCGATCTCGGCGCCATTCGGGCTGATCGAGGCCTCGACGACGTACACGGCCGGGTCGCGGCGGGCGGCATCGATCACCTTGTCCAGCGCCCGCTCGCCCTGGCCCTTGGCCAACAAGGCCTGATTGATCGGGTTCTGGCGATTGAGGTAACGGGTCAGGTGCTGGCCCTGGGCGTCATCGTAGATCACGAACAGCACGTTGGGATTGCGCTGGGCGCGCCGGGCGAAATCCGACAGCACGGGTACATCGTTGTCCCAGATGGCGCGTGGCGCCACGGAGGCCAGCAACTGCGCCATGTCGTTGGCCGAGTCCTTGAGGTTGTTCTCCAAGGTGGTGCGCAGTTGCTGCTGCTCGCCCTGCAAACGGGCAGACAGGCCTGCACTCAAGCGCTGCCGGGTGCTGTCGGACAGGCTGTCCAGACCCGAGCGCACTTCCTGACCCGCCTGTTGCAGTTCATGGCTCAGCTCACGGCTGTCGTCACCGAAGCGCTGCTCCAGATCAGACTGCAACTGGGTGACGGTGCCACGGGTCAGCAGGACCGCGACCAGCACCTGAATCAGCAAAGCGATACCCAAGGCCACGAACACCGGCCGCAGGAGTCGGCTTCGTAACAATGAAAGGATGGCAGACACGGCGTAACCCTCGTGTTTCTGGAGCCACTATTTTGATGGCACTGACAGAAACGCCTTGCAGCAAGGGTTATGCCGATAACGGCTGCGTGACACGACGGCCTTGAGCTTGTCTGAAAAGCCCTCGGCTCTTACCCCTGGGCAACAGCCCCCGGATACGAAAACGCCGCGCCCCTTTCGGAAGCGCGGCGCTTGATCGATCAGCCGAAGCGGATCAGGCGAACGGATGACGCAGCACGATGGTCTCGTTGCGGTCCGGGCCGGTCGAGATGATATCGATCGGCGCGCCGACCAGCTCCTCGATGCGCTTGATGTAGTCGCGCGCCGCCGCTGGCAGGCCGTCGAGGGTCTTCACGCCCAAGGTCGACTCTGTCCAGCCTGGCAGGGTTTCGTACACGGGCTGCAGGCCGATGTAGCTGTCGGCGTCGGTCGGCGCTTCGATCACATCGCCATCGGCGTTCTTGTAGCCGACGCAGATGTTGATGGTTTCCAGGCCGTCCAGCACGTCCAGCTTGGTCAGGCAGATGCCCGAGATGCTGTTGACGTCGATGGCGCGACGCAGGATCACGGCATCGAACCAGCCGCAGCGACGGGCACGACCGGTGGTGGAACCGAACTCGTGACCGCGCTTGGCCAGGGTGGCACCGGTGTCATCGAACAGCTCGGTCGGGAACGGACCGGAGCCGACACGGGTGGTGTAGGCCTTGGTGATGCCGAGGATGTAATCCAGGTACATCGGGCCTACGCCGGAACCGGTGGAAATACCGCCCGCGGTGGTGTTGGAGCTGGTCACGAACGGGTAGGTGCCGTGGTCGATGTCCAGCAGCGAGCCTTGGGCGCCTTCGAACATGATGTCCTTGCCGGCGCGGCGCAGGTTATGCAGTTCGGCGGTGACGTCGAGCATCATCGGCTTGAGCTGCTCGGCGTACTCCATGCACTCGTCCAGGGTCTGCTGGAAGTCGATGGCCGGCTCTTTGTAGTAATTGACCAGCTGGAAGTTGTGGTAGTCCAGCAGCTCGCCCAGCTTGGCGGCGAAACGCTCGCGGTGGAACAGGTCGCCCACGCGCAGGCCGCGACGCGCGACCTTGTCTTCGTAGGCCGGGCCGATGCCACGACCGGTGGTGCCGATCTTGGCCTCGCCACGGGCCTTCTCGCGGGCCTGGTCCAAGGCCACGTGGTAGGACAGGATCAGCGGCGCGGCCGGACTGATGCGCAGGCGCTCGCGAACCGGTACGCCCTTCTCCTCGAGCTTGGTGATTTCACGCATCAAGGCATCCGGCGCGACCACCACGCCGTTGCCGATCAGGCACTGCACGCCTTCGCGCAGGATGCCCGAGGGGATCAGGTGCAGGACGGTCTTCTCGCCATTGATCACCAGCGTGTGGCCTGCGTTGTGGCCACCCTGGTAGCGCACCACGGCGGCGGCGTGCTCGGTCAGCAGGTCGACGATCTTGCCTTTGCCCTCATCACCCCACTGGGTGCCCAGGACGACGACGTTCTTACCCATGATTACTTGTCCTCATTCGCGCAACTTGGTTGCCGGCCGGCGGCCGGCGAAGAAATTCAGCGGGTCAGCGGCAGAACCTGCCAGCGCCCATCCTGCAGGATCAACTGGCGGTCGCAGTCCGCCTCAAACGC
The DNA here is from genome assembly GCA_001534745.1 of Pseudomonas monteilii. Classification (NCBI taxonomy): domain Bacteria; kingdom Pseudomonadati; phylum Pseudomonadota; class Gammaproteobacteria; order Pseudomonadales; family Pseudomonadaceae; genus Pseudomonas; species Pseudomonas alabamensis. Next base: position 4,157,624 of record CP013997.1, read on the forward strand.
CGCGCTCAGCGGCTGCCCTGGCAGGGCCTGGACCACGCGCTGGCCGTCCTGGCGCAGCTGGCAGACCGTCTGCCACAGTGCGGAGTCGCCATGGTCGGGCGTCCAGATGCCACCGCTGGGCAGCACCACCTCGGCACGGCCCAGGGTGACCAGGGTCTTCAGATCGGTGGAAAAGCCCGTGGCCGGACGCGCACGGCCGAAGTCGGCGCCGATGTCGTCGTAACGACCGCCCTGGGCGATGGACTGCCCCACGCCAGGGACGAAGACCGCGAAGACCACGCCGGTGTGGTAGTGGTAGCCGCGCAACTCGCCCAGGTCGAAGTACAGTGGCAGGTCGGGGAACCGGGCCGCCAGGCGATCGGCGATCGACAGCAGATCGTCCAGGGCCGCCAGGACGGTAGCGGGCGCACGGCCCAGGCGGCTGCGCGCCTCGGTCAGCACTTCACGGCCTCCGCACAGCTCGGTCAGGGCGCGCAGCATGTTCGCCAGGTCCTGGGGCAGGTCGGCGGTCAGTGCATGCACCTCGTCGCTAGCCTTGCGCTGCAGGGCATCGAACAACTGCTGTTCGGCCGCGCCCGACAGACCGGCGGCGCGCGCCAGGCCCCGGTAGATCCCGACATGGCCCAGGTCCATGTGCACGTCCGGCACATCGGCCAGCTGCAACATGGCCAGCATCAGGCTGATGACTTCGACGTCACTGGTCGGGCTGGCGTCGCCGTACAGTTCGGCGCCCAGTTGAATCGGGCTGCGCGAGTTGGACAGCGCACGCGGCTGAGCATGCAGGACACTGCCGGCGTAGCACAGGCGGCTCGGGCCTTCACGACGCAGGGTATGGGCATCGATGCGCGCGACCTGCGGCGTGAAGTCGGCCCGGAAGCCCATCAGGCGGCCGGACTGCGGATCGACGACCTTGAAGGTACGCAGGTCCAGGTCCTGGCCCGCGCCGGTCAGCAGCGACTCGAGGTACTCGATGTGCGGCGTGACGACCAGCTCGTAGCCCCAACTCTGGAACAGGTCCAACACCTGCCGACGCGCGATCTCGATACGCGCGGCCTCAGGCGGCAGTACTTCCTCGATGCCATCTGGCAGCAGCCAGCGGTCTACCGTTGCCATTACGCCATTTCCCCTTTGGTTCGGGCGGCCTGCCTGCCGGCGAGCCATGAGTGAAACGAAGGTCCGCGCCCAACGGCGGGCAGCACTGATCCCAGCGCAACCGCCGTGCGGACATCCTTGAATACGTTGCATCCGGGTCGATCCTCAGACCAACGAACCTTGCAGACGCAAAAAAGCCGGGAATTTCCCGGCTGACTGATCATACACCCGTTTTCCGTCGGTATGCACCCCGCCTGGCATTTTAGCTGCCAGGCGGGGCACATCGCCCGCCCCAGTGTCAGGGTTTGCTTTTTTCCAGGAAGCGGAAGAACTCGTTCTTCGGATCCAGGACCAGCACATCGCTCTTGCTGGAGAAGCTTTCGCGGTACGCCTGCAGGCTCCGGTAGAACGCGTAGAAATCGGCGTCCTGGTTGAAGGCACCGGCGTAGATCGACGCCGCCTGCGCATCGCCGTCACCGCGGGTTTCCTCGGCTTCGCGATAGGCTTCGGCCAGTAGGACGCGGCGTTGACGATCGGCGTCGGCACGGATGCCTTCGGCCAGCTCGTTACCCTTGGCACGGTGTTCGCGCGCCTCGCGCTCACGCTCGGTGCTCATGCGGTCGAACACGCTGCGGTTGACTTCCTTCGGCAGGTCGATGGCCTTGACCCGCACGTCGATCACCTCGATGCCCAGCTCCTTGCTGGCCATGCGGTTGAGCGACGCGGTGATGTCCGCCATCAGCGCATCACGCTCACCGGAAACCACCTCGTGCAAGGTACGCTTGCCGAACTGGTCACGCAGGCCGCTCTCCAGACGACGCGACAGACGTTCGTCGGCGATCTGCTTGAGACCGGACGTGGCGGTGTAGAAACGCTCGGCGTCCTTGACCTTCCACTTGGCGTAGGCATCGACCATCACGGCCTTCTTCTCCAGCGTCAGGAAACGCTGGGTCGGGGCGTCGAGGGTCATCAGCCGCGCATCGAACTTGCGCACCTGGTTCACGTACGGCACCTTCACGTGCAGACCCGGCTGCACGTCAGGTTGCACCACGCGACCGAACTGCAGCAGGACCGCGCGTTCGGTCTGCGCCACGATGTAGAAACTGTTCCACGCCACGATGGCCAGCACCACGGCGGCAATCAGGGCGATCAGCGATTTATTGCTCATCAGCGACTCTCCCTGGTACGGACCGACTGCTGTTGCTGCTGCTGGGCGTCGGTGTTCGCCCGGTTGGCCGCCTCACTGTTCGACAGCGAAGTCGAGGCGCTCTGCGCAGGCGCGTTGCGGCTCCCTTCGACCATCTTGTCCAGCGGCAGGTAGAGGAGGTTGTTCTGCCCTTCCTTGGTGGTGACCAGGACCTTGCTCGAGTTGCTGTACACCTCTTGCATGGTTTCCAGGTACAGACGCTGACGGGTCACGTCGGGCGCCTTGCGGTACTCGGTGACCAGCTTGGTGAAGCGGTCGGCCTCACCCTTGGCACGTGCGATCACCTCGTCACGGTAACCATTGGCGTCTTCGAGAATCCGCTGCGCCTGACCGCGCGCTTCGGGGATCACGCCGTTGGCATAGGATTCGGCCTGGTTGCGTGCGCGTTGCTCGTCTTCGCGGGCACGGATCACGTCGTCGAAGGCTTCCTGCACTTCACGCGGGGCTGCCGCGCTCTGCACGTTCACCTGGGTGACGGTGATACCGGTCCGGTAGGTGTCGAGGAAGCGCTGCAGACGCTCGCGGATGTCCACGGCCATCTGCTCACGGCCTTCGGTCAGCACCTGGTCCATCGAGGTGGAGCCCACCACGTGGCGCAGAGCGCTGTCGGTCGCATGCTGGAGGCTGATCTCCGGTTGGTCGACGTTGAGCACGAAGTCCTTGAGGCTGCTGATCTTGTACTGCACGGTCAGCGGCACCTCGACGATGTTCTCGTCTTCGGTGAGCATCTGCCCCTGCTTGGTGTAGGCCCGTTCGCGCGTCACGTTTTCCATGTACTTGCGATCGATCGGCGGGAAGTAGATGTTCAGGCCTGGGCCGACGGTTTCATGGTACTTGCCCAGGCGCAGCACGACGGCCTGCTCCTGTTCGTCCACGACGTACACGGCACTGTACAGCCAGATGGCCGCCAGCACCGCCAGGCCGATGCCCAGCAGGCCGAAGCCGCCGCCCTTGCCGACACGCCGGTCTCCACCACCGCGTTTCTTGTTACCGCCGAACATGCCGTTCAGGCTGTCCTGCAGCTTGCGGAAGGCCTCGTCGAGATCCGGTGGCCCCTTCTTGTCGCCACCGCCGCCGCCACGGCGACCGCCCCAGGGATCCTGATTGTTCGAGTTGCCACCCGGCTCGTTCCAAGCCATAGCGCTCTCCATCTGATAAAGCAAAGACGCGCCCACGGCGCGCCGTCCAATGCTACAGAATGCCTGTCACGGCTGCCCGGCGACGTGGTCGGGCATTTATTGCAAAGTGTGTTGCTCGAGAAACGCTTCCGGCTCCAAGCCGGCACGGCTGACCAGACGGTTGAGCTCGACCCGCGGCAAACGCACCGCCAACAGGCTGCTGCCTTCTTCATCATGCTCTTCGCTCTGCACGGCGCCCAGTTCGAAGAACTGCGCACGCAGGCGCGACAACTGCTGCTCCAGACGCAGGGTGCCGACGAACAGATCGTCCCCCAGCAACTCCGCGATCGCCTGGCCCACCAGCTCCAGGCCACGACCATCGCGTGCCGAGACCCACACCCGCTCCGGCTTGCCATCCGGGTCGCGCTGGATCTGCGGCTCGACGTCTTCGAGCAGGTCGAGTTTGTTATACACCTCGAGGATCGGCAAGCCTTCGGCGCCAATCTCGCCCAGCACCGCGAGCACCTGTTCGATCTGCTCCATGCGCTCGGGCTCATGGGCATCGATCACGTGCAGCAGCAGGTCGGAGTTGCTCGACTCTTCGAGCGTAGCCCGAAACGCCTCGACCAGCTTGTGCGGCAGGTGGCGAATGAAGCCCACGGTGTCGGCGAGCACGATCGGACCCAGGTCGTCCAGCTGCAGACGGCGCAGGGTCGGGTCGAGCGTGGCGAACAGCTGGTCGGCGGCGTAGACCTCGGACTGGGTCAGGGCATTGAACAGGGTCGACTTGCCGGCGTTGGTGTAGCCGACCAGCGACACCGAAGGGATGTCGGCACGGCGACGCCCGCGGCGAGCCTGCTCGCGCTGGCTGCGGACCTTTTCCAGACGCGCCTTGATCTGCCTCAGGCGAACCCGCAGCAGGCGACGGTCGGTTTCCAGCTGGGTCTCGCCCGGACCGCGCAGGCCGATACCGCCCTTTTGCCGCTCCAGGTGGGTCCAGCCGCGCACCAGACGCGTGCTCATGTGCTCGAGCTGGGCCAGTTCGACCTGCAGCTTGCCTTCATGGGTACGCGCCCGCTGGGCGAAGATATCGAGAATCAGGCCCGTACGGTCGAGTACGCGGCACTCGAACACACGTTCGAGGTTGCGTTCCTGACTGGGCGTGAGGGTGTGATTGAAGATGACCAGGTCGGCTTCCTGGGTCTTGACCAGGTCGCGCAGTTCCTCGACCTTGCCGCTGCCGATCAGGTACTTGGCCGTGGGCTGATGGCGCGCCACGTTGGCGAGCGCGACGATGTCGGCGCCTGCCGACAGCGCCAGCTCCTGGAACTCCTGCGGGTCTTCGCGCGCCTCAGGGTTCTGACCTTCCAAGTGAACGAGCAGCGCCCGTTCACCACCACCGTGGCGCTCAAAGAACAAGGGAGACTCCTATCAAACGTTACCTGGCTCGGCGTCGCCGCCCTCGGAATCGGTAGGGCTAGGCAGGCGGACAGGGCGGGCGGGCACGACCGTGGAGATGGCGTGCTTGTAGACCATCTGGCTGACGGTGTTCTTCAGCAGAACGACGAACTGGTCGAACGACTCGATCGAGCCTTGCAGCTTGATGCCGTTGACCAGGTAGATCGAGACCGGGACTTTTTCTTTTCTCAAGGTGTTCAAGTAAGGGTCTTGTAGCGAATGCCCTTTTGACATATGCCGCACTCCTGTAAGGATCAATAGTGAAAAACGGTGAAAAACAATGGATTCATGCCGGTCACCGTAAGGATAGCCGGTATGTGCAAGGACTCAGCCCAATATGGAGATGGTCCTGAGGTATTTCAAGGTGCGCGACAGGTTGTCATCGGCCAGGCTGTCCAGCCAATGCAGGTCAGGCCAGCTCCGCAGCCAGGTGAATTGCCGCTTGGCCAGCTGCCGGGTCGCGATCACGCCACGCTCCTGCATCTGCGCCGCGGTCAGCGCGCCATCGAGATGGTCCCAGACCTGCCGATAGCCCACTGCTCGTATAGACGGCAATCCGGCGTGCAAGTCACGTCTGTTTCGAAGTGCTTGCACTTCCTCGACGAAGCCCTGCTCCAGCATTTGGGCAAATCGTAACGCAATTCGTTCATGCAGGACGTGACGATTCGCCGGCGCGATCGCCAGACTGGCGACGGTGTAGGGCAACGCCGCGTCATCGCCGGCCTGCGCCGCCTGCTGCTGACGGGTCCGGTGGACGGTCATGCTCTGCCCGCTGACGCGGTAGACCTCCAGGGCACGCACCAGTCGCTGCGGGTCGTTGGGGTGGATGCGCGCGGCCGACTCAGGGTCGACCTCGGCCAGTTGCCGGTGCAGCTCGGCCAGGCCGAGGGCAGCCATTTCGGCCTCGAGGTCGGCGCGGACCTGGGCGTCGGCCGGCGGCATGTCCGCCAGGCCTTCGACCAGGGCCTTGTAATAGAGCATGGTGCCGCCCACCAGCAGCGGGATGCGCCCACGGGCGCTGATCTCGGCCATCGCCGCCAGGGCGTCGTGGCGGAATTCGGCAGCCGAATAGCTTTGCGCCGGGTCGCGGATGTCGATCAGGCGGTGCGGATGGGCCGCGAGCACGTCCTTGGACGGCTTGGCGGTACCGATGTCCATGTCACGGTAGATCAGCGCCGAGTCGACGCTGATCAGCTCGCAGGGCAGGACCTGGGTCAGCGCGATGGCAAGGTCGGTCTTGCCGGCCGCCGTCGGGCCCATGAGAAAGATTGCAGGGGGCTTGCCGCTCATGTCACCGACCGCGCAGGAAAAGTTTGTCGAGATCGTCCAGACCCATCTGGGTCCAGGTCGGGCGGCCATGGTTGCACTGGCCGCTGCGTTCGGTGGTTTCCATGTCCCGCAGCAGGGCGTTCATTTCCGGAATCGCCAGCCGACGGTTGGCCCGCACCGCGCCATGGCAGGCCATGGTGCCGAGCAGTTCGTTGAGGTGCGCCTGGATCCGGTCGCTGGTGCCGTACTCCATGAGATCGGCCAGCACGTCCTGCACCAGGCGGTTGGCCTCGGCCTGCTTGAGCAGTGCCGGGATCTGCCGGATCGCCAGGCTTTCCGGGCCGAGCCGCTGCAGCTCGAAGCCCAGGCGGCGGAACCAGTCGGCGTGCTCCTCAGCGCAGTCGGCCTCGCGCTGGCTCAGCGCCAGGGACTCGGGCACCAGCAGGGGCTGGCCACTCAGGCCTTCGCTGGCCATGGCGACCTTCAGCCGTTCGTACATGATGCGCTCGTGGGCCGCGTGCATGTCCACCAGCACCAGGCCGGTGGCATTCTCGGCCAGGATGTAGATGCCCTTGAGCTGGGCCAGGGCATACCCCAGAGGCGGAATGTCCCCCTGCGCTTCGGGCAGGGCGGCCGGTGCCGCACCGGGCAGTGGCGAGAAGAACTCGCGGTAGACGGCCTGAGCTTCGGCCGCTGGCACCGGGGGCGCCGGACGCGGTGTGTAGGCATAGCCTTGGCCGGCGCCGCCTCCACCGCTGTAGCTGCTGCCGGTCGATGCCGGCAGGGTCGACGTTGCACCCGCCGGTTCCAGGGTCGAGGCGGCCAGGCGCATTTCGCCTTGCGGGCCGAATACCCCCGCCTGCAATCCCATGGGCTGCGCGGTCTCTTCGACCGGTGCGACGGCGGGCGCGTGGTCCTGCGGACGCACATCGGCCAGGGCACGGTGCAACGTGCCGTACAGGAAATCGTGGACCGTGCGCCCCTCGCGGAAACGCACCTCGTGCTTGGTCGGGTGCACGTTGACGTCGACCCCGGTCGGATCGAGTTCCAGGAACAGCACGAAGGTCGGATGCCGCCCATTGAACAGCACGTCGCGATAGGCCTGGCGCACGGCGTGGGCGACCAGCTTGTCGCGCACCGCGCGGCCATTGACGAAGAAATACTGCAGATCGGCCTGGCTACGCGAGAACGTCGGCAGCCCGACCCAGCCCCACAGGCGCAGGCCGTTGCGCTCGATCTCGATCGGCAGGGCCTGCTCGAGGAAGCCCGGGCCACAGATGGCCCCGACTCGCCGGGCGCGCGCGACCTCGTCAGGGGCTTCGTGCAGGCCGAGTACCACCTTGCCGTTGTGACGCAGGTGGAAGCCCACGTCGAAGCGCGCCAGCGCCAGGCGCCGGATGACCTCCTGAAGGTGGTCGAACTCGGTCTTCTCGCTCTTGAGGAACTTGCGCCGCGCCGGTGTATTGAAGAACAGGTCGCGCACCTCGACCGAGGTGCCGACGGGGTGGGCGGCCGGCTGGACGCGAGGCGTCATGTCACGGCCTTCGGTCTCCACCTGCCAGGCTTCGCCGGCATCGGCGGTGCGCGAGGTGAGGGTCAGGCGCGCCACCGAACTGATCGAAGCCAGCGCCTCACCGCGAAAGCCCAGGCTCAACACGCCTTCGAGGTCTTCCAGTTCACGGATCTTGCTGGTGGCATGGCGCGCCAGGGCCATGGGCAGGTCTTCTGCCGCGATACCTTGGCCATCGTCGTGCACGCGCAACAGCTTGACCCCGCCCTGCTCCACCTCGACGTCGATACGCCGGGCGCCGGAGTCCAGGCTGTTCTCCAGCAATTCCTTGATCACCGAGGCGGGCCGTTCCACCACCTCGCCGGCCGCGATCTGGTTCGCCAGTCGCGGGCTCAGCAACTGGATGCGTGCATCACCCGTCATCATTGCGACGCCAGCGTGGTGTTGGGGATGTTCAGTTGTTGGCCGACCTTGAGCGCGTCGGTCTTCAGGCCATTGGCGCTGCGCAGCCCGGCCTCGCTGACCTGGTAGCGCACGGCGAGCATCGCCAGCGTCTCGCCAGGTCGCACGGTGTGCTCGCGCGGCCCTTGGGCGATCTTGCCGCTGTCACGCAGCCAGGCGATGTAGGTGCCCGGTGGCGGGTTCTGCTGGAAGAACTGCTTCACGCCACTGGTGATCGAGCGCGCCAGGGCCTGCTGATGGCTCTGAGTGGCCAGCTTGGCGGCTTCGTTGGCATTGGAGATGAACCCGGTTTCGACCAGGATCGACGGGATGTCCGGCGACTTGAGCACCATGAACCCGGCCTGCTCGACACGGCGCTTGTGCAGCGACGTGATGCGGCCCATGTTGCCGAGCACCTTCTGCCCCACGTTCAGGCTGGAGCTGAGGGTAGCGGTCATCGACAGGTCGAGCAGCACCCCGGCGAGCATGCGGTCCTTGTCGTCGAGGCTGACGTTGCCGGCACCGCCGATCAGGTCGGAACGGTTTTCGCTGTCGGCCAGCCAGCGCGCCGTCTCGGACGTGGCGCCGCGGTCGGACAGGGCGAACACCGAAGCCCCGAAGGCCGCCGTGGACGGCGCCGCGTCGGCGTGGATGGAGATGAACAGGTCGGCGCCTTTCTTGCGTGCGATCTCGGTGCGCTTGCGCAGCGGGATGAAGTAGTCGCCGGTCCGGGTCAGCTCGGCCCGGTAGCCTTTTTCGGCACCGATCTGGCGCTGCAGCTCCTTGGCGATCTGCAGCACGATGTCTTTCTCATGCTGGCCGCGCGAGCCGGAAGCCCCCGGGTCTTCGCCGCCGTGACCGGCGTCGATGGCGACCACGATGTCGCGCTTGCCGCTCGGCGCGGGCGGCAACTTGAGCGTGGACTGCGTCGGCGCGGACGGCACGGGCACCGGTGCACGGGTGACAGTCGGCACCGGCACCGTGGCTGGGGCGATGGCAGGCGCGGGCGCAGGCGTACTGGCCGCGATCGCGTCGGCTTCGCTGTCGTACAGATCGACCACCAGGCGGTTGCCGTACTGGGCGTTCGGCGCCAGGGTGAAGCTCTTGGGCGTCACGGCCTGCTTGAGGTCGATCACCACGCGCAGGTCGGTGGGCGTGCGCTGGGCCGAACGCAGGCTGGTGATCGGCGTATTGGATGTCGCGACGTTGAGCGGCCCGCCCAGGGTCGCGCCGTTGATGTCGATGACCAGACGGTTCGGTGCGCTCAAGGTGAAGACGTTGTGCTGTACCGGGCCGGTCAGGTCGAACACCAGGCGTGTGTTGTCCGGCGCGCGCCACAGGCGCACGCTCTTGACCTGTGTAGCGGCCAGCGCATCGATGGTCACTGCCGTCAACAGCAGCCCAACCAGAGTGACCAGTGCGCGTAGGCGCATACCTTTCCCCATTTACTGTGTGAATTCGGCCGCCAGCGCCGTGCACCAGCCATCGGCGCGTGCGCTGTGTGGCGTCAGGTGCAGCGATCGGCCGCTGTCTTGCGGGCGTATGGTAATGGTCAGGTCAGGCTTTGGCAAAATGCCCTCACCCTTGCCCGGCCACTCGAACAGGCACAGCGGGTCACCCTCGAAATAGTCGCGAATGCCCATGAATTCCAGCTCCTCCGGATCGGCCAGCCGATACAGATCGAAATGATAAGCACGGACCTCACCGATCTCATAAGGTTCGACCACGGTGAAGGTCGGGCTCTTGACCGCACCTGCGTGACCCAGGCCACGGATCAGGCCGCGGGAGAGCGTGGTCTTGCCCGCACCGAGGTCGCCCTCGAGAAACAGGATGCCATGCCCGGCGGTCAACCCGGCCAGGCGCGCGCCGAAGGCGACGGTTGCCGCTTCATCGGCCAGATACACGGTTATGCCAGACACGCTGAATGCTCCTCCAACAAAGTTCTGATGACCGGAATCAGGTCGCTGGCCGCCAGCCCGCGCCCCTGTTGACCCAGTCGTTCGCCGGCGCGGGCGTGCAGCCAGACGCCGAGACACGCTGCCGCCCAGGCCTCCAGCCCCTGCGCCATCAAGGCCGCAAGCACGCCGGTCAGCACATCGCCGAGCCCGGCACCGGCCATGGCCGGATGCCCATGATCGCAGCGCGCCAGCCGTCCGGCCGGATCGGCCACCAGTGTCCCGGCGCCCTTGAGCACGCAGACCACCCCGTACCGCTGTGCCAGAGCACGCGCCGCACCCGGTCGATCGGCCTGCACGTCCTGGATGGACAGGCCCAGCAGACGCGCGGCTTCGCCGGGATGGGGCGTGATCAGGCTGCCGTCGGGCAAGGTCATGGGGGTGCTGGCCAGCAGGTTGAGCGCATCGGCGTCCCAGACCTGCGGGACACGTGCGGTGACCACCGCCGACAGCAGGCCGCGCCCCCAGGCCGCCTGCCCGAGCCCCGGGCCGACCACCACCACCGAGGCGCGCTCGAGCACCGGCATGAGCTGGTTGGCCGAGGCGACGCCCAGGCACATGGTTTCGGGCAGCCGGGTCAGGCCGGCACCGACGTGCTCGGGCCGCGTGGCGACGCTGACCAGGCCGGCGCCGCAGCGCAGCGCCGCTTCGCCACTGAGCAGGACCGAACCGCCGGTGCCCAGGTCGCCACCGACGATCAGGACATGCCCGAAGTCGCCCTTGTGTGCGTCGGGCGAGCGAGGCGCCAGGCCCGCGAGGTCCTCGCCGTGGATCGGTCGAGGTGTGCTTTGGCTGTGTTTGGTCTGAGGCATAAGGTCAACGGCTCCGATGTCTGGCAGAATTATACGCACCTGAGCCTGTAATGCCTTGCCCATCCATGTCTGTCCACTCTCTCGATCTTGCCGCGCTGGCCCTGTCCGTCAAGGATTGGGGGCAGGCGCTAGGCTTTTCTCACGTTGGCATCGCCGGTATCGACCTGGGCGAGCATGAACATCACTTGCGTCGCTGGCTGGACGCCGGCCACCACGGCGACATGGAGTACATGGGTGCGCATGGCAACAAGCGGTCGTACCCGGCCGAGCTGGTGCCCGGCACGGTGCGGGTGATTTCCCTGCGCATGGACTATTTGCCCGGCGATACCGCCATGGCCCAGCGCCTGGCGCAGCCCGAGAAAGCCTACATCTCACGTTATGCCCTGGGGCGCGACTACCACAAGCTGGTGCGCAAGCGCGTGCAGCACCTGGCCGAGCGCATCCAGGCCGAGATCGGCCCCTTCGGCTTTCGTGCCTTCGTCGACAGTGCACCGGTGCTGGAAAAAGCCCTGGCCCAGCAGGCCGGCCTGGGCTGGATCGGCAAGAACACCCTGCTGCTCAACCGCAAGGCCGGCAGCTACTTCTTCCTCGCCGAGCTGTTCGTCGACCTGCCCCTGCCGGTAGACGAGGCCCAGGCCACCGAGCACTGCGGCCGCTGCCAGGCCTGCCTGGACATCTGCCCGACCCAGGCCTTCGTCGGCCCTTACCAGCTCGACGCACGGCGCTGCATTTCCTACCTGACCATCGAATTGAAGACCGCCATTCCGGTCGAGCTGCGCCCGCTCATCGGCAACCGCGTCTTCGGCTGCGACGACTGCCAGATCACCTGCCCGTGGAACCGCTTCGCCCGACCGACCGCCGAAAGCGACTTCATGCCCCGTCATGGCCTGGAGAATGCCGACCTGGCGGCGCTGTTCCTGTGGGACGAAGCGACCTTCCTGAGCAGGACCGAAGGCTCGCCCCTGCGCCGCGCCGGGTATGAGCGCTGGCTGCGCAACCTGGCGGTGGGCCTGGGCAACGCGCCGTCCACGATCCCGGTGCTGGAGGCCCTGCAGGCGCGACGCGATCACCCGTCCGAGCTGGTGCGCGAGCATGTCGCCTGGGCCCTCGAACGGCATGGGGTGTAGCCGCACAGGGCAAGCGACGAACGTCCAGCGCCTCGCTCAGGGCTGATCGTTGTAATGGAACTTGGGCATTTCCCAATGAAAGCGGATGGCCAGCAGACGGATCAGCAGCCCGCCGAACAACGTCAACAGCATGGACTGCTCCGGTGACACCTCGAAATGCACACAGCCCAGGTAGAACCAGGCCGCCGCGAAGGACACGCTGGCGTACAGCTCGCGGCGGAACACCAGGGGAATATCGTTGCAGAAGATGTCGCGCAGAATGCCACCGAACACCCCGGTGATGACGCCGCTGATCGAGGCGACCAGCAGGCCCTGCCCCATTTCCAGGGCGGTCATGCAGCCGATCAGGGTGAAGGCCACCAGGCCCAGGGCGTCGAGCACCAGGAACAGCGAGCGCAAGTGGCGCATCAGCGGCGCGATGAAGACGGTCAGCAGCGCCGCGAAACTGGTCAGCACCAGGTACTCGGGGTGTTTCACCCAGGTCAGGGGATAATGCCCGAGCAGCACATCGCGCACCGAGCCACCGCCTAGCGCGGTGATGCAGGCGATCAGCACCACCCCGAACCAATCCATGCCCCGTCGTCCTGCGGACAGTGCGCCGGTCATGGCCTCGGCGGTGATCGCGATCAGGTACAGCATCAGCAACATGGCAGGCCTCCGACAAAAAGGCGCGCAGTCTACCTGATGGGCAGCGACAAGCGGCACAGCATTACCTGCACGCCGCGTGCACTCGGGGGCAGGCGCCTCCGTGCCAACGTGGTTTGACGTCTGCGGGCGGCGTCAGACCTTGATGAAGTGCTCACGGTAGTGACGTAATTCGGCGATCGATTCGCGGATGTCGTCCAGGGCCAGGTGGGTATTGCCCTTGCGGAAACCATCACGCACCGTCGGCGCCCAGCGCGCGGCCAGCTCCTTGAGGGTGGAGACGTCCAGGTTGCGGTAATGGAAGTAGTTTTCCAGCCCGCGCATGTGCCGGTACAGGAAGCGGCGGTCCTGGCAGATGCTGTTGCCGCAGATCGGCGATTTGCCCTTGGGCACCCATTGCTCCAGGAAGGCCAGGGTCTGCGCTTCGGCCTCGGCCATGTCGATGCGGCTGTCGCGCACCCGCTGGGTCAGGCCCGAGGCGCCGTGGGTCCGGGTGTTCCACTCGTCCATCCGTGCCAGCACGTCGTCGCTGTGGTGGATGGCGATCACCGGGCCTTCGGCCAGGGTGTTGAGGTCGCTGTCGGTGACGATGGTGGCCATCTCGATGATGACGTCGCTGTCCGGGTCCAGCCCGGTCATCTCCAGGTCGATCCAGATCAGGTTCTGTGGGTTCTGCATGCTTGAGGCTCCTCGACTAGGTCGTCATGGTAGCCCAGTTGCGTGGTGCATGCGCCGCCGACGCGTGCGCAATCGCAGGGGGTGGGCATGCTAGACTGCCAGCCGTTCATTTCTGCTCGCCAACACGGAACATTCATGGCCAAACGCCAGCTCAACCGCCGCCAGAATTGGCGCATCGAAAAAATCCAGGGCGAGCGCGCTGCACGTGCCGCCAAACGCGAACAGCAGGTGCTGCAAGAACTCGAAGGCGGCGACCTGGGCCCGGAGCGACTGGGGCTGGTGATCGCGCATTTCGGCGTGCAAGTCGATGTCGAAGCCCAGGACGGCGAAGCGGTCGGCGAGATCTTCCGGTGCCACCTGCGTGCCAATCTGCCTGCCCTGGTAACGGGCGATCGGGTGGTCTGGCGTGCCGGCAACCAGGGGATCGGCGTGATCGTCGCGCAGATGCCGCGCAGCACCGAGCTGTGCCGCCCCAACAACCATGGCCAGCTCAAGCCGGTGGCGGCGAACGTCGACCGGATCGTCATCGTCTTCGCCCCGGCGCCCGAGCCCCAGGCCAACCTGATCGACCGCTACCTGGTGGCGGCCGAGCATGCGGGGATCCAACCGTTGCTGCTGCTCAACAAGGCCGATCTGATCGACGATCACAACCGGGCGTCGCTGGAAGCCCTGCTGGCCGTGTATCGCAGCCTGGACTACCCGCTGCTGGAAGTCTCCGCGCACGGCGGCGATGGCATGCAACGCCTGCAAGAAGCGCTGGACGGTTTCACCAGTGTGTTCGTCGGGCAGTCCGGCGTCGGCAAGTCCTCGCTGGTCAACAGCCTGCTGCCGGCGGCGCGTACCCGAGTGGGCGACTTGTCCGACTGGTCCGGGCAAGGGACGCATACCACGACCACGGCACGGCTTTACCACTTCCCCAATGGCGGCGACCTGATCGACTCGCCCGGCATCCGTGAATTCGGCCTGATGCACGTGAGCCGCGACGATGTCGAGGCGGGCTTCATCGAATTCCGCGATTTGCTGGGGCGGTGCCGCTTCCGCGATTGCAAGCATGACCGTGAGCCGGGGTGCGCGTTGCTGGGCGCCTTGGAAGAAGGGCGGATCCAGCCGCAGCGGATGCACAGCTACCGGTCGATCATTGCCAGTTTGCCGGAAGATGAGTACTGAAGGTTGAAGATGCTTTGGAAAGCGCCAGAAGGCGGATGTGGGCGATTCTAGGGTTTCTGCCAAGCGCTGATGTGGGCCAATCGCTGCCGCGCTGTCGCGCAAAGAACATGACGGTAGCCGACAGGATCCGAAGCTTCATTGCTAATCGATTTTAGGGCCGCTTTGCGGCCCATCGCGGCACAGGGGCCGCTCCCACACCCGTAGTCCCACCGCGGGGTTGCAGGCTATCGCGGTCACCTGTGGGAGATTCTATGGTAATTGCCAAGCGCTTAAGCGGCTTTGGGACGATATTCCTCTCCGCTTCTGATCAGGGCAAAGACCACTCGAGCCAGCTTGCGGGCCAGCATGACCAGGACTTGAGTCTTTTTAAAACCGCGGCTCTGCTTGTCTTCGTAAAACGTTTTCCAAGCAGCTGTCCTACCTGCTGACATCGCCGCGTTGTGCAGCAAACGACGGACCTCTGGATCGCCTCGTTTGGTCAACGTCGAGCGTTCTTTTTTCTTGCCCGACTGAGCCACTCGCAGGTCCATTCCTAGAAAGGCGATAAAGGCATCGGCACTCTTGAACTCGCCTCGCTGGTAGGTGGCGACCAAACGCGCAGCGGTAAGAAAACCAATACCTTCAACTTTCATACACTGCTTTACTAACGGCATCAGTCCTGCCTGGTCGAGCAGCTTCTTGATCATGTTTTCAATGAGGTCTTCAAGGCGCTTCATCGAGGTGAGCTGGGACTTCAAAAGGTTCTTGAGCAGCGGCTCACCCTCCCAGCTCAGTCTCAGCGCTGTACGCGTCTGGACGAGCATCGCGCGCCTGCGAAACAGGCTGACAAGGTCGCGATAGAGTGTCGAAGGGGGGACCCAGGGGGTAAGATTAGCGCCTTCGTTCTTGAGGTACCGGGCCAGTACCCTTGCATCGATCGGGTCAGTCTTGGCGCGTGAACCAATACCTTTTCGGTAGTGACTCAGGGCATAACCATCCATCAAGTAAAGGGTATGTCCTGCTTCATGGACCATATCGGTAAACAGCAGGTGATAGACATTGGTGGCCTCGATTGCAATCGAGACCTTGCCGTGCAATGCCTTGATCCATTGCTTGATGGCCGTCTTGTTGTTGGCAATAGTGCTCAACTGTCCGGAGCTGTCTTCGTAAATGACGAGCTCAGCCTTAGCAACGTCGACGCCTATGATCGTGCTGTGTTCGGATGATGGCATTGCCATGAGCGCGTCTCCGCAGGTAAGGTCTAAGGGCTTGAAGGGCCACCCAGAGGCGCAGGCTTGTACTTTCGTCGGTCAAAACCGGAAGCATTCCTTATCGGCGCTTAGGTGAAGGGAGGAGGGGCGAAATCTCCCACGGTCTGTACTGCGCGAACAGTCAGAAGCGGATCTAGTCCCTCCTCCTCCCTTCAAGTCCTACCATACAAGCGGCCCCTGTGCCGCGATTGGGCCCGCAGGGCCCACAAAGTCCTTCAAGTATTTGCTTTAAGATCAAAAAGATATTTGTGTTCTATGAGAGCGGCCCCTGCCGGGGCGCCGGACCGGCCGCGATCACGGCTTTTCACCCTTCCCTGGCTTCGTCCAGCTTCAACGTGCCGTTGTCGAAGATGTTCAACTTCTGCCGCAGCTCGCGCGGCTGCATCGGCGCCACGCTGCTCTGGTCTGGCGCGGCGGCGCCAGGGGCCGCCGGTGCAGGGGCGGCGGCCGGGGCAGGCGTCGATGCATTCGGCGCGGGTGAAGGCGCCGGGCTCGGTGCGGCTTCGGGTGCGGCCGGCGTGCCCTGCTCGCCCTCGATGTCGCGCTGGGCCTTCTTGGTCAGGACGATGATGTCGATGCGTCGGTTGACCGGGTTGTACGGATCCTGGCGATCGAACAGCGACGAGGAGGCATAGCCCACCACCCGCGCCACCTGATCGTCCGGGTAGCCGCCCACCACCAGCGCGCGGCGCGCGGCATTGGCACGGTTGGCCGACAGCTCCCAGTTGCCGAACTCACCATTGCCGGCATAGGCCTTGGCGTCGGTGTGGCCGCTGACGCTGATCTTGTTCGGCACGGCCTTGATGGTGTCGGCCATGGCCAGCAGGATGTCTTCGAAATACGGCTGCAAGCGTGCGCTGCCCAGCGCGAACATGGGCCGGTTCTCGGCGTCCATGATCTGGATGCGCAAGCCGTCCTGGGTGATCTCGAACAGGATCTGGTCCTTGAACTTCTGCAGTTCGGGATTCTGGTCGACCTTGTTCTGCAACTCCTGCAGCAGCAACTCCAAGCGCTGGTGCTCGAGCTGCTCGGCCATGGTCTGCACCTGGTCCTGGTCCATGTCGAGGTTGTCGCGCTTGAGCGGCTCGGTCTGCTGCTCGGGGTTGATGGTCTTGTCCGGCGCCAGCTCCGGCGAGCCGCCCAGGTCGATGACGTAGGGCGTGCCGCTTTCGGTGAACCCGATCGGGTCCTTGAAGTAGCCGGCGATGGACAGTTTCTGTTCGGGCGTGGCGGTCGACAGCAGCCACAGCACCAGGAAGAACGCCATCATCGCCGTGGCGAAGTCGGCGAAGGCGATCTTCCAGGCGCCGCCATGGTGCCCGCCGCCGAAGCGCTTGACGCGCTTGATGATGATCGGCTGATTGTTCTCCATGACTCAGCGACCGCGAACGGCTTGTTCCAGCTCGGCGAAGCTCGGGCGGTGCTTGGGGTACAGCACCTTGCGCCCGAACTCGACGGCCAGCGACGGCGGCATGCCGGAGGCGGAGGCCACCAGTGACGCCTTGATCGCTTCGTACAGGTTCACTTCTTCCTTGGCATCATGGGCCAGGCAGGTGGCCAGCGGGCCGAAGAAGCCATACGCCGCCAGAATACCGAAGAAGGTCCCCACCAGCGCCGCACCCACGTGCATGCCGATGGCCGCCTGGTCGCCATCGCCCAGCGAGGCCATGGTCACCACGATGCCCAGCACCGCCGCGACGATGCCGAAGCCTGGCATGCCGTCAGCGACCCCGGTCACCGCATGGGAGGGGTGCTCGAGTTCTTCCTTGAGGCTCAGCAGCTCCATGTCGAACAGGCCTTCGAGCTCATGGGGCGCCATGTTGCCGGTCGACATGATGCGCAGGTAGTCGCAGATGTAGGCCGTCATGCGCTCATCGGCCAGCACCCCGGGGTACTTGGCGAAGATTGGGCTGGCGGCCGGGTCTTCGATATCGGCCTCGACCGCCATCATGCCTTCGCGACGGCTCTTGTTGAGGATCTCGTAGACCAGCCCGAGCACGTCGAGGTAGAACGCATGCGTGAAGCGCGAACCGAACATCTTCAGCGACTTCTTGATCACGTGCATGGTCATGTAGCCAGGGTTGGCCTGGAGGAACGCGCCGAAGGCGGCCCCGCCGATGATCATCACCTCGAAAGGCTGGATCAATGCCGCGATCTTGCCGTGGGAAAGCACGTATCCGCCGAGCACACTCGCGAATACGACGATGATGCCGATAATTTTAGCCATGGTTCAAAGCACTTGCTGTCGTGGTCAGGGGGTGGGGCGGGCGCTTGAAAACGCTTCTTCTCTTTATCGGCAGAACTGCGCCAGACTATAGTCAGTCCAATCGAAAAGCCAGTTGAAGGCCGATGTCAGAATGCCAGATGACGCCAAGGTGACCGCCCCCAAGCCCCCCGCCACGCTCGATGCCTGGGTCAAGCTGCTGGACGGCGTGCGCCTGCCGGTCCCCAAGGCCAGCCATGACCGCGTGCTGTCGGCCATCAACGACAGTCGGCGCTCGCTGCGTGACATCGCCGACCTGATGCAGGGCAGCCCGGCGCTGGTCTTGAGCGTGATGCGCGAGGCCAACCACTCGGCCAATGCCAGCCAGGCCGAGCCTGCGGAAAGCCTGGAGATCGCGCTCAACCGGCTGGGCCTGGAGCGTACGGCGCGCCTGCTGGCACGCCTGCCGGCGATGGATGGCGAAACCATCCCGCCGGTGCTGCGTCAGTTCCAGATGATCAGCCAGCACGCCAGCCAGCAGGCCAGCGGCCTGTTCGCCAGTCGCCTGGCCCGGCTGTGGCAGGAAATCCACTGGGGCAGCCTGCTGTTCCTGTCGCCCTTGTGGCCCCTGGCCGCGACCTATCCGGCACTGCTCGATGCCTGGGAGCTGCGGGTGATCCACAAGGGGGAAGAGGCCACGGCGGTCGAGCACGAGCTGTTCGGCGTGCGCATCATGGAACTGTGCCAGGCCGTGGCCACCCACTGGCGCCTGCCGGAGTGGGTGACCCAGGGCTATCGCCTGCTGCTCGAAGAGCGCGAACAACTGGTGCAGGTCCTGAACATCGCTCGCGAGCCCGAACCGCTGGTGCAGCAACAGCGGCTGGACGAAGAACCCGGCCTGCGCCGCTGGTTCAACCAGCCGGCCAATACCGTGTTGCTGGCCAACGGCCTGGCGCTGGCAGCCCAGGTCGGCTGGGACAACCCGCACCTGCTGCGCTGGCAGTTGCTGACCGGCCTGTACTTGCAGACCTCGCTGGACGACGTGCAGCAGCAGGTCCACCAACAGGCCGCCGCCAGTGCCCGCCGCCATGCGCGCAAGGCCTTGTTCCACCCGGCCGAGGCCCTGATCTGGCCCTGGGACCAGCGCCGCCCCCATCCAGACATGCTGACACCCCCGCCGCCCAGCGCCCAGGACATGCAGCAGTGGCGTCGGCTGTGCGGCGAGCTGCTGGCCCAGCCCAGCCCTTTCACCAACCTCGTGCACCTGGCCACCCAGGCGCGTGAAGCCCTGCTGGTCAGCGGCATGCAACGGGTGCTGCTGCTGGCACTGGACCGGGTCAACCAGCGGCTGCGCGTGGTGCAGAACGTCGGCCTGCCCGCTGAAGCCACACGCCTGGAACTGGCCCTCGACCAGAGTGCCGTCCTGCAGAAGCTCGCCAGCCAACCCGGTCAGCTGCGCCTCACGCCCGACAACCGCACGCGCCTGTCGAGTCTGTTGCCGCCGCCCCTGTGGGCCCTGTGGCGCAGTGAACACCTGCTGATGCGCTCGCTGGCCGTCAATGGCCAGGTGGCGATGCTGATGATCGTCGACCAGCACGGCCGTCCGCTGAGCGACGTCAGCGTGCAGGCCTTCGGCAAGACCGCCCAGTGCATCGAGCGTGCGCTGGCCACCTTCGGTAGCCGCAACGCCTGAGCCTTGCGCTACAATCGCCCCTTCAACTTCCCCGTGGAGACTGCGGATGACCGACTTTTCCGGCCTGCCCCTGGTAATCGAACCGGCCGATCTGCTACCTCGGCTCGACAGCCCCGCGCTGATCCTGGTGGACCTGACCAGCGCGGCCCGGTACGCCAGCGGTCATATCCCCGGCGCACGTTTCGTCGACCCCAAGCGCACCCAGTTGGGTCAGTTGCCGGCCCCTGGCCTGCTGCCCACCCAGGCCGAGCTGGAAAAGCTGTTCGGTGAACTGGGGCACCGCGCGGATGCCGTCTACGTGGTGTACGACGACGAGGGCGGCGGCTGGGCCGGGCGCTTCATCTGGCTGCTGGACGTCATCGGTCATACGCAGTACCACTACCTCAACGGCGGCGTGCTCGCCTGGCCGAGCGACCGGCTCAGCACCGAGGTTCCGGCACCGGCGACCGCCCCCGTGCACCTGCACTTGGACCCGGCCCCGACCGCCACGCGCGAGTACTTGCAAAGCCGGCTGGGGCAGCCGGACCTGGCGGTCTGGGATGCACGCGCCCCGGCCGAGTACCGGGGCGAAAAAGTGCTCGCGGCCAAGGGCGGGCATGTCCCCGGTGCGATCAATTTTGAATGGACCGCCGGCATGCAGCACGATGACCACCTGCGCATCCGTACCGACCTGGCGTCGGTACTCGCCGGACTGGGCATCACGCCGGACAAGGAAATCATCACCCACTGCCAGTCTCACCATCGTTCGGGCTTCACCTACCTGGTGGCCAAGCACCTGGGTTACCCACGGGTCAAGGCCTATGCCGGCTCCTGGGGCGAATGGGGCAACCACCCGGACACGCCTGTCGACGTTTAAAGGAAACCTATGAAATCCCGATTGTTCATCCTCAGTCAGTACCTGCTCCCGCACCACCTGCTGTCGCGCCTGGCCGGCTGCGTCGCCGAATGCCGCGTGCGCTGGTTCAAGAATGCCTTCACCGCCTGGTTCGCCAAGCGCTACCAGGTGGACATGTCCCAGGCGCTGGTCGAAGACCTGACCGCCTACGAGCACTTCAACGCCTTCTTCACCCGTGCGCTGAAAGCCGATGCGCGCCCGCTGGACCCGACGCCCGGCGGCATCCTGTGCCCGGCCGATGGCGCGGTCAGCCAGTTGGGCCCCATCGAACACGGGCGCATCTTCCAGGCCAAGGGCCATAGCTACAGTGCCCAGGAGCTGCTGGGCGGCGACCCGGCGATGGCAGCACCGTTCATGGGCGGGGAATTCGCCACCATCTACTTGTCGCCGAAGGACTACCACCGCGTGCACATGCCGTTGGCCGGTACGCTGCGCGAGATGGTCTACGTGCCCGGTCGCCTGTTCTCGGTCAACCAGACCACGGCGGAGAACGTGCCCGAGCTGTTCGCCCGCAACGAGCGGGTGGTGTGCCTGTTCGACACCGAGCGCGGCCCCATGGCCGTGGTGCTGGTGGGCGCGATGATCGTCGCCTCGGTCGAGACGGTCTGGGCCGGGCTGGTAACGCCGCCCAAGCGTGAGCTGAAGACCTTCCGCTACGACGAGGCCAGCCGCACGCCGATTCACCTGGAGAAAGGTGCGGAGCTGGGTCGCTTCAAGCTCGGCTCGACCGCCATCGTGCTGTTCGGTCCGCAGCAGGTGAAGTGGCAGGACCTGCTGGGCGCCGGCTCGGTGGTGAACATGGGCCAGTTGCTGGCCGTGCCTGCCCAGGCCTGAGGCCTGATCGAACGCGTGGCCTGATACCTTCAGGCCACCTGCCCTCTCGAGGCCGGATCCACCGGCCGCGATGGCCGCGAAGCGGCCCTGAAAGCCGATCAGCAGCCAAGCCTCGGTCCTGCCAGCCGACGTTTACCGCGCCTTGCCGCCCGCCTCGCGATCACGCAACCCCAGCAGGTACAGCACCCCGTCCAGCCCCAAGGTCGAGATGGCCTGGCGTGCCGACTGTCGCACCAGGGGCTTGGCGCGGAAGGCCACGCCCAGACCGGCCAACGCCAGCATCGGCAGATCGTTGGCGCCGTCGCCGACCGCGATGGTCTGCTCCAGGCTGAGCCCTTCTTTGTGCGCCAGCTCGGTCAGCAGGTCAGCCTTGCGTTGTGCGTCGACGATAGGCTCCACGGCCACGCCGGTCACTTTGCCGTCCACCACTTCCAGTTCGTTGGCGAACACGTAGTCGATGCCCAGGCGCGCCTGGACCTGCCTGGCGAAGTACGAGAACCCGCCCGAGAGGATGGCGGTCTTGTAGCCCAGGCGCTTGAGTTCGGCGAACAACGTCTCGGCCCCTTCGGTCAGGCGCAGCGACGCCCCGATCTCATCGAGCACGCCCACGTCCAGCCCCTTGAGCAACGCCATGCGCTCCTTGAAGCTGGCGCGAAAATCCAGCTCACCGCGCATGGCCCGCTCGGTGATGGCCGCGACCTGCTCGCCCACGCCGGCCGCCTTGGCCAGTTCGTCGATCACTTCGGCCTCGATCAGCGTCGAGTCCATGTCGAAGACTGCCAGCCGACGGTGGCGCCGAAACAGGTCGTCGTTCTGGAACGCCAGGTCGATGTCCAACGCATCGGACAAGCCCAGGAAGTCCGCACGCAGCGCCTGTGCATCGGCCGGCGTACCGCGCACGGTGATCTCGAGACAGGCCTTGCCCGTGTCCACCGGGGCGTCCAGCGCCACACGCGACGACAGCCGCTCGATGCGCTCGATGGTCAGGCCATGTCGGGAGATTGCCGCGCTCACCTGCTGCAACTGCTCGGGGCTGACCTTGCGGCTGAGCAGGGTCACGACATGGCGCGCCTCGCGCTGCCCTTCCACCCAACGCTGGTAGTCCGTCTCGGACACGGGGGTGTAGCGCGCCTGCAGGTCCAGCTCGTGCGTCTTGGACTGCACGGCCTGCAACAGCGCCGAGGCCGCCTCGTTGTCGGGAATGGTCACCAGGATGCCGAACGACAAGGTGCCGTGCATCACCGCCAGACCGATGTCGAGGATGCTCACGCCGCCCTGGAGCAGGACGCCGGTGATGGCCGCGGTAAGACCGGGACGGTCCTCACCGGTGATGTTGATCAGGACGATTTCGCGCAAGACCGGGCTCCAAAATGATGAAAAAGGCGCATTCTACCGATTTTCCGTGACAATCGGGCATGGTGGACGCTTTGCCGACAAAACTCCGCTCGCTATACTGCGCACCACTTTTCCGCCATAAAGAGCCGAGCTCTGTGAACCGGCCCACGCCCGTCAAGCCAGACAACTTCTTCGTGATGCTCTTCCGTGCCCTGCGCCAGCGTCGTCTCCCGCTGGTGCTGCGGATAGCCTTCAACAACCTTTTCCTGGTGGCCTTGGCCCTGGTGATCTACGCCTGCGTCATGGGGCTGCAGTTCAAGCAGGCCATGCACGAGCAGGCGGACGCGCTCGGACAGAGCCTCATCACCCAGACCGCCACGTCGGCCACCGAGCTGCTGGTGGCCAACGACATCCTCAGCCTCAACGTACTGCTCGGCAATCTGGCGAAGAACCCGCTGGTGGCCCACGCCGCCATCTACAGCGTGGACAACCGGATCCTCGCCGAAGCCGGGCAACGCCCTCGCAACGGTCTGCTTGGTGAGGCCAAGGGCGTGTACCAGACGCGTATCACCTTCCAGGACGTGACGGCCGGGCAACTGCGCATCAGCCTGGACATGGAGCGCTTCCATCAGCCGATGCTGATCAGCCTGCAAAGCATGGGTGTGCTCGCGGCCATCCTGGCCGTGTTGTGCCTGGTGCTCAGCCTGCGCACGGGGCGCTCGATCACTACGCCGCTGCTGCAGTTGCGGGTCTGGTTGCGCGAGCCGCACCCCTACACGCCGGCCACCGACCGCCAGGACGAGATCGGCGATATTGCGCGTCAGCTGCATGCGCGCCTGGCCCCTCCACCACCGCCCGAGCCGGACGTCGACGAACACGACGAGGTGTACGACGAAGCGCATGACGATGAGGCATTCGTCGAAACACCACCGGCGACCAGCCCGGCAGCACGGGCTGCGCGTCCGGCGATCGCCCCGCTGACCGCCAGCGATGACGAGCATGACGATGAAGCCTTCGCCGACCTGGTGGTCGACCAGCCTGCTCCGGCCAGCGCGCCGCAGCCTGCCGCGGTCGTCAAGGCCGAACCGCAGACCAGCGCGGTGCTCGCCGTGCAGCTGGGTTCCCAGGATCAGCTGCGACGCTTGCCACGCACCCGCCTGAACGAGCTTCAGGAACGTTATCGCGATTGCCTGGAGCAGGCGGCCTCGCTGTACGAAGGCACCATGTACACCTTGAACGATGGCAGCACCTTGCTGCTGTTCAACAGTGGCGACAGCGGCGAAGACTACCTGACCAACGCCATCTGCTGTGGCGAGCTGTTGCGCGCCTTGGGCCATGCCTTGCAGATCGAAGTCGCGGACAGCGGCATCACCCTGCAGATGCAGTTGGGCCTGATGCTGGGCCAGGACCTGCACGGCCTGAGCCAGGTCGACCTGTTGCTGACCGAAAAGGCTCAGGGTGCCCTGGCGCTGTCGCAGCACAGCCGCAACCTGCTGCTGGTCGAACGTAGCGTGGGTGAAGATGCCCTGGTCCGCCAGCGCGCACGCATCCGCCCGATCGCCAGCCCGGAAGGCGCCAGCTGCGTCGAGCGCCTGATGGAGCCCTACCCCTCCATGCTCGAGCGCCAACTGGCGCGGATGCACGAGCGACGCGGGCAGTGAAAGCAAAGGTGGTCGAATGACCACCTTTTTTCGTTGAGCGCCGAGCCTCGACGGCCCTATCGCTGGCAAGCCAGCTTCTATATAACAAAAAATAGGTTGTTGATTTCAAAGGAAATAACTTCAGAGCTTTGTGGGCCCTGCGGGCCCAATCGCGGCACAGGGGCCGCTCCCACAGGAGGCAGTGATGGTCTGCAACGCCGCGGTGGGGCTACGGGTGTAGGAGCGGCCCCTGCCGGGGCGCCGGACCGACCGCGATGGGCCGCAAAGCGGCCCTAAAATCGATTAGCAATGAAGCTTCGGATCCTGTCAGCTATCCCCATGTTCTCTGCGCGACAGCGCGGCGAGGCGGCGGACGGACTCTCACAAATACTCACTTCAGGCAGGCATTAGCACGATAGCGACGCTGCCTATGGGAGCGGGCTTGCCCGCGATAGCGGTGGTAGATTCGGCACATGACCAACAGGATCAATGCTGGCCTGCCAGCCTTGAGGTGAATGAACTGGCCTTATCGCTGGCAAGCCAGCTCCCACAGATACTCACTTCAGGCAGGCATAAGCACGATAGCGACGCTGCCTATGGGAGCGGGCTTGCCCGCGATAGCGGTGGTAGATTCAGCACATGGCCAACAGGATCAATGCTGGCCTGTCAGTCTTGAGGTGAATGAACTGGCCCTATCGCTGGCAAGCCAGCTCCCACAGGTACTCACTTCAAGCAAGCATCCGCACGATGGCGATGCTGCCTGTAGGAGCGGGCTTGCCCGCGATAGCGGTGGTAGATTCGGCACATGGCCAACAGGATCAATGCTGGCCTGCCAGCCTTGAGGTGAATGAACTGGCCTTATCGCTGGCAAGCCAGCTCCCACAGGTACTCACTTCAAGCAAGCATCAGCACGATAGCGACGCTGCCTGTGGGAGCGGGCTTGCCCGCGATAGCGGTGGTAGATTCGGCACATGGCCAACAGAATCAATGCTGGCCTGTCAGTCTTGAGGTGAATGAACTGGCCTTATCGCTGGAAAGCCAGCTCCCACAGGTACTCACTTCAAGCAAGCATCAGCACGATAGCGACGCTGCCTGTGGGAGCGGGCTTGCCCGCGATAGCGTTGGTAGATTCGACACATGGCCAACAGGATCAATGCTGGCCTGCCAGTCTTGAGGTGAATGAACTGGCCCTATCGCTGGCAAGCCAGCTCCCGCAAAGGGCCAGGCCTGACTTGAAGAGGTGGCGAGGCGGCTGGCCTCCCACCCTGGTGCTGGCAACCTGGGTTCTCAGAACCGATAGACTTCCAGATCAGTACGGATCGGCGTGGCCATCGGGATCTTCGGCTTCTGTGCATCCTTGCGCACCTGGGTGGGTGCGGCAGGTTTCTTCGTCGACTCTTCGGCGATCGCGGGCTGATTGGCCAGCGGCTTGACCGCCGTGCTCAACTGTTCGGCCAGTTTCTGCAACAGCTGCCCCTGCGCCTGCACCTGAGACGCTTCGCTGCCTTCATGGGGCTGCTCAAGGTGGACGATGCGGTTGTCACGCACCTTGCCCCGACGATCGAGCAGGCGCCACTGGGCGTCCAGAATCGCGGGCTGATCGACGCCCGAATCGAGTCGGGTGATCGAGAGCAGTACCTGCACGTCCGGGCTGAACCCGGCGGTGGCCGGCGCCAGCACCACGCGCTGGCTGTCCAGGCGCCAGGCCAGCTGGCGTACCAGCAACTGATCGATGTCCGACGACAGGCTACCTGCCCAGCGCCCGGCGGTCGCGCCGGTCAGGCTGCCGTCGGCCTGGCGTTGCAGCAGGGTTTCACGTTGCAGGTAGTCAGCGACCGACACGGGGCCGAGCACGACGGCCAGACCCGCATGCTGTGACGGCTGACCCGGGTTTCCGCTGTCGAGCTGATAGAGAGCCGTGGGCTGGTGGACGCTGCATCCGGCCAGGCCCAATACGCCAGTCATCAACCACACAAATGGAAGGCGCAGAACGTTCATTCATCCCATCCAGGCGGCCGCCATGGTCGGCGGACCGCAGTGATACGTGTCAAGTTCGGTAGGGGCACACAGCGACGCTGGCGCCAAGAGGCGCCTATCATCCGCGAAATGCCCGGGCAACTCCAGCCTTTCCGCCGGGACGCCCCTCGAACGAACGTCCCGGCCGGCCTGGGTTCAGTCGACCGTCAGCGCGTCGACACGCTGGAAACCACGTGGCAGTTTGTTGCCTCGCCGTCCCCGCTCGCCTTTGTAGTGATCGAGGTCCGCGCCCTTGAGCGACAGCGTGCGCTTGCCCGCACTGAGCACCAGGGTGGCGCCCTCGGCCAGCACGGCCAAGTCGGTCACGTACTCTTCGCGATTGGCCACGCGCTCCCCAGGGATGCCGATGATCTTGTTGCCCTTGCCCTTGCCCAGTTGTGGCAGGTCGGCGATCTTGAACACCAGCAGGCGGCCTTCGGTGGTCACGGCGGCCAGCCAGTCCTGCTCGCGGTTGGGCACGGGGCGCGGGCTGATCACCTTGGCTCCTGCCGGCAGGCTGAGCAGCCCCTTGCCGGCCTTGTTCTTGGTCTGCAGGTCCTCGCCCTTGACCACGAAGCCGTAGCCCGCGTCCGAAGCCACCACGTACAGCGCGTCGTCCTCCGGCAGCAGCAGGCATTCGAAGCTCGCCCCCGGCGGCGGCGTGAGGCGCCCGGTCAGCGGCTCGCCCTGGCCACGGGCCGACGGCAGCGTATGCGCCGCCACCGAGTAGCTGCGCCCGGTCGAGTCGATGAACACCGCCGACTGGTTCGAGCGCCCTGGCGCAGCGGCCTTGAAGCCGTCCCCGGCCTTGTACGACAGGCCGGTGGCGTCGATGTCGTGGCCCTTGGCGCAGCGCACCCAGCCCTTCTCCGAAAGCACCACGGTCACCGGCTCGGTGGGCATCAGCTCGTTTTCCGACAAGGCCTTGGCCTCGGCGCGTTCGATGATCGGCGAACGGCGATCGTCGCCGTAGGTCTGGGCATCCTTGATCAGCTCGCTGCGCACCAGCTTCTTGAGCTTGGCTTCGCTGCCCAGCAGGCCCTGGAGCTTGGCCTGCTCCTTGAGCAATGCGTCCTGCTCGCTGCGGATCTTCATCTCTTCCAGGCGCGCCAGCTGGCGCAGACGCGTCTCGAGGATGTAGTCGGCCTGGGTCTCGCTCAGGCCGAAGCGGGCGATCAAGGCCTGCTTGGGGTGATCCTCGGTCCGGATGATGTGGATCACCTCGTCCAGATTGAGGAAGGCGGTGAGCAACCCGTCGAGCAAATGCAGACGCTTTTCGACCTTGTCCAGGCGGAACTGCAAGCGGCGACGCACGGTGTCGACGCGATACTGCAGCCACTCCTGCAGCAGCGCGCGCAGGTTCTTCAACTGCGGGCGACCGTCCAGGCCAATGATGTTGATGTTGACCCGGTAGGTGCTCTCCAGGTCGGTGGTGGCGAACAGGTGCTGCATCAGCTCCTGGGCATCGACCCGGTTGGAGCGCGGAATGATGACGATACGGCACGGGTGCTCGTGGTCCGACTCGTCGCGCAGGTCGGCGACCATCGGCAGCTTCTTGGCCTGCATCTGCGCGGCGATCTGCTCGAGCACCTTGGCGCCGGAGACCTGGTGCGGCAGGGCCGTGACGACGATGTCGCCCTCCTCGACCCGGTACACGGCGCGCATGCGAATCGAGCCGCGACCGTTTTCGTAGAGCTTGAGCATCTCGGCCCGTGGCGTGATGATCTCCGCCTCGGTCGGGTAGTCCGGCCCCTGGATGTGCTCGCACAGCTGCTCGACCGTCGCCTTGGGTTCGTCCAGCAGGCGTACGCAGGCGGCGGCCACTTCGCGCAGGTTGTGGGGCGGGACGTCGGTGGCCATGCCGACTGCGATCCCGGTGGTGCCGTTGAGCAGGATGTTGGGCAGGCGCGCAGGCAGCACCGCAGGTTCCTGCAAGGTGCCGTCGAAGTTCGGCACCCAGTCCACCGTGCCCTGACCGACTTCTTCGAGCAACACTTCGGCGTAGCGCGACAGCCGGGCTTCGGTGTAGCGCATGGCGGCGAACGACTTGGGATCGTCCGGCGCCCCCCAGTTGCCTTGACCGTCGACCAGGGTGTAGCGGTAGCTGAAGGGCTGGGCCATCAGCACCATGGCTTCGTAGCAGGCCGAATCACCGTGCGGGTGAAACTTGCCGAGCACGTCACCGACGGTGCGCGCGGACTTCTTGTGCTTGGCGTCGGCGTCTAGGCCCAGCTCGCTCATGGCGTAGATGATGCGTCGTTGCACGGGCTTCAAGCCGTCGCCGATGTGCGGCAGAGCACGGTCCTTGATCACGTACATGGAGTAGGTGAGGTAGGCCTGTTCGGTGAAGGCAGCCAGAGAGCGGCGCTCGACACCGTCGAGACTGAGTTCCAGGGAGTCGCTCATGCGTGCCTCGTCATTTCAGGTTCTGGCGCAGCAGCAAGGTACCGCTGCGCTGGGTGAATTCAAGTTGTTTCAGGGCGCTCATGCCGAGCAGGATCTGATCGCCGTCCAGGCCCGGCACGACCATCGCGCGCACGTCGCGCAGGCGGATGTCGCCCAGTTGCACGCTGTTCAGGCGCGTGCGATAGCCTTCGGTGCGGCCATTGGCGGTGCTGACCTGCACCGGGGCGCCGCGCGCGAGGTCGAGCTGCCGGGCCACGCGCTCGGGGATCGCCACGTCGGTGGCCCCGGTGTCGAGCATGAAGTGCACCGGCTGCTCGTTGATCGCGCCGTCGACGACGAAGTGGCCCTGGTGATTGCCCACCAGACGCACTTCGACGAAGCCGGGGCCATGGGCGGAGCGCACCTCGGTATTGGGGTTGTGCTGCCGCTGCTCCCAGGCACCGAAGAACCGGGTAGCCAGGAACAGCGCCGCCGCCCAGGCCAGGATCATCAGCACCTTGCCCGCGCGCTTGCCAGGTGGGGCGCTCAAGGCGCGACGCTCCAGCCGCCCTTGGGCGCGGCAAAGCGCCAGACGATGGGCCGGGTTTCCCCGTCGGCACGCTGGGCATTGTTGTTGTCCAGGCCGATCCAGGCCCCCTGGCGGTCGATCACCAGCGCCTCGGCCAGCCCGTAGGGTTCGTCGTAGCGTCGGCCCTCGGCCAGCCCTCCGTCGGCGAACGACCAGCAGCGCTCCACATCGCCGCTGTCGGGTGCGCGGCGGCAGATCTGGTAGGCATTGCGCTCGAGGGTGAACAGCTTGCCCTCGAACCAGGCCAGGTCGGAGAAATCCCGTGGGATGGGACGGGTCCGGCCGGTCTGGGCCGGCGGCGGCGCCTTGCCCGCTTCGCTGAACAGCACGCAGCCTTCCACGCAGGTCCACACCGCCTGCTGTCGCTGCAAGGCCACCAGTCCACGCCGCTCGCGCTCGGCGGCCAGCCACAGGCGGTCGCCCGCCGGGTTCACTGCCAGCCCCTCGAACAAGGCATTGAAGTGCAGCAGCATCCCGCTGGCCCGCGCCTGACGTACCATGGCCGGATCGATCCGGAGCCATTCGACGTCACCGCTGGGCGGCACCCGCAGCACGCCGGCCTGGGCTTCGCTGACCACGTAGGCGGTGCCTTGCTGGTCGCAGCTGATGCCTTCGAAGTCCAGGGCCCCGCCGCGCAGGTAGGCGGCCGCCCAGGTGCTCGAGCGCATCCCCCAGGGCAAGCCGCTGTCCGGCGCGGGCGGCGCCTGGAACGTCCGGGCCTCGGCCTGCCAAGTGCTCGCCCGTGAGTCGAGCCGGTAGATCTGGTCGTCGTCACGGTCCGACACGGCCCACAGGTGGCCCTGGCACAGCGCCAGTCCGGACAGGTTGCCGCCGCGCATGCCCTCGACGGGATGTTCGGCGACGAATTCCAGCTCGGGCCACGACGTCGCGTGCGCGGGCATCACGACCGATGCCAGACACGCCAGGCCCAGGCTCAGGACCGTCCGGATCACTCCAGCACCTCGGCCAGGTTGCCCTTGGTCTCGAGCCAGCTCTTGCGATCGCTGGCGCGCTTCTTGGCCAGCAGCATGTCCATCACTTCACGGGTGCCCTGCACGTCGTCCAGGGTCAGTTGCACGAGACGGCGGGTGTTCGGGTCCATGGTGGTCTCGCGCAGCTGCGGCGGGTTCATCTCGCCCAGCCCCTTGAAGCGGGTCACCTGGGGCTTGCCGCGCTTCTTCTCGGCCACCAGCCGATCGAGGATGCCGTCGCGCTCGGCCTCGTCCAGGGCGTAGTAGATCTCCTTGCCCAGGTCGATGCGGTACAGCGGCGGCATGGCCACGTAGACGTGACCGGCGTCGATCAAGGGCCGGAAGTGCTGGACGAACAGCGCGCACAGCAAGGTGGCGATGTGCAGGCCGTCGGAGTCGGCGTCGGCGAGGATGCAGACCTTGCCATAGCGCAGCTGGGTCAGGTCGGTGGCCCCTGGGTCAACGCCGATGGCCACGGCGATGTTGTGCACTTCCTGGCTGGCCAGGACCTCGCCCCCGTCGACCTCCCAGGTGTTGAGGATCTTGCCGCGCAGCGGCAGGATGGCCTGGAACTCCTTGTCCCGCGCCTGCTTGGCCGAGCCGCCGGCCGAGTCGCCCTCGACCAGGAACAGCTCGGCGCGCATCGGGTCCTGCCCGGCGCAGTCGGCCAGCTTGCCCGGCAGCGCCGGCCCCTGGGTCACGCGCTTGCGCTCGACCTTCTTGCTGGCCTTGAGCCGTCGGCCGGCATTACTGATGGCCAGCTCGGCCAGTTGCAGGCCTAGCTCGGGGTGGGCGTTGAGCCACAGGCTGAACGCATCCTTGACCACGCCCGAGACGAAGGCCGCGGCTTCACGCGACGACAGGCGCTCCTTGGTCTGGCCGGAGAACTGCGCGTCCTGCATCTTCATCGACAGAACGAAGGCGATACGCTCCCAGACATCCTCGGGCGCCAGCTTGACGCCCCGTGGCAGCAGGTTGCGGAACTCGCAGAACTCGCGCATGGCGTCGAGCAGGCCCTGGCGCAGGCCGTTGACGTGCGTGCCGCCCTGGGCGGTGGGAATCAGGTTGACGTAGCTTTCCTGCAGGCTGTCGCCGCCTTCGGGCAGCCATAGCAAGGCCCAGTCCACGGCTTCCTTGTTGCCGGCCAGGCTGCCGCAGAACGGCTCGTCGGGCAGGCGCTGGAACTCGCTGACCGCATCGATCAGGTAGGAGCGCAGGCCGTCTTCGTAATGCCACTCGACCTTCTCGCCGGTGCCCTTGTCCTCGAAGCTGATCGACAGCCCCGGGCACAGCACCGCCTTGGCCTTGAGCACGTGCTTCAGACGGCTCACGGAGAACTTGGGCGAGTCGAAGTACTTGGCATCCGGCGCGAAGTACACGCTGGTGCCGGTGTTGCGCTTGCCGACCGTGCCGACCACCTGCAGCTCGCTGGCCTTGAAGCCGTCGGCGAAGCTCATCTGGTATTCGTTGCCGTCACGCTTGACCCGGACCCGGACCTGGCTGGACAAGGCGTTGACCACCGAAATACCGACCCCGTGCAGACCGCCGGAGAACTGGTAGTTCTTGTTGGAGAACTTGCCGCCGGCGTGCAGCTTGGTGAGGATCAGCTCGACCCCGGACACCCCTTCTTCGGGGTGGATGTCCACGGGCATGCCGCGGCCGTCGTCGGACACTTCCAGGGAATGGTCGGCATGCAGGATCACCTGGATCGAGCGGGCGTGACCGGCCAGGGCTTCGTCGACGCTGTTGTCGATGACTTCCTGGGCCAGGTGGTTCGGCCGACTGGTATCGGTGTACATGCCCGGTCGCTTGCGGACCGGATCGAGGCCGGAGAGGACCTCGATGGCGTCTGCGTTGTAGGCGCTAGCGCTGGGATTGGCCATGGATTCTCGTCGTCAGTCTGGTGAATGCAAAAAATCAGGAACTCGAAACATCGAGCGCCGCGTCGCGCTCCGGCGCGATGCCCGCGAAGGCCAGGACCTGGTCCAGACGCTGGGCGAAGCCTTGGAAACCGTGGTCGCCGCCGACTTCGATGCGCAGGTCGCAGGCCTGGTAGTAGCGTTGCGCATGGCGGTAGTCGAGGGTTTCGTCGCCGGTCTGCAGCCAGACCTGGATGCGCTCGCCGGCAGACGGCGCGGGCACTTCCAGGTCGGCCAGGGCCTGCACATGGTCCAGGGTCAGCTCCCAGGCCTCGTCGGTATAGAGGTTGCGCTGGGTGCCGAGGTAGCCGTCGAACAGCCGATGCGGCGCGACTGCCGGGTTGATCAGCAGGGCCTTGAGGCCATGGCGCTCGGCCAGATGGGTGGCATAGTAGCCGCCCAGCGAACTGCCCACCAGCAGTGGCTGACCGAGGGCGACGATGGCCGCCTCGAGCTGGGCGACGGCCTGGCGCGGATGGTGATGCAAGGCCGGAATGCGCAACTGTTCGGCCAGGCCGCGCTGGCGCATCGCCGTTTCGAGCTGGTGCGCCTTGCGCGACAGCGGCGAGCTGTTGAAACCATGGATGTAGAGGATCGAAGCCGACATGCTGCTCCTGGGGTCTGCGGCGACAGGCCCATCGAGAGACGGGCGCGGGGACGCGCAGTGTAGCCTGTTCACCCCAGGTTGGCGTAGCGCGAGGGTGTTACAGCATGCTCAATAGCCGGGGCCTTCGAGGTCCAGCGTCACCTGGAAGTCCCGCGCGCGCTCGACCCCGGTGTCCAACCGACCGTCCGGGTGCAAGTGCAACCAGCGGTAACCGGGGTGCTCCTCGCTCACCACGAAGTCCTCGCTGGCCGGCGCGAACTGGATGCAGGTGGACGGCGAGGCCAGCAGCCGCAGGCCGTTCACTGTCTGGTCACAGGCTTGATGCACGTGCCCCCAGAGCAGCGCCTTCACCTGGGCCCGTCCCTGCAGACAGGCGAACAGCGCTTCGGCATTGCGCAGGCCGATGGGGGCCATCCAGGCACAACCGATGTCCACCGGCTGGTGGTGCAGGCAGACCAGGCAATGCCGCTCTCCTGCACCCTCCAGGGCCTGCTCCAGCACCGCCAGCTGCGTGTCGTCGAGCCAGCCATGGGTCGCGCCCGGTACCGTGGACACCAGGGTGACGATGCGCCAGCTGCCCACATCCGTCACCGCCTGCAGGCGGTCGCTGCCCTCGGTCACGGCGGCCATGGTCTCGAGGCGATCGTGGTTGCCAGGCAGCCAGCGCGTCCGGGCCGCCAAGGTGGCGGTGGCGTCCTCGAAGGCCTGGTAGGACGCCACGCTGCCATCCTGGGACAGGTCCCCGGTGCACAGCAGCACGTCGAGCGCGGGGTGTTCGCGCCGCACCTGCTCGGCCACATGGCGCAGGCTGTCCCGGGTATTGACCCCCAGCAAGGTCTTGTCCGGACTGGCGAACAGGTGCGGGTCGGTCAGCTGCACCACGCGCACGGGTGCACTGTTTTGCGAAGCATCGGATGGCGACACGGAACCGTCTCCTCACGGCGGGCAGCGAACGAATGATGACAGGTGGCGGGCGCAGGATGCGGCCGGGCAGGCTCAGCGCACCGCTTCGAGCTCGTGGCCGCAGGCCAGGCAGTGGCTCAGCCATTCACCCAGGAACAGGTTGAGCTGGGCCTTTTCATCGGGCTGATGCATGGCATCGTTGGGGTAAGGGTAGATGCTGCGCAGGCGTCGTGCATGCTCGGCGCTGATGACTTCGGCCATCTGCGCGTCGTGGTAGACCTGCACCTCGAGCTGCGGCACCGGCAGCCAGGGCAGGCTGTGCTCCTGGCGCACCCGCAGCGTGGTGGTGTAGGGGCAGGCGAGCACCACGTCGAGCACCAGCACGCCGAGCATCTGGTCGCCCTGGGTCATGCCGATGCGCCGCGAGCCCATGCCCTCGCGCATGGTCGGCAGCAGTTGCATCAGCCGCGCGTAGTTGGCCTCGCACGCCGCCTGCAGGCCGACCAGATCGACGCGGTAGCGTTCGCGCAGCGGGCTCACGACCACATGCCCCTGACTTCGTCACGGTTGAGCGCCAGCCATTGGATCGCGATGATGCTGGCGGCGTTGCCAATGCGCCCGTCACGCACGGCCTGCAGGGCGTCCTCGAACGACCAGACCTTGACACGGATGTCCTCGCCCTCTGTTTCCAGCCCATGCAGGCCGCCGGCGCCTTCGCTGTGGCAGCGCCCCAGGAACAGGTGCACGAACTCGTCGCTACCGCCCGGAGACGGGAAATAGCGCGTCATCGGCCACAGCGCGGAGAACGTCAGGCCGGCTTCTTCCTCGGCTTCCCGATGGGCAACCTCCTCGGGTTGCTCGTCCTTGTCGATCAGGCCGGCCACCAGCTCGATCAGCCAGGGGTTCTGCGCCTTGTCCAGGGCGCCGACGCGGAACTGCTCGATCAGCACCACTTCGTCGCGCTGAGGATCGTAAGGCAGCACGCACACGGCGTCATGGCGCACGAACAGCTCGCGGCTGATTTCGCGACCCAGGCCGCCGGCGAACAGCTCGTGGCGCAGGTGCACCTTGTCCAGCCGATAGAAGCCCTTGTAGCACGTGTCCCGCTTGACGATCTCGACCGCCCGGGGCACCGAATTCAACGATTCTGACATGTATGACCTCGTTTACCTCAGTTACTGCATCGCGCCATCCTACTCTGCGCCTCGACGGGTTTCACCCCCTTCCGCCAATCGCGCCGGCGCACGACAGCCCGCTGCCGCTCTGTTAGCTTAGTGCCGAACCGAAGGCCGTGCAGACGGTCGAAGGCCGATCTACCTTTGTCTTGCAAGGATCAACATGACGCTGGTCAAACTGACTTCCGTAGCCGTGCTGGCCCTGGCGCTGGGCGCTTGCCAGAGCCTGTTCGAGCCCAACTACCGGGCACCGCTGGAGACCAAGCGCGAGGCGTGGGAGCACGTCAAGCCGGGGTGCAACGAGCGTGACTGCCCGCTGGTGAACATCGACGTGGTGCATTTCCCGACACTGCCCAAGCTCGATGCCATCGTCGAGCGTCGCCTGCTGCAACTGACCGAAGACAACCAGAACGGCACCGCGCCGACCTCCCTCAAGGCCTACGAGGCGGCCTACCTGGCCAGCGCCGAGAAGCGCAACAGCAGCTACCTGCAGGCCAAGGTACGCGAGCAGCATGACGGGCTGGTGATCATCGAGCTGTCCAGCTACCTGGACAGCGGCGGCGCCCACGGCATGCCGGGGCGTGGGTTCATCAACTACTCGCGCAAGCTGGACAAGGTCCTGACCCTGCAGGACATGCTGGTACCGGGCCAGGAAGCGACCTTCTGGAAGACCGCCGAGGAATCCCACCGCGCCTGGCTGATCAGCACCGGCATGGACAAGGACCCCGAGTTCGTCAAGACCTGGCCCTTCCGCCAGACCCCGCACATCGCCCTGACCTACGGCGCGGTGATCCTCAAGTACGAAGTCTATGCCATCGCGCCCTACGCCATGGGCCACATCGAACTGAAACTGCCCTACCCGCGCCTGAACGGCGTGCTCAAGCCGGAGCTGTTCCCCGGCCGCGGCTAAGACTCGCCAGCCCATGCAGCGCCCCTGCCACCAGCACGGCTGGCAGGGTGGCGCCCACGTCCGGCGCCAGCTGGGCAAGCAGGTGATAGACCACCACGCCCACCCCCCAGGCCACCAGCGCCTGACCGTGCAGCGCACCGACCGCTGCCGGCAGCCGCCTGCGCCGCACCAGGAAGTGATCGGTCAGCACCACGCCGAACAACGGTGCGAAGACCGAGCCGATCAACAACAGGAAGTGCTCGTACTGCGCCAAGGGCGCCAGGCAGGCGATCAGGGTGCACAGTGCACCGATGGCCAGCGCCAGGTGCTCGACCTTCAAGCCCAGCAGCAGGCCGCTGGATACTGCCGCCGAATGGATGTCGGCAAAGGCGTTTTCCGACTCGTCGAGCAGGATCAGCAGCAGCGGGATGCCCAGACCGGCACCGGCCAGCGCCAGCAGCAGCGCATTGGCCTCGCCCGAGGTGGCGAATGCCAAGGTGTACGCCACGCCCAGGCTCATCAGCCAGCCATTGCCGAGCAGGTAGCCCAGCGCCGTCCCGGCGAAGACCCGGCCGGCCCGCTGGCCGAAGCGTGAGTAGTCGGCGATCAGCGGCAACCAGGACAGTGGCATGGCGATGGCGATGTCGATGCCCACGGCCAGGGGCATCGAGCCATCGCCGGCGCGTGCCCAGATCGCGGCCAGGTCGGCGCGGGCGAACAGGTTCCAGGTCAGCCACAGACAGGCGCCCAGCAGCAGCCAGATGCCCCAGGTGCGCAGGATCTTGCGCACGAAGGCCAGCGGGCCGCAGACGGCCAGCAGCGTGGCCAGCGCGCCGAAGCACACCGTCCAGAGCACGGGGCTGCTCCAGAGGCTGGCCTCGCCAAAGGCGCGCGTGCCCAGCAGGCTTGCCGCATCGCGCATGACGATGAGTTCGAACGCGCCCCAGCCGATGAGCTGCAACAGGTTCAACAGCGCGGGCAGCCTGACGCCCTGGCGGCCCAGGCTCAGGCGCAGCGAGGCCATCGCCGACAGGCCGGTGTCGGTACCGACCACACCCGCGGCGGCCAGCAACAGCACACCGATGGCCGTGCCGACAACGATGGCCAGCAAGGCGCCGGCCAAGCCCAGGCCCGGCGCCAGCAGCGCGCCGGCCTGCAACACCATCAGGCCGGTGCCGAGGGAAAACCACAGGGCGAACAGGTCGCGGGCACCGAAGGGACGGCGGTCCGACGGAACGGGATGATCAGGGGAAAACGGGCTGGGCGTGGTCACGGTGCAGGCTCGCTTGGAGAGATGAGCGGGGCCCTTCGAGGCCCCGCGATAAAGGGTGACGCGCCCGCTCCATAAAGCGCGACGGGCGCGGGCGACGGCGATCAGACCTTCTGGTACAGCTGGCTACCGGTCTGGCGGAAGCGCTCGGCCTGTTCGCGCAGGCCTTCCTCGACCGCCACGTCGACGGTCTCGATGCGCTGGTTGGCCGCGTACTCGCGCACCTCCTGGGTGATCTTCATCGAGCAGAACTTCGGCCCGCACATCGAGCAGAAGTGCGCGACCTTGGCCGACTCCTTGGGCAGGGTTTCGTCGTGGAAGGCTCGGGCAGTGTCCGGGTCCAGGCCGAGGTTGAACTGGTCTTCCCAGCGGAACTCGAAACGCGCCTTCGACAGGGCGTTGTCGCGGATCTGCGCGCCCGGGTGCCCCTTGGCCAGGTCGGCGGCGTGGGCAGCGATCTTGTAGGTGATGATGCCGGTCTTGACGTCGTCCTTGTTCGGCAGGCCCAGGTGTTCCTTGGGCGTGACGTAGCAGAGCATGGCGCAGCCGAACCAGCCGATCATCGCCGCACCGATGCCCGAGGTGATGTGGTCGTAGCCCGGCGCGATGTCGGTGGTCAGCGGCCCGAGGGTGTAGAACGGCGCCTCGTCGCAGCACTCGAGCTGCTTGTCCATGTTCTCCTTGATCAGCTGCATCGGCACGTGGCCGGGGCCTTCGATCATGCACTGTACGTCATGCTTCCAGGCGATCTTGGTCAGCTCGCCCAACGTTTCCAGTTCGCCGAACTGGGCTTCGTCGTTGGCATCGGCGATCGAGCCGGGACGCAGGCCGTCGCCCAGCGAGAAGCTGACGTCGTAGGCCTTCATGATCTCGCAGATGTCCTCGAAGTGGGTGTAGAGGAAGTTCTCCTGGTGATGGGCCAGGCACCACTTGGCCATGATCGAGCCACCGCGGCTGACGATGCCGGTGACGCGCTTGGCGGTCAGCGGCACGTAGCGCAGCAGCACGCCCGCGTGGATGGTGAAGTAGTCCACGCCCTGCTCGGCCTGCTCGATCAGCGTGTCGCGGAACAGCTCCCAGGTCAGGTCCTCGGCCACGCCATTGACCTTTTCCAGGGCCTGGTAGATCGGCACGGTACCGATCGGCACCGGCGAGTTGCGGATGATCCACTCGCGGGTTTCGTGGATGTGCTTGCCGGTGGACAGGTCCATCACCGTGTCCGACCCCCAGCGGATGCCCCAGGTGAGCTTGGCCACTTCTTCCTCGATGGACGAGCCCAGGGCGCTGTTGCCGATGTTGCCGTTGATCTTCACCAGGAAGTTGCGGCCGATGATCATCGGCTCCAGCTCGGTGTGGTTGATGTTGGCCGGGATGATCGCCCGCCCACGGGCGATCTCTTCGCGCACGAACTCGGCGGTGATGGCCTTGGGAATGCTGGCGCCGAAGCTGTGCCCGGCGTGCTGCTGCGTGAGCAGCCCGGCGGCATGGGCCTCTTGCAGCTTCATGTTTTCGCGCAGGGCGACGTATTCCATCTCAGCGGTGATGATGCCCTGGCGGGCGTAGTGCATCTGGCTGACGTTCGCGCCTGCCTTGGCCCGGCGCGGATGGCGCACATGGGCAAAGCGCAGCCGGGCCAGGTCATCGTCCGCCAGGCGCTGCTGGCCGAAGTCGGAACTCAGCCCGGACAGACGTTCGGTGTCGCCCCGCGCGTCGATCCAGGGCGAGCGCACATCGGTCAGGCCGCGACGCACGTCGATGGTCACGTCAGGGTCGGTGTAGGGGCCGGAGGTGTCGTAGACCAGCACCGGTGCGTTGGCCTCGCCGCCGAAGTCGGTCGGCGTGTCGTCCAGGCTGATCTCGCGCATGGGCACGCGGATGTCCGGGCGCGAGCCCTGGACGTAGACCTTGCGCGAACGGGTGAAGGGTTGCACGGACTGCTGGTCGACGCGCGCCGATTCGCTGAGGTTGATCGTTTTTTCTTGTCTGCTCATCAAAGGCTCCCGGACATGTTCCTGGCGGATGGATGTCGGGGGAAGAACCTGAACGGACGCGGACGCACCCAGGGTGGGCGCTGTGCCGATACGTGACGTGCCGAGGCTCGAACGAGCCGCTGGAACATCCCGGACCTGGCACAAGAGATTCGCCGGGATGGCGAGAAATCTTGTTCCCTACGCAGGCGCTAACCTGATCAGGTTCAACGGGATCCGGAACTCTCCGATCTCAGCCTCCGATTCGAGGCACCCCGACAAGAACACGCGCAGTCTAGACTGCACAGGCCGACAACGCCAGGCGCATGCCGTGGGGAATGATCGGCGGCGCGCATGGTCGATTGTTGCCGGGTGCGCGCCCCACTACACTGGCGCTCACGCCCGGATCGCCCACCCCAGAAACCGTCACCGTTCAAGGACTGCCCTATGCTGCGCAAACTTTCACTGGCCATTGCCGTGTCCTGTGCATCCCCTGCAATGGCCTGGGCAGCACCGGCGTCCATGACGGTGAAGACCGACCTGGTCAGCGTGTACCAGGAGGCCGTGCTCAACAACGCCGACCTGGCCGCTGCCCGGGCCGACTATGGCGCGCGGCGCGAGGTGGTGCCCCAGGCCCGTGCCGGACTGCTGCCGAACCTGTCCGGTGGCGCCGAGGTGCTGAACACCCGGACCAAGGTGGACCAGCCGGCCTACATCGCCAACCGCAGCGGCAACACCTGGAGCGCGACCCTCTCGCAGCCGATCTTCCGCGCCGACCGCTGGTTCCAGCTGCAGGCCGCCGAAGCGGTCAACGAGCAGGCGGCGCTGGAGCTGTCGGCCACCGAACAGAACCTGATCCTGCAAACCGCCGAGCGCTACTTCGCGGTGCTGCGTGCCCAGGACAACCTGGCCTCGACCAAGGCCGAGGAAGCGGCCTTCAAGCGCCAGCTGGACCAGTCCAACGGCCGCTTCGACGTGGGCCTGACGGACAAGACCGACGTGCTGCAGGCCCAGGCCAGCTACGACACGGCGCGCGCCAACCGGATCCTGGCCGAGCGCCAGGTGCAGGACGCCTTCCAGGCCCTGGTGACCCTGACCAACCGGGACTACCTGGCGTTGCAGGGGGTGGTGCACAGCCTGCCGGTGAGCGTGCCGACCCCCAACGATGCGCAGGCCTGGGTCGACACCGCCGCCCGCCAGAACCTGACCCTGCTGGCCACCAACCACGCCGTGGACGCCGCCGAAGAGACCGTGCGCCAGCGCAAGGCCGGGCATGCCCCGACCGTGGACGCCGTGGCGCGCTACCAGAAGGGCGACAACGACAACCTGGGCTTCAGCAACCCCTCGCCCCTGCCTGGCGTGACCTACGGCGGTGATGTGGAACAGACCAGCATCGGGCTGCAAGTGAACATCCCGATCTACAGCGGCGGCCTGACCAGCTCCCAGGTGCGCGAGGCCTACCAGCGCCTGGTACAGGCCGAGC
This sequence comes from Pseudomonas monteilii, assembly GCA_001534745.1. NCBI lineage: Bacteria > Pseudomonadati > Pseudomonadota > Gammaproteobacteria > Pseudomonadales > Pseudomonadaceae > Pseudomonas > Pseudomonas alabamensis. The sequence continues at coordinate 4,198,127 of CP013997.1, forward strand.
AGCAGCGCGAAGGCCAGCGCCGCCAGGTGGTGGAGAACACCCGTAACCTGCACCGGGCGGTCAACACCGACGTCGAACAGGTCAAGGCCCGCAAGCAGTCGATCATCTCCAACCAGAGCGCCGTGGAAGCGACCGAAATCGGCTATCAGGTCGGCACCCGCAACATCGTCGACGTGCTCGACGCCCAGCGCCAGCTCTACGCCTCGGTACGCGACTACAACAACAGCCGCTACGACTACATCCTCGACAACCTGCGCCTGAAGCAGGCGGCGGGCACCTTGAGCCCACGGGACCTGCAAGAGCTGAGCGGATTCCTCAAGCCCGACTACAACCCCGACCGCGACTTCCTGCCTCCGGACCTGGCCGCTGCGGCGGCCGAGAACTTCAAGCGCAAGCCGTGAGGGGTTGCGACAGCGTTCGCGCGGGCGGGGCGTGGGGTTTTGTCGAGGTCTGAGGCTTGCCCCAGGGCGGGTACGCCAGCGTTCCGCCAAGAGGCGTATGGCGTGGGGGCGGAATGTCGTGGTTTCCTGTGCAGGCGCCTGCTTTCTACTCAATTTACCTACTGCATTGGCTGATTTTGTGGGCCTTTCAGGCCCAATCGCGGCACAGGGGCCGCTCCTACACCCGTAGCCCCACCGCCAGCGTTGCAGGTCATCGCGGTTCCTGTGGCGGCCCCTGCCGGGGCGCCGGACCGGCCGCGATTGGGCCCGCAGAGCCCACCTTTCACTCGACAAAACCACAGCCCCTAAGAAGCTGCGACAACCTGCTCCCTCACGGGGTGCCTATAGGTGGAAACTGGCTTGCCAGCGATGCAGGCGCCTAGGTCACCCACCCCACCGCTACCCACCTCACGGCTTGCGCAGCATGTCCACGGCAAACCCACCCAGCACCCCACCACTGACCCAACGCTGGGCCCGCAAGGCACGGGGCCGACCGCGCAGGAACCGGCTGACGCGAGCCGCCGCCAGCACAATCAGGCCATTGACCGTCACCGCGATAGCGATCTGCACCAGCCCCAACTGCAGGAACTGTTGCAAGGTAGCGCCCGCCGCAGGGTCGATGAACTGCGGGATCAACGCCGAGTACATGAGCGCGATCTTTGGGTTGAGCAGGTTGGTCAGCAACCCCATGGAGAACAACCGGCGTGGCGAATGCGGCGGCAGATCACGGGTCTCGAACGGCGACACGCCACCGGGCTTGAGCAGGTTCCAGGCCAGGTAGCCCAGGTAGAGCGCACCCGCGATCCGGACTATGTCATAGGCCATTGGCACGGCCTTGAACAAGGCGGCCAGGCCCAGGGCCGAGGCCAGCAGGTAGACGACGAAGCCCAGGGCGACACCGGCCAGGGAGATCATTCCGGCGATACGGCCTTGGGACAGGGTGCGTGAAACAAGATAGGCCATGTTCGGGCCGGGGGTGAGGACCATGCCCAGGGCGATGAGGGTTAGGCCTACGAGCGCCTCGATACTGATCATGCAATCTCCTCTAAAAGGGTTGCCGCTACATTTGCGCTCACTATCTTCCGACGTGGGTAAACGCGCCGTGGTGTCTGGACTGTCGGTTGCATGGCTATCGTCAGTACGACTACGAGCGTAGTGCGTTTTTGCAGATGTCGTGGCAAGGCTACCCGTTATCGTTCAATCAACGTGCCAACCCCCTCCAGCAACCGCCCCAACGCCCCCTGATTCGCCCGCATCACCGCCCTGCCCGCCTCGCCACTACGACGTGCCTCCTGCGGCAGCTCGATCAGTTGCCGCACCGCCTCGCCCAATCCTTGGGCATCGTCCACTTGGCGCAGGGCACCGGCATCGCGCAGCAGGGCGCTGATGTCGAGGAAGTTGAACACGTGCGGCCCCATGATCACCGGCAGCGACAGCGCCGCCGGCTCCAGAGGGTTGTGTCCGCCGGTGGCGACCAGGCTGCCGCCGACGAAGGCGATGTCGGCCAGGGCGTAGAGGAACAGCAGTTCGCCCATGGTATCGCCGAGCATCACCTGGGTCTGTGCCTGCACGGCTTCACCGGACGCGCGACGCACGGTGGTGAAGCGCTCGGCGCACAGCGCGTGCACCGCCGCGAACCGTTCGGGGTGGCGTGGCACCAGGATCAGCAGCGCGTCGCGGTGCAGCGCCAGCACCTGGCGATGGGCCTCGAGGATCAGTGCGTCTTCGCCTTCATGGGTGCTGGCGGCGATCCACACGGGGCGTGCGGTGGCGCCCCACTGTGCGCGCAGCGCCTGGGCGCGGGGGACGAGCTGGGGGTCGACGCTGAGGTCGAACTTGATCGAACCGGTGACCTGGACGCAGTCCGGGCGAGCGCCCAGCTGACGAAAGCGCTCGGCTTCGGTCTCGGTCTGCACCGCGATCAGGCTAATCTGCGCGAGCATGGGCCGGGTCAGGCGGGCGAAGCGCCCGTAACCACGGGCGGAGCGCTCGGACAGGCGGGCGTTGGCCAGGGCCACGGGGATCCCGCGCCGGTGGCACTGGTCGATCAGGTTGGGCCACAGCTCGGTTTCCATGACGATGCCCAAGCGCGGCTTGAGGTGGTCGAGAAAGCGACCCATGGCCCAGGGCAGGTCGTAGGGCAGGTAGCAGTGCTGCACCCGGGGTTCGTCGGCGAACAGGGCGCGGATGCGCTCCGAGCCGGTCGGGGTCATGCAGGTCACGGTCACCGGCAGTTCCGGGTAGGCCTTGAGCAAGGCACGGACCATGGGCGCGGCGGCGATGCTCTCGCCGACCGACACGGCATGCACCCACAGGCCACCCTGACGCAGCGGCGGCAGGCCGCAGGCGAAGCGCTCGCCCAGGCGCTGGCGGTAGGCCGGCGCCTTGCGCCCGCGCAGGAACAGGCGCAGCGCGATCAGCGGCAAGCCCAGGTGGAAGAGCACGGTGTAGAGGGTTCTGTTCATGGCGCGAGAGTGTACTAGGCTCTTCTGCCCTCGCCCATAGGGGCCAAGACGGGTGCAAGGCACGCTCATGCCGTGTCTGGTCGTCGCGCAGTCCAGACCTAGCCGATGGCGCGCAGGTGTACGGCAAAGCGTTCGGCCAGCCAGTGCGCCGCCGGGCCCAGGGGTTCGTCGCGGCGCCAGGCCAGCTCGACCACCAGGGCCGGCGGGCGCCAGTCGCTGGCCAGTTCGACCATGTGCGCCTGGTAGGTCGGGTACTGCACCACGTGCCGTGGCAGCCAGGCCCAGCCCAGGCCGCGCATCAGCAGTTCGGCCAGGGCGTAGAAGCTGTCGGCGCGCCAGATGTGCGGGCTGATCGCCTCGCCACCGGGAATGTCGCTTTGCTGGGCCGTGATCAGCAGTTGTCGGTGACGGGCGAGCGACTGCCGGGTGACGCGCGACTCGCTGGCCAAGGGATGGCCGGCTGCGCACACGGTGACCATGTCCACGCTGCCCAGCGAGCGCCGCTCCAGCGCCTCGGGGATGCGCGCGTGCTGGAAGAACAGCCCCAGGTCGGCGCGCCGCTCCAGCAGCTTGCCGGCGACGTCGCCGTGGGCGCCACTGGCCAGTTGCACCTCGAGAAACGGGTAGCGGCTGGCCAGCTCGTCGAGGCTGTCGATGACCGGCTGGTAAGGCATTGCCTCGTCGTGCGCCACGCGCAGCAAGGCTTCCTGACCGCGCATCAGGGCCCGGGCGCGACCGTCGAGGCGTTCCCCCTGGCGCAGCAGTTCACGGGCGTCGTTCAGCAGCGCTGCGCCCGCCTCGGTCAGGTGTGGCTGGCGCCCGCTGCTGCGCTCGAACAGAGTCACGCCCAGGTCGGTCTCCAGCGCGGCGATGGCCGTGCTGACCGCCGACTGGGCCTTGCGCAGCTCACGGGCCACGGCAGAAAACGAGCGTGCATCGGCCACGTGGACGAACAGGCGCAGGTGATCGAGGTTCCAGCGTAGGGTCATCGACCTATCTCGTTTATAGATGGGCAATGACTTTATCCCATCTGGGCAGGCCGTAGAATGCCGCCATCCGAGGAGAACCGTCATGAATGCCTATATCTGCCTGGCCATTGCCATCTGCGCCGAAGTCGTCGCCACCGCGTCCATGAAAGCCGTCAAGGGGCTGAGCACCCCGCTGCCCCTGGCGTTGATGATCGGCGGCTATGCCATCGCCTTCTGGATGCTGACCCTGGTGGTGCGCAGCATCCCGGTGGGCATCGCCTATGCCCTCTGGTCCGGGCTGGGCATCGTGCTGATCAGCGTGGCCGCCTGGCTGATCTATGGGCAAAAGCTCGACCTGCCGGCGATGCTCGGCATGGCCATGATCGTCGGCGGCGTAGTGGTGATCCAGGTGTTCTCGCACAGCAGCGGCCACTGACCGGCCGCCAACCCGGCAGGCCGCACGACGGCACAGCCTGTATACTGCGGGCCTGTCCCAGTTCTCGAGGTACCCGCATGCCATCTGCCATGTCCACTGACGTCCTGATCGTCGGTGCCGGAGTCGCCGGGCTCTGGCTCACTGCGCGCCTGCGCCAGCAGGGCTATTCGACGGTGCTGGTGGAGCGGGCCAGCCTGGGCGGCGGGCAGACCCTGAAGTCCCAGGGGATCATCCACGGCGGGGCCAAGTACGCCCTGCATGGCGCGCTGACCGGCGCGTCCGAGGCGATCGCCGACATGCCGCGGCGCTGGCGCGAGGCCCTGGCCGGCGAGGGCGAGCTGGACCTGCGCGACACGCGCCTGCTGTCCGAGGCGCACTACCTGTGGTCGCCCGGCACCCTGGCCGGCAACCTGACCAGTTTCTTCGCCAGCAAGGCGGTGCGCGGCCGGGTCGATCAGGTCAAGGGCGAGCAACTGCCCCCGGCGTTGCAGGACCCCCGGTTCAAGGGCAAGGTCTATCGCCTCGCCGAGCTGGTGGTCGATGTGCCCAGCCTGCTGGCGAACCTGATGCGCCTGGCCGGTGACAGCCTGCTGGCAGGCGAGCGGATCACGCCGCTGCACGAGGACGGCCAGCTGGTCGGGCTGAATGTCGATGACCGCCAGATCCGTGCGCAGCGCATCATCCTCAGCGCCGGCGCGGGCACCGAGCAATTGCTGCGCGACCTGGGCATCGAGCAGCCGGCCATGCAGCGGCGTCCGCTGCACATGGTGCTGGTCAAGGGGCCGACGCTGAAGCCGCTGTACGCCCACTGCCTGGGCGGCGGGCCCAAGCCACGGGTCACGGTCACCAGCCACCCGGCCGCCGATGGCCAGTGGGTCTGGTACCTGGGCGGCGACCTGGCCGAGGCCGACGGGGTCGCACGCGACCCTGCCGCGCAGATCGCCGCCGCGCAAAAGGAGCTGGGCCAGTTGCTGCCGTGGATCGACCAGACGCCCTTGCAGTGGGCAACGCTGCGGGTCGACCGCGCCGAGCCTGCGCAGTCCGGGCTGGTGCGTCCGGACAACGCGTTTCTCGCCGAACAGCAGCGTCTGCTGGTGGGCTGGCCGACCAAGCTGGCCCTGGCGCCCGACTTCGCCGACCGCGTCCTGGCGGCGCTCGCCCGCGACGGCATCCGCCCCCAGGCCACGCCGGACCTGCATGACCTGCCACGTCCGACGCTGGGCGTACCGGTCTGGGAGCAACTGCTGCCATGAGCCTGCCGACGCTGCACGCCCACCACCGCCCCTTGGGCAGCACCGGCCTGACGGTCTCGCCCTTGGGGCTGGGCACGGTCAAGCTGGGCCGTGACCAGGGCGTCAAATACCCGTCCGGCTTCACCATCCCGGACGATGACGCTGCCCGCCTGCTGCTCGGCCAGGCACGCGACCTGGGGCTGAACCTGCTCGACACGGCGCCGGCCTACGGCGTCAGCGAAACGCGCCTGGGGCCCCTGTTGCGGGGCCAGCGTGATCACTGGGTCATCGTCAGCAAGGTCGGCGAAGAGTTCGAGCAGGGCCAGTCACGCTTCGACTTCAGCGCCGCACACACCCGTCGCTCGGTCGAGCGCAGCCTGCAGCGCCTGGAGACCGATCGCCTCGAACTGGTGCTGGTGCATTCCGACGGCAACGACCTGGACATCCTGGCCCACGAAGAGGTGTACGCCACCCTGGCCGCGCTCAAGCGCGAGGGCAAGATCCTGGGTTACGGGTTCTCCGGCAAGACCGTCGAGGGCGGGCTCAAGGCGCTCGAAACGGGCGACTGCGCCATGGTCACCTTCAACCTCAACGAGCAAGCGGAGCGTCCGGTGCTGGACTACGCTGCCGAACATGGCAAGGCGATCCTGGTGAAGAAGGCGCTGGCCAGCGGTCACGTCTGCCTGGCGCCCGGCGTCGACCCGGTGCGTGCCAGTTTCGAGCTGTTGTTCGCCCATCCCGGCGTGAGCAGTGCTATCGTCGGCACCATCAACCCGGTGCACCTGGCCCACAACGTGGCCACCGTGGCCCGCCTGCTGGACCAGCCCTAAGCCGCCTGCGCGGCCGTCGATACGAGGAGCCGCCCTGTGGCACGCACGCTGATCCGCAGCAACCCGCACACCTTCAAGACCCTGCCGGTGCAGGTCGAGGCCACGGCCCAGGGGCTGACCTACCAGGCCGTCGGCCGGCCGCAGAACTTCGCGCAGATGCAGCAGCGACGCAAGCCTGTCCAGCTGCCCGACACGGAACGCTTCGCGGTGGAGCTGGCGAACCTGGGGGTGTCGGTGCGCCTCACCCTCAACTGGCAGCACCAGGACTACTGGGTGCTGGTGCGCCAGCGCCGCCAGGACCGCGGCGACGTGGTGCTCAAGCTGATCTCCGGCTACGTGCCCGCCCACGAGTTGAGCCTGCCCTTGCATACCGCCGTGCAGGAGGTTGCCGAAGAATGCCTGTTCGAGACACCGGAAGGTTGGTTGAGCGGTCGCTTTAACGAGACCTGGCTGCCCGCGCCCTATGCCGCCGCCCTGCACTACCGCGAATCTCCCACGTTCCTGCTGACCCCGGCCTCGGGCGCGGCGCGTCCCGTGCACTGTGCCAGCCAGGTCCTTCAGGAGCGCCCGAGGGCCTACGTGCACCTGCCGACCGCCTCGCTGCAACTGGTGTACGACATGCGCCTGGAAGTGCCGCGTGAAGCCAAGTCGCTCAGCCTGTTCCACGTCGACGAGCGCTTGGAAGACGGGCACCTGGTCACCCGGCTCAATCGCAAGCGTCCGGATTTCTACCTCATGCCCCTGGAGGACGGTCGTCCGCGCCCGGAGCTGTACACGTTGCGCAAGGACCAACTGGTGCGCACCAGCACCCGACGGGTCTACCTGGCCGAAAGCTTCGCGCCGCAAGACGGCTGGGTGGTGCGTGACGAGCGGATTCGCTGGAAGGACTGGCTGCGCCAGCAAGGCCTGGAGCCGTCCCGTGACACGGGCGGCCTGGGCACGCTCACGCGCAAGGCCCGCGGGCTGGTGAGCCGGGTCCGCAGCGCTTTGCGGCCCTGAGGGCAGCGATTTTCAGCGTTTTTGTAAACCCGCTCCACGCCTATAGTCACACCGCTGTGGTACAGGCGATCGCAGTACCGTAGGAGCGGGCTTGCCCGCGATAGCGTCCGGTCCATCACCGCCTGCATCGCGGGCAAGCCCGCTCCCACAAGGTCCTGCGATAATGTGCAACGCCGCGGTACGGCTACGGGTGTGAGAGCGGCCCCTGTGCCGCGATTGGGCCCGCCAGGGCCCACATTAGCACTTGGCAAAACCATAAAATCTCCCACAAGCTGCTTGCGCAACCATGACTACAGTGATGGCTGCAGAGGTCTGGGGGGGAGCTGGCTTGCCAGCGATAGGGCCCTGCCAGGCGCCGCACGCGGTCAGGCATGTACCGAGTAGAAAAGACCGTTGCACCCACAGGGCCCGTGACGGTCGGTCAGGTCAGCGATGCAGTCCACATCGTGTTGGATAACGATGTTGAAAGGCATTGACCCTGAAGGCCTAGCGCTGGCGCTTGTCCCACCAGGTGCGCATGCGCGCGAACAGGTGAAAGTAGCGGTTCTCGCGCTTGCCCATGCCGCGCTTGGGCGAGAAGGACTCGTCGACGAACTCGCCATGGATCCGGACCCGAGAAGCCGTGGTGGGCAGCGTGCAGACCCGCGCACCGGCCTCCAGCAGCGCGAACTTCAGCAGCCGCTCCGAGTGCAGCTTGCGCCCGGTCGCTTCGCAGAAGCGGAAGATCGCCTCGACCCGGTTGCCATACGCCGTGTAGATGTCCCGCCCGCAGACCGCGAAGCGATCGTTGAGACCGCCCCACCACTGCCAGTCCGGAACGTAGGCGTTCAGCCGCCTCGCCTCGGGGTGGGCGAAGAGGTAGCTGGGCAAGGGCGAGTGGTAGAAGTTGTCCGGGCGCACGAACACCACGAAGTCCGGCGCGAACTCCGCCATCATCTGCGTCACGCAGCGCAGCGAATGCAGCTGGAACACCAGGTTGCGCAGCGAGGCATGGTTGTCGCCCCAGGTGTCGCCCTGGGCCTTGATGCGCTCGAAGTCCCATTGCTCCAGCACGCCCTCGGTCGAGTCCAGCCGGCCGGTCATGGTCGCGAAGGGGGCATAGTTGTCCTGCAGCAGCGCACCGCTTTCGCCGGAGCGGGCGTTGTGCACCGCATCGAGCTGGTACAGGTGGTAGAACGTCCTGACGGTGCAGCCCGCCGGGATCTGCGCCAGGACGTTCTGCTCGATGGACGGGAAGCAGATGGCCGAGTTGCGAGGGATGCCAAAGAAGGCGACGGCGACTTTCAACACGCGGATACCTCTGTGACAGGTGAAGGAGGAAGGTGACGCCGGCAGCAGACAGGGGTCAACGACGACGCCACAGCTGCCACCACTTGCGCCGCGCCTTCAGCTCCACCACGGTGATGTCGGCCTGCAGCAGCCAGGCACGCTCGTAGGCCCAGGCGTGCCCGCTCCACAGCTTGCCGGCCTCGTTGGAGAACCCGAGCGTGAGCATCGCGTAGTCGAACCCCGGCTGATGGCGCAGCGTGTCGAGCACGACCAGCGCATTGAAGCCCGTGGACGGCCCGACGAAGCGTTTGCCGTCGGGTCGCGTCGTCGGGTAGTTCCACAGCGGCGGCAAGGGGATGCGCTCGTAGAACAGGCTGACGCCGGGCAAGGGGCACAGCGGCGTGGTACAGCCGACCAGCACGGTGAAGTGACGTGCGCGGTCGTCACGCAGCCAGTTCGGCAGGTCGGCGCGCATCGGCAGGCCGAAGAAATAGTGATCCGGCGCGTTGTAGCCGTGCACCAGCACCTGGTGGGTACGCGCATCCAGCAGCGTGCCCTTCAGGCAGGTGTTGAAGCTGACCACCACGTCGCGCTCACCCAACTGCAGCGCCTGCAGGTCGGCGGCGGTGATGGCGGGATTGTTGGCCAGCAGCAGCACCCGCTCGGCCTGGCGCAGACACGCCTTGAGTTCATCGGACAGGCACCCGAACACATCCTGATCGCCGCCAGGTCGTGCATCCAGCTGCATGTCCGTCTGCTCGAGCGTCATCCGTTCATTCCGCCACATCCATGCCGAAGCGCCATTTCACCCAGGTCCGGACCCACACCGAAGGCCGCGACCAGGGGCGCATGGGTTTTTCGATCTGTTCGGCCAGGTCTTGCCCGACGCGGCTGAAGCCGTAGTACTGACGCACGAACGCCTGCCCGTTGGCGGCGATGCGGGCCGCCTGCGCCGGATGCTGCTGGAGCCACGCCAGCTTCTCGATCGCCTCGTCCAGCGAGCGGTAGAACACCACGTTGTGACCATCCTCGAAGCCCAGCAACTGGTCTTCCTCGCCCTGGCTCCAGGCCAGCAGCACGCAGCCACAGGCCATGGCCTCGAAGTTCTTGATCATGAACTCGCCCATGCCGATGTCGGCGCTGACGAAGACCTGGATGCGGTTGAGCATCTGCAGGTACTCCTCGCCCGACCCGGTGCGCGTCACCAGCAGGCCGGTGCGCTCGGCCAGGGTCTCGAGCATGGCCTTGCGCTGGCCGTATTCGCGGCTTTTCAGACTCCCCAGAAAGCCCGCCGGAATGTCGCGCGTCAGGCCCAGGTTGTCGAGCATCTGGTCGTCGTACCCTTTGGAGACGAACACGGCGTCCAGGCCCTCGGCCTGCATGCGCCGGGCGACCACCGCACCCGAGACCAGCGCGCGCGACCAGGGCAGGCGCTTGTACAGCCGCGAGTAGACGTGCCGGTACTTACTGGAGGGCATGTAGTTCTGGTAGGCGTCATGTTCCAGGAACACCAGCCCCGGAATGCAGCGCAGCACCGCCCACTGGGGCGCCAGGCGCTTGACCCGGGAGAAGATCACGATGCGGTCGAAGCGCTGGTAGTCCACCGACGCGAGGAACGGGCCGAGGTTCATCTGCTGCTGCTTGCTCAGCCGATGAATGACGCAGTCCTGACAGGCCTGCTGGACGATCTCGTAGAGGCGGTCGAGGATGACACGCTGCTCATCCATGACCAGTAACATGACTTTCATACGTTCTTCTATCGCTGTTCGTGAAGCGCCCGTGAGCACCCGGTGCGTGCAATCACCGGCTGCGGATCTTTTCCACGATGGAGGTGGTCGAGCTGTTCTCCACCAGGCCCAGCACCTTCACCGTACCGCCGTAGGCGCGCACGATATCGGCACCGACCACTTGCTCGACGCCGTAGTCGCCGCCCTTGACCAGCACGTCCGGGCGCACCTCGGTCAGCAGGCTTTCAGGGGTCGATTCGGAGAAGCTGATCACCCAGTCGACCGCGCCCAGCCCGGCCAGCACCGCCATGCGTCGGTCGACGCTGTTGATCGGCCGGCCAGGGCCCTTGAGACGGCTGACCGAGGCGTCGTCGTTGACCGCCACGATCAGACGATCGCCCAGGGCGCGTGCCTGCTCGAGGTAGGTCACATGCCCGGCGTGCAGGATGTCGAAGCAACCATTGGTGAAGACGATGCGCTCGTTGTGGGCCCGCGCGTCGTCGATGGCCAGCAGCAACTGCTCCAGGCTCAGCACGCCACGCTCCGAGCCTTCCTCGCGCTGGATGGCGCGGCGCAGTTCCGGGGCGCTGATGGCGGCGGTACCGAGCTTGCCGACCACGATGCCGGCCGCCAGGTTGGCCAGGCCGACGGCGCAGGGCAGGTCTTCCTCGGCGGCGATGGCGGCGGCCAGGGTGGAGATCACGGTGTCGCCTGCGCCGGTCACGTCGAAGACCTCGCGTGCGCGGGCCGGCAGGTGCAGGGCCGCATGGTCGGGGCGCAGCAGGGTCATGCCGTGCTCGCCACGGGTGACCAGCAGCGCGCCCAGCTCAAGCTCGCTCATCAGCGCGGCGCCCTTGGCCACCAGGTCGGCCTCGTCCACGCAATGGCCGACGATGGCCTCGAACTCGGCCAGGTTGGGGGTGATCAGGCTGGCGCCCCGGTAGATCGAGAAGTCCTTGCCCTTGGGGTCGGCCAGCACCGGAATGCCGCGCGCCACCGCCGCCTGGATCAGCGCCTGGTGGTTCTTCAGGGCGCCTTTGCCGTAGTCGGAGATCACCAGCACCTTGACCTGGTCGAGCAGTGCTTCGACGCTCTGCTGCAGGGCCTGGGTGTCAGTGTCGAAGGCTTCTTCGAAGTCGATGCGCAGCAGTTGCTGGTGACGGCTCATGACCCGCAGCTTGACGATGGTCGGCTGGTGCTCGATGCGCTGCAGCGCGGCCTGCACGCCTGCGGCTTCCAGGCTGTTGGCCAGGCTCTCGGCGGCCTCGTCCTCGCCGGTGACGCCGACCAGCAGGGCCGGTGCACCGAGCGCCGCGATGTTCAGGGCGACGTTGGCCGCACCGCCCGGGCGGTCCTCGATCTGGTCGACCTTGACCACGGGTACCGGGGCTTCTGGAGAAATGCGTGAAGTACCGCCATGCCAGTAACGGTCGAGCATCACATCGCCGACCACGAGTACGGGAGCCGATTCGAAACGCGGCATGGTTAACTTCATGGAGAACCCACAGACAGAAAGGAACAGGGCGGCGATAGTAGCACAGGCTGGCTTTACGGCCTCAATGCCCCACCGACGAAGGCACTGCCAGGCGGCCGGACGGATGGCCTGGCAGGCCGCCCGCTCACTTGTCCAGGCGACGCACCCAGAGCAGTTCGTGACGGCGCACCGCCTTGCGGAAGAACTCGTCCTCGCCGGTCACCGGCCAGCGGCGACCGGCCAGCAGCCACTGGATCGCACGGCGCAGGCGCTTCTTCAGCGGTGGGCGCCCTTGCAGGTCGTGCTGCATGCGCAGGGCCATGGCCTTGTCGAGCTGGGTCTGGGCATCCAGCACCGGGCTCCAGGGCGCATCGCTCACCGGCGTCTCGATCACCGGTGGCAGCGCCACCCCGGTACCGGCCTCGCCCATGGGCCAGCGGTCGTTGTCGTGCAGGTGATTGGCGTAGAGCAAGGCGACGTCAGGGGCCCAGTCGCCTTCGTCGATCGCCTGCTGGAGCGCACGGGTGGTGGCCTGGTGGTCGGCGTGCGGATCGAGCTCGGGGTGCGGCATCACCACCACCTCGGGCTGGAAGTGCTGCAGCAGGGCTTTCAGGTCGGCGACCAGGTTGTCCCAGGTGGGCAGGCCGTCGGCGTCGCCTGGCAGCGCCAGGGCGTTGGCCTGGCGTGCCGAGCGGATGTCGGACTCGCCGGACTCGAGCGAACCGAACGGGCTGCCCGGCGCCTCGGCCATGGCCGACAGGCGCAGGCAGTAATAGCCCAGCTGGACGCAGCGCTCGACCGGCACCCCGCCCCAGAGCGGGATCGCCAGGCTGTCCCAGGTGCGCAGGCGGCCCTTGAGCCGCGCGGCGCCTGCCGCGTCCAGGCCCAGCGCACGGTACGCGTCGGCCTCGATTTCCCCTTGCGTGAGGGTCACGATGCAGGCGTCGCGCGCTCGGCTGTACAGCCCGAAGGCAGCCAGTTCGGCATCGTCGGCATGGGGCGCGAGCACCATCACCCGGCGCTGCGCGTAGTCGGGGTTGCGCTGCACGTGCAGCACGCCCTCGGCCGAGACGCGGCAGAAGCGCGGGCGCACGGTGAGCGTTCCGGCTTCGAGCGCCGCGCGCTGACCGGACAGGTTCAGGTAGCGTCGGCCCGCCACGCCGCGTTCGAAGGTCTGGCGGTCATCGCCGACCCGCACGCTGGGATCGATCAGGCGGCCCAGCCAACCGGCCTTGAGCGTGACTTCCAGCACCAGCGTCTCGCCCTCGGCCAAGGGCTGTTCGAGCCTCACCTGGGGCGTCGTGCGCACCGGCTGACGCGCGCTGCCCGGCGCGTCCAGGGCATAGTGGTAGTCATCGCTCGGCCGATAGAACAAGTGGTCGGCGAACCAGGCTTCGTGGGCGATCCACACCAGCACCGCGAGCACGGGGACCGTCCACAGACCCAGCACGGCGCCGGCCACGACCAGCAGCACGGCGACAACCAGCAGCGTCAGTCGCTTGGCCCGGCGGTGCGCCTTGAGCAAGGCCTGCTTTCGGTTACTCACCCGTCACGTCCTCTGGTAGACCTGAGCGGTATGGCACCACCGCTCCTTGTATTCGCGATCGGCGCGGCCGAACGAGTAGCGCAGCGACTTGCCCAGCGCACGGGCGGCATCCCACTCGGCCTGGGTGTTCACGTAGCTGAGCACGCTGCCCGGGCTGAAGTCCCGGCTCTGCGGATCGACGCCGCCGTTGACGTACTCCACCGACACCCATGCCGGCGCCTGCACCTTGTAGAGCACCTGGATGGCCACCGGGGCGCCCTCGAGCTCCACCACCGAGCCGGTCATGAACTCGCGCAGGCGCGTGAACACCTCTTCCAGGTGCGCCAGGCCCGGTGCCGGGAAGTTCCAGCGACGCTGGAACAGGTCGGCGTAGTGGCCCGCCAGCTCGGCAGGCGAGAACGCCTGGACCGGTTTCAGCGTGCCGCCGGCCTCCTCCAGCAGGCGCTGTTCGCGGCGCTGGTTGTAGCGAAACTTCTTGGAGTAGTCCTCGGGCGCGCGGGCCAGCGCCAGGGCTTCGCGTTGCAGCGTGAGCGTCGGGAAGCTGGCCTGGTTGAGCGCCGACACGTAGCGCGCCTGCTGGCGCAACGGTACCTTCACCTCAGGGCTGGCGGGCAGGATGATCTCGGCATTGCCGAGGTCGAACAGCCCCTTCAGGCCACGGCGCTTGAGCACGTCCTTGGACAGCGCCAGGTGGCGCCCCCAACAGGGCACGGCGGCAACGATCTCGCCCCCGATGTCCCACCCCAGGTAGCGCACCGGGATACCGGCCAGGTCGGCCAGCCGTTCCACCACTTGGGGATGGGTCGCTACGCTGCCGCCCCAGCGGTCCCAGGCCTGTGCATAAGTGTCGGCATCGATGCTCGACCAGCCGCGTTCACGCCAGGCGCGTACCCGACTCAGCACGGCTCGACGCTCGGCGTCGGCGCAGCGTCCGGACCGTCCTCGAACTGCTTGGCGTGCAGGCGGGCATAGTGACCATTGCGCGCCAGCAGTTCGGCGTGGCTGCCGCGCTCGACGATACGGCCTTCGTCCATCACCAGGATCAGGTCGGCCTTCTCGATGGTGCTCAGGCGGTGGGCGATCACCAGGGTGGTGCGGTTCTTCATGACCTCGTCCAGCGCGCTCTGGATATGACGCTCCGACTCGGTGTCCAGGGCCGAGGTGGCCTCGTCCAGGATCAACAGCGGCGCATCCTTGAGCAACGCCCGCGCGATCGCCAGGCGCTGGCGCTGGCCACCGGAAAGCAGCACGCCGTTTTCGCCCACCAGGGTCTGGTAGCCCTCGGGCATGCGCTCGATGAACTCGTCGGCGTAGGCGGCGGCGGCCGCGCGCTTGACCTGCTCGAGCGGCGCACCGGCCAGGGCACCATAGGCGATGTTGTTGGCCACCGTGTCGTTGAACAGCGTCACCGCCTGGGTCACCAGGGCCGTGTGCCGGCGCAGGTTGTGCAGCCGGTAGTGCTGGATCTCTTCGCCATCGAGCAGGATCTGCCCCTGGCTGTGCTGGTAGAAGCGTGGCACCAGGTTGGCCAGGGTGGACTTGCCGCTGCCCGACCGGCCGACCAGGGCGACCATCTGCCCGGCCTCGGCGACGAAGCTGATGTCGTCGAGCACCTGCTTTTCGGTGCCAGGGTAGGTGAAGCTCAGGCCGCGCACTTCCAGCCGGCCGCTCACGCGCTCGGGGGCCAGTTGGCCTTCGTCGCGCTCAGCCGGTTCGTCGACCTGCTCGAAGATGCTTTCCGCGCCGGCCACGCCCTTCTGGATCGTCGAGCTGACTTCCGACAGCTGACGGATCGGCTTGGGCAGCAGGCCGGCCATGGTGATATAGGCGACCAGGTCGCCCGGCGAGGAATCGCCACGCAGGTACAGCACCAGGAACATGACCACGGCCATGGCCGAGTAGGTGACCAGCTGCAGGGTCGGCGTGTAGACCGCGCCGGTCTTGGTCATCTTCAACTGCTTGTCGGTGTTGTTCTGGCTGGCCTTGGCGAAGCGCTGCTCCTCGTACTGTTCGCCACCGAAGCTGCGCACCACACGGAACCCGTGGATAGTCTCGGACGCCACATGGGTCACGTCGCCCATGGCCACCTGGATCTTCTTGCTCTGCTTGCGGAACTTGCGGCTGGTGCTGTTCACCATCAGGCCGATCAGCGGCAGGATGGCCAGCATCACCAGGGTCAGCTTCCAGTTCATCCACAGCAGCGAGACGAACAGGAAGATGACCGTCATGCCTTCGCGGATCACCACCTTGATGGCGTCGGTCGCCGCGCCCGTCACCATGGTGACGTTGAAGGTGATGCGCGAGATCAGGTGACCGGAGTTGTGGTTGTCCAGGTACGACGTGGGCAGCTTCAGCAGCTTGTTGAACAGCAGCACGCGCAGGTCATGGATCAGCCCGAGCGACACGCGGGCCAGGAAGAAATTGCCCAGGTAGGAGCCGATGCCCTGCAACAGGGCGATCAACACGATCATCAGCGGCACGGCCTGCAGCAGCTGCAGCTCGGGCAGCCAGGCATGACCGGCGAACAGCCGGGCCTCGGGGTTGCCCAGGCCATCGACGAAGTACTTGAGAATGTAGGCCAGCATCGGCTGCGTCGAGGCGAAGATCAGGAAGCCGAAGATGCTCAACAGGAACAGCCCGATATAGGGCCGGACATAGCTCAGAAGGCGCAGGTAGATCGTGAGCGTCGATTGCGCGTGAGGGTCGGGTCGACTCATGGGTTTCCAGTACATGACGGCGTGAAACGGCAATGGTAACACAGCCAAAACGGGGCCCGAATGAAGGTCATCGGCCTCCCCTGCCCCGGCAACTGCGGTACCATGGCGGGCTCATTTGCCGAGGAAACGCCATGCAGCCACTGGACCACACCGCCTACCTGACCCTGCGTGAAGGCGCGCGCGTGATCGAGGCCGATGGCTCGGGCGACAAGGTGCTGCAGATGCCGGACGGACGCTTTCTCAAGCTGTTCCGGCGCAAGCGCTGGCTGACCTCGGCAGCCCTGTTCCCCTATGCCCAGCGCTTTGCCGACAACGCACGGCGGCTGCGTGCGCTAGGTATCGAGACGCCCGAAGTGCTGGCGGTGTACCGGATCAAGAGCATCGAGCGCGATGGCGTCTACTACGCGCCGCTGGCAGGCTCGACCCTGCGCCAGCTGATCCAGCAGGGCACGGCCACCGACACGCTGCGCGAGCGCTATGGCGCGTTCGTCGCCCGGCTGCATGACCAAGGCGTGTACTTTCGCTCGCTGCACCTGGGCAATGTGGTGCTGACCCCGGCCCAGGTCCTGGGCCTGATCGACATCGCCGACCTCAGTCAGCGGGGTCGGGCGCTCGGTCCGAACAAGCGGCTGCGCAACTTCCAGCACATGCTGCGCTACCGCGAAGACCGTGCCTGGCTGCGCGGCGACGATGCGGGGCAGGCCTTCCTGCGCGGCTACGCGGCGTCCTTGCCGCACAAGCCTGGCTACGAGCGTCTGGTGGCGCAGGTGTCGACGCTGCTCGCCGACGCTCCGCCCAACCCCTAGGCACCACCCCCTAAGGGCCGACCACCAGCACGGTGTCACCCTTGCGATTGGCGAAGCTGGCCAGCACGCGCAGCGGATGCTGCTTCAGCCAGTCCTGGAGCCAGGGCTCGTCGGGCTCGGCCTCGATGACGAAATAGCGATAGCTGTCCGCCAGTTCCGGCCCCATGGCGGCCTCACGGGTCAGGTCGCTGAGTTCATAGCCGCGCCCGGCGTAATAGCCGATGCGGCCGTCTTCGTAGAAGATCGAAGCCTGCGCCGGGGTATGGGCCGCGACCCAATGGCCCGCCTCGACGTAATGCGTCTTGCGGGCACCCAGGGAGATCACGTTCGCCAGCATCACCAGCAGGCCGACCAGCGCCAGGGCCTTGCCCAGACGTGGATGCGCCTGATGGAACAGGTGCAGCCCCATCGCCAGCAACGGCACCAGCAGCAGCACCAGCAGGCTCAGGTAGCGACTGTTCATGAACTGCGCGCGGATGAAGAACAGCATCAGCACGACCAGGTAGACCAGCGCCGTGAGCGCCAGGACCCGGTACTCGCGCCAGTAGCGTGCCCAGGCCGCCCAGGCGCGCCGATCGAGAAAGGCCAGGGCGCCCGGCCCCATGAGGCTGACGCACTTGATCAGCAGCGCGCCGCTCAGGCCGATGAAGATGATCCGCCCGGCTTCGTTGGCCGAGTACTTGTTGACCAGCGAATCGGCGAATTGATGGCTCAGTTGATTGAAGGCGCCGAACAGGCCGGCAGGCCGGATCAGCTCCAGGTAGTAGTCGAGCCGACGCGCATCCAGTACGCCCCACCCCGTCAGCGCCAGCACACCCGCAATGCCCACCAAGACCGGCAGCCAGGCGACCTGTACGAATCGCTGCCGCTGCCCGGCCGTCCACAGCGCAGCCACCTGCCAGAGCAGCACGCAGCCGCCGACCAGAACGGCCTCCAGACGGAACAGGCTGCCCAGGCCGACCGCCAGGGAAATGGCCGCCGCCAGCCCCCAGCCGCCTCGCGCCTGCCAACGCATCGCCAGCCAGAGCGCCAGGGTGCAGAAGAACCAGAAGCCGGACTCGCGAATGATGTCGCCGCGGAACTGGTTCACCGCCGGCATCGCCAGCACGATCCAGCAGGCCCAATAGGCGGCCTGGGGCGCACGCTGCCGGACCAGGTCGACCATCAAGGCGCAGGTGCCGGCCGCGAACAGCACCGACCACAAGTAGGCGCAATACTCCAGCGGCAGCCGCAACACGGCATGGGTGCCAGCCAGCAGTAGCGGATACCAGGGCCAGTCGAAACGTGCCTGCACCCCAGCCAGGTCGTGCTCGCCGGCCTGGCGCGCCAGGTCCAGGTAGAACGCGCCATCGCGCCCGACCGTCACGACCCCCGCGATGGCGATGATCGACAGCACCAGGCTGCCGAAGAAGGCCAGCCAGGCAGGGTCGAAACGCTCGAGCGCACGCGACGTGGCAGGACTCGGACGGACAGAAGAGCGTTCGGAGCGCATGGATCAGACCTTGGGAAATGAATGCCGCGGGGTGGGGCACTGCGGTCGACGGTAAGTGCCGCACGACGATGAAAACGCCTGCACGCTCGTTCCTTGAGCGCAGACCGTCACTTGAACAGGCACCGCAGGGCTTTGCGCGTGTAGGACCAGCGCCTGACCGAGCAGGGGTCGTAGCGCAGGGCCTGCAGGTAGAGCCGCTTGGCCCGCGCATAGTCACCGGCGCCATAGCAGTCGCGAAACAGCGAGAGGCAGCGCTGGGTCAGGAAGGCCTGGCGCAGGCCATGCAACGCGGCAGGCAGACGAGCGGGCGAAAAGACCTCGTCGACCATTTCGATGCCGGCCGCCAGGCTTTGCTTGAGATCGTGTCGCATGCTGTCGTGGTGCTTGTAGATCACGGCCAGGGGGCGATCGATGATGGTGCACTCGAAGCGCGCCAGCACCTGGGCGAAGACCGGGATGTCCTCGACGTTGCGCAGGTGTTCCGGGTAGGTGCCCGGCCCGAACACGTCCCGGTGCATGGCGCAGGCGCCGTTGGACAGCGAAACGCTCTTGTCTATCAGGTAGCCGCGGACGCGGGCATAAGGCGAGGCTGGCAAGGGTCGGGCCGTGTGCAGCGCACGCGCGCCATTCTCGAAGACCGACCAGTGCCCGCCGATGACCATGCGCGTGGTCGGGTGGGCCTCGATGTGCAGGCGCAGCGCGTCCAGCGCACCAGGCGCCATCTCGTCGTCGGCATCGAGAAAGATCAGGTACTGCCCACGTGACTCGGCGATGCCCAGGTTACGCACCGAGGACAAGCCGCCATTGGCCTTGCGCACGGCGCGAAAGCGCCCGGGATGCTGCTGCGACAGCTGGTGCAGCACCTCGGGCGTATCGTCCGTGGAGCCGTCGTCGATGACCATCAGGTCACAGTCGACGTCCAGTTGCGCCAGGACGGAGGTGACCGCCCTGGGCAAGACCTTGGCGTAGTTGTACGCAGGAATAACGACGCTGATCAGCACGTCAGTCGTCTGCATATCCGTTCGCGCCCTCTTTGACCACCAGGATGTCTTCCATGATCAAGTATTGCAGGTCCGAACCGAAGAACATGTTCAAGGCATCGGTCGGCGAGCAGATCATCGGCTCGCCACGCCGGTTGAGCGAGGTGTTCAGCGAGACGCCGTTGCCGGTCAGCGCTTCCAGGGCCTTCATCATGTCGTAGTAGCGCGGGTTGTACTCGCGCTTGAGCACCTGCGCCCGCGACGTGCCGTCCTCGTGGACGACTTCCGGCACGCGGGTCTTCCACTCTTCGGCGACTTCGAAGGTGAAGGTCATGAACGGTGCCGGGTGATCGATCTTGATCATCTGCGGCGCCACGGTGTCGAGCATCGACGGGCAGAACGGTCTCCAGCGCTCGCGGAACTTGATCTGCTCGTTGATCCGGTCGGCCACGCCGGTGGCGCTCGGGCAGCCGATGATCGAACGGCCACCGAGTGCACGCGGCCCGAACTCCATGCGCCCCTGGAACCAGGCGACCGGGTTGCCGTCGACCATGATTCTGGCGATGCGCTCGGGCATGTCGTCGATCCGGCGCCATACCGGTTTGCTCGGGTGACGGGCACACGCGGCGATGACGTCCTCGTTGGAGTAGGCCGGGCCGAGGTAGACGTGTTCCATCTTCTCCACCGGCACGCCGCGGGCATGGGACACGTAGGCCGCGGCGCCCACGGCGGTGCCGGCATCGCCGGACGCCGGCTGGACGAACAGTTCCTTGACGTCGGCGCGGTCGATGATCTTCTGGTTGAGCTTGACGTTCAGCGCACAGCCGCCGGCGAAGGCCAGCTTGCCGGTTTCCTTGAGGGTGTCGCTCAGGTAGTGATCGATCATCTGCAAGGCCAGCTTCTCGAACAGCGCCTGCATGCTGGCCGCGTAGTGGATGTACGGCTCGTCGGCCACATCGCCTTCACGCTTGGGGCCCAGCCATTCGATCAGCTTGGGCGTGAAGTAGAAGCCCTTGCCCTTCTCTTTGTAGCGGCGCAGGCCGATGACGTTGGCGTACTCGGTGTTGATCACCAGTTCGCCGTTCTCGAAGCTGGCCAGACGCGAGAAGTCGTACTTGCTGGCGTCGCCGTAGGGCGCCATGCCCATGACCTTGAACTCGCCATCGAGCATCTCGAAGCCCAGGAATTCGGTGATCGCGCCGTACAGGCCGCCCAGCGAATCCGGGTCGAAGAATTCCTTGATCTTGTGGATGCGGCCGTTTTCGCCGTAGCCGAAGAAGGTGGTGGCGTACTCGCCCTTGCCGTCGATGCCGAGGATCGCGGTCTTTTCCTTGAAGCCCGAGCAGTGGTAGGCGCTGGAGGCGTGGGCCAGGTGGTGCTCGACCGGCTCGATCTTGATCTTCTTCGGATCGAAGCCCAGCTGCTCCAGGCACCAGACGATCTTCTTGCGGTAGCGCTTGTAGCGGCGGTTGCCCATCAACAGGGCGTCCAGCGCACGGTCCGGGGCGTACCAGTAGCGCTTGGCGTAGTGCCAGCGTGCCTTGCCGAACAGGCTGATGGGTGCGAAGGGAATGGCGACCACGTCGACATCCGACGGCTTGATGCCGGCCTGTTCCAGGCAGAACTTCGCCGATTCGTAGGGCATGCGGTTCTTCGCATGCTTGTCACGCACGAAGCGTTCCTCTTCGGCAGCGGCAATCAGCTTGCCGTCGATGTACAGGGCCGCGGAAGGGTCATGGCTGAGGGCGCCGGACAGGCCAAGAATCGTCAATGCCAAGGGTCTAGCCTCTTCATTCGGTAAAGATGCGCCTCGGCCTCATGGGGCGGATGGCGACTAAAGGGGCGGGATTATAACGCAAAGCGGCGGTGGGGTAATGCGTGGCAGGCTGTGGCCATTGACGACACGGGCCAGAGGCGCACGCTGCAAGTCAGGGCTGCAGCGCCGCCTCGACGTCCTGTCGACACCCGACGCTCCGCACTACCGTCCGCTTGCAGCTTGTGGCGTGTGGCTTCAAACCGCCAGGGGGTGGCTCACTCGGCGATGAGCCAATCCATCCGCCAGCTGCCGTGGCTCTGCGCCAGCTCCCCGGCCAGCCACGGCAGCAGTTCGCGCAGCTCTTCCTCCAGGCCCCAGGGCGGGTTGGTGATCGCCAGACCCGACCCATTGAGGCCCTGCGGGCTGTCCTGGGGATGGACGTACAGCTCGACCCGCAGCAGTTTCGGTGCGCCGGTGCTGGTCAGGTCCTGGTAGAAGCGCGTCAACTGTCGCTGGTCCTTGATCGGATACCAGAGGGCGACCACGGTCTGACGCATGCGGCCGATGGCCTCTTTCACCGACTGGGTGCAGCGCTTGAGCTCGTCGGCCTGCTCGAAAGGCGGATCGATCAGCATGATGGCGCGCTTTTCCTGCACCGGCAGCAAGGCCCGCGGTACATGCCAGCCTTCACCGAGATGGACCACCACGCGCGGGTCCTTCTTCATGTTCTCGCGCAGCAGCGGACCGTCTTCGGGGTGCTTCTCGTTGAGCAGCGCACGGTCCTGCTGGCGCATCGTGCGGCGCGCCAGCTCCGGCGAGCCGGGGTAGTAGCGCAACTGGCCGTCGGGGTTCAGCCGGCGGATCACCTTGAGGTAGTCGTCGGTCGACGCCGGCAGGTCATCGCGCCCCCACAGGCGGGCGATGCCTTCGAGATATTCGCCGGTGCGGCTGGCCTGGTCGCCTTGCAGATCGTACAGCCCCAGCCCGGCGTGGGTGTCGAGGTAGGCGAACGGCTGCTCCTTGCGCGACATCAAGGCAATGAGACGGGTCAGGACGATGTGTTTCAGGACGTCGGCGTGGTTGCCGGCGTGGAAGGCGTGACGATAGTTCATGGCGGCTCCTGCTGGGTCGCCAAGTCTAACGGTTGAGGCGCAGGCTGCAAGCGGGGGAGTGGCGAGCGGCAAGCGAGAGCATGGCCGAACGTGAGATCAGTGAATGAGCCTGCCCCTTTCGGAACAGGCCCATCCAACACGACGTGCAACTCACCGCGACTGCTTACTTCTCGCTGTGATACGCCGCGTCGGCCTTCTCGAAGCGATCGATCATGCTGGCGGTCGGACGACCCAGCTTGCTGACCAGGACGATGGCGATGCTGGCGAACAGGAAGCCTGGGATGATCTCGTACAGGCTGGAGATGGCCAGGTTCTTCCACAGGATGACGGTCAGCGCGCCGACCACGATGCCGGCCAGGGCGCCGTTGCGGGTCATGCCCTTCCACAGGACCGAGATCAGCACCACCGGACCGAAGGCGGCACCGAAGCCGGCCCAGGCGTAGGCGACCAGGCCCAGTACGCGGTTTTCCGGGTTGGCGGCCAGGGCGATGGAGACCAGCGCCACGGCCAGGACCATCAGGCGACCGACCCAGACCAGCTCACGCTGCGATGCACCTTTGCGCAGGAAGGCTTTGTAGAAGTCCTCGGTCAAAGCACTGGAGCAGACCAGCAGCTGGCAGCTCAGGGTACTCATGACGGCGGCCAGGATGGCCGACAGCAGGATGCCCGCGATCCAGGGGTTGAACAGGATCTTGGCCAGCTCGATGAACACACGCTCGTGGTTCTCGGTGACCGGGCCAGCCAGGCCCGGGTGCGCCGAGAAGTAGGCGATGCCGAAGAAGCCCACCGCGCAGGTACCGGCCAGGCACAGGATCATCCAGGTCATGGAGATGCGGCGCGCCTTGGCGATCGACTTGACCGAATCGGCGGCCATGAAGCGCGCCAGGATGTGCGGCTGACCGAAATAGCCCAGACCCCAGCCCAGCAGGGAGATGATGCCGACGAAGGTCGCGCCCTTGAACATGTCGAAATGCGCAGGATCCTGCAGCTCGATGGCTGCGAACGTGGTGTCGAACCCGCCCGTGGAGATCAGCACGATCACCGGCGTCAGGATCAGCGCGAAGATCATCAGCGAGGCTTGCACGGTATCGGTCCAGCTCACCGCCAGAAAGCCACCGATGAAGGTGTAGGCGATGGTCGCGGCGGCACCGGCCCACAGGGCGGTTTCGTACGGCATGCCGAAGGTGCTTTCGAACAGGCGCGCACCGGCAACGATGCCCGAAGCGCAGTAGATGGTGAAGAACACCAGAATCACGATGGCCGAGATGATCCGCAGCAGACCGCTCTGGTCTTCGAAGCGGCTGGCGAAGAAGTCCGGCAGCGTCAGGGCGTCGCCATTGTGCTCGGTCTGCACGCGCAGACGACCGGCGACGAACAGCCAGTTGAGGTAGGCGCCGAGGGTCAGGCCGATGGCGATCCAGGCTTCGGAAAGGCCGGACAGGTAGATGGCGCCCGGCAGGCCCATCAGCAACCAGCCACTCATGTCGGAAGCACCGGCGGACAAGGCGGTGACCACGCTGCCGAGGCTGCGACCGCCGAGAATGTAGTCGGAGAGGTTTTGCGTGGAGCGATAGGCGGCAAAGCCGATCAGCACCATTGCTGCGATGTAGATCACGAAGGTGATCGTGAGCGGATTGAATGCACCCATGTTTGTGCCCTGGCAATTTGTTGTTATCTCAGCGACCGGTAAAAAAGCCGGTTGCACCCAGGCGACGAATCCTATGCAACAACGGGAATCAGGTGCAACCATTTTTCACTTGCCAGTTGCACCTGCCCGTGCCTTTCAGATTACAGCTACGTTTTTGCTCCCTTTTGGAGCAAGAAGCATTTGATTCAGAACATTTCGCACCAAACTTGGGAATTTTCCACTTGCCTGACCCGCTATCGGACGAGTTGCACCTGTGCGTTGAACTTTTTGGGTTGCACCCGGTTGCACCTGAAATTTCCTACAGCTAATCTTGGCGCCAGCTTAAGCCACGCCTGTGGCAATAATGAGGACAAGAAAATGGCGACGACCACCCTTGGGGTCAAACTCGACGACCCGACCCGTGAACGACTCAAGAGCGCAGCGCAGTCCATCGACCGCACGCCGCATTGGTTGATCAAGCAGGCAATCTTCAATTACCTCGAGAAACTCGAGGGTGGCGCCACCTTGACCGAACTGACCGCCCAGACTTCGGCCAACGCCGACGACGCGGGTGAAGTACAGGCCGACCACGAGCATCAGTGCTTCCTCGAGTTCGCCGAAAGCATCCTGCCGCAATCGGTGCTGCGCGCCGCCATCACCGGTGCCTACCGTCGCCCCGAGCAAGAAATGGTGCCGATGCTGCTGGAGCAGGCGCGCCTCACGACCGAGCAGGCCGAGGCCACCAACAAGCTCGCCGTGCGCATCGCCGACAAGCTGCGTCATCAGAAGAGCGCAGGCGGCCGGGCCGGTATCGTGCAAGGCCTGCTGCAGGAATTCTCTTTGTCCTCCCAGGAAGGCGTGGCCCTGATGTGCCTGGCCGAAGCCCTGCTGCGTATCCCCGACAAAGGTACCCGTGACGCCCTGATCCGCGACAAGATCAGCACCGGCAACTGGCAGCCGCACCTGGGCAACAGCCCATCGCTGTTCGTCAACGCCGCGACCTGGGGCCTGCTGCTGACCGGCAAGCTGGTCTCCACGCACAACGAGTCGGGCCTGTCGTCCTCGCTCAGCCGCATCATCGGCAAGAGCGGCGAACCGATGATCCGCAAGGGCGTCGACATGGCCATGCGCCTGATGGGCGAGCAGTTCGTCACCGGCGAAACCATCGCCGAAGCCCTGGCCAACGCCAGCCGCTTCGAGTCCAAGGGCTTCCGCTACTCCTACGACATGCTCGGCGAAGCTGCACTGACCGAGCACGACGCACAGAAATACCTGGCGTCCTACGAGCAGGCCATCCACTCGATCGGCAAGGCCTCCCACGGCCGTGGCATCTATGAAGGCCCCGGCATCTCGATCAAGCTCTCGGCGCTGCACCCGCGCTACAGCCGTGCCCAGTACGAGCGTGTGATGGAAGAGCTGTACCCGCGCCTGCTGTCGCTGACCCTGATGGCCAAGCAGTACGACATCGGCCTGAACATCGACGCCGAGGAAGCCGACCGCCTGGAGCTGTCCCTGGACCTGCTCGAGCGCCTGTGCTTCGAGCCGCAACTGGCGGGCTGGAACGGTATCGGCTTCGTCATCCAGGCCTACCAGAAACGCTGCCCGCACGTGATCGACTACGTCATCGACCTGGCCAAGCGCAGCCGTCATCGCCTGATGATCCGTCTGGTCAAGGGCGCCTACTGGGACAGCGAGATCAAGCGCGCCCAGGTCGAAGGCCTCGAGGGCTACCCGGTCTACACCCGCAAGGTCTACACCGACGTGTCCTACGTCGCCTGTGCCCGCAAGCTGCTGGCGGTGCCGGAAGCCATCTACCCGCAGTTCGCCACCCACAACGCCCACACGCTGTCGGCCATCTACCACATCGCCGGCCAGAACTACTACCCCGGCCAGTACGAGTTCCAGTGCCTGCACGGCATGGGCGAGCCGCTCTACGAGCAGGTCGTGGGCAAGGTGTCCGACGGCAAGCTGAACCGTCCGTGCCGCGTGTACGCGCCGGTCGGCACCCACGAGACCCTGCTGGCCTACCTGGTCCGCCGTCTGCTGGAAAACGGCGCCAACACCTCGTTCGTCAACCGCGTGGCCGACCATACCCTGTCGATCCAGGAACTGGTCGCCGACCCGGTCGTCAGCATCGAGCGCATGGGCACCCAGGAAGGCCGCATCGGCCTGCCGCACCCACGCATCCCGCTGCCGCGCGACCTCTATGGCACCGAGCGCGCCAACTCGGCGGGCATCGACATGTCCAACGAACACCGTCTGGCCTCGCTGTCCTGCGCCCTGCTGGCCACCGCGCACACCGACTGGAAGGCCGCGCCGCTGCTGGGCTGCGCCGCCAGTGAAGAAGCCGCTGCCCAGGTCCTGAACCCGTCGGATCATCGTGACGTGGTCGGTCATGTGCAGGAAGCCACCGTCGCCGACGCCGACAACGCCATCCAGTGCGCCGTCAACGCCGCGCCGATCTGGCAGGCCACCCCGCCTGCGGAACGCGCCGCCATCCTGGAACGCGCCGCCGACCTGATGGAAGCCGAGATCCAGCCACTGATGGGCCTGCTGGTACGCGAGGCGGGCAAGACCTACCTCAACGCCATCGCCGAAGTGCGCGAAGCCGTGGACTTCCTGCGCTACTACGCGGTGCAGGCACGCAACGACTTCAGCAACGACGCCCATCGCCCGCTCGGCCCGGTGGTCTGCATCAGCCCGTGGAACTTCCCCCTGGCGATCTTCTCCGGCCAGGTGGCCGCCGCGCTCGCCGCCGGCAACCCGGTACTGGCCAAACCGGCCGAGCAGACCCCGCTGATCGCCGCCCAGGCCGTGCGCCTGCTGCTGGAAGCCGGCATTCCGGAAGGCGTGCTGCAACTGCTGCCAGGCCGTGGCGAGACCGTCGGTGCGCGCCTGGTCGGTGACGATCGCGTCAAGGGCGTGATGTTCACCGGCTCCACCGAGGTTGCCCGTCTGCTGCAACGCAACGTCGCCGGTCGCCTGGACGCCCAGGGCCGTCCGATCCCGCTGATCGCCGAAACCGGTGGCCAGAACGCGATGATCGTCGACTCCTCCGCGCTGACCGAACAGGTGGTGGTGGACGTGGTGTCCTCGGCCTTCGACAGTGCCGGCCAGCGCTGCTCGGCGCTGCGTGTCCTGTGCGTGCAGGAAGACGCCGCCGACCGCGTGATCGAAATGCTCAAGGGCGCCATGGCGCAGAGCCGTCTCGGCAACCCCGAGCGCCTGTCCGTGGACATCGGCCCGGTGATCGACGCCGAAGCCAAGCAGGGCATCGAGAAGCACATCCAGGGCATGCGCGCCAAAGGCCGCTCCATCTACCAGATGGCCCTGGCCGATGCCGAGGAATGCAAGCGTGGCACCTTCGTCATGCCGACCCTGATCGAGCTGGAAAGCTTCGACGAGCTGCAGCGTGAGATCTTCGGCCCGGTCCTGCACGTGGTGCGCTACAACCGCCGCAACCTCGACCAACTGATCGAACAGATCAACGCCTCCGGCTATGGCCTGACCCTGGGCGTGCACACCCGGATCGACGAAACCATCGCCAAGGTGGTGGAGAACGTCAACGCCGGCAACATGTACGTCAACCGCAACATCGTCGGTGCCGTGGTCGGCGTCCAGCCGTTCGGTGGTGAAGGCCTGTCGGGCACCGGCCCGAAAGCCGGCGGCCCGCTGTACCTGTTCCGCCTGTTGTCGACCCGTCCGGCCGATGCCATCTCGCGTCACTTCGAACGCGTCGACGGCGACACACCGCTGGACAACCCGGCCCGTGCCCAGCTGCTTCAGCCGCTGCAGGGCTACAAGGCCTGGGCCAACAGCAACCAGCTGAACGACCTGGCAGCCCTGTGCGACAGCTTCGTCCAGCAGTCGCAGACCGGCATCAACCGCCTGCTGCCCGGCCCGACCGGCGAGCGCAACAGCTACACCATCCTGCCGCGCGAGCACGTGCTGTGCCTGGCCGACAGCGAGGCGGACCTGCAGGCGCAACTGGCGGCGGTCCTGGCCGTCGGCAGCTCGGCACTGTTCGAGGACAACGAACCGGGCCGCTCGCTGCGAGCGCGCCTGCCACGGGACGTACAGGCCAAGGTCAAGCTGGTCGCCGACTGGCACAAGGACGACGTCGCCTTCGACGCCGTGCTGCACCATGGCGATTCCGACCAGCTGCGCGCGATCTGCGAGCAGGTGGCCAAGCGTGCCGGTGCGATCGTCGGCGTCCAGGGCCTGTCCAGTGGCGACCACCAGATCGCCCTGGAGCGCCTGGTGATCGAGCGCGCAGTCAGCGTCAACACGGCAGCGGCAGGCGGTAACGCCAGCCTGATGACCATCGGCTGACACTGACGGCAACACGAAAAAGCCGAGGCGGCCCATGGCTGCCTCGGCTTTTTTTTGCCCACTGCGCGGCTCGAGTCCCCGTCCGGGCAGTCTCAGAAACCAGCACTACCGAGCGTCATGGGTGCCCCCAGTTGCGACAGGGCCACCAGATGAGCGGCCCAGAACATCAGGCCCACCGCGATCCACACCCAATTACCCCACGACAAGGTCTCATTGGTCTTGCCCTCGGGATCACCGACACAGAAGTTAATCGCATGCTGGGCCAGCACGATCCACCGTACGCAAAACGCGATCGACACCAACGAGGTGAACAACGCTCGCACAGGCATCGGATCGATCGCTTCCACATAGAACATTACGTATTGCACCACGCAATATATCCAGAAGACGCAGGTCATGAGCAAGGGCGACCAGGCATAGGTTCTGCCGCTCAACTTGATCTGCTGGTCGATGCGCTTGAACAAGCCATAGAGGAAGAACGGCAGGAGTACCGTGCGCATCACCGGCCATGCGTGCTCGCCATGCTTGCGCTTGTACATCACCCAGTTCCGGGCGAACCAGTACAGCATGTAGAAGTTGGCGGTCAGGATGCTCATGATGACCAGCTTGCGTGGCGAGACCACGAAGAACATGGGTTCATCGACCGAGGTAACGGGTAGGTGCTTGACGGCATCGGTGGTGCTGACTGTGGACATGAAACGGCCCCCTCTGGAAATGAAGCCCCATTCAACGCCGCGTCCCAGGGGTTAATCTGCCCTACGCTTCCGAAACGGAGGCAGGAAGTTTCCGAAAACGCCACTAGCCCACCCGTATTCGCGCCACCCTCGCAGCCGGTTGGGTCATACTCCCGGACCTGCCACCGTGTCGCGCTCGCTGCGCGTCCTTGCCAAGGAGGTCTGCATGTTCGAGTCCAGCGCCCAATTGCGCCAACGTTTCGCCGCGTTGCGCAGCACGGCCGAGGTGTTTTCCCTGCGCCACGTGCGCCAGTCCCAGCAAAGCCTGTCGGTGCGCCGCAACGTCGTGGAGCCGCCGTTCTTCAGCCGTGACGAAGGCGCCATGCTCACCGTGCGCGTCCAGGGTGTGGAAGCCTATGCCGCCACCGCCGACCTGTCCCAGTCAGGGCTGCAGGCCGCGCTCGAGCGTGCCGAACGGCTGGCGCGGCAGATCGCGCGCTACAGCCTGCTCGACCTCAGCGGCCAGCCGGCGCCCACGGCCCGCCATGACCACGTTTCGCCCAACCTGGAGCAACCGCTGCCCACGCTGAGCCACTGGCTGGAGCTGCTGGCGACGGAGTCGGCCAGGGTGCCGAAGGACGAGCGTCTGGTGGACTGGCAGGCGAGCCTGGGCATCACCGAGGTGGAGCAGATCTACCTGAACAGCGCCGGTGCCGAACTGCGTCAGGCCCAGCGCTTCCTGTTCCCTGGCATGAGCGTCACCGCCAGCGACGGGCGCGACAGCCAGAGCCGCAGCCTGGGCCGGGAGAACTTCGGCCAGCAGGGCGGGGCCGAGGTGGTCGAGCAGTGCGGCCTGATCGGTGCCGGCGCCCAGGTGGCCGATGAAGCCTTGCAGCTGCTGTTGGCGCCCAACACGCCCAGCGGCGCCCGCGACCTGCTGCTGATGCCCGATCAGATGAGCCTGCAGATCCACGAATCCATCGGTCACCCGCTGGAGATGGACCGTATCCTCGGCGATGAGCGCAACTATGCCGGCACCAGCTTCGTCACGCCGGCGGACTTCGGCCACCTGCGCTACGGCTCGCCCCTGCTCGACGTGACGTTCGATCCGACGCTGCCCGAAGAGCTGGCCAGCTACAGCCACGACGATGAGGGGACGCCGGCCAGCAAGCAGTTCCTGATCCGCGAGGGCATGCTGCTGCGTCCATTGGGCGGCGCCCTGTCCCAGGCACGTTCGGGCCTCGACGGCGTGGCCAACAGCCGCGCCAGCAGCTGGAACCGCGCGCCGATCGATCGCATGGCCAACCTCAACATCGAACCCGGGACGCAGAGCCTGCACCAACTGATCGGTAGCGTGGAACGTGGCATCCTGATGCGCACCAACCGGTCGTGGTCCATCGACGATGCCCGCAACAAGTTCCAGTTCGGCTGTGAATGGGGCCAGTTGATCGAGGACGGCGAACTCAAGGGCGTGGTGAAGAACCCCAACTACCGGGGCATTTCCGCCCGCTTCTGGCGCAGCCTGATCGGCGTGGGCGACGCCTCGACCCGGCAGGTGCTCGGCACGCCCAATTGCGGCAAGGGCGAACCCAACCAGGTGATCCGCGTCGGCCATGCCTCGCCGGCGTGCCTGTTCAGCCAGATCGATGTCTTCGGAGGCCAGGCCTGATGCAACGCACCCCACGCGATCGTTTCGACATCCTGGTCCAGGACCTGCACCAGGCGCTGCAACCCGACGAGCACTTCACGCTCGGCTATGAGGCCGAGTGTTCACAGTTCATCCGCTTCAACCACGGCAAGGTCCGCCAGGCCGGCCAGGTCGAACAGGCCATGGCGAGCCTGCGCCTGCTGCAGGCAGGCCGCCAGGCGCACCTGACCTTCACCCTGTGCGGGGAGGCGGCGCTCGACCGTGCCCGCCTGCACGAGGCCCTGGCCCAACTGCGCCAGACCTTGCCGCTGCTGCCGGAGGATCCCTGGCTGAGCCTGGATGACCGTGCCTGGCAGAGCCTCAGCGAACAGCTGCACCCCCTGCCCGACGGCGAGACGGTCCTGGACCAGCTGCAGCACGCGGCCGACGGGCTGGACCTGGTCGGCATCTACGCCGCCGGGCCGATCAGCCGAGGCTTCGCCAGCTCGGCCGGTGCGCGCGGCTGGCACGAGGCGAGCAGCTTCAACCTGGACTGGAGCGTATTCCACGCCAACGGTCAGGCCGTTAAGGCCAACTATGCCGGGCAGGTCTGGTGTCCAGACGCCTTCGCGGCGCGCCTGGATCACTGCCGTACGCAGCTCGACGCCCTCGGGCGCCCGACCCTGACCCTCGCCCCAGGTCGCTACCGCGCCTACCTGGCCCCGGCGGCGCTGGACGAAATCGCCGGCCTGCTGGCCTGGGGTGGCTTCTCGGCGCAGGCGCTGGCCAGCGGGAACAGCGCGTTGCAACGGCTGTACGCCGGCGAGGCGCACCTGGCCCCGATGGTGTCGCTGCACGAACAGGTCAGCGGCTCGCTGAGCCCGGCCTTCTCCGACGAGGGCTCGCCGCGCCAGGACGTCCGCCTGGTCGACCGCGGCCGCGCCGACGGACGCCTGGTCAGCGCCCGCAGCGCCGTCGAGCTTGCCCTGGGCGCGAACGGTGCCGACAGTGGCGAGTCGCCCTGTGCGCTCAGCCTTGCCTCCGGCACCCTGGCCCAGGCGGACATCCTCGCGCATCTGGGGACCGGCCTCTACATCAGCAACCTCTGGTACCTCAACTACTCCGACCTGCCCGCCGCGCAGATGACCGGCCTGACGCGCTTCGCCACCTTCTGGGTGGAAGACGGAAAGCTTCAGGCACCGGTGTCGACCATGCGTTTCGACGACAGCCTGTACGACCTGCTTGGCGACCAGCTGGAGGCCCTGACCTGCGAGCGCGAGCTGATCCTCTCGACCAGCACCTACGGTCAGCGACAGACCGGATCGAGTCATCTGCCAGGCGCGCTGGTCAAAGCCCTGACCCTGACCTTGTGACCCCCTGACGACGAGGCCACTATGCCCGAACGCATCGCGCTGGACCCGGTCACCGCCCGCTGGATCCCGTGGGTGGTGGCCATCGCTTTCTTCATGCAGTCGCTCGACGGCACCATCCTCAATACCGCACTGCCGGCCATGGCCACTTCGCTGAACGAAAACCCGCTGCGCATGCAGGGGGTGATCATCGCTTACATGCTCACGGTGGCCTTGCTGATTCCGGCTTCGGGCTGGATCGCCGACCGCTTCGGTACCAAGCGCATCTTCTTTAGCGCCATCCTGCTGTTCAGCTTCGGCTCGCTGCTCTGCGCCGCGGCCAACAGCCTGGGCTTTCTGGTGTTCGCCCGGGTGGTCCAGGGCCTGGGCGGTGCCCTGATGCTGCCGGTCGGGCGGCTGGTGGTGCTGCGTGCCTACCCACGTTCGGAGCTGGTGCGGATCCTGAGCTTCATCACCATCCCCGGGCTGCTCGGCCCGTTGCTCGGCCCGACGGTCGGCGGCTGGCTGGTGGAAGTGCTGAGCTGGCACTGGATCTTCCTGCTCAACCTGCCGGTCGGTCTCCTGGGGTGCTACGCGGTGTGGAAACTGATCCCCGACCTGCGCGGTGCCGAGCGCACACCGTTCGACGGGCCAGGCTTCCTGCTGTTCGGCGCGGCGATGGTGCTGATCACCATCGCCATGGAAGGGCTGGGCGAACTGCACCTGCCGCACCTGCGCGTGATGCTGCTGCTGTTCGCCGGCATGGCCTGCCTGGCCGCCTACTGGCTGCGTGCCGGGCGTGACCCGGATCCGTTGTTCTCGCCTCGGCTGTTCCGCGTGCGGACCTTCGCCATCGGCATCCTCGGCAACCTGTTCGCCCGCCTGGGCAGCGGCGCCCTGCCCTTCCTCGTACCCCTGCTGCTGCAGGTGGCGCTGGGCTACTCGCCGGTCGAGGCCGGCATGAGCATGATCCCGCTGGCCGCCGCTGCGATGCTGGCCAAGTCGGTGGCGCGGCCTATCATCGAGCGCCTGGGCTACCGCATCGTGCTGACCGGCAACACCTTGCTGCTCGGCCTGATGCTGGCAAGCCTGGCCCTGGTGGACGAGCAAACGCCCTATGGGTTGCTGCTGGTCCAGCTGGGCATCCTCGGGGCGATCAACTCGATGCAGTTCACCGCCATGAACACCGTGACCCTGATCGACCTGGACGACGCCAACGCCAGCAGCGGCAACAGCCTGCTGTCGGTGGTGGCGCAACTGGCGCTGAGCCTGGGCGTGGCCTGCGCCGGTGCGCTGCTCGGCGGCTTCACCGCCGCCGGCGGCGTCGATGCGGCCGAAACCACCCTGGGCGCCTTCCAGCTGACCTTCCTGACCATCGGCCTGATGTCGATGCTGGCCGCGGCGATCTTCCTACAACTGGCGCCGACGGACGGAAGGCGTGCCCCTCGTCCGGAACCGGAGATCGACGCTTAGGAACAGAGGTCGCGAGACTGGTAGACTGTGCGGCATTTTCGCTCTCAGGCCTGTCTCGTGACCACTGAATCCACCGCCTTCGCCACCCTGCCGCTGTCCGCCGCCATGCTGGCCAACCTGGACGCCCTGGGGTATGCGTCGATGACGCCCATCCAGGCGCGCAGCCTGCCTGTCATTCTCAAGGGCCAGGACCTGATCGCCCAAGCCAAGACCGGCAGCGGCAAGACCGCTGCCTTCGGCATCGGCCTGCTCAACCCGCTCAACCCTCGTTACTTCGGCTGCCAGGCGCTGGTGCTGTGCCCGACCCGCGAACTGGCCGACCAGGTGGCCAAGGAATTGCGCCGCCTGGCCCGTGCCGAAGACAACATCAAGATCCTGACCCTCTGTGGCGGCGTCTCGCTCGGCCCGCAGATCGCGTCGCTCGAGCATGGCGCGCACATCATCGTCGGCACGCCAGGGCGGATCCAGCAGCACCTGGACAAGGGCACCCTGGTGCTCGGCGGCCTCAACACCCTGGTGCTCGACGAAGCCGACCGCATGCTCGACATGGGCTTCTACGACGCCATCGCCAGCATCCTCGAGCGCACGCCCGCGCGTCGCCAGACCCTGCTGTTCTCGGCCACCTACCCGGCCGGCATCGAGCAACTGGCCGCGGCGTTCATGCGCCAGCCCCAGCAGGTCAAGGTCGAAAGCCTGCACGCCGACAACCAGATCGAGCAGCGTTTCATCGAGATCGACGCCGCGCAGCGGCTCGAGGCGGTCACCCGCGTGCTCGGGCATTTCCGTCCGCAGTCCTGCGTGGCGTTCTGCTTCACCAAGCAGCAATGCGAGGACGTGGTCGCTCACCTGCAGGCCAAGGGCATCGTCGCCCAGGCCCTGCACGGCGACCTGGAACAGCGGGACCGCGACCAGGTGCTGGCGCTGTTCGCCAACCGCAGCACCTCGGTGCTGGTGGCCACCGATGTCGCGGCGCGCGGCCTGGACATCGACGGGCTGGACATGGTGATCAACGTCGAACTGGCGCGTGATGCCGAGATCCACGTGCACCGTGTCGGCCGTACGGGCCGCGCCGGCGAAAAGGGCCTGGCCGTGAGCCTGGTGGCGCCGGCCGAGGCGCATCGCGCCCAGGCGGTCGAGCAGCTGCAACGCCAGCCATTGCGCTGGGAACAGCTCGACAGCTTGAAGAACAAGGGCGGCGAGCCGCTGCTGCCGGCGATGAGCACGCTGGCGATCGCCGCCGGGCGCAAGGACAAGCTGCGTCCGGGCGACATTCTGGGTGCGCTGACTGGCGATGCCGGGATTCCTGGCAGCCAGGTGGGCAAGATCGCCATCTTCGACTTCCAGGCCTACGTGGCGGTGGAGCGTGGCGTGGCCAAACAGGCGTTGCAGCGGCTCAACAGCGGGAAGATCAAGGGCCGGGCGCTGAAAGTGCGGATCGTGTAAGGGGCTAGCGCGAGACATTGGCTTTACGGCCCCTGCGGGGCCGATCGCGGCCGGTCCGGCGCCCCGGCAGGGGCCGCTCCTACACCCGTAGCCACATCGCAGCGCGGTTCTGTAGGAGCGGCCCCTGTGCCGCGATCAGGCCCGCAGGGGCCGTGAACCCATCACCCTAGTTTCTTGCTCCTCTGCCGAATCGAAAGACACGCCCGCCCCCACCTCCACCCTTTTCCTCACCAAGGACCCCCCGTGCAAACCACCGATGTCATCATCCTCGGTGCCGGCGCCGCCGGCCTGATGTGCGCCCACCTCGCCGCCTACCGTGGCCGGCGGGTGCTGGTGCTCGACCATGCCAACAAGCCCGGCAAAAAGATCCTCATGTCCGGCGGCGGCCGCTGCAACTTCACCAACCTGTACACCGAGCCGGCCAATTTCCTGTCGCAGAACCCGCACTTCTGCAAGTCGGCCCTGGCGCGCTACACCCAGTGGGACTTCATCGAGCTGGTGGCGCGCCATGGCGTGCCGTATCACGAGAAGAAACTGGGCCAGCTGTTCTGCGACAACAAGTCCAGCGACATCCTCGAGCTGCTGCTGAACGAGTGCGACCAGGCAGGCGCCGAGTTGCGCATGAACACCCGGATCGACCAGATCGAGCGTCTGGAAGACGGTTACCGCCTGGAAACCAGCGCTGGGCCCTTCGCCTGCCAGTCGCTGGTGATCGCCACCGGCGGGCTGTCGATCCCGACCTTGGGCGCGACCGGCTTCGGCTATCAGGTCGCGCGCCAGTTCGGGCACACCGTGCTGCCGACCTGCGCCGCGTTGGTGCCGTTCATCATCACCGAGCCCCAGCTCAAGGCACTGTGCAGCGACCTGTCCGGCACGTCCCTGGATTGCACGGCCAGCTGCAACGGCATGAGCTTCCGGGAGAACCTGCTGTTCACCCATCGCGGCCTCAGTGGCCCGGCCATCCTGCAGATTTCGTCGTTCTGGAAGGCCGGTGACACCGTCGAGATCGACCTGCTGCCCGATCGCGACGCGCTGGCGTGGCTGCGCGAACAGCAGGCCGAACGGCCCAACACCGAACTCAAGACCGTGCTGGCCGAGGCCTTCACGCGCAAGCTCGCCCACCTGCTGGCCGAGCAGTGGTTCGTGTCCAAGCCGCTGAAACAGTACACACCCACCGAGCTGGCGCAGGTCGCCGAGCGGTTGTCGGCCTGGCAACTGGTGCCGGCAGGCACCGAGGGCTACCGCACCGCCGAAGTGACCCTGGGCGGGGTCGACACCCGCGAAGTCTCGTCGAAAAGCATGGAGTCGCTGAAAAGCCCCGGGCTGTATTTCATCGGCGAAGTGCTGGATGTCAGCGGTCACCTGGGAGGGTTCAACTTCCAATGGGCCTGGGCCTCGGCCTACGCGGCCGCGCAGGTGGTCTAGGCTTCGCGCTAGAATCGCGCGGACACGGAACGCTTCTTGCTGGCCCGTGACCAAGGAGGTGTAGCACCTCCTGACCCGCGATCATCGACCTTTGCTTGGCAGGCCACCATGCCCTCTTCTTCGTTCCGCCATACCCTGCGCCGCCTGTGGGCGCAGGACAAGTTCAGCTACAGCATCCGGGTCACCCTCGCGCTCACCGGCAGCATGGCGCTGTGCTGGTACCAGGATGAGATGAGCCTGTTGATCCCGCTGTTTCTCGGCATCATCGCCAGCGCCCTGGCCGAGACCGACGACAGCTGGCAGGGCCGCCTGAGCGCCCTGGCGGTCACGCTGGTGTGCTTCGCCATCGCCGCGCTGGCGGTGGAACTGCTGTTCCCCTATCCCTGGGTGTTCGTCGGTGCGCTGGCGTTGTCGGCCTTCGCCTTGACCATGCTCGGCGCACTGGGCGAGCGCTATGGCGCCATTGCCTCGGCCACGCTGATCCTGGCGGTGTACACCATGATCGGGGTCGATCAGCGCGGGGGAGAGGTCAGCGACTTCTGGCACGAGCCGGCGTTGCTGGTTGCCGGGGCGGCCTGGTACGGGCTGCTCTCGGTGCTGTGGCAGGCATTGTTCTCCAACCAGCCGGTGCAGCAGAGCCTGGCCAAGCTGTTCTGGGAGCTGGGCCGCTACATCAAGCTCAAGGCCAGCCTGTTCGAGCCGGTGCGCAACCTCGACGTCGAAGGCCGTCGCCTGGAACTGGCGCGGCAGAACGGCAAGGTGGTGGCCGCGCTGAATGCCGCCAAGGAAATCATCCTGCACCGGGTCGGCAACAGCCAGCCCAATTCCAAGGTCAGCCGCTACCTGAAGCTGTACTTCCTGGCCCAAGACATCCACGAGCGCGTCAGCGCCTCGCACTACCCTTACAACGCGCTGGCCGAGACCTTCTTCCACAGCGACGTGATGTTCCGCTGCCAGCGGCTGCTGCGCCAGCAGGGCAGCCTCTGCCAGCAACTGGCCGAGTCGATCCGGCTGCGCCAGCCCTTCGGCAACGATACGGGCTTTGCCGAGGCACTGGACGACCTGCATGCCTCGCTCGACTACCTGCGCCAGCAGAACAACCCCGCCTGGCGCGGGCTGCTGCGTTCATTGCGCGCACTGGCGCACAACCTGGCCACCCTTCATCGTCTGCTCAACGCCGCGAGCAATCCCGAGACGCTGGCCGAAGCCACCGACAACAGCCTGCTCGACCGCTCGCCACGGGGTCTGCGGGAAATCTGGAAGCGCCTGCGCACCCAGCTCACGCCGACTTCCCTGGTGTTTCGCCATGCCCTGCGCCTGCCGCTGGCGTTGTCCATCGGCTACGGCATGGTGCACCTGATCCACCCGACCCAGGGTTACTGGATCATCCTCACCACCCTGTTCGTCTGCCAGCCCAACTATGGGGCGACCCGACGTAAGCTGGTGCAGCGCATCATCGGCACCGCCATCGGCCTGACCGTGGGCTGGGCGCTGTTCGACCTGTTCCCCAACCCGATCGTACAGTCGATGTTCGCGGTGATCGCCGGCGTGGTGTTCTTCGTCAACCGCACCACCCGCTACACCCTGGCGACCGCAGCGATCACGCTGATGGTGCTGTTCTGCTTCAACCAGGTGGGCGACGGCTATGGCCTGTTCCTGCCGCGCCTGGTCGATACCTTGGTGGGCAGCCTGATCGCAATCCTGGCGGTGTTCCTGTTCCTGCCCGACTGGCAGGGGCGCAAGCTGAACAAGGTGCTGGCCAACACCCTGGCCTGCGCCAGCGAATACCTGCGCCAGATCATGCAGCAGTACGCCCACGGCAAGCGCGACGACCTGGCCTACCGCCTGGCCCGGCGCAACGCGCACAACGCTGACGCGGCGTTGTCGACGACCCTGGCGAACATGCTCATGGAGCCCGGGCACTTCCGCAAGGAGGCCGATCTGGGCTTTCGCTTCCTGGTGCTGTCGCACACCTTGCTCAGCTACCTCTCGGGATTGGGCGCACACCGCGATACCAGCCTGCCGGCAGAGGTCCACGAGCACCTGATCGATGGCGCCGGGGCCAGCCTGGCTACCAGCCTGGACGAGATCGCCAGCGCCCTAGCGGCGCGCCAGCCCGTGGCGATCCACAGCGAAGAAGAACAGGCCCTGGCCAGCAGCCTCGAACAGATGCCCGACGACCTCGACGAGCATCAACGCCTGATCCAGAGTCAACTGGCCCTGATCGGCCAGCAACTCGCGCCCCTGCGGACCCTGGCAGCGCACCTGGGCAAGGCGACGTCGACCTGACCGCCGCGCGGGGTCGCCTTCGTCGCGCGCATTTGCGATGATCGACGCCCCGCCACTGGAGCCTCCCCATGTCCCTCGAATGGATCTGCACCCACCACACCGACCTCGACAAGGACCAGCTGTACGCCATCCTGCGCCTGCGGGTCGAGGTGTTCGTGGTCGAGCAGCAGTGCGCCTACCAGGAGGTGGATGGCCAGGACCTGAGTGGCGACACGTGCCACCTGATGGCCTGGGAAGAAGGCCGGCTGATCGCCTACCTGCGCCTGCTCGACCCCCAGTCCCAGGGCGGCGACGTGGTGATCGGCCGGGTCCTGACGGCGGCCTGTGCCCGCGGCCGTGGCCTGGGCGAGCAACTGCTGCTCAAGGGGCTGGAGTGCGCCTCCCACTGCTGGCCGCAGACGCCGATCTACCTGTCAGCGCAGGCGCACCTGCAAGGCTTCTACGGCCGCCAGGGGTTCGAAGCGGTAGGCGACGAGTACGTCGAGGACGGCATCCCGCACATCGGCATGCGCAAGGCCTGACACCCCGGCGCTCACGGGTAACCCAGCACGCCGCGAATCTGCGCCAGGTGCGCGCCGACCCACTGTCGGTCGATCGCCCCCCAGTCGCTGATGCGGTAATGGCCGGCGTGATGACGGGCTCCTTCCTGCTGCTCGAACGTGCAGACGATGTCCAGCTCGGCCAGCGCGGCGATGGTGTCCTGGGCCGTGCGCCGGGGCATGCCGGTCGCCTCCATGAGGGCCGGGACGCTGCTCGCCTGCTGGCTGTCGATCAGCCAGGCGACGTACAGGCGTCGGTAGAAACTGCTGCGGGTCTTGCTCGTCACGTCGTTCACAGGGGTCTCCTCAGGCAGAGCCGGGCAATTCCTGGTAGGTCAGGTAGACCCTCAGGTCGAATTCCAGTTGATGGTACGCCGGCTCCATGTGCTGGCACAGCTGGTAGAACGCCTTGCTGTGATCGCGCTCCTTCAGGTGCGCCAGCTCGTGCACGACGATCATGCGCAGGAACTCCGGCGCTGCGTCCTTGAACAGCGACGCGATGCGGATCTCCTTCTTGGCCTTGAGCTTGCCGCCCTGCACCCGCGAGACCGCCGTGTTCAGCCCGAGGGCACGGTGGGTCAGGTCGAGCCGACTGTCGAACAGCACCTTGTCAGGGCTCGGCGCGTTGCGCAGGTAGGCCTGTTTGAGGTCCTGGGCGTAGCCGTACAGTGCCTTGTCGCTCTGCACGGCATGCCGGTCGGGATAACGCTGGCGCAGGTAGTCGCCGAGCCGATCGGTGGCGATGAGCTGGCGGACCTGCTCCTGCAGGTGCGGGGGGTAGGCTTGCAAGTAGCGCAGTACGGTCATGACGGACGATCGGGCAGAAAGAGGCGTCAGTCTACCAAGCACAGGCCCGGCCAGGAAAACCGCTCCGGGAAATCGTGTGCGTCGTCCGCGGTCAGGGGGCGCGCCACCAGGAAGCCTTGCACGTACTGGCACCCATGGGCCTTGAGCCACTGCGCCTGGGCCTGCGTCTCGACCCCTTCGGCGATCACGGTGATGCCGTACTCCAGGCACAGGGCGATGACGCTGCTCACCAGCGCTGCGTCGGCCACCGAGTCGGGCAGCCGGGCCACCAGGTGCCGGTCGAGCTTGAGGGTGTCGATGGGCAGGTCACGCAGCATGCGCAACGAGCAGTCGCCTGCGCCGAAGTCGTCCAGGGCGATGCGCACCCCCAGGCTGCGCAACCGCTGCAGCTGTTTGATGGCGGCATCGATGTTGCACATCAGCGAGGTCTCGGCCACTTCCAGCTCCAACTGCTGGGGATCGAGCCCCTGGTCGTCGATGACGCGCTGCAGCTCGTCGGCCAGCCCCGGCATGGCGAACTGCGCGCGGCCCAGGCTGATGGCCAGGATCAGGTCACGCGGAAAGCGCGTGCTCCAGGCCGTTCGCTGCGCCACACCTTGCCGGTAGATCCAGCTGGCCAATCGGTTGATCAGCCGCGCCTCCTCGAGCAAGGGAATGAACAGCCCCGGCGGGACGTCGCCGACGCTGGGGTGGCGCCAGCGCAGCAAGGCTTCGAAGCCGCGCAGTCGCCCGTCGGCGAAGGCCACCTGGGGCTGGTAGACCAGGCTGAAGTCGCGCTGCTCGATGGCGGTGCGCACGCTGTCTTCAAGCATCAGCCGTGAACGGGCGCGACCATTGAGTTCTTCGTCGTAGAAGCGGTACTGCTGCCGCCCGGCCTGCTTGGCCGCATACATCGCGGTATCGGCTGCGCGGATCAGGCTGTGCACGCTGTCGCCGCATTCCGGGTAGGTGGCGATGCCGATGCTCACACCCAGACAGACGTCCACCCCGTCGATCTGCTGGCAGGCCGACAAGCGTTCGAGCACGTTCTCGGCCAACCGACCGGCCTGCTCCAGATAGGGCAATTCGTCGAACAGGGCGGTGAACTCGTCGCCGCCCATGCGCGCCAGCAGGGCCTGGCTGCCCAGGCAGTCCTTCAGCTGTTCGGCGACCCAGCACAGCACACGGTCACCGGCTTCATGGCCGAGCGAGTCGTTGACCCGCTTGAACCCGTCCAGGTCCATGTACATCAGCGCCTGGGCGCGTTCGGAACGCTCATGGCGGATCAGCGCGCTCTCGGCGGCCTGGTGGAACCCCCGTCGGTTGAGCAGCCCGGTCAGCGGGTCGGTGATGGCCTGGTTTTCCAGCTGCACGTGCAGATTGCGCACCACCGACATGTCCAGCACGGTCACGACCATGGCCTGCTGCTCCTCGGGCAACGGGGCGCAGGACAGCGCCACCGGCACGGGCTGGCCGCTGGCCGTGCGCAGTTGCGCGTCGTGCAGGCGCAGGACGTCGCGTCGCTGGTAGGCCTTGAACAGCTCGGAGTCTTCCCATGCCAAGGCGCCCGGCAGTTGCAGCAGGTCCAGCAGGTGCATGCCCTGCAAACGATCGACCGGTGTATCGAGCAGCCTGCAGATTTCCGGGTTGGCGAAACTCACTACCCCGCTGGCCTGGATGACCAGAATGCCCTCGGCGGCATGCTCCAGGATCGAGGCGCTGAACGCCCGGGCCGATTCCAGATCGCGGCTCAGCCGCTGCAGCATGCGCTGGTTGCACTGTTGCTCGAG
The DNA here is from genome assembly GCA_001534745.1 of Pseudomonas monteilii. NCBI lineage: Bacteria > Pseudomonadati > Pseudomonadota > Gammaproteobacteria > Pseudomonadales > Pseudomonadaceae > Pseudomonas > Pseudomonas alabamensis. The sequence goes on from CP013997.1 coordinate 4,239,730, forward strand.
CAGCGCCTGGATCTTGGGCTTGAGTACGTCCGGGTCGAAAGGCTTGAACAGGTAGTCGACCGCGCCGTTGGCATAGCCACGCGCTATCGCGGTTTGCGAGTGCTCGGTGGCGGTGAGGAAGATGATCGGCGTCAGGCGCGTGCGTTGGCTGCCGCGCATCAGGCGTGCGACCTCGAAGCCGTCCATCTCCGGCATCTGCACATCGAGCAGCACCAGGTCGACCTCGTGCTCGAGCAAGGCATCCAGGGCCTCCACGCCGGAACTGGCCGTCAGCACCTGCCAGTCGTGACGACCCAGCAACGCGCGCATGCTCACGAGGTTCTCGGGGTAATCGTCGACCACCAGAAGGACGGAGCCCCGGTCCGACGGGTGAAGGTGAGCGCCATCCATGCTGTCTCGAAACTCCGCAGCCACTGCCAAATCATTGGATCCGATGATTGACTCTAGCTCGCACTTGGCCGAAATGTCCGGTTGTTTCGACAAAATGTTCGGGGGCACCCGACAGTCGGTTGCCGGGCTCAGTCGATACGCTGCAAGCCATAGCGTCAGCGACGCATCAACGTCCTCTCAACACATAGCGAGCCGCACTACCGTCCGCTTGTAGCTTGTAGCTTGCAGCTTACTGCTCGAAACTGCTGCTTCACCTTCCCATCAGGTACCGACCATGACCTCACGCCCTCCTCTGCCCCCCTTCACCCGGCAAACGGCCCTCGAGAAAGTTCGTCTGGCCGAAGACGGCTGGAACAGTCGGGACCCGGCCAAGGTGGCCTTGGCGTACACCCTCGACACGCGCTGGCGCAACCGTGTGGAGTTCATCACCAGCCGCGCCGAAGCGCAGGCGTTCCTGACCCGTAAATGGAACCGAGAGCTCGAATACCGGCTGATCAAGGCGCTCTGGGCCTTTACCGACGATCGCATCGCGGTGCGCTATGCCTACGAATACCATGACGACAGCGGTCAGTGGTTCCGGGCGTACGGCAACGAGAACTGGGCCTTCGATGAGCACGGCCTGATGCACACCCGTCACGCCAGCATCAACGAGCACCCGATCAGTGAAGCCGAGCGCCAGTTCCGCTGGCCGTTGGGCCGGCGTCCGGACGATCACCCAGGGCTCGACGAACTCGGCCTCTGAACAGGGCCGATCGGCTGTCTGCGCCCATGGGTGCTTGAAGCATGGCCACTGACGCGCGGCGGAGGGCGAGCACCACGCCAATGAAAATGCCCGTCTCTTGCGAGACGGGCATTGGTGCTGACGAGGCGAGCCAGGGCCTGAACGCTCAGGCCTTGGCGCACCCAGACGTGGCGTTCGATCAGTTGATCTTGGCCGCCAGCTCGCCCTTGGCGTAACGCTGGAACATGCCTTCCAGGGAGATCGGCTTGATCTTCGAGGCATGGCCGGCGGTGCCGAACGCTTCGTAACGGGCGATGCACACGTCACGCATGGCCTTGACCGTTTCGGCGAAGAACTTGCGTGGGTCGAACTCGCTCGGGTGCTCGGCCATGTAACGGCGGATGGCACCGGTGGACGCCAGGCGCAGGTCGGTGTCGATGTTCACCTTGCGCACGCCGTACTTGATGCCTTCGACGATCTCTTCGACCGGCACGCCGTAGGTTTCCTTGATGTCACCGCCGTACTGGTTGATGATCGCCAGCCATTCCTGCGGCACCGAAGACGAACCGTGCATGACCAGGTGCGTGTTGGGGATGCGCTTGTGGATTTCCTTGATGCGGTCGATCGCCAGGATGTCACCGGTCGGTGGCTTGGTGAACTTGTAGGCGCCGTGGCTGGTGCCGATGGCGATCGCCAGGGCATCGACCTGGGTCTTCTTGACGAAGTCGGCGGCTTCTTCCGGGTCGGTCAGCATCTGGCTGTGGTCGAGGGTACCCTCGGCGCCCACGCCGTCTTCCTCACCGGCCTGGCCGGTTTCCAGGCTGCCCAGGCAGCCCAGCTCACCTTCGACCGACACGCCGCAGGCGTGGGCGAATGCGACGGTCTGCTGGGTGACGCGCACGTTGTAGTCGTAGTCGGACGGGGTCTTGCCGTCTTCCTTGAGCGAGCCGTCCATCATCACCGAGCTGAAGCCCAGCTGGATCGAGCGCTGGCAGACGTCAGGGCTGGTGCCGTGGTCCTGGTGCATGCACACCGGGATGTGCGGGAATTCTTCGATCGCCGCCAGGATCAGGTGACGCAGGAACGGCGCACCGGCGTATTTGCGTGCACCGGCGGAGGCCTGGACGATGACCGGAGAATCGGTCTTGTCGGCGGCTTCCATGATGGCGCGCATCTGCTCGAGGTTGTTGACGTTGAATGCTGGCACGCCGTAACCGAACTCTGCGGCGTGGTCCAACATCTGGCGCATGCTAATGAGTGCCATGGTGTATCTCTCTCCCGACAAGCGTCGTGTATGCGTGCGACCTGCCGCTGCCGGCGGCCGCAGTTCAAGTAATAAAGGGCCGCCAGGGCGGCCCGGCCCGTCACGGTGCCGTGCGGCGCCTGCTCAACGAGCCGTCCGGACGCAGGTCACGGACAGCCCGGCGCAAGGCGCTGGTGGTCTTCGTCGTACTTTTCCAGGGCCGTCGGGCCGAGCCGCTTGTTGATCACCGGCACGGTCTCGGCCTGCCATTCGGACTGGTAGCACCCCCCGTTCGGCACAGCGGGCGCCTCACCGTCCTGCGGGGCGGGCGAGCCCGAGCAGGCGCCCAGCATCGCAGCCATCGCCAGGATGGGCAATCGCTTGATCATCGAGCCGTTCCTCCGCTCAGCCCCTGGCCGTTTCAGGCCTTGGCCCGCTGTTCCAGGATCGCCACGGCCGGCAGCACCTTGCCCTCGACGAACTCGAGGAAGGCACCGCCACCGGTGGAAATATAGGAGATCTGCGAGGCCACGCCGTATTTGTCGATGGCCGCCAGGGTGTCGCCCCCACCGGCGATGGAGAAGGCATCGCTCTGGGCAATGGCCTTGGCCAGCACTTCGGTGCCCTTGCCGAACTGGTCGAATTCGAACACGCCGACCGGACCGTTCCACAGGACGGTCTTCGACGATTTCAGCAGCTCGGCGAAGTGGGCTGCGGTCTGCGGACCGATGTCCAGGATCATGTCGTCGGCCGCCACGTCGGCGATGGCCTTGACGGTGGCCTCGGCGTCTTCGGCGAAGGCCTTGGCGACCACCACGTCGACCGGCAGCGGGACGCTGACCTTGGCCGCGATGGCCTTGGCCGTGTCGACCAGGTCAGGCTCGTACAGCGACTTGCCCACCGGGTGACCGGCGGCCGCCAGGAAGGTGTTGGCGATGCCGCCGCCCACGATCAGCTGGTCGCAGACAGCGCTCAGGCTGTTCAGCACGTCCAGCTTGGTGGACACCTTGGAACCGGCGACGATGGCCGCCATCGGCTTGGCCGGTGCCTTGAGGGCCTTGCCCAGGGCGTCGAGTTCGGCGGCCAGCAGAGGGCCCGCCGCCGCCACTTTGGCGAACTTGGCGACACCGTGGGTCGAGCCCTCGGCGCGGTGCGCGGTGCCGAAGGCATCCATGACGAAGACGTCACACAGCGCAGCGTACTGCTGGGCCAGCTCGTCGGTGCTCTTCTTCTCGCCCTTGTTGAAGCGGACGTTCTCGAACAGCACCACGTCGCCGGCCTTGACCTCGACGCCGTCCAGGTAGTCGGCGATCAGCGGCACCTCGCGGCCCAGCGCCTTGGACAGGTACTCGGCCACGGGCTTGAGGCTGTTCTCCTCCGAGAACTCGCCTTCGGTCGGACGCCCCAGGTGCGAGCAGACCATGACCGCCGCGCCTTTTTCCAGGGCCAGGCGGATCGTCGGCAAGGCGGCCTGGATGCGCGCATCGCTCGCCACCACACCATTCTTCACCGGCACGTTGAGGTCTTCGCGGATCAGTACGCGCTTACCGTGCAGATCGAGATCGGTCATCTTCAAAACGGTCATCAATGCAATCCTTCAGAGCTGTTTGCGAGTGGAGCGGTGTGGTGAACGACCTGCAGGAAATGCCCTGCAACGTCGAGCATGCGGTTGGCGAAGCCCCATTCGTTGTCGAACCAGGCCAGCAGATTGACCAGGCGTGGACCCGAGACACGGGTCTGGCTGGCATCCACGATCGCCGAATGCGGGTCATGGTTGAAATCGCAACTGGCGTGCGGCAACTCGGTATAGGCCAGCAGCCCGCGCAGCGGCCCGTGCAGAGCGGCCTCGCGCAGGACCTGATTGACCTCGGCGGCCGAGGTGTCACGGGCCGTCTGCAAGGTGATGTCCAGGCACGAGACGTTGACGGTGGGCACGCGTACGGCTTTGGCCTGAATTCGTCCGGCGAGTTCCGGAAGCAGGCGCTCGATACCTCGCGCCAGGCCGGTGGACACCGGAATCACCGACTGGAAGGCCGAACGGGTACGACGCAGGTCGTCGTGGTGATAGGCGTCGATGACCGGTTGATCGTTCATCGCCGAGTGAATCGTGGTGATCGACACGTAGTCGATCCCGAAGGCGCGGTCCAGCACCCGCAGCAGCGGCACGCCGCAGTTGGTGGTGCAGGACGCATTGGAGACCAGCCGCTCGCGGCCGGTCAGGTCGTGCTGGTTGATGCCGTAGACCACCGTGGCATCCACGTCCGCCTCGCCGGACATCGGCTGCGAGAACAGCACCCGTGGCGCGCCGGCATCGAGGAACCGCTGGCCATCGGCCCGGGTGTGGTACGCGCCGGAGCACTCCAGCACCAGGTCGACGCCCAGGGCACGCCAATCGACCCCTTCCGGGGTAGCGCTGCGCATGACCTTCACGCAGTCGCCGTTGATGTGCAGGCAGTCGCCGTCGACTCGGACCTCGCCCGGGAAGCGGCCATGGGTCGAGTCGAACCGGGTCAGGTACTCCAGGCTGGCCTGGTCGGCCAGGTCGTTCAGCGCGACGATCTCGACGCCCGTGTCGGCGCCTCGCTCGACCAGGGCGCGCAGGACGCAGCGGCCGATACGGCCGTAACCATTGAGTGCAACCTTGTAGGGGCGCGATGGGTGCATGAGTGACTCACGTGGCGATGACGTTGATACGGCGGTCGCAGATCGGCCCCGGCCCGCGCCCGCCCGTGCACCCAGAAGGTGCCTGACGAACGCGCGCGGGGGCCGTTCACAGGATCAGGAAGGGCCGGATCGGCCCTCCGATCGGCACATCAGTCTTCCAGCAGTTCCTCGGCGGTGCCCAGGATGTTTTCCAGGGTGAAGCCGAACTCTTCGAACAGCGCGGCAGCCGGCGCCGACTCGCCGTAGCTGGTCATGCCGATGACGCGACCTTCCAGACCGACGTACTTGTACCAGAAGTCGGCGTGCGCTGCCTCGATGGCGATGCGCGCGCCCACTTCCAGCGGCAGGACCGACTGCTTGTAGGCGGCGTCCTGGGCGTCGAAGACGCTGGTGCACGGCATGGACACCACACGGACCTTGCGGCCCTGCTCGGTCAGCGTGTCGAAGGCCTGCACGGCCAGACCGACTTCGGAGCCGGTGGCGATCAGGATCAGCTCGGGCTCGCCCGCGCAGTCCTTGAGCACGTAGCCACCGCGGGCAATGTCGGCGATCTGGCCGGCGTCACGCTGCTGGTGCTGCAGGTTCTGACGGGAGAAGATCAGTGCCGACGGGCCATCGTTGCGCTGCAGCGCCTGGGCCCAGCAGACCGCCGACTCGACGGCGTCGGCCGGACGCCAGGTGTCCAGGTTCGGCGTGCTGCGCAGGCTGGTCAGCTGCTCGACCGGCTGGTGGGTCGGGCCGTCTTCGCCCAGACCGATGGAGTCGTGGGTGTAGACATGGACGACGCGCTGCTTCATCAGGGCCGACATGCGGACCGCGTTGCGGGCGTATTCCATGAACATCAGGAAGGTCGCGCCGTAAGGCACCAGACCGCCGTGCAGGGCCAGACCGTTCATGATCGCGGTCATGCCGAACTCGCGCACGCCGTAGAACAGGTAGTTGCCGCTGGCGTCCTTGGCGTCCACGCCCTTGCAGCCTTTCCACAGGGTCAGGTTGGAGCCGGCCAGGTCGGCCGAGCCGCCCAGCAGTTCCGGCAGCAGAGGGCCGAAGGCGTTCAGGGTGTTCTGGCTGGCCTTGCGGCTGGCGATGGTTTCGCCCTTGGCAGCGACCTCGGCGATGTAGGCCTGGGCCTTCTCGGCGAAGTCGGCCGGCAGTTCGCCGCTCACGCGACGCTTGAACTCGGCTGCCAGCTCCGGGTGGGCCTTGGCGTAGGCGTCGAAACGCTGGTTCCAGTCGGCTTCGACCTGCGCACCGACCTGCTTGGCGTCCCATTCGGCGTAGATGTCGGCCGGGATCTCGAACGGACCATGGTTCCAGTTCAAGGCCTGACGGGTCAGGGTGATTTCGTCGGTGCCCAGCGGTGCACCGTGGCAGTCTTCCTTGCCCTGCTTGTTCGGCGAGCCGAAGCCGATGGTGGTCTTGCAGCAGATCAGGGTCGGACGGTCGCTCTTGCGCGCCGTGTCGATGGCGGTCTTGATCTCGTCGGCGTCATGGCCGTCGACATTGCGGATCACCTGCCAGTTGTAGGCCTCGAAGCGCGCCGGGGTGTCGTCGGTGAACCAGCCATGGACTTCGCCGTCGATGGAGATGCCGTTGTCGTCGTAGAAGGCGATCAGCTTGCCCAGGCCCAGGGTACCGGCCAGGGAAGCCACCTCGTGGGAGATGCCCTCCATCAGGCAGCCGTCGCCCATGAACACGTAGGTGTTGTGGTCGACGATGGCATGGCCTTCACGGTTGAACTGGTCGGCCATGATCTTTTCGGCGATGGCGAAGCCCACGGCGTTGGCCAGGCCCTGGCCCAGCGGGCCGGTGGTGGTTTCGACACCGGCGGTGTAGCCGTACTCGGGGTGGCCCGGGGTACGGCTGTGCAGCTGGCGGAAGCCTTTGAGGTCGTCGATCGACAGGTCGTAGCCGGTCAGGTGCAGCAGCGAGTAGATGAGCATCGAGCCGTGCCCGTTCGACAGCACGAAGCGATCGCGGTCGGCGAACTTAGGGTTGCTCGGGTTGTGCTTCAGATAGTCGCGCCACAGAACTTCGGCGATATCGGCCATGCCCATCGGGGCACCGGGGTGGCCGCTGTTGGCTTTTTGCACGGCATCCATGCTGAGTGCACGAATTGCGTTAGCACGCTCACGACGGCTAGGCATCGCTGATCTCCTGGGGCTTTGTAAAAGGTGATGAAACAAAATGACGCCCATTTTCGCCCACGTTGACCCTCGGGGGCAATGACGGATGGTCGCACCACCGCAATTATCCGGTTCGATGCCCGTGCGCACGCTTTCAGGGGCCACGGCGAAACACGCCCCGCCCTCCAATATCAAAACTTTTTGATATTGGCGTTGCAGCCGCGCGCACCTCTGTCTAGACTGCGACCCCATGAGCCTTTCGACCTTAGCCCCGCCTGTGCGGCATCGCGATGAACTCACCGCCCTGTGCAAGGCCGGTGGCGATCCCCTGCGGCTGAACGTGCTGCGTGCCCTGGCCAGCGACTCCTTCGGGGTGCTGGAGCTGGCGCAGATCTTCGACATGGGGCAGTCCGGCATGAGCCACCACCTCAAGGTCCTGGCCCAGGCCGACCTGGTGGCGACACGGCGCGAGGGCAACGCCATCTTCTACCGTCGCGCCCTGCCCGACCCTTCGCGCGCCGGTGGCCGCCTGCATGCGGCCCTGCTCGACGAAGTGGACGGCCTTGCCCTGGCCCACGAAGTGCAGGCGCGCATCGCCCAGGTGCAGCAACGTCGTGCGCTGACCAGCCAGGATTTCTTCCTGCGTGTCGAAGAACGCTTTCGCGCCCAGCAGGACCTGATCGCCGGACTGCCGCAGTATCGTGAGAGCCTGCTGGCGCTGCTCGACAAGCTGGCGTTCGACGGCACGGCCAGCGCGCTGGAGATCGGCCCCGGCGACGGCGGCTTCCTGCCGGACCTGGCACGCCGCTTCGCGCACGTCACGGCGCTGGACAACAGCCCGACCATGCTCGACCTGGCGCATCAGGTGTGCCTGCGCGAGCGGCTGGACAATGTCGAGCTGCGCCTGGGCGACGCGCTTACCGTCACCGAGGTGACGGCCGACTGCGTCGTGCTGAACATGGTGCTGCACCATTTCGACGACCCGGCGCGCGCCCTGGCGGCGCTGGCCGGGTGCGTCAAGGCAGGCGGTAGCCTGCTGGTCACCGAGTTGTGCAGCCACGATCAGGCCTGGGCGCGCGAAGCCTGTGGCGATCTGTGGCTGGGCTTTGAACAGAACGAACTGGCCTGTTGGGCCACGGCAGCAGGGCTGACGCCTGGCGACAGCCTCTATGTCGGACTGCGTAACGGTTTCCAGATCCAGGTCCGGCATTTCCAGCGGCCTGCTGGCGACACTCACCATCGGTAAATTTTAGGAACCCGTCGAGATGAGCGAATACTCCCTTTTTACATCCGAGTCCGTGTCTGAAGGCCATCCGGACAAGATCGCCGACCAGATTTCCGATGCGGTGCTCGATGCCATCATCACCCAGGACAAGTTCGCCCGCGTGGCCTGCGAAACCCTGGTCAAGACCGGCGTCGCCATCATCGCCGGCGAAGTCACCACCTCGGCCTGGGTCGACCTCGAGGACATCGTGCGCAAGGTGATCGTCGACATCGGCTACGACAGCTCCGACGTCGGCTTCGACGGTGCCACCTGCGCGGTGATGAACATCATCGGCAAGCAGTCGGTGGACATCGCCCAGGGCGTGGACCGCTCCAAGCCGGAAGACCAGGGCGCGGGCGACCAAGGCCTGATGTTCGGCTACGCCAGCAACGAGACCGATGTGCTGATGCCGGCGCCGATCTGCTTCTCGCACCGCCTGGTCGAGCGCCAGGCCGAGGCCCGCAAGTCCGGCCTGCTGCCATGGCTGCGCCCGGATGCCAAGTCGCAGGTCACCTGCCGCTACGACGGCGGCAAGGTGGTCGGCATCGATGCGGTCGTGCTGTCCACCCAGCACAACCCGGAAGTGTCCCAGAAGGACCTGCAGGAAGCGGTCATGGAGCTGATCGTCAAGCACACCCTGCCGGCCGAGCTGCTGCACAAGGACACGCGCTTCCACATCAACCCGACCGGCCAGTTCATCATCGGTGGCCCGGTGGGCGACTGCGGCCTGACCGGCCGCAAGATCATCGTCGACAGCTACGGCGGCATGGCGCGTCACGGCGGGGGCGCGTTCTCCGGCAAGGACCCGTCCAAGGTCGACCGTTCGGCGGCCTATGCCGGTCGCTACGTGGCCAAGAACATCGTCGCCGCCGGCCTGGCCGAGCGCTGCGAGATCCAGGTGTCCTACGCCATCGGCGTGGCCCAGCCGACCTCCATCTCGCTGAACACCTTCGGCACCGGCAAGGTCTCCGACGAGAAGATCGTCCAACTGGTCCGTGAGTGCTTCGACCTGCGTCCGTATGCGATCACCACCATGCTCGACCTGCTGCACCCGATGTACCAGGAAACCGCGGCCTATGGTCACTTCGGCCGCGTGCCGCAGGAAAAGACCGTGGGCGACGACACCTTCACCACCTTCACCTGGGAACGCACCGACCGCGCCGAACAGCTGCGCGCGGCCGCCGGCCTGTAAGCCGGATCGCCGGCCCCCAAGCCCCCTGCCGAGCGATCAGCCGGGGGCTTTTTCGTGTCATATCGACTGACAACTTTGCGCGGCATGCCGCCAGGCGGGCGTCTAGCCTGGACGGCGTCGATCACAGGGCAAGGATGCCGTGTCATGGGATACACCCGACTGCTGATGTTCTGTACAGCGCTTGCGCTCTTCCCCGCCTGGGCCACGGCCTGTCCGGACTGGCCGAGGCCACGGGCGCAGGCCGAGATCCAACGGCTGCGCGACACCCTCGCGCAGTGGGACGACCAGTACCATCGGCTGGGCCAGACGCCGGTGGCCGACACGCTCTACGACCAGAGCCGCCAGCGCCTGGCGCAGCTGGCACGCTGTTTCGACATCGACGTCCGTGACGCGCCACTGGCCAGCGCACGCGGCCCGATGGCTCACCCGGTGCCGCACACGGGCGTCGACAAGCTGGCTGACGAGGCGGCAGTACGCCAGTGGCTTCAGGGCAAGCAGGAGGTCTGGATCCAGCCCAAGGTCGATGGCGTGGCGGTCACGCTGGTCTACCGCCACGGCAGGCTGACCCGCCTGATCAGCCGCGGCGACGGCCGCCAGGGGCACGACTGGAGCCGGCACCTGCCCCATCTGTCGGCGTTGCCCCAGCACCTGCCCGAACCGCTCGACCTGGTGTTGCAGAGCGAGCTGTACACGTACCTGCCTGACCATGTCCAGGCGCACGCCGGCAGCCTGAACGCCCGTGGTCGTGTCGCCGGGCTGATGGCGCGTCGGCAGATGACCGATGCCGAGGGCAGCCACCTCCGCCTGTTCGTCTGGGAGTGGCCCGAGGGCCCAGAGACGCAGGCCGAGCGCCAAGCCCGCCTGGCCGCGCTGGGCTTCATCGACAGTGCGCGGTACAGCCTGCCGGTCAGCGACCTGGCCCAGGCGGCGCACTGGCGCGACCGGTGGTACCGCTCGCCGCTGCCGTTCGCCACCGATGGCGTCATTCTGCGCCAGGGCGTCCGCCCACCCGCCGCGCGCTGGCAGCCCGGAACGTCCCACTGGGTCGCCGCCTGGAAGCACCCCATCGCCCAGGCACTGGCCGAGGTGCGTGCCGTCGACTTCAGGATCGGTCGCACTGGGCGGATCACACCGGTCCTGCAGGTCGCCCCGGTCACCCTGGACGATCGCCGCGTGACCCAGGTCAGCGTCGGCTCCCTGGCCCGCTGGCAGCGCCTGGACATTCGTCCGGGCGATCAGGTCGCCATCGGCCTGGCCGGGCTGACCATTCCACGCCTGGACGACGTGGTGCATCGCAGTACCGAGCGCATTCCCTTGAGCGTGCCGGACCCGGCGCAGCACCACCCCTTGAGCTGTTGGCAGGCCAGCCCGCCCTGTCGCGAGCAGTTCCTGGCGCGCCTGGTCTGGATGACCGGCAGGCAAGGGCTGGACCTGCCAGGCATGGGCCGTGGCACCTGGTCGACCTTGATCGAGCATGGGCAGGTCACGTCCCTGGCCGACTGGCTGTCGCTGGATCGCGACACGCTGCTGAGCGTACCGGGAATCAGCGCCACACGCGCCGACCGCGTGCTGGCAGCGCTGGCCAAGGCCAAGGCGCAACCCTTCGAACGCTGGCTCCGGGCGCTGGGCGTACCGGCGCCCACGGCACTGCCCCTGGCTTCCGACTGGCAACGCCTGGCGGCGCAGACCCCGGCGCAGTGGCGCGCCAACCCGGGCGTGAGCGAAGCACGCGCCCGCCAGTTGCACGCCTTTTTCAACGATGAGCAGGTCGCGGGGCTGGCGGCGCAGCTCAAGGCGCAGGCGATCGAGGGTTTCTAATTTTGCCGGATCAGGGCAGCATTCGTCTCTTTGCCGTCCCGTTCGACTGGAGCCCGCCATGACATTGCTCTCACGCCTCACCCTGTCCGCCCTGCTGGGGCTGTTCGCCACGAGCGCGCTGGCCGCCGAACCTGAAGCGAACCTGACAGGGTGCGCGGCCAAGCGCCAGGCCATCGAGGCGCGCATCGACCAGGTGCGCGCGAGCGATGACCACACCGCGCTCGACGGCCTGCAGCAGGCGCGCGACCAGGTCGAGGCGTACTGCAACGAGAACGCCTTGCGCAAGGACCGCGAACAGAAAGTGCTCGATGCCCGCCACGAGGTGGCACAACGCAAGAAAGACCTGGACAAGGCCATGAAGAAAGGCGATCCGGAGCGGATCAACAAGCGCAAGGAAAAGCTGTCGGAGGCCAACAAGGCACTGCAGGACGCGCTTCAGGACCTCGAGCGCTGAACCAGGCGCCTCTTCAGGCCATCGCTCGTAGGGCTTTTCTGATTATGCCTCGGGTTTGCCCTCCAAGCCTGGCAGCGTGTCCAGAATCCAGGCAGGATCATGAAAAATCTTGTCAAACTTGTCCGGCCTGGAGGCACCCATGAACCGCTTTTGCTCCCTGTTGCTGACCGCTCTGACGGGCCTGGGCGCAGCATCGCTGCAGGCGGCCGAGCCTGCCCCTGGCTTGAAAGGCTGCGAGGCCAAGCGAGACGCCATCGAAAAGGAAATCCAGTACGCCAAGGAGCGGGGCCTGCCGTTCAAGGTGGCCGGCCTGGAAAAAGCCCTGAAGGAAAGCCAGGCCCATTGCACGGACGCCGGGTTGCGGCAGTCGCGCCAGGCCAAGGTGCGCCAGGCACAGGCCGAGGTCGAGGAACGCGAGGCCGACCTGGCGGCCGCCCAGGCCAAGGGTGATACGAAGAAGATCGAAAAGCGTCGGCAGAAGCTCGACGAGGCACGCGCCGAGCTGGAGGCCGCCAGGCGTCAGCTGGACCGATAGGCCGTTTGGCGCGCAGGTAACGGCTGGATGACCTGTGATGCAGCAGAAGAATGGCCTCGAGGCTTGCGCTGGCCAAGGGGTGCGTTAGGATCGTCGGGCCGGCGGCAGTCACCGCAAACCGCTGGTTTCACGATTATCCTCGACGAACGACGGCGGCAGGCCATGCCCATGCACGCCCAAGGAAGCCTCCATGATTTCTGTTTTGCGTCCATTGGCCTGGGCGCTTCCCGTGCTGGCCCTGTTGGCTGGCTGCAACGGCAACGATAACGCCAAGCCCTCGACCGAACCCCACGCCATCGCCACCTACGTTCCAGCCGACTGGCAGGACTTGCCGGCCGTCAGCGAGGACGACCTGCTGGCGGGCTTCCAGTCCTGGCGCAGCGGTTGCGAAAAGCTCACCCGCAACCCGGTCTGGGCGCCGGTCTGCGAGGCGGCGGCCACGGTACCGAACGACCCCTCTCACGTGCGCGCCTTCCTGCAGCAGCATCTCCAGGTCTATGGCATGCGCTCGGCACAGAACAGCGCCGACGGGCTGATCACCGGTTACTACGAACCCATCTACTACGGCAGCCTGGAACAGGCAGGGGCCGCCAACGTGCCGGTCTACGGCGTACCGCCGGACATGGTCACCGTGGACTTGGCAAGCGTTTACCCCGAACTCAAGGGCAAGCGTCTGCGCGGCCGGCTCGAAGGCAACGTGCTCAAGCCCTACGACACCGCCGACACGATCTACCGCAACGGTGCACAGGCCCCGGTACTGGCCTGGCTGACCGACCCGATGGACTTGCAGTTCCTGCAAATCCAGGGGTCCGGGCGCATCCAACTGGCCGATGGCCGACTGCTGCGCGTCGGTTACGCCGACCAGAACGGTCACCCTTATCGCCCGATCGGGCGCTGGCTGGTCGAGCAGGGTGAGCTGAAGAAGGAAGACGTCACCATGGGCGCCATCCATGCCTGGGCCCAGGCCCATCCCGAGCGCGTGCCGGAGCTGTTGGCGAGCAACCCCAGCTATGTGTTCTTCAGCACGCGCCCGGACAGCAACGAAGGGCCGCGTGGCTCGCTCAACGTTCCGCTGACGGCGGGCTACAGTGTGGCCATCGACCGCAAGGTGATTCCGCTGGGCAGCCTGTTGTGGCTGTCGACCACACGTCCGGATGGCAGCCCGGTGATTCGCCCGGTGGCGGCACAGGACACCGGCGGCGCCATCACCGGCGAAGTCCGCGCGGACCTGTTCTGGGGCACCGGCCCCCTGGCCGGACAACTGGCCGGCGACATGAAGCAGAAAGGCCAGATCTGGCTGCTGTGGCCGAAAGGCGCGCCGCTGCCGGACGTGCCCACGGTGCCTTGACGACGGAGGCTCAGGCCGACACGACGAAGAAGGCCACGACGATGGCCAGCCCGGCGGCCCAGACCAGCGAACGCAGCATGGCCCAGTCGGCCAGGTAGCAGATGATGTAGAGCAGACGGCTGGTGATGTAGAGCACGCCCAGCACATCCTGGGTGACCTGGTCCGCATTGCCGACCAGGTCGGCCACCAGCACGGCAGCGATGAAGGGCGGCAGCGCTTCGTGACTGTTCTGCTGCGCCGCATGGGCGCGGCGCGGCAACCCTTCCAGCGAATCGAGGAAACCACGCGGGTCGTGGTTGTCCTTCATGCCGAAGCGGCCGCTGCTGAGCTTGGCGATCAGCGTACAGACCAGCGGCAGGAAAATCGCGACCAGCACGCACCACAGGGCAACGGTCATGGCAGAGTCCTCGTTGAAACGGGTAGGAAAACGGAGGCAGCCCAGTCTTCGGGACCTGCTTGCAGCTAGGAGTGCTGGCCGACGAAAAAGGTTCTAGCGGCGTACCGGCGCTGAACGTTCTGTGGATTTCTGGTCATAAGCTGTGCCCCGAACCGTGGTAAAGGTCATCCAACGATTGCCTGAGTCATTCGGGCAACGAATTGGAATCCACTGTTACAGGAACCGGGATGCTCGAACTTGTCGCTGCGTTTATCTGCCTGACCACCCTCCTCACCTACGTCAATTACCGGTTCATCGGCCTGCCGCCTGCCATCGGCGTGATGGTCACGGCGCTGCTGTTCTCTCTGTGTCTGCAAGGGCTTAGCCTGATCGGCTACCCAGGACTCGAGGAACGCGTCGAAGGCCTGATGAACCAGATCGACTTCAATGACCTGCTGATGCACTGGATGCTGGCCTTCCTGCTGTTCGCCGGCGCCCTGCACGTGAACCTGACGGACCTGCGCAGCTATCGCTGGCCGATCGGCCTGCTGGCCACGGTCGGCGTGCTGATCGCCACGGTGGTGATCGGTTACCTGGCGCATTGGGTCTTCGCCCTGTTCGGCTGGCACGTCAGCCTGATCTACTGCCTGCTGTTCGGCGCGCTGATCTCGCCCACCGACCCGATCGCCGTGCTCGGCGCCCTGCGGACCGCCAATGCCTCCAAACCGTTGAAGACCACCATCGTCGGCGAGTCGCTGTTCAACGATGGCACGGCGGTGGTGGTGTTCACCGTGCTGCTGGGCATCATCGAACTGGGCGAGACGCCGAGCATGGCCGACACCGCACTGCTGTTCGTCCGCGAGGCGATCGGCGGGATCGCCTTCGGTGGCGTGCTGGGCTATGTCACCTACCGCATGATCAAGAGCGTGGAGCAGTACCAGGTCGAGGTCATGCTCACCCTGGCGCTGGTCATTGGCGGTTCGGCGATGTGCTACGAACTGCACGTGTCGGCACCGATCGCCATGGTGGTAGCGGGGTTGATCATCGGTAACCTGGGCCGCAACCTGGCGATGAACGACATGACCCGGCGCTACATGGATGGCTTCTGGGAACTGATCGACGACATGCTCAATGCGCTGCTGTTCGCGCTGATCGGTCTGGAGCTGCTGCTGCTGCCGTTCAACTGGCTGCACGTGGCGGCGGCGAGTGTCCTGGCCGTGGCCATCCTGCTTTCGCGCATGCTCACCGTGGCACCGGCGATCCTGCTGCTGCGCCGCTGGCGCAGCGTGCCCCAGGGCACCATCCGCGTGCTCACCTGGGGCGGCCTGCGCGGTGGGGTGTCGGTGGCACTGGCGCTGTCGTTGCCGATGGGCGAGGAACGCGACCTGCTGCTGAGCATCACCTACATCGTGGTGCTGTCGTCGATCCTGGTGCAGGGGTTGTCGATCGGTCGCGTGGTGCGTGGAGTGACGCGCCAGCCTGAATGAAGGAAGCGGATGCCTGTTCATGCCCCGACGGGACGCCAGGCATCCACCGCTCGTTCCGTCTGCGCCTGCATCGCGGGCAAGCCCGCTCCCACAAGCTGCTTGCGCAGTGATGCCTATATTGATGCTGCAGAGGTCTGTGTGGGAGCTGGCTTGCCAGCGATAGGGCCCTGCCAGGCGCCGCCTGCGTCGCAGGTAAGCCCGCACATCAGCCCATGCGGTCGGGCATGTGAGCTGGTCTAATGGCCCCGGACACCTCAATAGGTGAAAATACCCCTACTGAGGAGTTTTCATGACCAAGAAATACAGACAATTCGATGCTGCGTTCAAGCTGGAGGTTTGCCGGCTGATCGTCGACCAGGGCCAGAGTGTGAACTCGGTGTGCATGGATCTGAGCCTGAGCGACACGGCCGTGCGCCGCTGGGTTCAGCAGTACAAGGCCGAGCAGCTGGGTGGTCCGGGCATCGGCAAGCCGCTTACCAGTGAGCAGCAGCGGATTCGCCAGCTGGAGCAGCAGGTTCGCGAGTTGAAGATGGACAACGACATCTTAAAAAAAGCTACGGCCTTCTTTGCCCGCGAATTGAAGTGATCCACCAGCTGGTTCACCAATTGCAACGCAAGGCCTACCCGGTGGCACGTGTCTGCCGGGTACTGCGGATCAGTCGCTCGAGGTTCTACGAAGCCCGTCAGCAACAAGCCAGACCGCGTCCGGCCTGTCCGATCACTGCCCGGCTCAAGGCCACCTTCGAATCCACGGAGCGCTGCTACGGAAGCCGCCGCCTGCTCGGCGCACTGCGCAATGAGGGCATGGTCATCGGTCGCTTCAAGGTCCGCAGCCTCATGAAACAACAGGGCTTACGCCCAGTCTGGAAACGCAAGTTTGTTCATACTACCAACAGCAAGCACAGTTACCCGGTCGCCCCAAACCTGCTCAACCGCCAGTTCACGCCAGCAGGGGTCAATCAGTCTTGGGTAGCTGACATCACGTACATCCGTACCCGCAGCGGCTGGCTGTACCTGGCCGTGGTCATGGACTTGTTCTCGCGCAAGATCGTGGGTTGGGCGATGGCGCCGCACATGCGTGCCGACCTGGTATGCAATGCCCTGCAACTGGCGATTGCGCAACGGCAGCCGCCACCGGGCCTGATTGCCCACTCTGACCGCGGCAGCCAGTACGCCGGCGTTGCCTATCAGAGTCTGCTGGCGCGGCACGGCATGCACTGCAGCATGAGTCGCAAGGGGAACTGTTGGGACAACGCCGTGATGGAGCGCTTCTTCCTGAACCTGAAGATGGAGCGCGTCTGGCGCAAGGATTACGCCAATCATGGCGAGGCGATCAAGGACATCACGGACTACATCATGCGCTTCTACAACAGGACACGGTTGCACTCGACACTAGGCTACCTGGCTCCGAATCAATACGAGCTGAAGGCCGCCTGAAAATCACCGATCAAGGTGTCCGGAAAAAGTTGACCACCGCAATGTACCCAGTAGAAAAAGACAGTTGCTCCCACAAGCTGCTTGCGCAGTGATGCCTGTATTGATGCTGCAGAGGTCTGTGTGGGAGCTGGCTTGCCAGCGATAGGGTCCTGCCAGGCGCCGCATGCGTCGCGGGTAAGCCCACACAACATCAGCCCATGCGGTCGGGCATTTACCAAGTAGAAAAGACGTTGCTCCCACAAGCTGCTTGCGCAGCCATGCCTAGACCGGCGGCTGCAGAGATCTGGGTGGGAGCTGGCTTGCCAGCGATAGGGCCCTGCCAGGCGCCGCATGCGGTTGGGCATGTACCGAGTAGATAAGACAGTTGCCCCCACATGGGGCAACGGCGTTCTGGCCAGTCAGCGCCGTGCTATCGCTCCGTCCTGCACCGCAGCAAGACCGCCCGTCCCGAGCCTTGCGGGCTTGCCTGCGATAGCGTCCGGCCCATCACCGCCTCACTCCAAGGCAGTGTCGAATTGATCGTCGATGTACTTGATCTTCGTCCGCCCATGGGGTGCCGGCAGGCCGTCTTCGCCCAGGTTGACGAAGACCATGCGGTCGACGGTCAGGATGCTCTTGCGGGTGATCTTGTTGCGCACTTCGCAGCGCAGGGTGATCGAGGTGCGGCCGAACTCGGTGGCGGTGATGCCCAGCTCGATGATGTCGCCCTGGCGCGAGGCACTGACGAAGTTGATCTCGGACATGTACTTGGTGACCACGCGCTGGTTGCCCAGCTGGACGATGGCGTAGATCGCCGCCTCTTCATCGATCCAGCGCAGCAGGCTGCCACCGAACAGAGTGCCATTGGGGTTGAGGTCTTCAGGTTTCACCCATTTGCGGGTATGGAAATTCATGCGTGCTCCTCGTCGCTGGCCAGTCGTGGAAGCATCATGGCAGAGCCTTCGGCACGACTCCATTGAAGATCGACCATCGTCTCGATAGTCGACGGAAAGCCTTGGGTCGGCGCCCCAAGCAAGGTTATAATCGACGCCGTTTCACGTGGCCGCTCAGCGCGCGCCATGCCCGCCACCCGTCCGAGGGGCGCTGCAGCAGGTTCGACCTGTCAGGCTCGGTCGGGGCGTTGTCCGTCTCGCGGACGCTCAAACGCACAACGGCGCCCATTCGCTATCACGAATGGAGGCTCTCAATGAGCGCTGTAGACATGCCCGCAGGTTTTTCCGATTTCAAGGTCGCCGACATTTCCCTGGCCGGCTGGGGCCGTCGCGAGATCATCATCGCCGAATCGGAAATGCCCGCATTGATGGGCCTGCGCCGCAAGTACCAGGGTGAACAACCGCTCAAGGGCGCGCGCATCCTCGGCTGCATCCACATGACCATCCAGACCGCCGTGCTGATCGAGACCCTGACCGCGCTGGGCGCCGAAGTCCGCTGGTCGTCCTGCAACATCTTCTCGACCCAGGACCAGGCCGCCGCCGCCATCGCTGCCGCCGGTATCCCGGTGTTCGCCTGGAAAGGCGAGACCGAGCAGGAGTACGAGTGGTGCATCGAGCAGACCATCCTCAAGGACGGTCAGCCTTGGGACGCCAACATGGTTCTGGACGACGGCGGTGACCTGACCGAGATCCTGCACCACAAGTACCCGGCCATGCTGGACAAGATCCACGGCGTGACCGAAGAGACCACCACCGGCGTGCACCGCCTGCTGGACATGCTGGCCAAGGGCGAGCTGAAGGTCCCGGCGATCAACGTCAACGACTCGGTCACCAAGAGCAAGAACGACAACAAGTACGGTTGCCGTCACAGCCTCAACGACGCCATCAAGCGCGGCACCGACCACCTGCTGTCGGGCAAGCAGGCCCTGGTGATCGGCTACGGCGACGTGGGCAAGGGCTCGGCCCAGTCCCTGCGTCAGGAAGGCATGATCGTCAAGGTCACCGAAGTCGACCCGATCTGCGCCATGCAGGCGTGCATGGACGGCTACGAAGTGGTCTCGCCGTTCAAGGACGGCATCAACACCGGCACCGAAGAAGGCATCAACCGTGACCTGCTCGGCCGCATCGACCTGATCGTCACCACCACCGGTAACGTCAACGTCTGCGACGCGAACATGCTCAAGGCGCTGAAGAAGCGTGCCGTGGTCTGCAACATCGGCCACTTCGACAACGAGATCGACACCGCCTTCATGCGCAAGCACTGGGCGTGGGAAGAGGTCAAGCCGCAGGTGCACAAGATCCACCGCACCGGCCATGGCGACTTCGATCCACAGAACGACGACTACCTGATCCTGCTGGCCGAAGGCCGCCTGGTGAACCTGGGCAACGCCACGGGCCACCCGAGCCGGATCATGGACGGCTCGTTCGCCAACCAGGTACTGGCCCAGATCTTCCTGTTCGAGCAGAAGTACGCCGACCTGTCGGCCGAGCGCAAGGCCGAGCGCCTGACCGTCGAAGTCCTGCCGAAGAAGCTCGACGAAGAAGTGGCCCTGG
This sequence comes from Pseudomonas monteilii, assembly GCA_001534745.1. Taxonomy (NCBI): domain Bacteria; kingdom Pseudomonadati; phylum Pseudomonadota; class Gammaproteobacteria; order Pseudomonadales; family Pseudomonadaceae; genus Pseudomonas; species Pseudomonas alabamensis. The sequence continues at coordinate 4,259,271 of CP013997.1, forward strand.
AGATGGTGCGCGGCTTCGGCGGCGTGGTCACCCAGCTGACCCCGCAGCAGGCCGAGTACATCGGCGTGACCGTCGAAGGTCCGTTCAAGCCGGAAGCGTACCGCTACTAAGGCGTTGCGGTTGAGGGAGAGGTGAGCTGCAAGCTGCAAGCTTCGATTACAGCGCTTGCTACTTTGCTCACCTCCCTCAGACGCCGCATTCTGCTCCTACTTGTAGCTTGTAGCTTGTAGCTCCCCTACTCGTAGCTTGCAGCTAGAGGAAGACCCATGTCAGAAAAACGCAGTTACAGCTTCGAGTTCTTCCCCACCAAGACCGAAGCCGGCCATGAAAAACTGATGGGCGTCGCCCGCCAGCTGGCCACGCTGAACCCTGAATTCTTCTCCTGCACCTATGGTGCCGGTGGCTCCACCCGTGACCGTACCCTCAACACCGTGTTGCAACTGGAACACGAAGTGAAGATCCCGGCCGCGCCCCACCTGTCCTGCGTGGGCGACAGCAAGGCCGAATTGCGCGCCCTGCTCGAGCAGTACCAGCAGGCCGGCATCCAGCGCATCGTCGCCCTGCGCGGCGACCTGCCATCGGGCATGGGCATGTCGTACGGCGAACTGCGCTACGCCAGCGACCTGGTGGAATTCATTCGCCAGGAAACCGGTGATCACTTCCGTCTGGAAGTGGCGGCCTACCCGGAGATGCACCCGCAGGCCCGCGACTTCGAAAGCGACCTGAACAACTTCGTGCGCAAGGTCAAGGCCGGAGCCGACAGCGCGATCACCCAGTACTTCTTCAACGCCGACAGCTACTTCCATTTCGTCGAGCGCGTGCAGAAGATGGGCGTGGACATTCCACTGATCCCGGGCATCATGCCGATCACCAACTACAGCAAGCTGGCACGCTTCTCCGACGCGTGCGGTGCCGACATCCCGCGCTGGATTCGCAAGCAGCTCGAAGCCTATGGCGACGACGTGCGCAGCATCCAGGCCTTCGGCGAAGAGGTGATCACACGCATGTGCGAACAGCTGCTCGCAGGCGGTGCGCCGGGCTTGCACTTCTATACGCTCAACCAGGCCGAGGCCAGCACGGCCATCTGGAACAACCTGCAGTTGCCGCGTTGAGCCGCTCGTCGCGTTCGCCTCTGGCCGAACGTGACGGGCTGCACGTCTTGACGCCATTGCTCTGGTTCTCGTCGACCATCCGTCGTACTCTGCCGCGATGCCACACTTCGCACGTCTTCTCTGGATTGCCCTGCTCGTTCTGCTGAGTACGGTCGCCCACGCCGAGCGCGTGCGCATCGTCAGCGACGATTGGGCGCCCTATGTCCATTTGCAGGCCGGCCAGCCAGCAGGCGTCCACCAACGTCTCGTGACCGAGGTCTTCCGTCGTCTCGGCATCGAGGTGGACTGGCAGTTCATGCCGTGGCGCCGTTGCCTGGCCATGGTCGAGCAAGGTCAGGCCGATGGCATACTGGACGTGCTCAGGACGCCAGCGCGTGAGCGCTACCTGGTGTATGCGCCCGAGCCGCTTTCACAGGTCGAATTCGTCCTGTTCCAGTCGCGCGAGCGCCCTCATCCGGCGCAGCGCCTGGAAGACCTCGCCGGACTCTCGATCGGAACCTCGCCCGACTATGACTATGGCGAGGCCTTCAACACCTCCACGCTCTTTCGCCGGGAAACGGCGCAGACCCACGAAGCCAATTTTGGCAAATTGTTGCGCGGACGCATCGACATGCTGGTCACGGACCGCCGTGTCGGGCACTATCTGATCCAGCAGATGGGCATCGCCGACTCGGTCGAGATGTTGCCCCTGCTGATCCACCGTCGTCCCCAGTACCTGGCATTGGGGCGTCGGCCCGGCGCTGAACGATTGGCGCAGCGGTTTGCCGAAGCGTTGCAGCGCGTGCGGCAGGAGCCTGGTTTCCAGGCACTCGAACTGCCCGAGTATGCCCATGCGCTTCCTGGTGCCATTGAGCAGCAGGACAGCGGCACACCCTGAATGCTCTGTTATACTCCGACCTTCCCGCCTAGGCTCACGCCCGGACGCTCGGTCTTGCAACAGGCATTCGAACGGCAGTGACACGCCACTCGCGTCGTCGCGCCACCCTTGATTGCATCGAAAGATCCAGCTGTACCGGACGCGATCGCATCCCTCGATGCCCATCGCGCCAGGCACGATCATCCCATAGGGCTCAGCCCCCACTAGAACAGGATTGCCCATGTCCTTCGCCTCCCTCGGTCTCTCCGAGGCTCTAGTCCGCGCTATCGAGGCTGCGGGCTACACCCAGCCGACCCCCGTGCAACAGCGGGCGATTCCCGCCGTGTTGCAAGGCCGTGACCTGATGGTCGCCGCCCAGACAGGGACAGGTAAGACCGGCGGCTTCGCCCTGCCGATTCTCGAGCGCCTGTTCCCGGAGGGTCATCCGGACAAATCGCAACGTCACGGCCCGCGCCAGCCGCGCGTGCTGGTCCTGACACCGACCCGCGAACTCGCGGCGCAGGTGCATGACAGCTTCAAGCTCTACGCCCGCGACCTCAAGTTCGTCAGCGCCTGCATCTTCGGCGGTGTCGGCATGAACCCGCAGGTGCAAGCCATGGCCAAGGGCGTGGACGTGCTGGTCGCCTGTCCGGGCCGCCTGCTCGACCTGGCCGGCCAAGGCAGCGTCGACCTCTCGCGCGTCGAGATCCTGGTGCTCGACGAAGCCGACCGCATGCTCGACATGGGCTTCATCCATGACGTGAAGAAGGTCCTGGCCCGCCTCCCGGCCAAGCGTCAGAACCTGCTGTTCTCGGCGACCTTCTCCAAGGACATCACCGAGCTGGCCGACAAGCTGCTGCACAACCCCGAGCGCATCGAAGTCACCCCGCCGAACACCACGGTCGAGCGCATCGAGCAGCGGGTCTACCGCCTGGCCTCCAGCCACAAGCGCGCTCTGCTGGCGCACCTGATCACCCTGGGTGCCTGGGAACAGGTGCTGGTGTTCACCCGCACCAAGCACGGCGCCAACCGCCTGGCCGAATACCTCGAGAAGCACGGCCTGACCGCCGCGGCGATCCACGGCAACAAGAGCCAGAACGCGCGTACCAAGGCGCTGGCCGACTTCAAGGCCAACAGCGTACGTGTCCTGGTCGCCACCGACATCGCCGCACGCGGCCTGGACATCGACCAGCTGCCCCACGTGGTGAACTTCGAGCTGCCGAACGTCGAGGAAGACTACGTGCACCGTATCGGCCGTACCGGTCGTGCGGGGCGTTCTGGTGAGGCCATCTCGTTGGTGGCACCGGACGAAGAGAAGCTGCTCAAGAGCATCGAGCGCGTCACCCGCCAGCGCATCCCCGATGGCGACTGGATGGGCTTCGATGCCAGCCAGGTCGAAGCCGAGAAGCCGGAAGTCCGTGAACGCCAGCCGCAAGGCCGTGGCGGGCGCAACCAGCCGCGCAGCGACGATGCCGGCGGGCGCAAGGACAAAGGCAAGGACAAGGGCAAGGCGCGCCAGGGCACTGCCAAGACGTCGAGCGAGAAGACCGACAGGACCGAGCGCAGCGACAAGCCTGCGGCCGAGGGTCGTCCAGCCCGCAAGCCGCGTGACAACAAGCCGCGCCAGCCAGCGTCCGGCAAGCCGCAGGACAGCGCCCCTGCCGCCCGGGCCGACCGCGATCCGGAAGTCTTCCTGGACGACGATGTCGACAACTTCGGCAACCGCGCCGATTACGTCAGCCCTTACCAGAACCGCAACCAGGGCCGTAACCGCGGTAAATCCGGTGGCGGTCAGGGCCAGGGGCAAGGCGCACCGCGCACGCCCGCAGGCGGTCAGGGTCGTGGAACGAGCGCCCCTCGCAGCGGCGGTGGTGGTGCGAACAGCGGCGACAAGCGTCCGCGCAACAACGGTGGCGCGCGTCGTGACAACGCCCAGGGGCGCAATCGACCTGCCGGTGGCCGTGACGACCTGAACCGGCAGGAGCCGGCGGTCCGCAGCCCACGTGAGTCGCAGAACCAGCCCGTGATCATCCGCAAGGAATCCAAGCTCGACCGTTACCCGACGCCCGAGCAGCTGGATGACGCCCCAGGGCGTCCACGGGGTGAGCGTCCGGCTCTGCTGACCCGCAAGGGCTGAGCAGACCCTGCCGGCCCTGCTGGGGCCGGCGAACGGACGCGCAACGAAAAGGCCAGGGGGCTCGCGCCCACTGGCCTTTCGTGTGTCTGGCGTCAGGCGCTGGCAGCAGCGCGCCCTTCGTTCAGGTCACTTCTGCTTCACGCCTTCCAGGCTGATGTCCAGGTCGAGCGTCTGGGACGTCGGGCCCAGCTTTGTGACTTCAATGCCGAAATCGCTCAGTTTCAGCGTGGTCGTGGCGTTGAAGCCTGCACGCTCACCACCCCATGGGTCCTTGCCTTCACCGTTGAACACGGCCTTGAAGGTCACCGGCTTGGTCACACCGTGCAGTGTCAGGTCGCCGGTCACGTCGGCGGTCTTGTCACCGGTCGATTTGACGGCGGTCGAGACGAACTTCGCGTCCGGGTACTTCTTCACATCCAGGAAATCGGCACTGGCGATGTGCTTGTCACGCTCGGCATGGTTGGACCACAGGCTGGCCGTCTTCAGGTCGACGCTGATCTTGCTCGCCTCGGGCTTGGCGCTGTCCCAGCTGAACGAGCCGCCGAAGTCCTTGAACGTGCCGTGGATGAAGCTGTAGCCCAGGTGGCTGATCTTCCAGTCGACGAAGGCATGCTGGCCTTCCTTGTCGATCGTGTAATCGGCGGCCATGGCTTGACCGGCGGTGAACAGGGCGGTGCCAAGCGCCAGTGCAGCAAACGTCTTCTTCAACATCCTCAGGTCCTTCCTTTGCAAGTGTGGGTTGAGCATCAAGCCTTGCGGCCGAGCATACGAAGCAAGGTCGCATCCCGGTCGATGAAATGATGTTTGAGTGCAGCCAGCCCATGCAGGCCAGCGAAGATCACCAGGCCCCAGGCCAGGTAAAGGTGAACGGTACCCGCCGTGTCGGCCTGGTCGGGCAGGTTGCTGACCAGTGCCGGCACCTCGAACAGGCCGAACACTGGGATGCCGACGCCATCGGCGGTGGAAATCAGGTAACCGGCCAGCATGACCGCGAACAGCCCCAGGTACAGCGCCAGGTGCCCGGCCTTGGCCGCGACACGGGTAAAGCCGCCGTGGCTGGGCAGTGCCGGCGGGGGCGGGCTGAGAAAGCGCCACACCACTCGCACCAGCATGACGGCCAGCAGGGTCAGGCCAATGCTCTTGTGCAGGTCAGGCCCCGCCTTGCGCCAAGGATCGTAATAGTCCAGATCGACCATCCACAGACCCAGTGCGAACAGGCTGAACACCGTGAGCGCTACGCTCCAGTGCAGCACGATGCTGATCCAACCATACCGAGAAGGTGTATTACGCAGTTGCATGGGGGCGAGTTCCTGTAAGCGCTGTGCACAGACTACCGTTTAATAGATCGAATGAAAGCGGAAAAACCTGCTTCAAATGATCGACATTCACGATGATGAGTCTCGTCACCGGCTGTTAAGGAAACGTTAACGATAGCCTTTGCGTGAGTCGATGCAACAAGGGCGCTGAGGTTTTCAGCGCCTTTGTCCTGGGGAATCAGTTCACCGGAGCGGGTGAACCCTTGCTGGGCGGGGTGTGCTTCGTGGGTTTGGCCGGCGCCTTGTGGGTCGCTGGCGCGGTCGCCTTGTGCGGGGCAGGATGCTTGGCCGGCGCGGTCTTGGCCGGCGTCTTCACATGACTTGGCGCGGCTTTGCCAGAGGCTGCCTTGGGGGCTGCAACGGCAGGCGCGGGCGTCTGGACAGCAGGCGCCGGGGCGCTCGCGGGCGACTCGACCTTGGTCTCGGGCACAACAGGTGCCGGTTCAGGCGTTGGTGCAGGCGCCGGCGCCGGGGTCGTCCCGCCCCAGTGGAACAGACGCTTGAAGAAGCCGGGCTTCTCCGGCTGGGCGTCAGCGGCCTTGCCGGACGCTGCCGGTGCAGGGGTAGGCTGGACCGTTTTCGGTGTCTGGGAAGACGTGCCCCAACCGCCGAACAGTTTGGAGAAGAATCCACCCTCGCCTTGCGCAGCCGATGCCTTGGCCGCGCCAGCAGCGGCAGCCGCGGCGACCGGTGCGGCCTTGACCGGGTCGAAGGACTTGCCCGCCGCCAGGTCCTGTACCTGGCTGGCGGCGCGCTGGCCACTGCGCAGCGCGCCTTCCAGCGTGCCTGGGTACAGCGCATCGGTGTGCTCACCGGCAAAAGCGATACGCTGCACCGGGCGCTCCCACAGTCGCCAGTACTTGCTGATCTGCCCAGGCCCGTAGGCCAGGTAGGCACCGGCGGTGTTGGCGTCGGTACTGTAGCGACGCACTTCGTAGCCGCTGAACGCACCGCGCGCCTGCGGGTAGAAGGCGTGGAAGCGAATCAGCACCTGGTCGACCATCTGCTTGTCGCCGAAGGCCTGCAGCAGGCGTGCGTTGTCGCCCGACAGGTTGATGACCACGTTCGCACCGCCCTTGAGCGCCGGCTCGATCCAGAGCATGCCGAGCCCGGCGTTGCTGTAGATCTCGCCCGACATGCGCGCGCGACTTTCCCACACGGGTTTCTTGAACTTCAGCAGCAACTGGTCGCGCCAGCCGTAGTTGGTCGCCTTGATCGCCGACACGTGCTGGTTGTCCAGCCCGGGGGTGACCTGGATCTTGGCCAGCGCGCGCAGTGGCACGGCCATGACCACGTAGTCCGCCCGGTAGCCGACACCGCCGACCTTGACCGTGACGCCGTCCTTGTCCTGGTTGATCGAACTGACCGGCGAGGTGGTCTTGAGGGTCTTGATCTGCTTGACGAACGCCTGGGCCAGCACCGGGCTGCCGCCAGGCAGGCGCGACGCACGCAGGTCACGGTCATCGACACCGCGATACACCCGCGCCTGCTGGGCGAAGTACAGCAGCGACAGGCGCGAAGGCTCGTCGTAGCGGGTGCGGATCTGCTGGTTGATCAACTGCCGCGCGGTGGCAGGCAGTTGCAGCTTGTCGAGCCAGCTGGACACGGTGATCTGGTCCAGGGCGAACAGGGTGCTGGTGGCCTTGGGGTCCAGGGGGTCGTCGATCGAGCGGGCCAGATCGTCCAGGGTCTTCTCGTAGCGCTTGATGGCCTCGGCCGTGGCCGGCTGCTTGACCGCCAGGTCGGCGCTGCTCACGTACTCGCCATCGATCAGGTAGCCTGGCGTGCGCACGAATTCCGGCGCCGGCAGGGTCTGCAGCTTGAACCGATCCAGGTAGTGGTTGAGCACCGGCTGGACCTTGTCCTTGCCGATCCACTCGCTGGTGGCCAGGCCCGAACGTCCACCCACGCTGGGCTTGGCCTCGAGCACGGTCACCTGCCAGCCCTTGTCCTGCAGTTCGACGGCGGCGGCCAGGCCTGCCAGCCCGCCTCCGACCACGATCGCAGTCTTGTCCTGGGCCAGCGCAACGCTGCCCGACATGCCAATCACTAACAACGCGCACACGCGCAGCCAACCACCAGCCATCTTTGCTGAACTCCGGTTCAAGGGCGAGGAAGTCGAGGGCAGAACACCCTCTAGGGGAAGAGACTGGCGAAGAATACGCGAGGGCCATCATGCCTGCCAGCACGGCACGCATCCGATCGCGCGATGATTGTGGGTTGTTCTGACGCGGCGCATTGCATAGGCTTGCCGCGCATGTCCGCGCCACCCGCCAGGAGAACGACCATGGGCCTCAATCAACAGTGGATGCAACGTGACCTCGAGGTCCTGTGGCATCCCTGCACGCAGATGAAAGACCACGAGCGGCTGCCGCTGATCCCGATCAAGCGCGGCGAGGGGGTGTGGCTGGAAGACTTCGAGGGCAAGCGCTACCTGGACGCGGTGAGCTCCTGGTGGGTCAATGTCTTCGGGCATGCCAACCCGCGCATCAACCAACGCATCAAGGACCAGGTCGACCAGCTCGAACACGTCATCCTGGCCGGCTTCAGCCATCAGCCGGTGATCGAGCTGTCCGAGCGCCTGGTGGCCCTGACGCCCGCGGGCCTGGACCGGGTCTTCTATGCCGACAACGGCTCCTCGTGCATCGAGGTGGCGCTGAAGATGAGCTTTCATTACTGGCTCAACCGTGGCCAGCCGGAGAAGAAGCGTTTCGTCACCTTGAGCAACAGCTACCATGGCGAAACCATCGCCGCCATGTCGGTGGGCGACGTGCCGCTGTTCACCGAAACCTACAAGGCTTTGCTGCTGGACACGATCAAGGTGCCCAGCCCGGACTGCTACCTGCGGCCCGAGGGCATGAGCTGGGAGGCCCATTCGCGCAACCTGTTCGCGGTCATGGAGCAGACCCTGGCCGAGCACCATGCCAGCATCGCCGCCGTGATCGTCGAGCCACTGATCCAGGGGGCCGGTGGCATGCGCATGTACCATCCGGTGTACCTGCGCCTGCTGCGCGAGGCCTGCGACCGCTACGGCGTGCACCTGATCCACGACGAGATCGCCGTCGGCTTCGGCCGTACCGGCACGATGTTCGCCTGCGAACAGGCCGGGATCCGCCCGGACTTCCTCTGCCTGTCCAAGGCCCTGACCGGTGGCTACCTGCCGCTGGCCGCTTGCCTGACCACCGACGACGTCTACCAGGCCTTCTACGACGACTACCCGACGCTGCGCGCCTTCCTGCACTCGCACAGCTATACCGGCAACCCGCTGGCGTGCGCCGCCGCGCTGGCGACCCTGGACATCTTCGAGCAGGACCAGGTGATCGAGGCCAACAAGGCCCTGGCCGCGCGCATGGCCAGCGCCACCGCGCACCTGGTCGATCACCCGCACGTCGCCGAGGTGCGCCAGACCGGCATGGCCTTGGCGATCGAGATGGTCCGTGACAAAGCCGGCAAGGTGGCCTACCCCTGGCAGGAACGGCGCGGCCTGAAGGTCTTCGAACATGCCCTGACCCGTGGCGCCCTGCTGCGGCCGCTGGGCAGCGTGGTCTACTTCCTGCCGCCCTACGTGATCACGCCGGAGCAGATCGACTTCCTGGCCGAGGTGGCCACCGAAGGCATCGATCTGGCCACCCGCGAGCGGATCAGCGTGAGCGTGCCCGAGGGCTTCCACCCTGACTTCCGCGACCCAGGCTGAGGCCCGCCTGCGTGTTCCACCGATGATCCATCGGGCCTTCGGGCCCTTCAACCCTGTGAGCAGAGCCCCTTCATGAGAGTGTCCCGTTTCTTCATCGATGCCGCCTTGAGCCTTGGCGAGCACGACCTGCCCGAGGCCCAGGCCCACTACATCGGACGTGTGCTGCGCCTGACCGCCGGCGACGCCGTGCAGCTGTTCGACGGCAGCGGCCAGGAGTTTCGCGGCCATGTGCTGGAGGTGGGCAAGAAACACGTGCGTGTGACGCTGGACCAGGCCCTGCCGGGCCAGCCCGAGTCGCTGCTGCACATTCACCTCGGCCAGGGGCTGTCGCGGGGCGAGCGCATGGACTGGGCGATCCAGAAAGCCACCGAACTGGGCGCTCAGGAAATCACGCCGATCGTCAGCGAACGCTGCGAAGTGCGCCTCAAGGACGAGCGGGCCGACAAGCGCATGGCCCACTGGCGGCAGGTGGCGATCAGCGCCTGCGAGCAATGCGGCCGCTCGACGCTGCCGGTGATCCACCCACCGACCTCCCTGGCCGACTGGACCGCCAGCGCCGAGGCCGACCTCAAGCTGGTCCTGCACCCGGTCGCCGAGCCGCTGACCACCCATGAGCGCCCTGCCCGCCTGGCCTTTCTGATCGGTCCGGAAGGCGGCCTGAGCGAGGCCGAGGTCGAGCAGGCCAAGGGCAAGGGCTTCCAGGCCGCACGCCTGGGGCCACGGGTCTTGCGCACCGAGACGGCGCCTGTGGTGGCGCTGGCGGTGGCGCAGCAGCTCTGGGGCGACTTCTGAGACAGGCCTGAGCAGTCGCCTTACAGGACGAACCCGAGTATCGCCACGAAGTGCATCAGGCTGCCGACGATGACGAACAGGTGCCAGATGCCGTGCCAGTGGCGAAAGCGCTTGTCGTAGGCGAAGAACAGAATGCCAATGGTGTAGAACGCGCCCCCGCCGGCGAGCCAGGCGAAGCCGGCACCCCCCAGTGTGGCGAGCAGCGGCTTGACCGCCACCAGCACGATCCAGCCCATCAAGGCATAGATGACGATCGACAGCACCCGCGCTTCCGAGCGCGGCTTGATTTCCTGCAGCATGCCGATCACCGCCAGCCCCCAGACCACGCCGAACAGGCTCCAGCCCCACGGCCCGCGCAGGCTGACCAGGCAGAACGGCGTGTAGCTGCCGGCAATCAGCAGATAGATCGACAGGTGATCGAGCTTGCGCAGGATGACCTTGGTGCGGCCCCGCGTGCTGTGGTAGAGCGTCGAGACGCTGTAGAGCAACAGCAGCGTGACGCCATAGATGGAGACGCTGACGACTTTCCAGGGGTCGCCCTGCAAGCCTGCGCTCACGATCAGCCAGACGGCCCCCAGGCACGCCAGCAGGGCACCGACCAGGTGCGTCCAGGCATTGAAACGTTCACCGTAATACATGCCAGAACTGACCCCCGGCCCCTGCACCGGGTTCCCTTTCCCTCGGGCCGACCTGCGCGTCGACGCTCAGAACCCGGCGTCGATCACCCGCCGCTCCAGGGTCGGCAGGTCCGGCACCCGCGCGATCACGTCGCCCACCTGGACGGCCGCCAGTTCGAGCGGCGCCAGGGGCACGTCGACGTAGTTGAGCTGACTGTCCAACCGGCAGGAACGCGGCAGGCCCTGCAGCAGGATTGCCAGGTGGCGCAGCCCGGTATCGCCCAACGCATTGAGCACCACCACCTTGGTCCATGCCCCCACCGGCGTGGTACCACCGCAGGCCGCCTCGAAGCCGATCAGCGGCAGGCGTTGCTGGCGCCAGGTCAGCCAGCCCAGGTGCCACTCGGCCTGACCGTGCTCGAGCAGGTCGCCCCGCTGGCCCAGCAGCTCGGCGACCGCCACGTTGGGCAGCACCAGGTGACGGTCGGCCAGTGGCAACAGCAGGCCCGTGATGCTGCTGCGTTGCCCGGCGGCATGTTCAAGCATGGGGTGCACTCCACTGCGCGATGCTCTGCAGCAGCACCGACTCTTGATAAGGCTTGCCCAGGTACTCGTTGACGCCGATGGCCATGGCTCGCTCGCGGTGCTTCTGTCCGGTGCGCGAGGTGATCATGATGATCGGCAGATCGTGCAGGCGCGGATCGCGGCGGATGCGCGTGGCCACCTCGAAGCCGTCCATGCGTGGCATCTCGATGTCCAGCAGGACCAGATCCGGGCGCCGTTCTTCCAGCACCATCATGGCATCGACACCGTCCTTGGCCGTCAGCACCTGCATGCCATGGCGCTCCAGCAGCCGGGTGGTGACCTTGCGCACGGTCACCGAGTCGTCGACCACCAGAATCAACGGTGGCCGGGCGGCTTCGCCGAACGCAGGCGCCTGGGTATCGGGCAGGCGCGCACGGCGTCGCTGCTGGCCCTGCAACTGCCCCAGCAGGTCGAGAATCAGCACCACACGGCCGTCGCCCAGCAAGGTAGCCCCCGAGAGCCCCGGCACGGCAGCGAACTGCGGGCCCAGGCTCTTGGTGACGATTTCGCGGCTGGGCGAGAGGCTGTCGACCTGGATGGCGAAGGCCTGGTCGGCCGAGTGGACCAGCAGCACCGGCACCGGCACGCTCTGCCCGATCAGGCGCGGCAGCGGATTGCCTTGCAGCACGTCGCCCAGGTAGCGCAGCTGGTACTGCTGACCGGCATAGGCATAGGAAGGCGGCTGGCGCTGGTAGCAGGCCTCGAGTTCGGCCGGCGGCACCCGGACGATCCCTTCCAGGGTATCCAGGGGAATCGCGTACTGCTCGTCGTCCAGGTTGACCATCAGGGCCCGGTTCAGCGACACCGCGAACGGCAGGCGGATGGAGAAGGTCGCGCCCTTGCCGGGGCTGGAGGTGATGCTCATCGAGCCGCCCAGTTGCTTGACCTCCTCGTGCACCACGTCCATGCCCAGCCCGCGCCCGGAAATCTGCGTGATCCGCTCGGCCGTGGAGAACCCCGGGCGCAGGATGAACTGCAGGATCTCGTGATCGCTCAACCGTGCCTGTGGATCGAGCAGGCCGCGCTTGATCGCCTTGCGCCGCACGGCCTCCAGGGGCACGCCGGCACCGTCGTCGCTCATCTCGATGACGATGTCGGCGCCTTCATGCAACAGGTTCAGCCAGATGCTGCCCTGGGCCGGCTTGCCGGCTGCCAGACGGGCTTCACGGCTTTCCAGGCCATGGTCCACGGCGTTGCGCAGCATGTGCTCGAGGGGGGCGACCATGCGCTCCAGAATGCTGCGGTCCAGTTCGCCCTCGGCATTCTCCACCAGCAGCTCGACCTGCTTGCCCAGCTCGCTGGCGACCTGGCGCACCACCCGCTGCAAGCGCGGTACCAGCCGCTCGAAGGGCACCATGCGGGTGCTCATCAGGCCTTCCTGCAGCTGGCTGTTGACCCGTGCCTGCTGGAGCAGCAGCCCCTGGGCCGTCTGGGCTTTCTGGCTCAGGGTTTCCTTGAGGTCGAGCAGGTCCGAAGAGGCCTCGAACAGCGCCCGCGACAGTTGCTGCAGGTGCGAGTGACGGTCCATTTCCAGGGGGTCGAAGTCTTCGTAGGCATCGCCCTCGGTGGCCAGGCGGCCGAGCGGGCCCTGGGTCTCGCCGTCGAGCCTGAGCAACTGGTCGCGCATGCGCTCGAGGGTGGTCTCCATCTCGCTCAAGGCCACCTGGGCATCGTTGATCTGCTGCTCGATGCGCCCCCGCACGATGGCGTGCTCGCTGGCCAGGTTGCCCAGGTCATCGAGCAGCTCGGCCGCCACCTTCACCGTATCGCCCACGGCCCGCTCGGGGGCGGCGGCAGGCACCTCGGCCACGGCCAGGGGCGCAGGCGTACGGCGTGCGGCGTTGTCGTTCAGCGCAGCGCTGCTGAAGTTGCGAATGTGGTCGATCAGCGCCGTGGCCGCGTGCAGGGGCTGGCCGAGGCGCACGGCATCGAGCATGTGCGCCAAGCGGTCGTGGCAGGTCTGAAGCAGGCTGGACAGTGCCGGACTGGGCGGCAGCTGTCCGGCGGCCAACCACTCGTAGAGAAATTCCAGCTCATGGGCCAGGTCGCCGATGGCGCTGATCTGCACCATGCGCGCGCCGCCCTTGAGCGTGTGCAGGTCGCGCAGCAGGTTCTCGACTTCCACCGTGTTGCGCGAATCGGCCTGCCAGCGCGACAGCGAAGCACTGACGCTTTCGACGATGTCGGCGCTCTCCTCGAGAAACACGTCGAGCAGTTCGTTTTCCCCGCGCCAGTGCGGGTCGACACTGGCAGGAGAACGGTTGCCCAGGCCGAGGGGCCGCTCGGTCTGACGGGACGGTTGCCGGTCGTCGTCCAGCGACAGCGTCGCCGGCGCCTGCCCCAGATCGACCACGCCGTGCTCGGCGCTGAGCAGCCCGGTCGAGGCCGGGTCCAGGGCCTTCTCGAGCAAGGCGCGCAAGGTCGCCACGCAGGCCGGTCTGGCCGTGACGTCCTGCCCTGCGGCCAGCTCGTCGAGCATGTCGATCAGCGTCTCATGGGCCTGCTGCGCGTGCTCGAAGAACAGGGCGTCGGCCATCAGGCTGCCTTCTTCGACGGCGCCATACAGGTCGAGCAGGGCCTCGCAGACTTCATCCACCTGCCACAGCTCGGCCTGGTGCGCGGCCTGGCCGAAGGCGGTCAGCTCGTCGAGCAGCGTGTCCAGGGACTGACGCGCGGCAGGTTGTTCCTGCCAGTGCGACAGCACGGACTCGGCATCGAGCAGGGTGTCCATGCCTTGCACGAGGAAACCGGCGATCAACTGCGGGTCGCGACGTGGACGTTGGGCGTGGCCGTCATGCGCCTGCACCGTCAGCAGGCGCGCATCGACGCAGGCACCGAGGCGCTCGATCAGGGCATCGGCGCCCGTCAGCGCCTCCAGGGCACTGGCCGGCAGCGCGTCCACGGCATGCCTCAACAGGCGATGGGCGTCCGCCAGCAGCGCCAGTTCGTCCTGCGTCACCGGCAGTTGATGGGCCTTGTACTCGCGCACCAGGCGGTCGAGCGCGGTGGCCAGTTCGGCGATCGGCAAGACACCGGCCATCGCGGCACTGCCCTTGAGGGTGTGCAACGCCCGCTGCAAGGCGTCGTTAACCGGGGCTCCGGTCGGCTCGGCCGTCGCCAGGAAGTCGTCGAGCACGCTGACGTGCTCGTGCGCCTCCTGGCCGAAGATGGCCAGCAGTCGTGAGTCGAGCGGCTCGGCCGTGTGCGGCGCTTGCACAGGGTCCGATGCCAGGGCGTGCAGGTGCTCGGCCAGATCGGTCCAGGCCACGCGAGGACGCGCGCCCTCGGCATACTCGGCCAGCAGGTCGGGCAAGGTCGCCAGCGCCTGCTGCAAGGCCGTCTGCGCTTCGCCGCTCAGTGCGGCACCCCCTTCCAGGGCACGGTTGAGCACGTGCTCGGCGCTCCCGGCCAGCTCGGCGATGGCCTGGGCCTGCACCATGCGGCCACTGCCCTTGAGGGTGTGCAGCAAGCGACGGACTTCGACCAGCGCCGCATGCGGATGGGCCTCGGCGCGCCAGCGCAACCAGTGCCGCTCCAGAGCCGGCAGCAGGGCCTGGGCTTCCTCGAGAAATACCGCACGCAGCGCGTCATCGACGCTGTCTTCGGCCAGGCCAGTGTCGATGGCTGGCGCACGCGGTCCACTGCCCAGCTCGCCGAGACGCGCCTGGGCGTGCTCGATGAAGGCCCTGATGTCGGCCTGGGGGTCGGCGATGCGCCATTGCACGCAGCACTCGGCGGCGCTCAGGGCTTCGGCGAATGCCGTCATGGCCTCGGCGGACGGGGCAGGGTCGGTCTGGCGCCAGGGGCCGTCGAGGTAGGCGGCACAGCCTTCCACCACCTGGGACAGCTCAGGCAGCATCAACATGCACAACGCGCCCTGGACCTGGCGCAGCAGGGCCGACGGCAGGCGCAGGTGCTCGTCCGTAGACGCGTCAGAGGCACCGTCGGCCAGTGCGTCCCTGACCTGCACCAGATTGACCAGCGCTTCGCTCAGCACCTGTTGGCGAATCTGTGCCAGGTCGGTGCCCGGCAGCGACAGCTGGCCGGTTTCTTCGAGTGTGCCGAGCATGCCATGCAGGCTGGTTTCCACGTACAGCAGCGCGCCGGCGACATCCATCAGCACAGTGCCATCGTCGTCCAGGTCATGCTGGATCAGCCCTTGCAACGCCAGCACCTGATCGATGATCACCCGCCGTGGCTGCTGGAAGCCCAGCACCGCCAAGGTGTCGGCGACCTGACGCAGCGGCGCGAGCAGACCCTCCAGCGCCTGGGCCTGCTGCTCCTCGCGTACCGAGGCATCGAGGCGCTCCTTGATCCGCAGCAGATCGTCACACAGCGCCTCGACCACCGAGCGCAGGGCATCGTGGCCCTGCCCGCCTTGCAGGCGTTCACGCCAGGCACCCAGCGACAGGTCCAGGTTGGCCAGGTCGTCGGCCCCGGCCAGGCGTTGCCCGGCCAGTTCGCCCTCGAACAGGCTGCCAGGCGTCAAGGCCTCGGCACCACGGCAGGCACGCAGCTGGTTGATCAGCGGCACGATGACCAGCGGCAGGTCACGCCGTGCGCTGCGCAGCCGTTCCAGGTAGATGGGCAGGTGATCGAGGGCCTTGAACAGCGCGCCAAGCACGTCCCCGCGCGGACCGACCTGGCCTGCGGCCAAGGCCTCGACCAGCGCCTCGATCTCCCGCGCCAGGTGCGCCGCACCGCGCAGCTCGAGCATGTGCAGGCAGCCCTGCACCTGGTGCACGTCGTCGAGCACATCGTTCAGCACGCCGACTTCATGGGGCGCACTGGCGAACCGTTCGAGCGTCTGGCGAGCCTGGGCCAGACAGGCACCGATGGCCTCGCGCGTCCACACCAGCGCAACGGCGTCATGGGCGTCGCGCGGCATCGGAGTGTCCTGCGGCTGCACGGTCATCGCTCGGACTCGGGGGCAGGCGCAGGTGCCGGCAACGTGAAGCCGGACACCGAGCGGCGCATCTGGCTGGCCATGCGCGCCAGGTGACGGATGCTATCGGCGGTCGCGCCGGAGCCGGCCGAGGTCTGGGCGGTGATCTGCTGGATGATCGCCATGGTGTGGGAGATCTGCCCGGCCGAGGAGGTCTGCAACTGGGCCGCGTCGGAAATGCTGTGGATCAGCTCGGCCAGGGTCTGCGACACGCCTTCGATCTCGGCCAGGGCCACGCCGGCATCCTGGGCCAGGCGCGCCCCACGGACCACTTCGGCGGTGGTCTGCTCCATGGAAATCACGGCCTCGTTGGTGTCGGCCTGGATGGCACGGACCAGCGCCTCGATCTGTCGGGTGGCCGACGACGAACGCTCGGCCAGGCGCTGCACCTCGTCGGCGACCACCGCGAACCCGCGCCCCGCCTCGCCGGCGAGCGAGGCCTGGATCGCTGCGTTGAGGGCCAGGATGTTGGTCTGGTCGGCGATGTCGTCGATCAGGCTGACGATGTCACCGATCTCCTGGGACGACTCGCCCAGGCGTTTGATGCGCCGCGCGGTGTCCTGGATCTGTTCGCGAATGTTGTCCATGCCTTCGATGGTGTTGTGCACCACCTCGTTGCCTTTGTTGGCGATGGCCACCGAGCGTTCCGCCACCTTGGCCGACTCGTAGGCATGGGCCGAGACCCGGTCGATGGACTCGACCATGTCGCCCACCGCCAGGGACGCTTCGCTGATCTGCTCGGCCTGGTGCTCCGAGGCCTTGGCCAGCTGGCGCGCGGTCGTGTGGGTTTCCTGGACGGCGCTGGCGACCTGCTCGGCACTCTGGTTGATGGTCAGGACCAGGTCGCGCAACTGGTCGACCGAATAGTTGATCGAGTCGGCGATCGCTCCGGTGAA
Organism: Pseudomonas monteilii; assembly: GCA_001534745.1. NCBI lineage: Bacteria > Pseudomonadati > Pseudomonadota > Gammaproteobacteria > Pseudomonadales > Pseudomonadaceae > Pseudomonas > Pseudomonas alabamensis. Next base: position 4,276,221 of record CP013997.1, read on the forward strand.
GTCTTCGGTCACCGACACGGTCACGGTCAGGTCGCCATCGGCCAGCTCTTCGATCTCGTCCAGCAGGCGCATGATCGCCTGCTGGTTGCGTTCGTTCTTCTGCGCGGTATCGCGCAACTGGCGCCGGGTGGTGCGCACCATGATCGAGGCGATCAGCAGGATCGACGTCAGCGCCAGCAGCCCGAGGGCGTACCCGCCCAGCGTGTCCAGGGTCCGGCTGGCGACCAGGTGCTCGAAGCCGTTGGCCAGGTGCGAGGCCTCGTCGAGCAGCGTCTGCGACAGGCTGAAGATGTTGCCGGCCGCCTCGCGCACGTGGAACAGCCCAGGCGACGTCTCGAGGATCTCGTCGACCGACCCGGCGACGAACTGGAACAGCTCGGCGATCTCGCCCAGCCGCGCGCGGGCGTCGGCGTCCTCGACCCGGGTCACCTGGATCGAGGCGTCGCCGTTGAGCATGCCGTCCAGCACCTGGCCGAAGCGGCTGGCGTCGCGCCCGAAGGCATCGGCGGCCCGGGCGGCGGTGTCGTCGCCGGCCAGCACGGTATTGACCGAACCGAGGATGCGCTCGGCCAGCAGCAGCTGCCGCTGGGCGACCGCCACCTGACTGGCCGGCGCGCCGCTTTGCAGCAGGATCTCGACCACCTTTTCGTACTCGACCTGCAGCTGCGGGACAGTTTCGGCCAGGGTCGCCGCGACCTGGTGCAGCGACAGCACGGTCTGTTCGCTGGCCAGAATGGTGTCGGTGTAGCCGCGCAGGGTTTCCCAGTCGCGCTGCACGGCCCGCATCTCGTCGTGCACTTCACGCGGTGCGGCCGGCAGGCCGGTGGTCTTGTCGCCGACCTTCAGGTAGCTCCAGCGGCGCTCGAAGTCGTTGCGTGCATCGCTCAGCAGCTTGAAGGCCAGGGCTTTGCCAGCGGCCGCCTCGGTGGCGTTCTTGGCGATGCGCTGGGACAGCACGCGCAGCTCGCCGGCATGGCCGATGTACTGCTTGTCGTAGGCCGACTGGGTGTTGAGGTGCGTGAAGTTGACGAACAGCAGGACGATCGACAGGATCAGCACCCCGAACAGAACGGTGATCTGCAGGCTGCTGCGCGGGCGCGGGGAGATGACGGGAGTGGCAGGTGTGCTCACGGTGAAAAGGTCCTCTACAACGCCACGTCGAGAAAGCCAGGCGCCTGCGCCAGGGCATGCGGGCTGAACACGGCCCAGGTGCGCTGGGCCACGAAATGGCCGCGCACATACGGCACGGCCGCACGCAACAACGGCTGGGGTACAGCCTGTTGCAGCGACTGCTGGGGAAAATGCTGAAGCCCCAGCACCTCGTCGACCAGCAGGCCGGCGAACACCGTCTCGTGGTCCAGGACCAGCACCCGGCGCTGCTTGCCGGGCGTCACGTGCCCCAGGCCGAGAAAGCGGTTCAGGTCCATCACCGGCAACAAGCGGCCTCGCAGGTTGGCGATCCCACGTACCCAGGGTTGCACGCCCGGGACGCGGCTGCTGCGCGGCTCGTCGAGCACCTCGGCGATCTCGCCCATGGGCGCGACGAACCACTGCCCGGCGATGCGAAAGCCGATCCCGCTCCACTGGGCGGCACGGCTGGCCTGGAACGGCTGTTCGGCGGCCACCAGGCGGCAGCGCCGGTCGATCTCCAGCAACAGCTCGAACGCCGTGGGCGCTGCATGGGGCTGGCGCGAGATCAACGTGGCAGCACGCCTTCGAGCACCTGGAGCAGGTCATGCTCCTCGATCGGCTTGACCAGGTAGCTGCGCGCGCCCTGTCGCTGGCTCCAGACCTTGTCGGTGTCCTGGTCCTTGGTGGTGACCATGATCACCGGGATGGCCTTGGTCTCGGCATCCTTGCTCAACTGCCGGGTCGCCTGGAAGCCGTTCATGCCGGGCATGACGATGTCCATCAGCACGGCATCGGGCTTTTCCTGGCGCGCCAGGGCCACGCCGTCGGCGCCGTTGTCGGCCTTGAGCACCTGGTGCCCGTGACGCTCGAGCATCGCGGTCAGCTTGTACATTTCCGTCGGTGAATCGTCGACGATCAGAACTCGAGCCATGCTGTGTCCCCTGGGAGAAATCGATACCGCCATCTTATGCGACATCAGCAGGCGTGTCGTTCCTGACCGGCAACGAAACCGGGTACGTGGGCCTTGATGGCATCGAGCAGTTCGTCGCGGCTGAAGGGCTTGGTCAGGAACCGATCGGCGCCGACCACCTTGCCCCGTGCCTTGTCGAACAGCCCGTCGCGGGAAGACAGCAGGATCACCGGGGTGTCCTTGAAGGTGCTGTTGTGCTTGATCACCGCGCACGTCTGGTAGCCATCCAGGCGCGGCATCAGCACGTCGACGAAGATGACGTCGGGCGCCTGCTCGACGATCTTGGCCAAGGCCTCGAACCCGTCGCTTGCGGTGACCACGTCACAGCCGGCTTCGCCCAGCAGGATCTGGGCGGTGCGGCGGATGGTGCTGGAGTCGTCGATCACCATCACCTTCAGTGGATGTTCCATGGTGCGGGCCTCGGGTGTCGCGGGGTTGAGCGGGGGTGCAAGCTGCAAGTAGGGAGCGTGCGCGGTTGGGGCGGGGGAGTCAACGAAAATGGCAGCGCTGAGCGGACTCGTCCCAACGGGCACACCCTCCCTGGGCACGATTCCCCTCAGCCCTGCACGGTGGCACTCACGACGCCGACCTGCTTGCGGCTTGCCGCTGACTACTTGCCGCTCTCCCCTTGACCCGCCGTGCACTCGGCGCCACCCTGAGCGACTTTCAATCGAATCACCGCGGCCTCGCCGCCAAGAGGAATTCCCCATGAGCGTTCGCCTCGGGATTGTCATGGACCCCATTGCGGGCATCTCGTACAAGAAGGACAGCTCGCTGGCCATGCTGCTGGCTGCCCAGGAGCGCGGCTGGTCGCTGTTCTACATGGAGCAGCGCGACCTGTACCTGGGCGCTGGCCAGGCGCGGGCGCAGATGCGTCCGCTTACGGTCTTCGCCGATCCGGCACGCTGGTTCGAACTGGGCGAGGAGCAGGACAGCCCACTGGCCGAGCTGGACGTGATCCTGATGCGCAAGGACCCGCCCTTCGACATGGAGTTCGTCTACAGCACCTACCTGCTCGAGCAGGCCGAAGCCGAAGGCGTGCTGGTGGTCAACCGCCCGCAAAGCCTGCGCGACTGCAACGAGAAACTCTTCGCCACCCGCTTCCCCCAGTGCATGGCACCCACCGTGGTCAGCCGCCGCGCCGACATCCTGCGTGAATTCGCCAGCACCCACGGCGATGTCATCCTCAAGCCCCTGGACGGCATGGGCGGCGCCTCGGTGTTCCGTCATCGCCCGGGCGACCCGAACCTGTCGGTGATCCTCGAGACCCTGACCCAGCACGGCCAGCAGCAGATCATGGCCCAGGCCTACCTGCCGCAGATCGTCGACGGCGACAAGCGCATCCTGATGATCGATGGCGAGCCGGTGCCCTACTGCCTGGCGCGCATCCCGGCCAAGGGCGAGACCCGCGGCAACCTGGCGGCCGGTGGCCGGGGCGAGGTGCGCGAGCTGAGCGAGCGCGACCGCTGGATCGCCGCCCAGGTCGGCCCGACGCTGCGCGAGAAGGGCCTGTGGTTCGTCGGCCTGGACGTGATCGGCGACTACCTCACCGAGATCAACGTCACCAGCCCGACCTGTATCCGCGAGATCGACGCCGCGCAGAACACCCAGATCGGCGCGCGTCTGATGGACACCATCGAGCGCCAGCTCAAGGCGCGTTGATCACCGACGCCAGGTGTGCCGACAGAGTGCGGTATCATGCCGGTCTTCTTTCCTGACCGGCGTGCCCGCCCTGGCGCCGCCGCCGGCTTTCGCGGTCCGCTGGATGCCCGATGACGTTGCCTGCCGACATTCCCGATACCCTGCGCTCAGCCCGCCGACGCCCCAGCGGGCGGCTGGGCCTCACCGTGGCCCTGGCGGCCCTGGTGCACCTGGGCCTGATCCTGGGCCTGGGCTTTTCCTACGACGTGCCCAAGGAAGTCCGGCGCTCCATGGACATCACGCTCGCCACCTTCAAGAGCGAGAAAGCCCCGGAGAAGGCCGACTACCAGGCGCAGGACAATCAGCAGGGCAGCGGCACCCTGGACAAGAAGGCCGTGCCGACCACCACCGAGGTCGCGCCGTTCCAGGACAGCAAGGTCAACAAGGTGGCCCCGCCGCCGGCCGCCAAGCCCCCGGTCCCGACGCCCCCCAAACCTGACAAGAGCGCCGTGACCACGCGCACGCCCAAGCCGGAGAAAGTGGTCAGCCAGCCCAAGGCCACCCCACCCAAGCCCGCGCCCGAACCTGCCGCGCCCGAATTCGACAGCTCGCAGCTGTCCAGCCAGATCGCCAGCCTGGAGGCGGAGCTGTCCCACGAGCAGCAGCTGTACGCCAAGCGGCCGCGCATCCACCGCCTCAACGCCGCCTCGACCATGCGCGACAAAGGCGCCTGGTACAAGGAGGAGTGGCGCAAGAAGGTCGAGCGCATCGGCAACCTGAACTACCCCGACGAGGCGCGCCGCCAGCAGATCTACGGCAGCCTGCGGATGATGGTGTCGATCAACCGGGACGGCTCGCTGTACGAGGTGCTGGTGCTTGAGTCGTCCGGCCAGCCCCTGCTGGACCAGGCCGCCCAGCGCATCGTCAGGCTGGCGGCACCGTTCGCGCCGTTCACCGGCGACCTGGCCGAGTTCGACCGGCTGGAGATCATCCGCACCTGGCGTTTTGCGCGGGGGGATCGGTTGTCCAGCAATTAAGTGGCAAGTGGCAAGTGGCAAGTGGCAAGTGGCAAGTGGCAAGTGGCAAGTGGCAAGTGGCAAGTGGCAAGTGGCGTTGGGTAGGAGTTCGTCAAAACGTTCAAAATCCAGTATCGAATGTGCGAATTTGCGGCCCCTGCGGGGCCGATCGCGGCACAGGGGCCGCTCCTACAGGAACCGCGATGGCCTGCAACGCTGGCGGTGGGTCTACGGGTGTAGGAGCGGCCCCTGTGCCGCGATCGGTCCCGCAGGGGCCGTACATCCCGCCATGCCTGCCCCGCAGTCAAGCGCCCCAGTATCAGCCATGACCTAGCTTGTAGCTTGTAGCTTGTAGCTTGTAGCTTGTAGCTTGTAGCTTGTAGCTTGCAGCTCGCAACTTGCAGCTCACAGCTCGCCATTCACCCCTTGTAACGCCCCGCCCCACCGCCCACCTTGCGGCCTGCCCCGCCTGGCGCCACACTATCCAACATGAAAAACCATACCCCCAGCTACCTCAAGCATCAGTTCCTGATCGCCATGCCCCACATGAGCGACCCGAACTTCGCCCATACGCTGACCTACATCGTCGAGCACAATGCCAACGGTGCGATGGGGTTGGTGGTCAATCGTCCGCAGGAACTGAGCCTGGCCGACATCCTCGAGCAGCTGCGCCCCGACGAAGAACCTTCGCCGGGTTGCCTGCACGTGCCCATCTACCAGGGCGGGCCGGTACAGACCGAACGGGGTTTCGTGCTGCACAGCCAGGACGCCGGCTACGAGGGAACCGTCGAGCTGCAGGGCGTCTCGCTGTCGACCTCCCAGGACGTGCTGTTCGCCATCGCCGAGGGCACCGGGCCCCGTCAGAGCCTGATCACCCTGGGCTATGCCGGCTGGGAGGCCGGGCAGCTGGAGGCCGAGCTGGCCGACAACGCCTGGCTGAACTGCCCGTTCGACCCGCGCATCCTCTTCGACACCCGCAGCGACGAGCGTCTGGCCGCGGCGGCCCACAGCCTGGGGATCGACCTGAACCTGCTGACCAGCCAGGCGGGGCACGCCTGATGGCTGGGTTGCGTCTCTTGCTGGGTTTCGACTACGGCACCAAGCAGATCGGCGTGGCGGTCGGCCAGGTGGTGACCGGGCAGGCCCGCGAACTCTGTACCCTGAAGGCCCAGAACGGTGTCCCGGACTGGGCCCAGGTCGAGCGTCTGGTCGCCGAGTGGAAACCCGACGCGATCGTGGTCGGATTGCCCCTGAACATGGACGGTACGCCCAGCGACATGAGCGCGCGCGCCGAGAAGTTCGCCCGCCGCCTGAACGGCCGCTTCAACCTGCCGGTGCATACCCATGACGAGCGGCTGACCACCTTCGAGGCCAAGGGCGAGCGCCTGGCCCGTGGCGGCCAGCGCGGCAGCTACCGCGACAATCCCGTGGACGCCATCGCCGCCGCCCTGCTGCTGCAAGGCTGGCTGGACGCCAACGCCGGACAATGATTCGACATCGGTTTCAGGCCGGGCCCGCCCGGCTTCTTGAGGAGCAAGCATGAGCCTACCCAATCCCGCCGACCTGATTCGGCAGATGGCCGTGGACCTGCGCGCGTACCTGACGCGCCGCGCCATCGACACGCCCCGCTTCATCGGCATCCGCACCGGAGGCGTCTGGGTCGCCCAGGCCCTGCAGGCCGAGCTGGGTGATGACAGCCCCCTGGGCACGCTCGACGTGTCGTTCTACCGCGACGACTTCAGCCAGAACGGCCTCCACCCTCAGGTGCGCCCCTCGGAGCTGCCGTTCGAGATCGAAGGCCAGCACCTGGTCCTGGTGGACGACGTGCTGATGAGCGGGCGTACCATCCGCGCCGCGCTCAACGAACTGTTCGACTATGGGCGCCCTGCCAGCGTCACCCTGGTCTGCCTGCTCGACCTCGATGCCGGCGAGCTGCCGATCCGTCCCAACGTGCTCGGCGCTACGCTGTCGCTGCACGCCCACGAACGGGTAAAATTGTCCGGCCCCACGCCGCTCGCCCTCGAGCGCCAGGACCTCGCCCCTGCCACCGCCCCTTGAGAACCCTCGCGATGACGCCACTCGACGCCAAGCGCCCGCTGCAGCTCACCGATCAGGGCCAGCTGCGCCACTTCCTTTCGCTCGACGGCCTGCCCCGTGAGCTGCTGACCGAAATCCTCGACACCGCCGACTCCTTCCTCGAGGTCGGCGCGCGTGCCGTCAAGAAGGTCCCGCTGCTGCGCGGCAAGACGGTGTGCAACGTGTTCTTCGAGAACTCCACGCGCACCCGCACTACCTTCGAGCTGGCCGCTCAGCGGTTGTCGGCCGACGTGATCAGCCTGAACGTCTCGACGTCCTCGACCAGCAAGGGCGAGACGCTGTTCGACACACTGCGCAACCTCGAGGCCATGGCCGCCGACATGTTCGTGGTGCGGCACTCCGATTCGGGCGCCGCGCACTTCATCGCCGAGCATGTCTGCCCGGACGTGGCGGTGATCAACGGCGGCGACGGCCGTCACGCGCACCCGACCCAGGGCATGCTCGACATGCTCACGATCCGCCGTCACAAGGGCAGCTTCGAGAACCTCTCGGTGGCCATCGTCGGCGACATCCTGCATTCGCGCGTCGCCCGCTCCAACATGCTGGCGCTCAAGGCCCTGGGCTGCCCGGACATCCGCGTGATCGGTCCGAAGACCTTGCTGCCGATCGGCATCGAGCAATACGGCGTGAAGGTCTACACCGACCTGTCCGAAGGGCTGAAGGACGTCGACGTGGTGATCATGCTGCGTCTGCAGCGCGAGCGCATGGCCGGCGGCCTGCTGCCCAGCGAAGGCGAGTTCTATCGCCTGTTCGGCCTGACCACCGCACGCCTGGCCGCGGCCAAGCCGGATGCCATCGTCATGCACCCGGGGCCGATCAACCGTGGCGTGGAGATCGAGTCGGCGGTGGCCGACGGGGCCCACTCGGTCATTCTCAACCAGGTCACCTACGGCATCGCCGTGCGCATGGCGGTGCTGTCCATGGCCATGAGCGGGCAGACCGCGCAACGTCAATTCGCTCAGGAGAACGCCCTGTGAGCATCAGCATTCTTGGCGCGCGGGTCATCGACCCCCACAGCGGGCTGGACGACATCACCGACCTGCACCTGGACCAGGGCAAGGTGCTGGCGATCGGTCAGGCGCCTGCCGGGTTCGAGGCGCAACGGCTCATCCAGGCCCAGGGCCTGGTGGCCGCGCCCGGCCTGGTCGACCTCGACGTGGCCCTGCGCGAGCCGGGCTACAGCCGCAAGGGCAGCATCGCCAGCGAGACCCGCGCGGCCGTCGCCGGCGGCGTCACCAGCCTGTGCTGCCCGCCGCAGACCAAGCCGGTGCTGGACACCTCGGCAGTGACCGAGCTGATCCTCGACCGTGCCCGGGACGCCGGCCACAGCAAGGTCTTCCCGATCGGTGCGCTGACCAAGGGCCTGGAAGGCGAGCAACTGGCCGAACTGGTCGCCCTGCGCGATGCCGGCTGCGTGGCCTTCGGCAATGGCCTGACCAGCATCGGCAACAACCGGACCCTGGCACGCGCGCTGGAGTACGCCGCGACCTTCGACCTGACGGTGATCTTCCATTCCCAGGACCGCGACCTGGCCCAGGGTGGGCTGGCCCACGAGGGGCCGATGGCCAGTTTCCTCGGTTTGCCGGGCATTCCCGAAACGGCCGAGACCGTGGCCCTGGCGCGCAACCTGCTGCTGGTCGAACAGACCGGTGTGCGGGCGCACTTCACGCAGATCACCAGCGCCCGTGGCGCACGCCTGATCGCCCAGGCCCAGGCCCTCGGCCTGCCAGTGACCGCCGACGTGGCGCTGTACCAGCTGATCCTGACCGACGAGGCGCTGCGCGACTTCTCCAGCCTCTACCACGTCCAGCCGCCGCTGCGCACCGCCGCGGACCGCGACGGCCTGCGCGAGGCCGTGAAGTCGGGGGTGATCCAGGCGATCTCCAGCCACCACCAGCCCCACGAGCGCGATGCCAAGCTGGCCCCGTTCGGCGCCACCGAACCCGGTATCAGCAGCGTCGACATCCTGCTGCCCTTGGCTATGACCCTGGTCGAAGACGGCCTGCTGGACCTGCCGACGTTGCTGGCCCGCCTGACCCACGGCCCGGCCGAGGCCCTGCGCCTGCCGGCGGGTGCGTTGAACGTGGGCGCGGCGGCCGATCTGGTGCTGTTCGATCCCACGGCGTCGACCGTTGCAGGCGAGCAGTGGCATTCGAAAGGGCAGAACTGCCCGTTCATCGGGCATTGCCTGCCGGGGGCGGTGCGTTACACGGTGGTCGATGGGCGGGTTTGTCACGAGGGGTAAAGCGGTAGGGAAGTTGAGCTGGGCTTTGGTGAAAGGCTCGGAGGCAGTGCCGATTTCACGAACCTGGGGCCGCTTTGCGGCCCATCGCGGCCGGTCCGGCGCCCCGGCAGGGGCCGCTCCCACAGGTGACCGCGGTAGCCTGCAACCCTGCGGTGGGGCTACGGGTGTGGGAGCACCAGCCGGGGCGCCGGCCCGGCCGCGACAGGGCCTGCAAAGACCCTTATCCAGCCCTGCCTTCATTGACAAGCAAGCACAGGGCGCCAGCCACGCCTAGCGTGTAGCTTGCAACTCACCACCCACCACTCGTCACCTCCCTCCCACTCCCTCGGGTTGAAATCCCTCCCCCCTTCCCCCATATGAGTCTGCAACAGGCATTTTCGCCCCGCTGCGTGGAGACTCTCCCTTGACTACCATCGTTTCAGTCCGCCGCCACGGCAAAGTCGTCATGGCTGGCGACGGCCAGGTTTCCCTCGGCAATACCGTCATGAAGGGCAACGCGAAGAAAGTCCGCCGTCTCTACCACGGCCAGGTCATCGCCGGTTTCGCGGGCGCGACCGCCGATGCCTTCACCCTGTTCGAACGCTTCGAAGGGCAGCTGGAAAAGCACCAGGGCCATCTGGTGCGTGCGGCCGTCGAGCTGGCCAAGGAATGGCGTACCGACCGTTCCCTGAGCCGCCTGGAAGCCATGCTGGCCGTGGCCAACAAGGACGCCTCGCTGATCATCACCGGCAACGGTGACGTGGTCGAGCCGGAAGACGGCCTGATCGCCATGGGCTCCGGTGGCGCCTTCGCCCAGGCCGCGGCACGTGCCCTGCTGAACAAGACCGAGCTGTCGGCGCGCGAGATCGCCGAGACGGCCCTGAACATCGCCGGCGACATCTGCGTGTTCACCAACCACAACCTGACCATCGAGGAGCAGGACCTGGCCGAGTGATCAGCTGTTCTGGCGCCCGGCCCCGGTGGCCGGGCTTTTCCACGCTGAATCACGTCGCCCGAGGACCCACATCATCATGTCCATGACCCCCCGCGAGATCGTCCACGAACTCAACCGTCACATCATCGGCCAGGACGACGCCAAGCGCGCCGTGGCCATCGCGCTGCGCAACCGCTGGCGGCGCATGCAGCTGCCGGCCGAGCTGCGTGCCGAGGTGACCCCGAAGAACATCCTGATGATCGGCCCGACCGGCGTCGGCAAGACCGAAATCGCCCGTCGCCTGGCCAAGCTGGCCAATGCACCGTTCATCAAGGTCGAAGCGACCAAGTTTACCGAAGTCGGCTATGTCGGCCGTGACGTCGAGTCGATCATCCGCGACCTGGCCGATGCCGCGCTGAAGCTGCTGCGCGAGCAGGAGATCATCCGCGTGCGCCACCGCGCCGAAGATGCCGCCGAAGAGCGCATCCTTGATGCCCTGCTGCCCCAGGCACGTACCGCCAGCAGCTTCGCCGAAGAAGCCGCGCCGAGCAGCAGCAGCGATTCCAACACCCGCCAGCTGTTCCGCAAGCGCCTGCGCGAGGGCCAGCTGGACGACAAGGAAATCGAGATCGAGGTCGCCGAGAACGCTGGCGTCGAAATCGCCGCGCCGCCCGGCATGGAAGAGATGACCAACCAGTTGCAGAGCCTGTTCGCCAACATGGGCAAGGGCAAGCGCAAATCGCGCAAGCTCAAGGTCAAGGAAGCGCTGAAGATGGTACGCGACGAAGAGGCCGGCCGCCTGGTCAACGAGGAAGAGCTCAAGGCCAACGCCCTGGAAGCGGTCGAGCAGCACGGCATCGTGTTCATCGACGAGATCGATAAGGTTGCCAAGCGCGGCAACGTCGGCGGCGCCGATGTCTCCCGCGAGGGTGTACAGCGCGACCTGCTGCCCCTGATCGAAGGCTGCACCGTCAACACCAAGCTGGGCATGGTCAAGACCGACCACATCCTGTTCATCGCCTCCGGTGCGTTCCACCTGAGCAAGCCGAGCGACCTGGTACCAGAGCTGCAGGGCCGTCTGCCGATCCGCGTCGAGCTCAAGGCACTGACCCCCGAGGACTTCGAGCGCATCCTGCAAGAACCGCACGCGTCGCTGACCGAACAGTACCGTGAGCTGCTCAAGACCGAAGGCCTGAACATCGAGTTCGCGCCCGAAGGCATCAAGCGCCTGGCCGAAATCGCCTATCAGGTCAACGAGAAGACCGAGAACATCGGTGCCCGCCGCCTGCACACCCTGCTCGAACGCCTGCTGGAAGAAGTCTCCTTCAGCGCCGGCGACATGGCCAGCGGTCACGACGAGGCCCCGCTGCGCATCGACGCCGACTACGTGAATGGCCACCTTGGTGAACTGGCGCAGAACGAAGACCTGTCTCGCTACATTCTCTGAGGCTTCCAAGCGCAAGCCCCAAGCTCCAAGCTGATCACGTCGGCTTGGAGCTTTTTTGTTCACCCATGCCCCCAGCGGCCTCAAGCTGCCGTCCCGCCGAGACAAACCCTCGCCTGTCGTCACCACGAACCACTTGCAGCTTGCCGCGTGTGACTTGTAGCGTTGTGCCCCCACTGCCATCGAGACTGCCGCCATGCCCAGATTGCCCAGCGCGATCAACCTGAACAAGGCCGCCAAGACCCTGACCCTGACCTACGGGCCTGACGAGGTGTATCACCTGCCGGCCGAGTTCCTGCGGGTGCACTCGCCGTCTGCCGAAGTACAGGGCCATGGCAAGCCGATCCTGCAGGTCGGCAAGCTGGGTGTCGGGCTGACCGGTGTCGAGCCGGCCGGGCGATACGCCCTCAAGCTGACCTTCGACGACGGGCATGACAGCGGCCTGTTCACCTGGGAGTACCTGGAGCAGCTGTGCCTGCGGCAGGAGGCGCTGTGGTCGGACTACCTGGACGCACTGCGCGAGGCCGGGCGCTCGCGCGATCCGTCCGAGTCGGTGGTCAAACTGATGCTGTGAGGTGTGCTTGAATGGGGTGTAGGACCACCCTGTCCCCAGACACCGGTGCAGATCGATGCGCCACGACCCTTCGCTCGAGCACAAGGAAGCCTCACCGATGCGTCGCACCCCTGCCGGCGAGCGGCCACCCCGCAGCGCCGATGGCTTGAACCCCCTCACGGGCCTGCAAGGCAGGGACCTGCTGGCCAGCGCGCGAGCCCTGGCGCAGCATGCCTTGCGTCATCCCCTGCACAGTGCGCGGCATGCCTATCGACTGGGCGAGCGGATCAAGGAGGTGCTGGCAGGCAGTTCCACGCTGGAGCCACCGCGTGGAGACCGACGCTTCGCCGACCCCACCTGGACCCAGAACCCGCTCTACCGCCGCAGCTTGCAGGCCTACCTGGCCTGGCGTGACGAACTGCACGACTGGGTCGAGCACAGCGGGCTGCCGGCTGCGGACATCCATCGCGGCCACTTCCTCGTCCATCAGCTCACCGAAGCCCTGGCGCCGACCAATTCGCCCGCCAACCCGGCCGCGCTCAAGCGCCTGCTGGAAACCGGCGGCCAGAGCGCCGTCGCGGGGCTGGCCAACCTGGCCAGGGACTGGCTGGACAATGGCGGCATGCCACGTCAGGTCGAGCCGAACGCGTTCGTCGTGGGCCGCGACGTGGCCACCAGCGAGGGCGCGGTGGTCTATCGCAACGACGTGCTCGAGCTGATTCAGTACCGCCCCCTCACGGACCAGGTCCGCAGGCGGCCCTTGCTGATCGTGCCGCCGCAGATCAACCGGTTCTATGTCTTCGACCTGACACCGGACAAGAGCCTGGTGCACTTCAGCCTGTCGATCGCTCAGCAGACCTTCATGATGAGCTGGCGCAACCCTACCCCGGACCAGCGCGAATGGGGGTTGTCGACCTACGTCGAAGCACTCAAAGGCGCGATCGACGCCGTGCGCGCCATCACCGGCAGCGTGGATGTGAACGTCCTGGGCGCCTGTTCCGGCGGGATCACCTGCGCCGCGCTGGCCGGCCACTACGCCGCGCTCGGGCAACCTGCGTTGCACAGCCTGACGCTGCTGGTCAGCGTGCTCGACGCCACGCTGGACAGCCCGTTGGTACTGTTCACCGACGACCGTACGCTGGATGAGGCACGTCAGCGCTCTTATCAGGCGGGGGTGCTGGAAGGCAAGGAGCTGGCTCGCCTGTTCGCCTGGATGCGCCCGAATGATCTGGTCTGGCCCTACTGGGTCAACAACTACCTGCTCGGCCTGACACCGCCGCCGTTCGACATCCTGTTCTGGAACAATGACACCACCCGGTTGCCGGCCGCCTTCCACGGCGACCTGATCGACCTGTACCGACACAATCCCCTGACCCGCGCCCGGGCGCTGGAGGTCTGCGGTACGGCGATCGACCTTGCCCAGGTACGCGCAGACGTCTACTGCCTGGGCGCCACCACCGATCACATCACGCCGTGGCAGGCCTGCTACCGCTCGGCGCGCCTGTTCGGTGGCCAGGTCGAGTTCGTGTTGTCCAACAGCGGCCATGTGCAGAGCATTCTCAACCCGCCTGGCAACCCCAAGGCACGCTTTCAGGCCGGCATGGCCGGTGTCGATGATCCGCACGCCTGGGAGGGCGCGGCCACACCCCATGGCGGTTCCTGGTGGACCCACTGGCAGGCCTGGCTGGAGGCACGTTCCGGCCCCTTGAAGACCGCCCCCGAGCAATTGGGCGACAAGGGCCATGCCCCGGACGCCGCCGCACCGGGTACTTATGTCCATGACCGCTGAGCCGACGACCTTCTTGCAGGCCCAGTGCCCATCACCCTCACAGGAAAGCGCCATGTCGCAGCCGTATGTCTTCAAGACCGTGCACGTGGACGGTCAAGCCTTGCGCACCGCCGTGCGGCCTGGGCAGCCGCACCTGACCCCCTTGCTGATCTTCAATGGCATCGGCGCCAACCTCGAACTGGTCTTCCCGTTCATCGAGGCCCTGGACCCCGCGCTGGAAGTCATCGCCTTCGACGCACCCGGGGTCGGTGGCTCGTCAACGCCCCCTCGCCCCTACCGGTTCAGCGGTCTGGCGCGATTGAGCGCGCAGCTGCTCGATGCCCTGGGGTACGCCCAGGTCAACGTGATCGGCGTGTCCTGGGGCGGTGGACTGGCCCAGCAGTTCGCCCGCGACTATCCGCAACGCTGCCGCAAGCTGATCCTGGCCGCGACCGCCGCCGGGGTACCCATGGTGCCGGCCGAGCCTCGCGTGCTCTGGGCGATGGCCAGCCCGCGGCGCTATACGGATCCCGACGAGACGGTGCGCCTGGCTGGACTGATCTATGGCGGCAGCCTGCGCCGTGACCCGGCTTTGGCGCTGGAGCATGCCGCCAAAGTCCGGGCGGGCGACAGGACGGGCTACTACTGGCAGTTGTTCGCGGCCTTGGGCTGGAGCAGCCTGCCGTGGCTGCACAGGCTGCGCCAGCCGACGCTGGTGCTGGCAGGCGACGACGACCCGTTGATTCCGCTGGTCAACATGCGCCTGCTGGCCTGGCGGATTCCCCATGCCAAGCTGCATGTGATCGACGATGGGCACCTGTTCCTCATCACCCGCGCCGAGACCATCGCGCCGGTCGTGATGGGCTTTCTGCAGCAGGAACGGCAGCCTGCGGTGATGCACCCCAGGCCCGTCTAGAGGGCTGACTCATCCGCGACAGAGCACGATCCGCGGCGCCTGCATCGCGGGCAAGCCCGCTCCCACAAGCTGCTTGCGCAGCCATGCCTAGACCGACGGCTGCAGAGGTCTGGGTGGGAGCTGGCTTGCCAGCGATAGGACGTTGTCAGGCCAGCGCTTTGTCCAGCGCCCGCTCGATCTCGCCCTGGATGGTGCCGCTCATCATCGACAGCATCATGCCGAGCTTGAGGTCGATGCGGATGCGGTCGTCGCCGATGAACACGCTGCCGTTGGCGCCGCTACGCGAGATGTCGACGCGATCGCCCTGCCAGTCGGCCTTGAGGTCGTACTTGCCGGACAGCTTGTCGACCAGGGCCTCGGCCTTGGCGCGCGCGGCTTCGCGGCCGAGGTGATGGGGACGTTCCACGCTGATCTGGGTCATTCATTGAATCCTGGGTGTAAGACAGTATCGATATTATGCCCGTGCCCATCGGGCAGCACACCCCGTCAAGACAAATCCGGCCGTTCGCCCTAGAATGGCGGTAATTTTTCTCGGTGAAGCGATATGAACGACCAGCGCAAAGGCGGCCACGCCGAACCCACCACGCATTTCGGCTACAAGAACGTCCCAGAGAGCGAGAAAGCGGCCAAGGTCGCCGAGGTCTTCCACTCGGTCGCGGCCAAGTACGACCTGATGAACGACGTGCTCTCCGGCGGCATGCACCGGCTGTGGAAGCGGTTCACCATCGAGCTGTCGGGTGTGCGCACCGGTAACCGCGTGCTGGACATCGCCGGCGGTACGGGCGACCTGGCCGCCAAGTTCTCGCGTCTGGTCGGGCCGACCGGCCAGGTGGTGCTGGCCGACATCAACGCCTCCATGCTCAAGGTAGGCCGCGATCGCCTGCTCGACCGTGGTGTGGCGGGCAACATCGAGTTCGTCCAGGCCGACGCCGAAAAGCTGCCCTTCCCGGACAATCACTTCGATTGCGTGACCATCGCCTTCGGTCTGCGCAACGTGACCCACAAGGAAGACGCCCTGCGCTCGATGCTGCGCGTGCTCAAGCCCGGTGGTCGCCTGCTGGTGCTGGAGTTCTCCAAGCCGACCAACGCGCTGATGTCCAAGGCCTACGACGCCTATTCCTTCGCCTTCATGCCCCTGGCGGGCAAGCTGATCACCAATGATTCGGAAAGCTACCGCTACCTGGCCGAATCGATCCGCATGCACCCCGACCAGGAAACCCTGAAGTCGATGATGGTCAGCGCAGGCTTCGACCGGGTCACCTACCACAACATGACCAGCGGCATCGTCGCCCTGCACCGCGGGATCAAGCCCTGATGCTCCTGGCCGGCCTCATCGCCAGCGTCGAGCATGGCCTGAACCGGGTCCTGCGCCTGGACAGCACGGCCTTGCCGCGCCTGGCCAGCCTCGAGGGCACGGTGATCGCCATCGACTGCCGTCAGCCGGCCTTCACGCTTTTCCTGCTGCCCGACGAAGAAGGCCTGATGCTGGCCGGCCAGTGGGAAGGTGCGGTGGACTGTACCCTGCGCGCCCCGGCCAGCAGCCTGGCACGCCTGGCCCTGTCCAAGGACAAGACCCGTGTCCTGCACAGCCCCGAGGTCGAGCTGCTGGGCGATACCGGGCCGCTGCTCGAGTTGTTCGGCGTGCTGCAGGACCTGGAGCTGGACTGGGAGCATGAACTGGCCCGCTGGCTGGGGCCGGTGCCGACCGCCCTGCTGGCCGGGCACGTACGCCAGCGCGCGCGCTGGACCCAGGACGGCCTGGCGCGGTTCGGCCAGAACCTCGCCGAGTACCTGGCCGAGGAATCGCGCACGCTGGTCGGCCAACGCGAAGCGGAAGCCGCCTTCCGCGAACTTGATCACCTGAAAGTCGACCTCGAACGCCTCGAGGCGCGCCTGGCGCGCCTTGCCCGATCCCTTGATGCCAGCGATAACGCATGAAGCTGCTTGCCGTCCGCCGCCTGTTCCGCATCCAGCGCGTAGTGATTCGCTACCGTCTCGATGACGTGCTGTTCGATCTGCCGCTGCCATGGTGGCTGCGCTGCCTCCGGCTGTTCATGCCGTGGCGCTGGTGGCCGCGCAAGCCTTCACCGATCAGCCGTGGCGCCCGCCTGCGCATGGCCCTGCAGGACCTCGGGCCGATCTTCATCAAGTTCGGCCAGTTGCTGTCCACCCGGCGCGACCTGCTGCCGGCGGACGTGGCCGATGAGCTGATGCTGCTGCAGGACCGGGTGCCGCCTTTCGATCCGCAGAAGGCCGTGGCGTTGATCGAGGCGCAACTGGGCGCCACGGTCGGCGAGGTGTTCAGCCGTTTCGATGTCGAGCCGCTGGCCTCGGCCTCGGTCGCCCAGGTGCATGCGGCGCGGCTCAAGACCGGCGAAGAGGTGGTGGTCAAGGTGGTGCGTCCGGGCCTGCGCCCGATCATCGCCCAGGACCTGGCCTGGCTGCTGCTGATCGCCAAGGGCGCCGAGCGCGTCTCCGTCGATGCCCGGCGCCTGCACCCGGTGGAAGTGGTGGGCGACTACGAGAAGACCATCTACGACGAGCTCGACCTGCTGCGCGAGGCGGCCAACGCCAGCCAGCTGCGGCGTAACTTCGAAGGCTCGGAGCTGATGTACGTGCCCCAGGTGTACTGGGACTTCTGCCGGCCGAAGGTGCTGGTGATGGAGCGCATCTACGGGGTGCCGGTCACCGACTTGGCGACCTTGGCCGACCAGCGCACCGACATGAAGCTGCTGGCCGAGCGCGGCGTCGAGATCTTCTTCGCCCAGGTGTTCCGCGACAGCTTCTTCCACGCCGACATGCACCCGGGCAACATCTTCGTCAGCACGGTCAAGCCCTGGGCGCCCAAGTACATCGCCATCGACTGCGGGATCGTCGGCAGCCTGACCCCGGAAGACCAGGACTACCTGGCGCGCAACCTGTTCGCCTTCTTCAAGCGCGACTATCGCCGCGTCGCCCAGTTGCACATCGACTCGGGCTGGGTGCCCGCGCAGACCAAGCTCAACGAGTTCGAGGCGGCGATCCGCACCGTCTGCGAACCGATCTTCGAAAAGCCGCTCAAGGACATCTCGTTCGGCCAGGTGCTGATGCGCCTGTTCCAGACGGCGCGCCGCTTCAACATGGAAGTCCAGCCGCAACTGGTGCTGCTGCAGAAGACGCTGCTCAACATCGAGGGTCTGGGGCGCCAGCTGTACCCGGAACTGGACCTGTGGAGCACCGCCAAGCCTTATCTGGAACGCTGGATGCGCGAGCGCTACAGCCCTCGGGCCGTGCTGGGCAACCTGCAGAGCCAGGCCGAGCAGTTGCCGCACCTGGCCGACATGACCCGCGACCTGCTCGAACGCCTGTCGCAGCCCCACCTGAAGGACCCGAAGCTGCCCCGTCAGCGCCGCGACGAAGATCGCTGGCCTCTGCGTCTGCTGGGCGCAGGCCTGCTGGGCGGCGGTGTGACCTTGATGCTGGGTGCGGCCAGCTTCAGTGACCCTGCCACCTGGCCTGCCTGGGTGATGCTCTCCAGCGGGCTCTATCTGATCGTACGCCGATAGCCAGGCCAGGCCCTGGCTGGCACACTAGCGCCAGGGTCCGGTACAGGAGCGGGCCCGATGCTGGAGTGAACGATGAAAGACTGGCTGGACGAGATCAAGTGGAACGACGATGGCCTGGTGCCGGCCATCGCTCAGGACCACCAGACCGGGCGCGTGCTGATGATGGCCTGGATGAACCGCGAAGCGCTGGCGCTGACCGCCGCCGAGCAGCGCGCCATCTACTGGTCACGCTCGCGTGGCAAACTGTGGCGCAAGGGCGAAGACTCCGGGCATGTGCAGAAACTGCACGAGATGCGCCTGGACTGCGATGCCGACGTGATCATCCTTCGGGTCGAACAAGTCGGCCATATCGCCTGTCACACCGGACGCGAAAGCTGCTTTTACCGTGTGTTCGAGAACGGCCAGTGGGTCACCGTCGATCCGGTCCTGAAGGACCCGGATGCCATCTACTCTGCAGGACACTGACATGAGCGACACCCTCACGCGCCTCGCCGAGGTGCTCGAAGCGCGCAAGCATGCCGCGCCCGACAGCTCCTACGTTTCCAGCCTGTACCACAAGGGCTTGAACAAGATTCTGGAAAAGGTCGGCGAAGAGTCGGTCGAGACCATCCTCGCTGCCAAGGACGCTGCCATCAGCCATGACTGCAGCGACGTCATCTATGAAACCGCCGACCTGTGGTTCCACAGCCTGATCATGCTCAGCGCGCTCGGCCAGCATCCCCAGGCCGTGCTCGACGAACTGGAGCGCCGCTTCGGCCTGTCCGGGCATGTCGAAAAAGCGGCCCGTCAGCCTTCTGCCTGAATCACGAACTCGAGGTAAACCGTCATGGGTATTTTCGACTGGAAACACTGGATCGTCCTGCTGATCGTCGTGGTCCTGGTCTTCGGCACCAAGAAGCTGAAGAACTTCGGCGGCGATCTGGGCGAGTCCATCAAGGGCTTTCGCAAGGCCATGAGCGACGAGGAGACCAAGCCGGTCGAGCCAACGCCACCCCCTGTCGCCCCGGCTCAGCCGATGCCCACGCACGAGACCACGCCGGTGACCCCACCGCCGACGACGATCGACGGCCAGGCGCGCCCCGTGCAAACGCCACCGCGGAACGACTGACCGATGTTCGGCATCAGTTTCAGCGAGCTGCTGCTCGTCAGCCTGGTCGCCCTGTTGGTGCTGGGCCCTGAACGCCTGCCGGGCGCCGCTCGCACCGCCGGGCTATGGATCGGCCGGCTCAAGCGCAGCTTCAACAGCATTCGCCAGGAAGTGGAACGGGAAATCGGCGCCGACGAGATCCGTCGTCAGCTGCACAACGAGCACATCGTGTCGCTGGAGCAGGAAGCTCGCCGGATCCTCGACCCGAAAGGGCCGGCGGCTTCCTCCGCTGCCAACGTGCAGCCCCTTGCACAGGACGCACCGCCTGGTGCGCCGACGCCCGCGCCGGTCGTCGAGCAGCCGGTCGAGACCGCTCCCCTGGCCGGTTCGCCCACCGACCCGGCCTCACCGCCCCGGACACCCAAGGCCCCATGAGCGAAACACCGGAACATGACCAGCCGATGCCGCTGGTGTCGCACCTGACCGAACTGCGCACGCGCCTGCTACGCTGCGTCGCCGCCATCTTCCTGATCTTCGCCGGGTTGTTCTCCTTCGCCCAGCAGATCTACACCCTGGTGTCCGCGCCGTTGCGTGAGCACCTGCCGCCCAATGCGACGATGATCGCCACCGATGTGGCCTCGCCGTTCCTGACCCCCTTCAAGCTGACCATGACGGTGTCGCTGTTTCTGGCGATCCCGTTCATTCTCCAGCAGGTCTGGGGGTTCATCGCGCCAGGGCTGTACCGTCACGAAAAACGCGTCGCGATCCCGTTGCTGTTGTCGAGCATCGTGCTGTTCTATGCCGGCATGGCCTTCGCCTACTTCCTGGTGTTCCCGCTGATCTTCGGCTTCTTCGCCGCAGCGACCCCGGAAGGCGTGTCGATGATGACGGACATCGCCAGCTACCTGGACTTCGTCATGACGCTGTTCTTCGCCTTCGGCGTCGCGTTCGAGATCCCGGTGGCCGTGGTGCTGCTGGTGTGGATCGGGGTGGTCGATGTCGGTTACCTGCGCAAGATCCGGCCCTATGTGATCATTGGCTGCTTCGTGGTCGGCATGGTGCTCACGCCGCCCGATATCTTCTCGCAGACCTTGCTGGCAGTGCCGATGTGGCTGCTGTTCGAGATCGGCGTGCTGTTCGGGGGTCTGGTGCGCAAGCGCAGTGCCGAGCGTGAGGCCGCCGAACACCCTGACGATCAACCGCCTGCGGCCCAGCCATGAACCTGTTGTTGCTCGAGGCCGCCGATTTCACCGCGGCCGATCGGGTGGTCCTGGGTGGCCGCCGTCTGACCCACATGCAGGACATCCATCGTGTTGCGGTAGGCGACAGCCTGCGCGTCGGCGTGCTTGGTGGGGCGATGGGCAGCGCGACGGTGACACGTCTGGCGCCTGATGAGGCGGAACTGGTGGTGGACCTTACCCAGCCGCCGCCGCCCAAGCTGCCGCTGACGTTGATCCTGGCCGTGCCGCGCCCGAAGATGCTGCGTCGGATCTTCCAGACGGTCGCGACCCTGGGGGTGCCGCGTCTGGTGCTGGTGAACAGCTATCGGGTCGAGAAAAGCTTCTGGCAAACCCCGTTCCTGGCCCCCGAGGCGATCCGCGAGAACCTGGTGCTGGGCCTGGAGCAGGCGCGGGACACGGTGCTGCCGGAGGTGATCATCGAGAAGCGCTTCAAGCCCTTCGTCGAAGACCGGCTGCCTGCGCTGGTGGAAGGCACCCAGGGCCTGGTGGGCCACCCCGGTCCCTACCCCGCCTGCCCGCGCGGGGTCGAGGGGCCGGTGACGCTGGCCATCGGGCCGGAGGGCGGATGGATCCCCTATGAGGTGGACCTGCTGGCCAAGGCCGGCCTTGCGCCGGTACAGCTGGGCGATCGCATCCTGCGGGTCGAAACGGCGGTGACGGCGTTGGTGTCGCGGCTGTTCTAGGGACAGGACGCTAACTCATCCGGTGCGTCACCGCCCTCATCGCGGGCAAGCCCGCTCCCACAGAGGGAGTGCGCCGGTCTGAGCCACAATGTGGGAGCGGGCTTGCCCGCGATGGCGTCGGTAGCCTCACCGCATGCCAATACCTGCCGACCCTAGCGTCGCTGCACGGACGCTATCGCTGGCAAGCCAGCTCCTATAGAACAAAAAATATTTTGTTGATTTCAAAGGAAATAATTTTTAGGGTTTTGTGGGCCCTGCGGGCCCAATCGCGGCACAGGGGCCGCTCCCACAGGTGACCGCGATAGCCTGCAACCCCGCACGGTGGGGCTACGGGTGTAGGAGCGGCCCCAGTGCCGCGATGGGCCGCAGAGCGGCCCTAAAATCGATTAGCAATGAAGCTTCGGATCCTGCCAGCTATCGCTATGTTCTCTGCGCGACAGCGCGGCGCCAAGGCGGCGAGCGGACTCCCACAGGACCCGTGCAGCCCAAGACGGTATCTCGTCGCCGCAGTCTGCTTGCCGCTCCTCCTTCTCAGAGCACCTGCCGCAAGAACGCCTGGGCCCGCGGGTCCTTTGGCGAAGCGAAGAATTCACGAGGCGCCGAATCCTCCAGCAGTTTGCCATGGTCGAAGAACAGCACACGGTCGGCCACTTCGCGGGCGAAGCCCATCTCGTGGGTCACGCAGACCATGGTCATGCCTTCCTGGGCCAGTGTCTTCATCACATCCAGCACTTCGCCGACCATTTCCGGGTCGAGGGCCGAGGTCGGTTCGTCGAACAGCATCACCTTCGGGTCCATGGCCAGGGCTCGAGCGATGGCCACGCGCTGCTGCTGCCCGCCGGACAGCCTGGAGGGGTATTCGTTGGCCTTGGCACCAATCCCGACCTTCTCCAGCAACGCCTTGGCCTTGGCCTCGCGCTCGGCCTTGCCGCGCTTGCGTACCACCTTCTGTGCCAGGCACAGGTTCTCCAGCACGGTCATGTGCGGGAACAGGTTGAAATGCTGGAAGACCATGCCGACTTCGCGGCGGTAGGCGTTGATGTCGGTCTTGGGGTCGTCCAGGGCAATGCCGGCGATCGCCACGTGCCCGGCGTCGAAATCCTCCAGGCCATTCAGGCAGCGCAGGAAGGTCGACTTGCCTGAGCCCGACGGCCCCAGCACCACCACCACTTCACCCTTGGCGACACGGGTGCTGACCTGATCCACCGCACGCACCACGTGGCCGCGGGCATCGAAGACCTTCAACAGGTTCTGAACGTCAATCACTTTGCGCAAGCCTCCGCTCGAGCCAGCTGGCCAGTCGCGACAGCGGCAGGTTGATCAACAGGTAGAGGCCTGCCACGCAGAACCAGATCTCGAAGGTCGAGAACGACGTGGTAATGACCTCGCGCCCGCTCTTGGTCAGTTCGGTGATGGCGATGACCGACACCAGGGAGCTGTCCTTGACCAGGCTGATGAATTGCCCGGCCAACGGCGGCAGGACGCGCTTGAAGGCCTGGGGCAGGATGACGTGGCGCATCGACTGCCCGGCATTGAGGCCCAGGGAGCGTGCTGCCTCGCTCTGCCCCTTGGCCACCGATTGCACCCCGGCGCGCACGATCTCGGCCACGTAGGCCCCCGTGAACAGCGCCAGCGTGGCCACGCCGGCGAACTCCCGGGACAGGTCCAGCACGGTCCCGATGAAGAAGTAGAAGATGAAGATCTGCACCAGCAGCGGCGTGCCGCGCACCAGCTCGACGTAGATCGAGGACAGGCCATGCAGCGTCGGGTTGCTGGACAACCGGCACAACCCTGCCAGCAGCCCGATCAGCAGCCCCAGTACGCCGGACACCGCCGAGAGCCAGACCGTCGTCCACAGGCCCCAGACCAGCGGGCCGGCGGACCAGCTGCGGGTGACGCCGATGGCATCGCCCTCGGCCACGTCGTCGCCCCGGCTCACCTGCAGGCTGTCGCGGGCCACGTTCAGCACCTGCTGACCGCCGCCCTCTTCCTTGAGCGTCACCTGCGCCGTGTCGCCCTGCTCGACGACAGCCTCCACGGTGCCGTAGTCGGCAGCACGCTGCGCTTCTTCGGCCTGGTAGGCGAAATATTGTGGCACTCGGTTCCAGCGCCACTCGTAGGAGATCATCGAGGTGGCCAGGTACAGGCTCGCGGCCAGGCCCACCAGGATCAGCGCCGTCAGCCCATGCCAGGGCCAGCGGGCTTGCTTGTGTTTGATCACGTTCGGGTCATTCCATAAAAGCGAACGCGCAGGACCGGCCTGCGCGTTGGGGTCAAAGACTGGTCAGCACGCCAGACTCATTCCATGTCCTTCAGCCAGTCCTTGTTCTTGAACCACTTGTCGTGGATACGATCATAGGTCCCATCGTGCTTGATCTGGTGCAGGAAGTTGTTGATGAAGTTGATGCTGTCGTAATCGCCTTTCTTCAGGCCGAACGCCAGGGGTTCGAAGGTGAACGGCTCGTCGAGGTATACCAGCTTGCCACCACCGACCTTGTCCACCGCCACGACGTTGTAGGGTGCGTCGTAGACGAAGGCATCGGCCTTGCCGTTGACCACGTCCATGACCGCTTCGGGCTCGTTGTCGTAGCCATGGTACTTGGCCTTGGCGATCAGCTTCTTGGCGATCAGCTCGCCCGTGGTGCCGAGCTTGGAGGTGATGCGGTACTTCTCGTCGTTCAGGTCCTTGTACGACTTGATCTCGCCTGCCAGCTCCTTGCGGATCAGCAGCGTCTGGCCGACCACGATGAAGGGCTCGCTGAAGTTCAGGCGCAGGTTGCGTTCCTGGGTCAGGGTCATGCCGCTGCCGATCATGTCGAACTTGTTGGTCAACAGGGCCGGGATGATGCCGTCGTAGGCGGTCGAGACCGTTTCGAGCTTGACGCCCATCGACTTGGCCATGGCCTTGAGGATGTCCACTTCGAAGCCGATGATCTCGCCACGCTTGTTGGTCATCTCGAACGGCATGTAGGTCGGATCCATGCCGACGCGCAGCGTACCGCGCTTGACCGCGTCGTCGATGGCGCCCGCTTGCACGGCCGAGACGGCAGCCAGTGCCGTGACGCCCAGCAGAAGCCGCGACAGGTATTTCTTGAACATGACCAGGTCCCCTAGACAGGAAAGACGAACGTTTTTATTGGTCGGCCCACGGGCTGTCGGGTCGATCCGCTTTGTCGGGAAGCGATGCTAACGCATGCGCGGCCCGTCACCTAGAGGCAGGCGAGCCTTTGTGGGCCGAAAGGCGATGACAGGTGAACCGCAGGCATGAAAAAGCCCGGGACCGCTGACGGTTCCGGGCTTGGGTACAGCAGCGCGTGCGTTACGCGTTGGCCAGCGTCGAGGTCGGCTCGCCTTCAGGGTGCAGCGGCAGGCTCGGCGAGTGCGCGTCGGTGGTGATCGACCGCCAGCGCTCGATCCAGGTCGAGGGATAGGCGTTCCACACACCGGCATGCAGACGCGACAGCGCTACCGGGTCACTGAGCAGGGCCAGACGGGTCGTGCCGTCCAAGCGCTCGGGACCGGCTTCCAGCGCTTTGTCCACATGGCGTCGGCGCTGTGCCTCGATCGGCTCGGCCTGACCATGACGGGCGGTGGCCATGGCGCAGGCCAAGGCGTTCTGCACCGGGTCGACCACGGCGCGCACGAAGCCGTCACGCAGGGCATGCCAACGGTTCTCGTGGGTGTACTGGTCGGTCGCCACCAGTTCCTGGGGCGGTGCGTACTCTTCCGGGATCAGGAACAGCTTCTCGTCGCGTGCACGCAGGCCCAGGCCGGTACGGCTGGAAATCACCGACACCGGAATCGACAGCACCAGCGAACCGACGATGGGTGCCAGCCACCACAGGAAGCTCGGGTTGAGCCAGGCCACCAGCGCGGCCCAGGCGAAGCCGAGCAGGGTCTGCGGCCCGTGGCGCTTGATCGCCTCGCTCCAGGGGGTGGAGTCGTCGTCACGCTGTGGCGAGTTCCAGGTCGCGGCCCAGCCCAGGAACGCGGCCAGGACGAAACGGGTGTGGAAGATCATGCGCACCGGCGCCAGCAGCATCGAGAACAGCATCTCGATCAGCATGGACAGGGTGACCTTGATCCGCCCGCCGAACTCGGTGGCGCCCTTGACCCAGATCAGCACCACGCTGAGCAGCTTGGGCAGGAACAGCAGCACGACCGTGGTGGAGAACAGCGCGATGGCTTTCTCCGGGTGCCATTGTGGCCACAGCGGATACAGCTGGAACGGCTCGAGGAAGTACTGCGGTTCCATCAAGGTGTTGGTCGCCAGTAACGCCGTCGACAGCACCAGGAAGAAGAACCACAGCGGCGCCGACAGGTAGGACATCACGCCGGTCAGGAACACCGCACGGTGCACCGGGTGCATACCCTTGACCAGGAACAGCCGGAAGTTCATCAGGTTGCCGTGGCACCAGCGACGGTCGCGCTTGAGTTCGTCGAGCAGGTTCGGCGGCAGCTCTTCGTAGCTGCCCGGCAGGTCGTAGGCGATCCACACACCCCAGCCGGCACGCCGCATCAGCGCCGCTTCGACGAAGTCGTGGGACAGGATGGCCCCGGCGAACGCGCCCTTGCCCGGCAGGGGTGCCAGTGCGCAGTGCTCGATGAAGGGCTTCATGCGAATGATCGCGTTGTGCCCCCAGTAGTGCGATTCACCCAGCTGCCAGAAGTGCAGGCCGGCCGTGAACAGCGGGCCGTAGACCCGCGTGGCGAATTGCTGCAGACGGGCATAGAGGGTGTCCATGCCCGAGGCCTTCGGTGCGGTCTGGATGATGCCTGCGTCCGGGTTTGCCTCCATCAGGCGCACCAGACTGGTCAGGCAGTCGCCGCTCATGACGCTATCGGCGTCGAGCACGACCATGTACTTGTATTCGCCGCCCCAGCGACGGCAGAAGTCGTCGAGGTTACCGCTCTTGCGCTTGACCCGGCGGCGACGGCGACGATAGAAGATGCGCCCGAACCCTTTGGTCTCGCGGCACAGGTCGAGCCAGGCCTGCTGCTCGGCCACGGCGATATCAGGGTCGTTGGTGTCGCTGAGCACGAAGAAGTCGAAGCGATCCAGATCGCCCGTGCGCGCCACTGACTCGAAGGTCGCCCGCAGACCGGCGAATACGCGTGGCACGTCTTCGTTGCAGATCGGCATCACCAGGGCGGTACGCGCCGTCGGAGCGATCGGCTCGGTACCGGCGCTGCTGCCGGAGATGCGGTACTTGTCGCGCCCGGTGAGCAGTTCCAAGAAGCCCATCAAGGCCGTCCAGAAGCCGGCCGACACCCAGCAGAACAGAATCCCGAACAGGATCAGGATGCTGGTCTGCAAGGCATACGGCCAGACCTGGACCACGGTGTCCCAGAGCGGCTGGTTGACCACCTCGTCGAGGTCGACGAACGACCAGCCCTGGTAGGGCAGGATGCCCTTCATGTACCAACCTGCCACCAGCGTCTGGCCGATCATCAGGGCCAGCAGGATGTATCGGCGTACAGAGCCGACCCAGCGCCAGCGCGCGGCCGGCAGCTCCGGGTCGCGCTTGGGCGGCTGCGCGTCCACCGACTTGCCCGTGAGCCGGCGCCAGATGCGCACCAGCACGTTGGTACGCCACTGTTCTGGCAGCACATGGGTGCGCTTGATCGGCGGTGCGACCTTCAGGCTCACACGACCCTGGCTGTCGACGCCCAGCAGCTCGGCGTCCTCCAGTTCGGCCGCAGTGCCCAGGGTCAGGCGGCTCGCCACCGAGCCCTGGGCAGCATCGTCCACCTGGCCCGGCGCGAGGCCTGCCAGGCGCTGGTGCAGCTCGTCGAACGACGTGCAGTCGGCCAGCTCGGCGCGCTGCTCGTCGCTCAGCGGCAGGTGGGCGAGGTATTCGCCCAGGGATTGGGATGTCGCGGTCACGTTACTCATCGGCAGGCAACTGGTAGCTCCAGGTCTCGGTCAGCACCGTTTCGGTGGTGGCCGGTTTCCCGTCGGTGGGCGCCGCTTCGGCGGCCGGTTGCTCGGCAGGCTCGGCAGGCTTGGCCGCCTTGGCATGCTTGGCCGCGGCCTTGTCATGCTTGGCATCCTTGGCCGGCGCAGCGTCCTTGGCGGCCTCGACCGGCACGTCACGCAGCAGCGCCGCGCGCATCTCGGTGGCCTTGGTCGGGTCCTTGATCTTCAGGCGCAGCGTCAAACGCCAGCCTTTGGTCTGCGGGTTGTGACGCAGGTTGTTCTCGACCACCTCGGCGTTGTCGCCGACGCTGACCTGGCTGCGCAGGGCCGCATCTTCCGGCAGAGCCGCCAGGACCGGGCCTTCGAAATCGACCAGGAAAGCGATGCTGCCATCGGGCTGGCGAATCAGGTTGGACTGCTTCACGTCACCGGTCGAGCGCAGGGTCTGCTTGACCCAGGCCAGTTCGGGGGCGTGGAACTGGGCCTCGTTGAGGGTCCAGTGCAGGCGGTAGTCATGCTCGATCGGCTGACCTGGCTCGGGCAGGTCCTGCGGGCTCCAGAACGCCACGATGTTGTCGTTGGTCTCGTCCGCGGTCGGGATCTCGACCAGGTCGACGGTCCCCTTGCCCCAGTCGCCGCGAGGTTCGATCCAGGCGCTCGGACGGGTCTGGTAGTTGTCGTCGAGGTCTTCGAAGTGGCTGAAGTCGCGCTGACGCTGCAGCAGGCCGAACCCACGCGGGTTCTCCACGGTGAAGTTGCTCACGGCCAGGTGCTTGGGGTTGTTCAGCGGGCGCCACAGCCACTCGCCGTTGCCCGCCTGGATCGACAGGCCCTCGGAATCGTGCAGGGCCGGACGGTAGTTCAGCACCTTGGAGGGCTGGTTGCTGCCGAACAGGAACATGCTGGTCAGTGGCGCGACACCCAGGCGCGTGACCTTGTCACGCAGGTAGACGCGCGACTTGATGTCGACGATGGTGTCGTCGCCCGGGCGCAGGATCATCTTGTAGGCACCGGTGGAGCGCGGCGAGTCGAGCAGCGCGTAGATCACCAAGTGCTTGTCGCCCGGATTAGGACGCTCGATCCAGAACTCGCGGAAGCGCGGGAATTCCTCGCCGGAGGGCAAGGCGGTATCGATGGCCAGGCCACGTGCCGACAGGCCGTAGGTCTGGCCCTTGCCGACCACGCGGAAATAGCTGGCGCCGAGCAAGGTCATGATTTCGTCTTGCTTGTCGGCCTTGTTGATCGGGTAGAGCACACGGAAGCCCGCGTAGCCCAGCTGATCGGTGGCCTTGGCGTCGAACTGCAGGTCGCCGAAGTCGAAGCGGCTCGGGTCGTACTTGATTTCCTCGACCTTGCTCGCGGTGACTTCGTTGATCTTCACCGGCGTGTCGAAATGCATGCCCTGGTGATAGAAGGACAGCTTGAACGGGGTCTTGTCGCCTGCCCACTCGGCCTTCTCACGCAGGAAATGGATCTTCTGGTAATCCGCGAACTTCATGTCGCGGAACACGGCGGGCAGATTGCTCTTGGGCGCCTCGAACTTCTGACCAGCCAGATCCTTGGCCTTGGCTGCGACATCATCAAGATTGAACGCCCACAGCGGCGTACTGCCCAACAGACCGGCCAGGGCGATACTCGCCATCAGGGCCTTGCGCAGACGATTGCCGGGGGTTCTTGGTGCGTTACAGGGACTTACAATCACGAGCAACCCTCGCCGAAAACGGATCATGAAACCAACTGCCAGCGATCAATGCCGGGTTGGCGAGCACTGTTCCGACCCCGAAAGGGCTGAATGATTCCCCATACGGTCGCGGACGGTACTCGAGTCAGAATGAAACGGACCTGCGAACGCAGGTCCACGCAGCGCGCGATTATCCAGCAGCCCGAGTGACAACGCATCAGGCGCGACGAACTATTTAACGCCTAAACGGCCGTTTTCCAAGCCTCTGAGACGTCTACCTGCCTCATATTTGTAACAGGAAGGTGACCGGACCGTCGTTGACCAGGTGAACCTGCATGTCGGCCCCGAAACGACCGCTGCCGACCGGGTCGTGCACGGCCTGGGCCTGGGCCAGCAGATACGCGAACAACTCGGCGCCCAAGGCCGGCGGCGCGGCGGTGGAAAAGCTCGGACGCATGCCGCTTCGGGTGTCGGCTGCCAGGGTGAACTGCGAGACCAGCAGCAGGCCACCGGCACAGTCCTTGAGCGACAGATTCATCTTGCCCTGCTCGTCGCTGAACACGCGGTAGTTGAGCAGCTTGTGCAGCAGCTTGTCGGCATGCTCACGGGTATCGCCCGGCTCGACAGCCACCAGAGCCAGCAGCCCCTGATCGATGGCGCCGACCACCTCCCCGGCCACCTCGACCCTGGCCTGGCGGACCCGCTGGATCAGCGCCTTCATGCTTCGTCCAGCGGCAGGTCGAGCAGGCGGCGTGCCATCTGTTCGGCGGCACGTACCAGGGCGTCGGTGATGCCTGGCTCGGACGCGGCATGACCGGCGTCGCGGATGACTTTCAGCTCGCTGTTGGGCCAGGCCTGATGCAGTTCCCAGGCGTTGTCCAACGGGCAGATGACGTCATAGCGTCCGTGCACGATCACCGCCGGCAGATGGGCGATCTTGTGGACATCGCGGATCAGCTGGTTCTCTTCGAGGAAGGCGTCGTGCATGAAATAGTGGCTTTCGATACGGGCGATCGACAGCGCACGCTGGGGTTCGGAGAATCGGTCGACCACCAGCGGGTTGGGCCTCAAGGTGGCGGTCCGCCCTTCCCAGATCGACCAGGCCTTGGCCGCGTGCATCTGGGCGATCTGGTCATTGCCGGTCAGGCGCCGATGGAAGGCAGCGACCAGATTGCCGCGCTCTTCGGGCGGGATGGGGGCGATGTAGTCCTGCCAGTAGTCGGGGAACAGGCGGCTGGCGCCTTCCTGGTAGAACCACTGGATCTCCTGGGGCCGGCACAGGAAGATGCCACGCAGGATCAGGCCATGCACACGGTCCGGATGGGTCTGGGCATACGCCAGTGCCAGGGTCGACCCCCACGAGCCGCCGAACAGTACCCACTTGTCGATGCCCAGGTGCTTGCGAATGCGCTCGAGGTCTTCGACGAGGTGCCAGGTGGTGTTGTTCTCCAGGCTGGCGTGCGGCGTGGAACGCCCGCAGCCTCGCTGGTCGAAGGTGACGATACGGTAGACGTTGGGGTCGAAGTAGCAGCGGCTCTGCGCATCGCAGCCCGCGCCGGGCCCGCCATGGATGAAGACCACCGGCAGACCCTCCGGCGAGCCACTTTCATCGACATACAGCACATGCGGCGCTTCCACGGCCAGGTCATGCCGGGCGTAGGGTTTGATCTGCGGATACAAGGTCTGCATTACGCACTCCGTGTGAGGATTTGAATGGCCATCGCCATCATAAACCCGAATCACGCTTTGAGCATGTGCGCCGTGTGCACGCTGTGCAGTCGAAGTGGCCGGCCCGGTCAGCCAGGCCGATGGACCGAGGCGCTCAGTCGAGCCGAGCGATGTCGCGATCGGCGACGCGCCAGACCAGGCGCGTCGTGTCATAGCCTTGCTGCCGCGCCCTGGCCAGGAGCCGCTCGCGCTCGACCACCGCCAGTACCGGTGTGCGTGAAAGAATCCACAACGACCTGCGGTCAGGGCTGCCGACGATCGCTTGCTGGTAGCGCTCGTCGACATAGAGCACCCAGTACTCGCGCCTGGCCAGACTCGGCATCAGGTGGGCGAGCCCCTTGTCGAACGCGATCCAGAACCTGTCGGGTCGCTCGGGGGCCTGGCGCCAGGCGCTGCCCTGGGTACCGCTCCAGCGATCGTCCAGTGTCCGGCAGCGGTTGAGCACACCCAGCGAGCCATCGGCACGCACGTTGTAGTGGGTTTCGGACTGGGCACAGCCCTGCTCCAGGCGCAGCGGCAGGTGCGCCAGCTCGAACCACTTGCCCTGGTAACGCTTGAGGTCGATGTGACCGGCCGTGCGGGGCGCCAGGCTGTCCACGGAAGGCGAGGCGCAGCCCCCGAGGAGCAGGATCAGGCCTGCGATCGCGCCGGCACGGACAGGACTCACTGGAGCCCCTGCCCTGCGTACATCACCACGCGGTCCGACGCGAACTGGACACTGACGAAGCGGGTCTGGTCACCCCAGGTACAGCTGCTGATGCCCAAGGCACCCGAGCATTCGGTCGGTTTGCCGAGCAGTTGCTCGACCTGGACGCGGGTCATGCCCGTTTCCAGCTTGGCGTAGTTTTCCTGGGTGAGTTTGCTGCAGGCGGCCAGGGCGACACACAGCGACAAGACGATGAGAGAACGCAAGGAAGGCATGCACGCGGCTCCTGGGAAAGACACAGGCGGTCGACCTGCAGGGCCCTTGGATACGAAGAGGACTCATTGGTTCCCGAGGAGGGTGATTTTTGCGAGGGACACGGGGTGACGAAGCGACCCATGGCGCTGCATGGTATGGGCAGTCTGGCACTGCACCGGTGCTTGCCGCGCTCATCGCGGGCAAGCCCGCTCCCACAGGAGGCTGAGCCATCCTGCTTCCCAGCCTCCACAAGAGGGCTGAGCCATCCTGCTTCCCAGCTTCCACAAGAGGGCTGAGCCATCCTGCTTCCCAGCTTCCACAAGGGACTGAGCCATCCTGCTTCCCAGCTTCCACAAGAGGGCTGAGCCATCCTGCTTCCCAGCTTCCACAAGAGGGCTGAGCCATCCTGCTTCCCAGCTTCCACAAGAGGGCTGAGCCATCCTGCTTCCCAGCTTCCACAAGAGGGCTGAGCCATCCTGCTTCCCAGCTTCCACAAGAGGGCTGAGCCATCCTGCTTCCCAGCTTCCACAGGAGGGCTGAGCCAGCCTGCTTTCCAGCTTCCACTAGAAGGCTGAGCCATCCTGCTTCCTGGCAGGCTACAGGGTACCTGTGGGAGCGGGCTTGCCCGCGATGGCGCCAGGACAGGCACCGCCGTGCGTCGGTCAGCGGGCGCTCACCGACGCGCGGGCCGCTAGAACCGAGAACCCGGCTCCAGCAGGAAGTCCATCTCTTCGCTGGTGCTCGGTCGTCCCAGCACCAGGTTGCGGTGCGGGAACCGGCCGAAGCGCTCGATGATGCGCTGATGCTGCTCGGCATAATCGAGGAACCCTTCGAACAGCCGGCGCTGGCTCTCGGGCTGCTCGCCGAGCAGCGCCTGGTGGCGCTCCACGCTCAATTGCTGCCAGTCGAGCACCTCGGAATGCTCCAGCACCAGCAACACGAACGCTCGCTGGATCGGCAGCAGCTGGTAGTCCCAGTTCTGCTGCAGACCCTGCATGGCCACCACCTGGGCGCGACGATCCCCCTCGAACGCACGCGGCGTGTCGCGGTAGATCATGCGCGGCAACTGGTCGAGCAGCAGGATCAGCCCCAGCCAGCCCTGCGGGCTCTGTTGCCATTCGTCCAGGCCACCGTCCAGCGCCTGCTCGACCCATTCGCCGAAGCGCTCGTACGCCTCGACGTCATGGTGCTTGCCGAACCACAGCGTGCTTTTCTCGTCGGCCACGGCCTGGGCACTGGTGCCCCAACCGAACCACCACTCGAGCAACGGCTGCCAAGGTGCGAGCATGGCTTACTCCTTGTGATAGGCCGTGACGCGCTCGACTTCCTGCTTCGAGCCGAGGATCACCGAAACGCGCTGGTGCAGGCTTTCCGGCTGGATGTCGAGGATCCGCTCGAGGCCGGTGGTGGACGCACCGCCCGCCTGCTCGATGATGAACGACATCGGGTTGGCCTCGTACATCAGGCGCAGCTTGCCCGGCTTGGACGGGTCACGGGAATCGCGCGGGTACATGAACAGGCCGCCACGGGTGAGGATGCGGTGCACGTCGGCCACCATCGAGGCGATCCAGCGCATGTTGTAGTTCTTCTTCAACGGGCCGGTCTCGCCTGCCAGCAGCTCGCCCACGTAACGCTGCACCGGCGCTTCCCAGTGACGCTGGTTGGACATGTTGATGGCGAATTCTGCGGTGGTCTCCGGGACCTGGATGTTCTCGTGGGTCAGCACGAAGCTGCCCAGCTCACGGTCCAGGGTGAAGCCGATGACGCCATTGCCCAGGGTCAGCACCAGCATGGTCTGCGGACCATAGATGGCGTAGCCGGCCGCCACTTGCTGGGTGCCCGGCTGCAGGAAGGCCTGCTCGTTCAGGGTTTCGTTCTGGCTCAGGTACTCGTTCGGGCAACGCAGCACGGAGAAGATGGTACCGACCGAGACGTTGACGTCGATGTTCGACGAGCCGTCGAGCGGGTCGAAGACCAGCAGGTAGGCGCCTTTCGGGTAACGACCCGGGATCTGGTAGGCATTGTCCATCTCTTCGGAGGCCATGCCGGCCAGGTGGCCACCCCACTCGTTGGCCTCGAGCAGGATCTCGTTGGAGATCACGTCGAGCTTCTTCTGCACTTCGCCCTGTACGTTTTCGGTGCCCATGCTGCCCAGCACACCGCCCAAGGCGCCCTTGGACACGTTGTGGCTGATTTCCTTGCACGCACGCGCCACCACTTCGATCAGGAAACGCAGATCGGCAGGGGTATTGTTGCTACGGGTCTGCTCAATCAGATAGCGACTCAGGGTAACGCGGGACATGTGTGGCTCCGGAAGGGAATGGGGTCGATAAACCCATGCAGTCTACAGGGAGTGTCGAAGGCTAGCGAGCTGTCGCCGGCGCACTCGCCCGCGTGATCGCCTTGGCGAAGGCACGGGTGAGGGTCGGGACAGGGTCCGGCGCATCTGACGACGCGCCGCTCGGGTAGTTCAGCACCCACGAGGGCAACTGTCCATCGCCCTCTCACCCTTCCTCATGCCAGGCTCAGTCCAGAGCGTTCCAGATCTCGGTGGCGTACTCGCGGATGGTGCGGTCGGACGAGAACCAGCCCATGTGGGCGGTATTGAGCACCGCCTTGCGCCACCACGCCTGAGGCTGGTGCCAGAGCGCTTCGACCTGGCGCTGGGCATCCCAGTAGGCATCGAAGTCGGCGCACACCAGGAACCGGTCGTACGCCACCAGCGAGTCGACCAGCCCGGTGTAGCGCGAAGGATCGTCCGGCGAGAACACGCCGCTGCGGATGGCGTCGAGCACATCGCTGAGCCGACGGGAGGCCGCAATCGCCTGACTGGCGCCGAAATCGCCGCTGCGCCGGCGCGCCTCGACCTGCTGGGCCGTCAGGCCGAAGATGAACAGGTTGTCCATCCCGACCTGCTCGCTCATCTCGACGTTGGCACCGTCCAGCGTGCCGATGGTCAGCGCACCGTTGAGGCCGAACTTCATGTTGCTGGTGCCCGAGGCTTCATAGCCGGCGGTGGAGATCTGCTCGGACAGGTCAGCCGCCGGGATGATGCTTTCGGCCAGGCTGACGTTGTAGTTGGGCAGGAACACCACTTTCAGCAGACCGCGCACGGTCGGGTCATTGTTGACCACCCGGGCGATGTCGTTGGTCAGCTTGATGATCAGCTTGGCCTGGTGGTAGCTGGCCGCCGCCTTGCCGGCGAAGATCTTCACCCGTGGTGCCCAGTGGGTCTCCGGCTCGGCCCGCATGGCCTGGTACAGCGCCACGGTGTGCAACAGGTTGAGCAGTTGCCGCTTGTACTCGTGGATCCGCTTGACCTGAACGTCGAACAGCGCCTCGGGGTTGACGGTGACGCCGACGCGTTCCTGGATGATGCTGGCCAGGGCGCGCTTGCTGTGCAGTCGCTGCTCGGCGAACTGCCGGCGGAAGGCGGTCTTCTCGGCGAACGGCGCCAGGTCGACCAGGCGCCGTTGCGGATGGTCCTTGAAGTCCGGCCCCAGCACCTCGACGAGCATGTCGGTCAGTTGCGGATTGGACTGGTACAGCCAACGGCGGAAGGTCACGCCATTGGTCTTGTTGTTGATGCGCTCCGGGTAGAGCCGGTGCAGGTCGGCGAACACCGTGTTGCGCATCAGCTTGGTGTGCAGTGCCGAGACGCCGTTGACGCTGTGCGAACCCAGGAACGCCAGGTTGCCCATGCGCACCCGGCGCCCATTGTCTTCCTCGATCAGCGAGACGGCGCGCAGCAGCTCGAAATCGTGCAGCCCTTTGGCCCGTACCGCGTCGATGTGGTAGGCGTTGATCAGGTAGATGATCTGCATGTGGCGCGGCAGCATCCGCTCCATCAGCGACACCTGCCAGGTCTCCAGGGCTTCGGGCAGCAGCGTGTGGTTGGTGTAGGCCAGGGTGTTGACGGTCAGGTCCCAGGCGGTGTCCCACGGAATCTCGTGCAGGTCGACCAACTGGCGCATCAGCTCGGCCACGGCGATCGAGGGGTGCGTATCGTTGAGCTGGATGGCGGCCGCGTCGGGCAGGTTCAGCAGCGAATCGTGCATGGTCAGGTGACGCCGCAACAGGTCCTGCAGCGATGCCGAGACGAAGAAGTACTCCTGGCGCAGACGCAACTCCTGACCAGCCTCGGTGCTGTCGGCCGGGTACAGCACGCGGGAGATGCTTTCGGCACGCGCGACCTCGGCCACCGCGCCCAGATGGTCACCGGCGTTGAAGCGCTCCAGGTGCAGCTCTTCCAGCGCACGTGCGCGCCACAGGCGCAGGGTATTGACGCTGGCGCCGCGCCAGCCGACCACCGGCGTATCGTAGGCGACGGCACGGACCGTCTCGCCGGGTGTCCAGATCTGCCGCTGCTGGCCCTCGGCATCGGTGACGGTCTCGACGCTGCCACCGAAGCTGATCGGGTAGATGACCTCGGCGCGCTCGAACTCCCAGGGGTTGCCGAAATCCAGCCAGTTCTCGGTCTGCTCCTGCTGCCAGCCATCGACCACGGCCTGACGGAACAGGCCGTGCTCGTAGCGAATGCCGTAGCCGTGGGCGGCGATGCCCAGCGTCGACATGCTTTCCATGAAGCAGGCCGCCAGACGACCGAGACCACCGTTGCCCAATGCCGCATCCGGCTCGAGCAGGCGGATCCGCTCCAGGTCCACGTCCAGCCCATCCATCGCCTCGCGTGCAATGTCGAGCAGGCCAAGGTTGTTCAGGCTGTCGTAGAGCAGCCGGCCGATGAGAAATTCCAGGGAGAGGTAATAGACACGCTTCTGGCTGCGCCGGTAGGCCTGGCGAGTATGGTCCATCCAGTGATCGACCATGTGATCGCGGGCGGCCAGGGCGACCGCTTCGAACCAGTCATGCTCGAAGGCATGCTCCGGGTCCTTGCCGATCGCATAGGTCAGCTTGTCCAGTACGGCGGCGCGGAATGCGGCCACCTCCGCGTCACGTGTATTGAGATCCTGAGACATACTTCGTCCTCGAGCCAGTCGGTCAACATGCCATGGAAAGAGTGAGCCTAGACGCTTCGACACAGGATGGCAGGCGCGGTTCGAGTTTGTTGCACCTTGGATAACCGGCGAAAGGTTGTTCACTTATTGAGCAATTTCGGTATGATCGCGCGCCCATCCCGCCTGACCTTTTCTGATTCCGATGAAACCGACCCTGATCGCCGCCGCCGAAGTGGACCGCCTGGACACTTGGCAACGTTACGCCAGCCACATGTGTGGCGGCTGCCACTCGACCTGCTGCACGCTGCCCGTGGAGGTGAAGATCCGCGACCTGATCCGCATCGGCGTGGTGGACGAGTTCGAGAAGGACGAACCGCCGAAGAACGTCGCCAAACGCCTGCAGAAGGACGGTATCGTCGAGCGTTTCAACCAGAAGTCGGGCATCTTCACCTTGACGCGCATGAGCAACGACGATTGCCTGTACCTGGACCGCAAGAGCCGGCTGTGCACCATCTATGACAAGCGACCGGACACCTGCCGCAACCATCCGCGGGTAGGGCCGCGGCCGGGCTACTGCGCCTACAAGCCAAAGGCCGCGACCCGCTGACCACCCAGCGCCGATCCTGCATGACGCCCATCGCGATGACACGGCTCTCGCCTGTCAGGGGCCGGACATCTGGCAAACCTCGCAAACGGTAGTCGATTGCCTATACTGTGCCGCCGCCGCACACCCTTCGAGGTGTTCGGGCGCGCAGCGATGATGACCGGAGGTGTCGTCGCTGAGGGTGGCGACTGCGTCACGCACCCGCCTCGCTACCCCAGGGTTTCACATCGTCCAAGGCAGGAAGACGTTTCATGTGGGATGGCAGCGTTACGTTCGGCGATTCATGGGCAGGTTATATCGGGCGGACCGATCAGAACAGTGCCCACTCGCATGTCGCCATCCAGCTGTGCATCGGGCTTGGCCATGACATCACGCTCGAGCTGCCCGATCGCCTGCTGCATGCTCCCGGTGTCGTCATTGGCCCCAACGTCGAACATCGCGCCCTACCAGGCCCCCATTCGGTCGCCTTCATCTACGTCAGCCCCGACATGGCCCTGGGCCGCGCCTTGAACGCGCTGCTCGACGACGACGGCATCGCCTTGGCCAGCGACGCGCTCATCGAATGCTTTCGTGCAGCAGACGCTCTCCCAAGCGCCATCGAATCACTCGAGCGCCTGCTCGTCATCGACACACCCATGGATCAGCGACTGCGCAAAGCCCTTCACCTGCTGCGTCAGGACCGAAGTGGGCCTGGCTGCGTCACGCGAGTGGCACACGCCGTGGGCCTGTCTGGGCCGCGCTTGCGCTGCGTGGCCACCCGACAACTGGGCGTCTCGCTGTCGCAATGGCTCATCTGGCACAAGCTCGAGCGTGCCTCCAAGTCCCTCGCCAGCGGCGCCACGCTCTCCGAGGCAGCGGTCGATGGCGGCTTTGCCGATCAAGCGCACCTCGCACGCATGATGCGGCGGATGATCGGCATGACGCCCAGCTCAGCGGCCTCGGTATTGAGACATACAAGCGTTTCGTTCAAGACACAGTGATGTCATCGCGCCAATATGCGCCGTGTGTGTCCAGCACCTGATGGGCCGAGCCGTTCCGGCGACCTGCGCTCATGAACCCCATGCTCAGCTCGCCGCCAGCCTCTGATCGCCTCGTGACGCTCGACGTCGCGACACCTTCCAAGCGGGATGGAGTACGCAAGACATGACCCAGGGTAAGCTCATCAAGCTGACGCTCTGTGCAGGCGTGATCGGCGGCCTGCTATTTCTAGGCTGGCAACGGTGGGCTTATGCCACGGCCTATGTCAGCACCGACAACGCAGAGCTCGACGGTGTGATCATCCCGGTCCGCGCCAAGCTGTCCGGTGTGGTGACGCAGGTGCCGGTCATCGACAACATGCCCGTGGCCAGTGGCGACCTGCTGTTTCAAGTCCGCGACAGCGAGTATCGCCAACAGCTCGCTCAGCGCCAGGCCCATTGGCAAGCGTTGCGCGTGGCAGCCGGTCAAGACGGCAGCCCTGGGCAGCTGGACAGCCAGATCCTCGGCGCCGTGGCACGACGTCAAGCGGCCGAGGCGGCTCTGGCACAGTCGCACGCGACCCTTGAACAGGCACGCAACGATTATCAACGTGCGCGACGACTTCACGCCCAGGGCGCGACCAGCACCCAGGACCTGGAGGCGATCAAGGCACGGTTCGATGCGTTGAATCATGCTCAGGAGGTGGCGCGGGGCAATTCCCGTGCCGCCGCTCAGAACACGCTGGCCAACCAAGCCGAGCTCAAGGCCCAGGACTATCGCATCGCCGCGGCGCAGGCCGAACTCGAGCTCGCACGGATCCGGCTCGAAGACACCCGGCAGACCGCGCCGCTGTCCAGCGTCGTGTCCAAGAAAGAGGTGGAGCCTGGTCAGTACGTGGTGGCAGGACAAAAGCTGATGAGCCTCATTGGCACCGAACCGCTGTGGATTACCGCCAACTTCAAGGAAACCCAGGTCGGGCGTGTGCGTGTCGGACAGAAAGCTCGAATCACGGTGGATGCGTTTCCTGACGCGACCTTCGCTGGCACGGTGCAAAGCCTGGCGCCTGCCACCGGTGCGCGGTTCTCGTTGCTGCCCCAGGAGAACGCGACCGGCAACTTCACCAAGGTGGTTCAGCGCGTTCAAGTGCGAATCGCGCTGGACGACGTGCCGGCCTCGTACAGTGGCTTGCTGAGCCCCGGCATGAGTGCCTTCGTCGAAGTCGAGGCGCATGCGCCAGGCAGCGCAGTGCCATGAAATCACCCTACCTGATCGCCCTCACCGTCACGCTGGTGTCGATGATGGAGCTGTTGGACGTCACCATCGTCAACGTGGCCATCCCGAGCCTGATGGGCACCTACGGTGCCTCGGTCGACGAGATCTCCTGGGTATCGACCGGCTACGTGGTAGCCAACGTGGTGATTCTACCGACCAGCGGCTGGCTCTCGGCCTGGTTCGGTCGACGTCGCTACTACCTGGTCTCGACCGCCACCTTCGTGGCGGCGTCACTGGGGTGCGCGATGTCCAACGAGCTCTGGCAACTGGTGGGCTTTCGGGTCCTTCAAGGACTGGCCGGCGGTGGATTGCTGGGGATCTCGCAAGCCATCATCTACGATGTGTTTCCCAAGGAAAAAGTCAGTACGGGCATGGCGCTGTACGGTGTTGGCGTGATGATGGGGCCGACCCTGGGTCCGAGCGTCGGTGGCTACCTGATCGACGCCTTGTCCTGGCACTGGATCTTCCTCATCAACCTGCCGATCGGCGCGGTCGCTCTGCTGCTGTGCTGGCTGTGCATCAGCGACTCGATCAACGAACGCAAACCTAGCCAGATCGACTACAGCGGCTTCTGCCTGCTGGCCATCGGCGTTGGCAGCTTGCAGATCCTGCTGGAACGTGGCGAACACTGGGACTGGTTCGAATCGAACTGGACAGTGGCGTGCCTGTTGCTGAGCGCCTTCGGCCTGCTGGGGTTTTTCTGGTGGGAGCGACGCGCTGCTCAGCCGATCGTGAACGTTGCGCTGTGCCAGGACCGCGAATTCCTGATGGGCTGCATGTGCGCCTTCTGCGTCGGCTTCGGCCTGTACAGCACGCTGTTCATGGTGCCGCTGTTCCTGCAGACGCTGCTCCAGCAAAGCGCCTACCAGAGCGGCCTGGTCATCTTCCCGGGGGCCGTGGCCAGTGCCGTCAGCACCTTGGTCATCGGCAAGCTCTCGCAAGAGAACAAGATCGACGAACGCGTGTTCGTGACCTTGGGCATCGCCTTGTACTGCTATGCAATGTACCTGCACACGCAGTTCACCCTGGCCAGCAACCCCGACACGCTCTACTGGCCCTTGATCATCCGTGGGCTGGGGCTGGGCATGATTTTCGTGCCCTTGACCAACCTGGCCATGCGCCGACTGCCTGTGCACCTGGTCTCGGGGGGCTCGGGTGTACTCAACCTGATGCGTCAGCTGGGCGGCAGCGTCGGTATCGCCATCGCCGCCACCTTGCTGACGCGCTATGCCTGGGAGCGCTATCGCCTGCTGTCCGAACATGTGACCGAATCGGCGCTGGTCGCTGGAGGCTGGGGCGGTATCGCCAAGGACCCGCTGTTCCTGACACTGGGTACGACAGGGCAGCAGGCGACCGTCCTGATGCCTTATCTGGAGGCGCGTGAACAAGCGCAGATGCTGGCCTTCAGCATGCTGTTCGGCACGTTGGGAGCCGTCATGGCGATCGGTCTGCCCATGGTGTTGCTCATGCGTCGCAGCACCCTCGCCCGCTAGTCATTCGATGGAGCCATTCCGTGCGTATTCCCAGGTTGTACCCTGATCTCCCCTCAATCGGCCTGCTCGGTGGCCTGACACTGTTCCTGGTCTCGCCCTCGGCATCAGGCAGTGACCTGTATGCGCTCTATCAACGCGCGCTCACGCATGACATGACCTTCGCCGCCGTACAGGCCCAGGCTGCTGCAGTCGCCGAGCGACAGGTGCAACGTCGCGCCGACCTGCTGCCCAGCCTCTCGGCCACTGGCGGCGCTGCCTGGGTCGATGCCCAGGAGAGTGATCACTATCGGCGTAACCGGGATCACTCCAACGCCTATGCGGTCGTCCTGACTCAACCGCTGCTGCGCTGGCAGAACGTGATTGCCCATGACCAGAGCAAGCTGCAGGTGAGTGCCAGCGAGGTAGCGATCGAGCAGGCGCGTCAGAACCTGATGCTGCGGGTAGCGCGCGCCTACTTCGACGTATTGCTGGCCCAGGAAGTGTTGGAGACACGCACGCACCAGCTCCGCACGCTGGTCCGGCAACGAGCACGCACCCAACGGTTGCTGGGCGAAGGGGCCGCCACTGCGAACGCACTGGCACAGATCCAGGCTCGCCATGACGACGCCGAGGCCGACCGGATCGCTGCCTATGGTCAGTTGGACCTGGCCATCGAAACGCTGGCGCAATTGACCGCCAGTCGACGCACGTCGTCGGCCAGCCTTGGTCATGACATTCACTTCCAGACGCCAGAACCGGCCTCGGCGGATGCGTGGGCAAGCCAGGCTCAGACCAGCAGCCTGAGCGTCCAGGCTGCCGAACTGGTCCAGCGGACGGCGCACATGGGTATCGAGCGCGAGCGCGCCGGACATCTCCCGACGGTCGACCTGATTGCCGCCCATGGGCGTTTCTCTGCCGTAGGCGGCGATCTCTACGACGTGACCTTGCCAGAGGCGCGTTACCGCCAGACGGTGGTCGGTCTCAAGCTGGACATCCCCCTGTATGCCGGTGGGCGCACCACAAGTCAGGTCCGCGAGGCACAAGCACTGGAGTACGAAGCCAACGACAGACTGGAGGAGGCACGCCGCACCGCCGCCTTGACCGCACGTCAGGCCTACCTGCGCGTGACCAGCGGCCTGAGCCGCTACCAGGCGCTCAGGCAGGCATTGGTCTCGAGCGAGACCAACCTGAGCGCGGTGACCCATGGTTTCGAGGCAGGTGCGCATATCGACACCGAGGTACTCGATGCACAACAGCGCGTCAGCGATACCCGTCAGCGGCTGGCCGAGCAGCGTCATGCCGTGCTCATGGCCCAGCTCGAGTTGTTGGCATCCAGTGCAAGCCTGGATGACGCCAGCCTGCGCCGGGTGAGCGACTGGGTCCGATGAGGCGCGCGAAGGGCCGCTGCCAGGCTCAGCGTGCGTCGGCTGGGAAGCTCTTGCAGGCGCCATCCTGCTGGGCAGGCGGATGCGCGGGATAGACCTGCGGCAAGACGCTGACCGGACTGGTCGCGATGAACCCATCGGCGAAGCGTGCTTCGACGAACTGTGCCTGCCAACCGGTCTCAGGCGGCGTGTGCGGCAGCGAAAAACGCTGTCGGGGCGTGAGGGTGACGGACGTGTAACGGACTCCGCAGGCATAACGGAAGTCACGGTCCCGGCTATTGTTCGCAGTCCATACCTTGACCGCCACCGGCAGCTCGGAAAACTCGACGGTACTCGACCCGTCCTGCCGATTGACGGACAGCTGCACGCTCGGCAAGGCGACGTCGTCGCGCAGGCGCCTGAGTGCCGGCACCAGGGTGCTCACTACCGCGTTACGCACGCCACCATGGTCAGAGTTCG
The DNA here is from genome assembly GCA_001534745.1 of Pseudomonas monteilii. Lineage (NCBI taxonomy): Bacteria > Pseudomonadati > Pseudomonadota > Gammaproteobacteria > Pseudomonadales > Pseudomonadaceae > Pseudomonas > Pseudomonas alabamensis. The sequence continues at coordinate 4,318,805 of CP013997.1, forward strand.
GCAGCACGCGCAGGCTGGTCTGCCCGGGCAGACGCTGCTGGAAGTCGGTCACCTGATCCGGCGCGAAGAAATCGTCACCACTGGCTGACACCAGATACTTGGGGATCGCCAGGCGCTGCCCGGGCTCGTCGAGGTATCGCATCGGGTCCATCAGCCCCATCAGTTGCTCGAAGCGCGGCGTGCCCAGGCGCTGCAGCGCGCCGGCCTTCTGGTAGGGCCAGAGCGCAGCAGGCCAATGGCCGCCGTACCGTTGGCGCAGCCCCTTGAGCATGGTGGAGGTGTCCGCCACGTCGATCACGCTGGGCACGATCGCGCTGATGCGAGGGTCACCCAGGGCGGTCAGCCAGGCGCTCCAGCCGCGCTTGGAAGCGCCGGTGATGATGAAGCGGTCCACTGCGACCCCGGCTTTCTTCAGCTCCACCTCGGCCAGGTCCATGGCACGGCTGGCTGCCGCAGCCATGGGCACATGCAGGGGCAGCTCGGCCGCGGCGTCGGGGTTGCGCATCCAATGGGTCCAGGTATGGGCCACCGCATCGTCCTCGCGCAGGGGCTGTTCAGCGTCGCTGAACGTCAGGTACTGGTTGGGCACATCGCTGATCATGACCACGGCGACCCGGGCCTTCAGCGCCACCTCGCGCAAGGCCTCGCGTGAATAGTCGAAATGCTGCGAGTCGCTGTGGCGCAGGCCGTTGTTCACCACCAGCAGCGCCTTGCCGGGCACGGCCTGGCTGGGCACGTGCAGTTCGACCGTATGCTTCCAGCGACGCGGCTCGACCACCGGCTGCGGGTCCCAGGTCTGGGACATCAGCTCGAAGCGCCGAAACGCGTAGCCCGGTTCGGCGCTCTGCTCGATCAGGACCGACTCGAGCGGCGCCTGACGGACATTGGCCATGTGGCACTGTACGACCTGCTGCGGGCGCAGGCTGCTGCAATCCTGCGCGGCGCTGGCCTGGAAACTGGCCATCAGGCAGGGAATGGCCAGTGCGAAACGATAGTTCATGGAAGGGCCTCCTTGGAATGAGGCACTCAACCTGGGGAAAGGGGCGCCTGCCTACAAGCTAGTAGCCGGCGGAAAAAGCACAACCTTACAACCATTTAGGAAAAAGCCCATGAACCGTGCAGCCCACAAACGAAAACGCCCCCGGCCTTTCGACCGGGGGCGTCTTCATTCAGCCTGAGCTCACTCAGTTCTTGGCTTTCTTGGCAGCGCGGGTACGCTCGCCTTCGTCCAGGATCTTCTTGCGCAGACGGATCGACTTCGGCGTGACTTCACACAGCTCGTCTTCCTGGATGTATTCCAGCGCCTGTTCCAGGGTGAAGCGAACCGGCGGAACCAGGGCGATGACTTCGTCTTTACCCGAAGCACGCATGTTGTCGAGCTTCTTGCCCTTGGTCGGGTTGACGCCCAGGTCATTGTCGCGGCTGTTCTGACCGATGATCTGGCCGCCGTAGATTTCCTGGCCGTGCTCGACGAACAGCTTGCCGCGCGCCTGCAGGGTTTCCAGCGAGTAGGTCAGGGCCTTGCCGGTCTCGACCGAGACCAGAACGCCGTTGAGGCGACCGGACATGTGGCCGGACTTCACGGCGTCGTAGCGATCGAAGATCGAGGTCAGGATGCCCGCACCGTTGGTCAGGGTCAGGAACTGGTTACGGAAACCGATCAAGCCACGTGCCGGGATGTTGTATTCCAGGCGCACACGGCCCTTGCCATCCGGAACCATGTTGGTCAGGTCGCCTTTACGCAGGCCCATCTCTTCCATGACCTTGCCCTGGGATTCCTCAGGGATGTCGATGGTGACGTTCTCGAACGGCTCTTGCTTGACGCCGTCGACTTCACGAATGATCACTTCCGGACGGCCCAGGGCCAGTTCGAAGCCTTCGCGGCGCATGGTTTCGATCAGTACCGAGAGGTGCAGCTCGCCACGGCCCGAGACCTTGAACTTGTCTGGGGAGTCGGTCTCTTCGACGCGCAGGGCAACGTTGTAGAGCAGCTCCTTGTCCAGACGGTCCTTGATGTTACGGCTGGTGACGAACTTGCCTTCTTTGCCGCAGAACGGCGAATCGTTGACCTGGAAGGTCATGGAAACGGTCGGCTCGTCGACGGTCAGCGGCTTCATCGCCTCGACGGCAGTCGGGTCGCACAGGGTGTCGGAGATGAACAGCTCGTCGAAACCGCTGATGCAGACGATGTCGCCGGCCTGGGCTTCTTCGACGTCCACACGGTGCAGACCGTGGTGACCCATCAGCTTGAGGATACGGCCGTTACGCTTCTTGCCGTCGGCATCGATGGCAACCACCGGGGTGTTCGGCTTGATGCGACCACGGGCGATGCGGCCGACGCCGATGACACCCAGGAAGCTGTTGTAGTCCAGTGCGGAGATCTGCATCTGGAACGGGCCGTCACGGTCGACCGCTGGGGCAGGCACGTGGTCGACGACCGCTTGGTACAGCGGGGTCATGTCTTCGGCCATGGCGGTGTGGTCGAGACCGGCGATGCCGTTCAGGGCCGAGGCGTAGACGACCTGGAAGTCCAGCTGCTCGTCGGTGGCGCCCAGGTTGTCGAACAGGTCGAAGATCTGGTCCAGTACCCAGTCAGGACGCGCGCCCGGACGGTCGACCTTGTTGATCACGACGATCGGCTTCAGGCCGGCTTCGAAAGCCTTCTTGGTCACGAAGCGGGTTTGCGGCATCGGGCCGTCTTGTGCGTCGACCAGCAGCAGCACGGAGTCGACCATCGACATCACACGCTCCACCTCGCCACCGAAGTCGGCGTGGCCGGGGGTGTCGACGATGTTGATGTGGTAGCCGTTCCAGTTGATGGCGGTGTTCTTCGCCAGAATGGTGATGCCGCGCTCTTTTTCCTGGTCGTTGGAGTCCATGACGCGCTCGTCATTGAGCTCGCCGCGCTCCAGGGTGCCGGACTGGCGCAGCAGCTTGTCGACGAGGGTGGTCTTGCCATGGTCGACGTGGGCGATGATGGCGATGTTACGCAGATTTTCGATCACAACTGTATCTCGATCAGAGGATTCGGTCGCCGCCCAGTGTAGGCGGCCAATAAGAACAAACAGTGCTCAGCAGGCCCGTTGGTCGGGAGGGCGATGGCGGATACTGCCGCCATACAGCCCCGGCGTCTTATGTCGGACGATAAACACGCACATTGGCATGTCCCTCACTGAGCAGATGATGCGCATGCAGGCGGCTCATGACGCCTCTGTCGCAATAAAGCAGGTACTGCCGGTTGGCATCGAGCTGCTTGAACCGGTTGTTGATCGCGTAGAACGGCAGGGCCTGGACCTCGATGCCGTCGAGCACCAGCGGTGCGTCTTCCTGGGCATCGGGGTGGCGGATGTCGATGACGATCTGGCCTGGCAGTGCCTCGCCGACCTCCTCGACCGCCACATCCTTGCCCAGCTCGTCGATGACGTTGTCGATCGAGATGAAGCGGGCACGCTCCAGGGCACGCTCGAGCACCGCCATGTCGAACTCCTGTTCCTCGCGCACGACGCGGTGCGGCTTGGCGCAGGTGGTCGGGTTCACCGAGATCACGCCGCAGTACTCAGGCATGTGCTTGGCGAACTCGGCGGTGCCGATCTGGTAGGCGGTGTCGATGATGTCTTGCTTGTGGCTGGCCAGCAGCGGGCGCAGGACCAGCTTGTCGGTGGCCTGGTCGATGATCGCCAGGTTCGGCAGGGTCTGGCTCGACACCTGGGAGATCGCCTCGCCGGTGACCAGCGCGTCGATCTGCAGCCGCTCGGCAATGTTAGCCGAGGCGCGCAGCATCATGCGCTTGAGGGTCACGCCCATGTAGCTGTCGTCGACCTTGCCGAGGATCTCGCCGACCACTTCCTCGAAGGGCACGCTGACGAACAGCACGCGCTGGCTGCTGCCGAACTTCTTCCACAGGTAGTGGGCGACTTCCATCACGCCCAGCTCGTGGGCGCGCCCACCCAGGTTGAAGAAGCAGAAATGGGTCATTAGGCCACGGCGCATCATCTGGTAGGCGGCGACCGTGGAGTCGAAGCCGCCGGACATCAGCACCAGGGTCTGCTCCAGGGCACCCAGCGGATAGCCGCCGATGCCGGGGTGACGGGTGTGCACGATGAACAGGCGCTGGTGACGGATCTCCAGGCGCACTTCCACCTCGGGGTGCTTGAGGTCGATGCCGGCGGCGCCGCACTGCTGGCGCAGCTGGCTGCCGACGTAGCGATCGACGTCCATCGAGGTGAAGTCATGATGACCGGCGCGCTTGCAGCGCACCGAGAAGCGCTTGCCGGCCAGCAACGGGCCAAAATGCGCGCGGCACTTGTCGACGATGTCGTCGAAGTCGCCCAGCGGGTATTCCTCGACCTGCAGGAAATGCGCGATACCCGGCATGCAGCTCATGCGCTCGACCATCTCGCGCTGGAGCTTTTCGTCCTCGACCTGGGTGTTGACCTCGAGATTGTCCCAGACACCATCGACCGACAGCGCCGGATCCAGGTCCTTGAGCACGGTACGGATGTTCTTGCCGAGCTGACGGATGAAGCGCTTGCGCACCGGCCGGCTCTTGATGGTGATCTCTGGGAAGACTTTGACGATAAGTTTCATGAAAGCGGTGCGCGCATGCCTGCCGAAAATGAGGGGCGCGAATTATAGCGGAAATGCCTGAGGGTTTGAGCAACTTTTGTACAAACGGTTTGTCATGCCCCAAATTGGTGCGTCGATTTGAAATCCTGCCTCCAAAGGGTGCGATCCTGGCCGCGCCATCGAGCCAAATGCCGCGCTCAGGCATGCAGGCGGCGCTGGCTGGCCATTTTCGGGCACTGGCATGCAATTTGCTCCCTTGTGAGGCAGGTAAGCTTGGCCGACTATGCGGGCCCAGCGACACCCTTTTCCAGGGCAGCGGCCTACCGCGCCCTAGACCATCCGGAGGACAACATGTCGAAGTCGGTTCAACTCATCAAAGATCATGACGTCAAGTGGATTGATCTGCGTTTCACGGACACCAAAGGCAAGCAGCAACACGTCACCATGCCAGCTCGCGATGCGCTGGAAGACGACTTCTTCGAAGCTGGCAAGATGTTCGACGGTTCCTCCATCGAGGGCTGGAAAGGCATCGAAGCCTCCGACATGATCCTCCTGCCGGATGACAGCACCGCCGTGCTGGACCCGTTCACCGAAGAGCCGACCCTGATCCTGGTCTGCGACGTGATCGAGCCGTCCACCATGCAGGGCTACGACCGCGACCCACGCGCCATCGCCCGCCGCGCCGAGGAATACCTCAAGTCCACCGGCATCGGCGACACCGTGTTCGTCGGTCCCGAGCCTGAGTTCTTCATCTTCGACGAAGTGAAGTTCAAGTCCGACATCTCCGGCTCGATGTTCAAGATCTACTCCGAGCAGGGTTCCTGGATGACCGACCAGGCCGTCGAAGGCGGCAACAAGGGCCACCGCCCGGGCGTCAAGGGTGGCTACTTCCCCCTGCCGCCGGTCGACCATGACCACGAAATCCGTACCGCCATGTGCAACGCCCTGGAAGAGATGGGCCAGGTGGTCGAAGTCCACCACCACGAAGTGGCGACCGCCGGTCAGAACGAAATCGGCGTGAAGTTCAACACCCTGGTGGCCAAGGCCGACGAAGTCCAGACCCTGAAGTACTGCGTGCACAACGTCGCCGACGCCTATGGCCGTACCGCGACCTTCATGCCCAAGCCTCTGTACGGCGACAACGGCTCGGGCATGCACGTGCACATGTCGATCTCCAAGGACGGCAAGAACACCTTCTCCGGCGAAGGCTATGCCGGCCTGTCCGACACCGCCCTGTACTTCATCGGCGGCATCATCAAGCACGGCAAGGCCCTGAACGGCTTCACCAACCCGGCCACCAACTCCTACAAGCGTCTGGTGCCTGGTTTCGAAGCGCCGGTCATGCTGGCCTACTCGGCGCGCAACCGCTCGGCCTCGATCCGTATCCCGTACGTATCCAGCCCGAAAGCCCGTCGTATCGAGGCACGCTTCCCGGATCCGGCAGCCAACCCGTACCTGTGCTTCGCCGCGCTGCTGATGGCCGGCCTGGACGGTATCCAGAACAAGATCCACCCAGGCGATGCCGCCGACAAGAACCTGTACGACCTGCCGCCAGAAGAGGCCAAGCAGATCCCGCAGGTCTGCGGCAGCCTGAAGGAAGCCCTGGAAGAGCTGGACAAGGGCCGCGCCTTCCTGACCAAGGGCGGCGTCTTCTCCGACGACTTCATCGATGCCTACATCGAGCTGAAGTCCGAAGAAGAGATCAAGGTGCGCACCTTCGTGCACCCACTGGAGTACGACCTGTACTACAGCCTCTGATGCACTGACGTCCTGACGTCGAGCATCCGAAACGGCCTCCCCTGGAGGCCGTTTTTCATTTTCCGATCGCTATTTGGGAAGCGTCTGACTTGAGCGCCTGGGTACGACGAGCACACTCGACGTCTCGCCCCCCGGAGACGTTCCCATGCGCCTTACCCTGTTGCTGCCGCTGATCTTGATCCTGACCGTGAGCCTGAGCCTGATAACCTTCGCCAGTTTCTCTTCTGCCACGCCCGTCGAATCGAGGCTGAAACCCCTGGTGGACCTCATCGAGCGCAGGCTGGACATTGCCGAAGCCGTCGCCTTGCACAAGTGGGACCTTGGACAGCCCGTCCAGGACGATGAGCGCGAGCGACAGATCATCGCCAGCGTGCGCCGCGAAGCGCCGAAGCATGGGCTGGATCCCGATCGGGCAGAAACGTTCTTCGTCGACCAGATGACCGCCGGGAAGCTCATCCAGCAGACCTTGCTGAACCGCTGGAAGGACAACCAACAGGCGCCCGAAACCCCACGCCAGGACTTGCGCGCCGAGCTGCGACCTCAGCTTGACGCCCTGCAGCACGAATTGCTGCGCCACCTTGCTGTCTTCGAGCAGGCGGGTATACCCACCTGTGGGCCGTGGATGTATCAGATAATAGTCTCTAGCTCAAACGACCTTCTTCGACAAGCGGCGCTCGGCGTTGCCACCCTGCAACTTTGCAAAGACGCCTGATACAGTCAATGCTCTAATTTGGTGCGTTTTACTTGTGAGCCAGGGCAAGCGCACTCTTTTATAGGGCATTCACCAAGATCGAAATACGCCTCCTTGGGGAGGCACGCCCGAATATAGGTCTTTTCCCCGAAACGCCGCTTCTTTTCGGAGCCTTGGTTTGTTTCTTGCATTTCTCGGGGACCATGGATCGCCAAGGCGCCCGCCGACGGTCCTCACCGAGGCAGCCATGTGCCAAAAGAGGTCGACGACGCCCCATGACCATCAGTGATGCCCTGCACCGTCTGCTCCTGGACAACCTGACCACTGCCACCCTGCTGCTCGACAGTGCGCTGCGCCTGGAATACATGAACCCGGCCGCCGAGATGCTGCTGGCGGTCAGCGGTCAACGCAGCCATGGGCAGTTCATCAGCGAGCTGTTCACCGAGTCGACCGAGGCGCTCAACTCGCTGCGTCAGGCCGTCGAACAGGCACACCCGTTCACCAAGCGCGAGGCACAGCTGACCTCGCTCAACGGCCAGAGCCTGACCGTCGACTACGCCGTCACGCCCATCCTCAATCAAGGCCAGACGCTGTTGCTGCTGGAGGTGCACCCGCGTGATCGCCTGTTGCGCATCACCAAGGAAGAGGCGCAGCTGTCCAAGCAGGAAACCACCAAGATGCTGGTGCGGGGCCTGGCCCACGAGATCAAGAACCCGCTGGGGGGCATCCGCGGTGCCGCCCAACTGCTGGCCCGGCAACTGCCCGGGGATGACCTGCGCGATTACACCAACGTGATCATCGAGGAAGCCGACCGCCTGCGGAACCTGGTCGACCGCATGCTGGGCTCGAACAAGCTGCCCTCCCTGGCCATGACCAACATCCACGAGGTGCTGGAGCGGGTCTGCAGCCTGGTGGAAGCCGAAAGCCAAGGCGTGATCACCCTGGTACGCGACTACGACCCGAGCCTGCCGGACGTGCTGATCGATCGCGAGCAGATGATTCAGGCCGTGCTGAACATCGTGCGCAACGCCATGCAGGCGATCGGCGCGCAGAATGAACTGCGCCTGGGCCGCATCACCTTGCGCAGCCGCGCCATGCGCCAGTTCACCATCGGTCATACCCGGCACCGCCTGGTGGCCCGCGTCGAGATCATCGACAACGGCCCCGGCATTCCAGCCGAGCTGCAGGACACCCTCTTCTACCCCATGGTCAGCGGACGCCCGGACGGTACCGGGCTCGGCCTGGCCATCACCCAGAACATCATCAGCCAGCATCAGGGCCTGATCGAATGTGACAGCCATCCTGGCCACACCACGTTCTCGATCTTCCTGCCCCTGGAACAAGGAGCCACCGCCTCATGAGCCGAAGTGAAACCGTCTGGATCGTCGACGACGACCGCTCGATCCGCTGGGTGCTGGAAAAAGCCCTGCAGCAGGAGGGCATGAACACCCAGAGTTTCGACAGCGCCGACGGGGTCATGGGCCGCCTGGCTCGCCAACAGCCGGACGTGATCATTTCCGACATTCGCATGCCCGGTGCCAGCGGCCTGGACCTGCTGGCCCAGATCCGTGAACAGTACCCCCGCCTGCCCGTGATCATCATGACCGCGCATTCGGACCTGGACAGTGCCGTGGCCTCCTATCAGGGGGGTGCCTTCGAATACCTGCCCAAGCCGTTCGACATCGACGAGGCGGTGGCGCTGGTCAAGCGCGCCAACCAGCATGCCCAGGAGCAACAGGGCCTGAGCGCGCCTGCGGTGCTGGCCCGTACGCCCGAGATCATCGGTGAGGCGCCGGCGATGCAGGAGGTGTTTCGCGCCATCGGCCGACTGAGCCATTCCAACATCACCGTGCTGATCAATGGCGAGTCCGGCACCGGCAAGGAACTGGTGGCGCATGCGCTGCACCGGCACAGCCCGCGCGCCGCATCACCGTTCATCGCACTGAACATGGCCGCCATTCCCAAGGACCTGATGGAGTCCGAGCTGTTCGGCCATGAGAAAGGTGCGTTCACCGGGGCCGCCAACCTGCGTCGCGGTCGCTTCGAGCAGGCCGACGGCGGCACGCTGTTCCTCGACGAGATCGGCGACATGCCGGCCGATACCCAGACGCGGTTGCTGCGGGTGCTGGCCGATGGCGAATTCTACAGGGTGGGTGGACACATTCCGGTGAAGGTGGACGTGCGCATCATCGCGGCGACCCACCAGAACCTGGAAACCCTGGTGCAGGCCGGCAAGTTCCGCGAAGACCTCTTCCACCGGCTGAACGTGATCCGTATCCATATCCCGCGCCTGGCCGACCGCCGCGAGGACATCCACACCCTGGCGCGGCATTTCCTGGGCCGGGCTGCACAGGAGCTGGCGGTCGAGCCGAAACTGCTCAAGCCGGAAACCGAGGCGTTCATGCGCAACCTGCCCTGGCCGGGCAACGTTCGGCAACTGGAGAACACCTGCCGCTGGATCACCGTGATGGCGTCGAGCCGTGAAGTGCTGATCGGCGACCTGCCGCCCGAGCTGCTGAACCTGCCTCAGGACGCGGCGCCGGTTTCCAACTGGGAGCAGGCCTTGCGCCAATGGGCCGACCAGGCTCTGGCGCGCGGCCAGACCAGCCTGCTGGACAGCGCCGTGCCGAGCTTCGAGCGGATCATGATCGAGACCGCACTCAAGCACACGGCCGGACGTCGACGTGATGCCGCACTACTGCTGGGCTGGGGCCGCAATACGCTGACACGCAAGATCAAGGAGCTGGAGATGAACGTCGGCGGCGCGGAAGAGGACGACGGCGAGGACCACTGAGACCGATGGAGAAGGAAAAGGCGGCTCGTGCACCGTGCTTGTGCCGCCTGCACCGCATCAAGGCAATTTTACTGGTGAGTCTCACTGGAATACCGCCGAATCCTGCGGTTTTACGGGATTTGTGAAGTTGGCACGGCGCCTGCAATAGCTCAGGTACTTCCAGTTTCGGGGACCTTGGTACAGGCAGGCCGAGATATCCCCTCTTTTATTCCCGCAGCGTCACCCTGACCCGCCAGCGCCCCGCCTCTTCTGCACCGTGCCAATCGCCGTGCAGGGGGCGGGCAGCCACCAGGGTCAACAATAACCCCTCCTTGCGCGCACGCACTTGCCAGGCCACAGGCTTGCCTTGCCATTGCACGTGGCCCTGGGCCGGCGCCCCGGTCGCGTCGAACAGCACCGCGACAGTGCCCTCCACGTTTTCGCCGTGCACCTTCGGCGCCTCGTCGAACCAGAGGTCCAGCCCCCCTTCCTGCACCAGAATCTGCTCCAGTACAGGTGTCTGGGGCGCGGTCAGCCGGCCGATCATCAGGCCGACCAGCACCCCGAACAACGCCAGGGACAGCAGCATGCGCTTCCAAGCCTTATAACGCGGGTCCGGTTCGGGGGTAGAATGCTCACCATCTTCGTGCTTGGAGCCGTGCATGTTTCACGTGATCCTTTTTCAACCTGAAATTCCGCCGAACACCGGCAACATCATTCGTCTGTGCGCCAACAGTGGCTGCCACCTGCACCTGATCGAACCGATCGGCTTCGAGCTGGACGACAAGCGCCTGCGCCGCGCCGGGCTCGACTATCACGAGTATGCCACGCTCAAGCGCCACGAAAGTCTGGCGCAGTGCCTGGAAAGCCTGGGGCAACCGCGGGTGTTCGCGTTCACCACCAAGGCGTCGCACCCGTACCATGAGGTCGCCTATGAACCAGGCGATGCGTTTCTGTTCGGGCCGGAAAGCCGCGGTTTGCCGGCCGATGTACTCGACAGCCTGCCCGCCGAACAACGGGTGCGGTTGCCGATGCAACCGGGGTGCAGGAGTCTGAACCTGTCCAACACGGTCGCGGTGGCGGTCTATGAGGCGTGGCGCCAGCAGGACTTCAGGTAGCACGCAGCGGGGCTCGAGAGCGCCGTGGCAGCGGGCGTTCGAGGCGGTGACGTCACGAGCCTATCGCTGGCAAGCCAGCTCCCACAACGCTCGCAGAGTTCGCCGAAAGACGGAGACGCTCATGCCTACCTGCAAGAGCAAGCTCCTGCAAAGGCTCATGCGGTTTTCCGAAAGGCGGGGGTCGTTCATGCCGACCTGTGGGCTTGTCCGCGAGAGCGGTAGCCGCTTCGCCGCATGCCTCGACCCTGGTGTATCACTGGCAGACCAGCGCCTGCCAAGGCCTGTTGCAGGCCAGTAACGATGGCAGGGTATCGGCCCGAGGCATTGCCAGCGGGCCGAAAGCCTTGGCTTACTGCTGAGTCGGCGCCTCGCCGGCTTCCTGCATGCGCTGCATTTCCTGCGCGTACAGGGCGTCGAAGTTGACCGGCGACAGCATCAGGGCCGGGAACGAACCACGGGTCACCAGGCTGTCCAGGGTCTCGCGCGCGTAGGGGAACAGGATGTTCGGGCAGAACGCACCTAGGGTGTGGCTCATCGAGGACGCGTCGAGGTTCTTGATCAGGAAGATGCCCGCCTGCTGAACTTCGGCGATGAACGCGACTTCTTCACCGTTCTTGACCGTGACCGACAAGGTCAGGACCACTTCGTGGAAGTCGCCTTCCAGGGCCTTCTGCTTGGTGTTCAGGTCCAGCGCGACGCTCGGCTCCCACTGCTGGCGGAAGATCGCCGGGCTCTTGGGGGCTTCGAACGACAGGTCACGCACGTAGATGCGCTGCATGGAGAACTGCGGGGAAGTGTCTTCGGCCGCGCCGGTGGTCTGTTGGTCAGTCATGGCAGATCCTTATCCTGAAAGAGGGTGGAACAGTGGGGGCATCACGCCTCGAGCAGCGCGTCGAGCCGACCGGCGCGCTCGAGGGCGTGGAGTTCGTCGCAACCGCCGACGTGGGTGTCACCGATCCAGATCTGCGGCACCGACGTGCGGCCGGCCTTCTGGCTCATCTCGGCGCGCAGCTGCGGCTTGCCGTCGACCCTGATCTCCTCGAAGTCGACGCCTTTGCGGGTCAGCAGCTGCTTGGCGCGGATGCAGTAGGGGCAATAATCGCTGGAGTAGATGAGGACGGGCTTCATATCACTTCACCAAAGGCAGGTTGTCGGCTTTCCAGCTGGACACGCCGCCGCTGAGCTTGGCGGCGGTGAAGCCGGACTTGAGCAGTTCGCGGCAGTGCGTGCCGGCGTGCTGGCCCATGCTGTCGACCAGGATGAGGGTCTTGGCCTTGTGCTTTTCCAGCTCGCCCACGCGGCCGAGCAGCTTGTCCTGCGGGATGTTCAGGGCGCCGACGATGTGGCCTGCGGCGTATTCCTTGGCAGGACGGATGTCGATGACCACGGCCTTGTCGGCGTTGACCAGCGCGGTCAGCTGGCCATTGCTCAGGCTCTGGCCGCCGCGACGCATTTCGTTGACCAGCAGCAGAACCAGCAGAACGACGAAGATCGCCACCAAGAGCATGTGGTTGGTAGCGAATTGAATCAGGTTGGCAACCATCGATGGGTGTTCCAGGCGAATGAAAATGTCGGCCAGTATACACACCGCCCCTGGCCCACCAAAGCCCGACCGGCGCCTGGAAAGATCTTGTCATCCACTGGCGAGTCGACCCGATCGACGGCCCGCCGGACGAATGTTCGTCAGCCCCGGTGAATTTGCCCTAAAATGCGTGTCCTTATCCTCTTTGACAATTGTGAGTGGGATCCGATGACGAGTACGCCCAAACCCTTGGTCCTGATCATCCTGGATGGCTTCGGGCACAGCGAGAGCCCCGAGTACAACGCCATCCACGCCGCGAACACGCCGGTCTACGATCGCCTGCGCGCCACCCTGCCCCACGGGCTGATCTCGGGCTCCGGGATGGACGTCGGCCTGCCGGACGGGCAGATGGGCAACTCCGAAGTCGGACACATGAACCTGGGCGCCGGGCGCGTCGTGTACCAGGACTTCACCCGCGTCACCAAGGCCATCCGCGACGGCGAGTTCTTCGAGAACCCGGTGCTGACTGGCGCCGTGGACAAGGCCGTGAGCGCCGGCAAGGCGGTCCACGTCCTGGGCCTGCTGTCGGACGGTGGCGTCCACAGTCACCAGGACCACCTGGTCGCCATGGTCGAGCTGGCAGCCCAGCGTGGCGCCGAGAAGATCTACCTGCACGCCTTCCTCGACGGTCGCGACACCGCGCCGCGCAGCGCCCAGGCGTCCATCGAACTGATGGACGCCACGTTCGCCCGCCTGGGCAAAGGCCGCATCGCCAGCCTGATCGGCCGTTACTTCGCGATGGACCGCGACAACCGTTGGGACCGCGTCAGCGCAGCCTACAACCTGATCGTCGACAGCACCGCCGACTACACCGCCGACACCGCCCTGGCTGGCCTGCAGGCGGCCTACGCACGGGACGAGAGCGACGAATTCGTCAAGGCCACGCGCATTGGCGAGGCGGTCACGGTCGACGATGGCGATGCGGTGATCTTCATGAACTTCCGCGCCGACCGCGCCCGCGAACTGTCGCGCGCCTTCGTCGAGCCGGACTTCAGCGAATTCCCACGGGCGCGCCTGCCCAAGCTCGCGGCCTACATCGGCCTGACCCAGTACTCGGCCAAGATCGCGGCACCGGCGGCCTTCGCACCGGCCAGCCTGGACAACGTATTGGGCGAGTACCTGGCCAAGCACGGCAAGACCCAGCTGCGCATCGCCGAGACCGAGAAGTACGCCCACGTGACCTTCTTCTTCTCTGGTGGCCGTGAGGAACCGTTCGAAGGTGAAGAGCGCATCCTGATCCCCTCGCCGAAGGTCGCGACCTACGACCTGCAACCGGAGATGAACGCGCCGCAAGTCACCGACCGCATCGTCGAGGCCATCGAGCAGCAGCGCTTCGACGTGATCATCGTCAACTACGCCAACGGCGACATGGTCGGTCATACCGGCGTGTTCGCGGCGGCCGTCAAGGCGGTCGAGGCGCTCGACACCTGCGTGGGCCGCATCGTCGAGGCCCTGGACAAGGTCGGCGGCGAGGCGCTGGTGACCGCCGACCATGGCAACGTCGAGCAGATGGAAGACGAAAGCACGGGCCAGGCGCACACCGCGCACACCACCGAGCCGGTACCGTTCATCTATGTCGGCAAGCGCAGCCTCAAGGTCCGCGAAGGCGGCGTCCTGGCGGACGTGGCGCCGACCATGCTCAAGCTGCTGGGCCTGGAACAGCCGGCCGAAATGACCGGCACATCGATCCTGATCGACGCCTGAGCCCTGCCTTTCGCCAGCTCGCAGGAGCGGCCCAGGCCGCCGACGCTGGCTGGCGACGGCATCGCTGGCGTCCTGGATGCCCGCAAGCATTTTTTTTGTGCGCCATGGCGGGCATACTAGGTCGATCTCCATCCCCGGTATGCCCACCCCATGCTTCGCGCCCTGATCCCCTTAGCCCTGACCTGCCTGCTGAGCCCGGCCTTCGCCGACGAACGCGCGCAGACCCAGCAGCAGCTGGACGCCACACGCCAGGATATCGTCGAGCTGCAGAAGGTCCTGCGTAAACTGGAAGCGGAAAAGTCCGGGGTGCAGAAAGACCTCAAGGCCACCGAGACCGATATCGGCACCCTGGAAAAGCAGGTGGAGGCCCTGCAGGAGTCGCTAAAAAAGACCGAGGGCGAACTGGAGCGCCTTGATCTCGAGAAAAAAAAACTCCAGTCCGCCCGCCTCGAACAACAACGCCTGATCGCCATCCAGGCGCGCTCGGCCTATCAGAACGGCCGTGAGGAATACCTCAAGCTGCTGCTCAACCAGCAGAACCCGGAGCGGTTCGCCCGCACGCTGACCTACTACGATTACCTGAGCAAGGCGCGTCTGGCGCAACTGCATGCCTTCAACCAGACCCTGAAGCAGTTGGCGGGCGTCGAGCAGGACATCGCCCGGCAACAGGCGCAGCTGCTGGCCGAGCGTGGCAACCTCGACAGCCGCCGGCAGGAACTCGAAGCCGTGCGCAGCGAGCGCCGCCAGGTGCTGGCCAAGCTCAACGCCGACATGAAGGACCGCGACCAGAAGCTTCAGGCACGCCAGCAGGACCAGGCCGAGCTGGGCAAGGTGCTCAAGACCATCGAGGAAACCTTGGCCCGCCAGGCGCGGGAGGCCGAAGAAGCGCGCCAGCGTGCCCTGCTCGCCCAGCAGGAGGCCGAGCGTCGTCAACGGGAGGCCCAGGCCCGCGCCCAGGCCAGTCGCGAGACCCAGGACACGCCGCCGCCGCCAACGCCGACGCCTCCGCGCACCTCCAGCGGTCCGCTGGTCAGCAGCGGCGGCGCCAGTTATGGGGGGGCTTTTTCTGCCGCCCGTGGAAAACTTCCATGGCCAGTCGATGGTCGACTGCTGGCACGTTTCGGCGATGCACGCGGCGGCGACGTCAGGGCCAAGTGGGACGGCGTGATGATCGGTGCCCCGGTCGGCACGCGCGTACGCGCCGTGCACGGCGGTCGCGTGGTGTTCGCCGAGTGGTTGCGGGGCGCGGGGCTGTTGGTCATTCTCGACCACGGCAACGGCTACCTGAGCCTGTATGGTCACAACCAGAGCCTGCTCAAGAGCGCCGGTGACATCGTCAAGGCGGGCGAAGCCATTTCCACCGTCGGCGACAGCGGTGGGCAGGAAAGCGCGGGCTTGTACTTCGCGATCCGCCAGCAAGGCCGTCCGAGCGACCCGACCCAGTGGTGTCGAGGCTAGCCGGCGGTTCGTTCATCGTGCGGCGCAGTGCCGTTTCACGGCGCCGATGCTCCCCAGAGGGGCGCCATCAGGATCAGGAGTTCGTTCGACATGCTGCATTCGCCTCGCCTCTCTCAGTTGGCCCTGACCGTCGCCTTGGTCATGGGCGCGCCCGCGCTACTGGCCGCCGAGCCGGCTGCCCGCGTCATCCCCTCGGCCACCGAAGCCACGCCCCAGGGGCCGCTGCCGCTGGACGAGCTGCGGACCTTCGCCGAGGTGATGGACCGGATCAAGGCGGCCTACGTCGAACCCGTGGACGACAAGACCCTGCTGGAAAACGCCATCAAGGGCATGCTCAGCAACCTGGACCCCCACTCGGCCTACCTGGGTCCGGAGGACTTCCAGGAGTTGCAGGAAAGCACCAGCGGCGAGTTCGGTGGGTTGGGCATCGAGGTCGGGATGGAGGACAACTTCATCAAGGTCGTCTCGCCGATCGACGACACGCCGGCCTCCCGCGCGGGCATCCAGGCGGGCGACCTGATCGTCAAGATCAACGGCCAGCCGACGCGTGGCCAGTCCATGACCGAAGCCGTCGACAAGATGCGCGGCAAGATCGGCGACAAGATCACCCTGACCTTGATACGCAACGGCGGCAATCCGTTCGACGTGACCCTGGCGCGCGCCGTGATCCAGGTCAAGAGCGTCAAGAGCCAGCTCATGGAGAGCGATTACGGCTACATCCGCATCACCCAATTCCAGGTCAAGACCGGCGAGGAAGTCGGCAAGGCCCTGGCCAAGCTGCGCAAGGACAATGGCAAGAAATTGCGCGGGATCGTGCTGGACCTGCGCAACAACCCAGGCGGGGTTCTGCAATCGGCGGTCGAAGTGGCGGATCACTTCCTGACCAAGGGGCTGATCGTCTACACCAAAGGCCGGATCCCCAACTCCGAGCTGCGCTTCTCCGCCGACCCGGCCGACGCCAGCGAGCATGTGCCGCTGGTGGTACTGATCAACGGCGGCAGCGCCTCGGCCTCGGAAATCGTCGCCGGCGCGTTGCAGGATCAGAAACGCGCCGTGCTGATGGGCACCGACAGCTTCGGCAAGGGCTCGGTGCAGACCGTGCTACCGCTGAACAACGACCGTGCCCTGAAGCTCACCACGGCGCTGTACTTCACCCCCAACGGACGTTCGATCCAGGCCCAGGGCATCGTTCCGGACATCGAGGTGCGCCAGGCCAAGCTCACCGCCGAGGCCGACACCGAGAACTTCAAGGAAGCCGACCTGCAGGGCCACCTGGGCAATGGTAACGGCGGTGCCGATCGTCCTTCGGGCGGCAAGCGCAAGGAACGTCCTCAGGATGACGACTTCCAGTTGAGCCAGGCGCTCAGCCTGCTCAAGGGCCTCAACATCACCAAGGGCGCGTGACCCTGCTCATGCGCGCCATCCTGTTCGCGCTGGCCTGGTTGCTGGCCAGCGTCGCCCAGGCGGCGCCGGCCAAGGCCTACCTGACCCTGATCATCGACGACCTCGGGCAGAACGTGGCTCGCGACAATCGGGTGCTGGCCCTGCCGGGGCCGGTGACCCTGGCGATCATGCCCGACACGCCCCATGCCACCACCTTCGCCCGGCAAGGCCACGCGGCTGGCAAGACGGTGATCCTGCACATGCCCATGGATCCGGCCACCGGTCCCTACGCGTGGCACCCCGGCCTGCCGACCGCCACGTTGGCCACGCGCCTGGCGAACGCGCTGGACAAGGTGCCCTTTGCGGCCGGGATCAACAACCACATGGGCAGCCGCATGACGTCGCAGCCCGAGGCGATGACCGGGTTGATGGAAGACCTGCAACGGCGTGGCCTGTTCTTCGTCGACAGCCGCACCAGCGCTGCCACGGTGGCGGCCGCCAAGGCACAGGCCATCGGCCTGGCGCATGTCTCGCGGGACGTGTTTCTGGACGACGTGCGCACGCCGGAGGCGATTGCCGGCCAGTTGCGCATCGGCATCGAGCTGGCACGCCGGCAAGGCTCGGCAGTCCTGATCGGCCACCCCTACCCGCAGACGCTCGAGGTGCTGGAGCGCGAGCTGCCCCGGCTCAAGGGCCAGGGCATCGAATGGATCGAGATTCACCAGATGATCGCGCAGCGCAGCAACCTGGCCATGCCAGCCCACGGCAAACAGGGGCGCTACCCCGGTCGCTAGCAGGCCAGGGCGCCGTCAGTCGAACGGAATCAAGCCTTCCACCTGCTCCAGGCGCAGGTCGCTGCGGTAGATGGCCAGCAGGTCCTTGCCCGTGGCCGCGGCGCGCAGTTGGGCCTCGCGACCGAGCTTGCGCTGAGACCACAGTTTCAAGTGCCCCTTGCTGAACGCCCTACCCGGTGCCGTGGCGCTCGGGTAGTGAAAGTGTGCCTCCCACAGCCCCTGACCGCGCTCCTCTCCCGGCCGTGGCAGGCGCCTGATCTGATAGACATCCAGGTAATCCCCCGGCCCCAGCATCTTGCGTTCCGTCACGCGCGCAAGGGTGACCTGGCCATGCTGCATCAGGAACGCCAGGCTCTGCGCGGTAGGGTGGCTGGTCGACAAGTGGAGTCCGGTCAACAGGTCCTGTCGCGCCGCCTGCAAGCGTTCGATGCTGCTCGTCAGGTTGCGATGCAAAGCCTCGTCCAGGTCACTTCGGGGCAACTTCGCCTGCACGGTGAGCAGTTTCTCCACGTGCCAATCGATGACCGAGGCCAGCCCATGCGGCTCGTCAGACTTGACGTACTGGCGCGCCAGGCGGATGACCGACTCGACTTCGGCGATCAGCGCCTGGGCACGCTGTCGCAGTGCGCCCGGATCCTGAACGGGCGTAGGCGTCTCGATAGGGGTCGAGGCGTCTTCGAACCATTCGCTGCCATGCTGCCGGAAGGTCTTGAGCACCTGGTTGGTATGCGCATCGCGCTGTTCGATCACGGCCACGCCATCGACCTCCGCCTCGACGCCGACCACGCTACGTCCTCGCTGCGTGCGTACCACGTGCCGTCGGCCACCACCGCGCGACGGATAGACAGTCGGACGCGGGACCCGGGGCTCGGCCAGTTCCTTCTCGCGTACCGCCTCGGCCAGCTCCTTCTCGGCCAACGCCTTGAGCCGCTCGAGCGTTTCGCGGTACCGTTTGAGCGTTTCGGCGCGCAGCGTATTGCCCGATACGTTGCTCAGGTAATCGAGGGACACCAACGTTTCCTCGTACCCTTCCAGTACCCCGTTGAGCACGCTGATCTGGGCCTCCAGAGGCAGATCGCTGCCGGCCAGTTCACCGTGCGCGGAGCCGGCGCTTCTCAGGGCCTCCCCGGCGATACCGGCCTCGATTCGACGCAGTGTGCGTTCGTCGGCGCCTGACAGACGATCGATGCTCAGTTCGCCCAGGTCGATCAGCAGGCGAAACTCGATGTCCACCGCATTGAGTCGATGCTGCCGGGTGATGCCCGCGAGCCAGCGGTGCTTGTCCAGACGGGCACCCGTGTCGTCATCCTTGAAATTGATCGAGCTGTCGCTGAGGGTGGACGCCAACAGCCCCTCGAACTGCCGGGAGACCTCGACCAGATCGGTCTCCCACTTCACCACTTTTGCCAGCACCTCGCGGTAGGCATGGTACTGTCGGATCTCGTCCTCGCCTTCGGGACGGATCGCGATGGTATCGGCCAGCGCTTCCAGGCTCTCGGCATTGATCAGCGCGGCGATCTCGTTGTAGAAGATCTCGCAGTGCTCGAGCAATTCCTTGCGCGTGGCCGACCGATGGACCTGCACCGTCTCATCGAGCAGGGGCTCGCCGTGACGCAGCTCAGCAATATCGTTCATCAGCCGATCGTGTTTCAACCCATTGTCGATCAGCGCCTTGATGTCGTAGACGACGGTTTCCCGGATCCGTTTTCCAAGGTCGCGCAGCATCGTCAGTTCCCGTACCTGCAACTCGCTTGGCTGCTCGACAGCCTCGAGCGCTCGGATCTGCGCGGTCTTGTCCAGCAGCAGGTCGCGGTGCATGCCCAAGACGCGTGACAGCTCGTTGCGGCGGTCGGTCAACTGGAGTTCATCGTCCTTCAGGGTTTCCAGACGCTTGCGGTTCTTCTCGCGCAGCAGTTGCAGCCGACCTTTCGGCATGCCGCCGCGAAGCCGCAGCCGGGCATCGACCCGCCAGACACCGAACTCGAGCACCAGCCACGGCCCTGGCTCGCCGCGCTCGCCCATCACGCGAACACCGTCCCCGGCCAGTTCGACGTGGTACACATCGCCCTGCATGATCACATACAAGCGCTCATTCACCGCGTACAGCCCCGTGGCCGTGGCGGAGTGCCCCGTCAGGTCGATGCCCGAGCGCAAGGCCAGCAGACGTTCGCGCTGGTCAGCCGGCAGGACATTGAACCCCCGGGTGCCCTGCCAGGCGAACTCCAGGTGCGTGCCACGCCTGTCGGCCAGGCCCTGCACCGACACGACCGGCCCGCGTACCGGCTCGATCGCGCGAGGCAGGGGCATTGCCTCTGGTGTGCGCAGGGCGCCGGGGATGAGCCGTTTCGACAAGCGGGGCTGAGGAGGCGAGGCCGCTGCGGGCAGCAGGGTGTGCGCCACGGCCATGCCCAGGCCGAGCACCAGGTCGACCACGGCCGCCGAGCGTTCGAAGGCCGTGCCTTCCACAAGGGCCGGCAGGTCGTGCTCGAGGCTGGCGACCCCCTGCACCAGCCACGCCACCGCAGCCGCCGGCCCTCGCAGGATCAGGCTGACGACGTCGAACAGCAGCCAGGCGCCCTGTACCAGCGAAGCCCAACGCCTCTCCGCATCGGAGAGCGACTGCCGATCGGCCAGTTCGATGAGCAGGTCACGGTTGGCCTGGTAGAGCCTGTCGTCGACATGGTCGAGCCAGAAGCGCGTCTGCAGCACTGCCGGACCGGCCGAGGACGGCCCTGTCGAATCGTCCTCGATCGGTTGCAACCGGTGAGGCTCGCGGAAGCCCCCATGGTCGTACACACGCCGGGCTTGCGCAGGCAGCCAGTCGAGCACGCTGTCGTGCAGGTCGCCGGGGCTGGCGATGGCCGCGAAGAGCGCCTCCAGGCTCTTGAAGGCCCGTAGTGGGGCATGACGGTAGAGCGGCCGGTACAAGATCACCACCCTGGGCTCGGCCGAAAACAGGACATACATGCCACGCACCACGTCCGCCGTGTCGGCCTTGGGCTCGGACAGGAAAGCCAGGGGCATGAGCGCGATGGCGGGCAGACGGCGGTCCACCTGCCCACGGCAATAGTCGACCACGCACTGCAACGCGGCCTCGTCGAGCGTGCCAGCCAGTTTTGCCGCGAGCGCTGCGCTCAGCAGCGAGCAGCGCCACTCGCGGGCGAAGCAGGCGATGCGCTGGGCCCTGCCGCCGGGCTCGTCCATGGCGCGCGCGACGTAGGCCGGGTAGTGACCGCCGATGTCGACACGGCGCACCAGGGCATCGAGGTAACGAGGGGTCAGCCAGTCCATGATCAGTTGCCCCTGGCGATGTTCGACCGCGATCAGCACGGCGTCCTGATAGGCACCGGGCGCGCCGATGGCGTAATCGAGAAAGCTCGCCTGGTACGTCTGCACATGCCCGTCGCCGGGCCCGACCCCTGCACCGCCCGGCTGGCCATGCGCGACGCGCAAGGTCAGCAGAAGGTCGTCGGGGAAGTAATTGGCATCGTCCGGGTGATCGGCCAGCAACGCCTGTCGCAATTGCTGACGCGCATACTGGCGCAGGTCGAGGATGGCGTCGCGGGAGGTGCAACCGGAGGCATCGCTTTGCGCGAGGGCCAGCTCGAACAGGGCCGCCTGGCAGGCGAACCCGTCCGCTGGCGACAGATGACGCAGACCGATCGGCAGGACCAGGGCAGGCTGGCTGTCGACCCGATAGCCTTCGATGAACGCGGCGGATGGATCGCTCAAGGTGGCGAACAGGTCATCGAGTGTTTCGGGGTCCTTGCATTGCCAGTAGTAGGTCTCGCCCAGGGCATCGAGCAGGCCCTCGAGCAGCAGAGCGGACTGCCTGGCGAACGGATCACCCTCCAGCGGATAGCGGGTCCACGTCAAGGTCTCGAAGCAGTAATGCTCGGCCAGCTCGTCGCACAGCGCCGCCTCGAAGGCCTCGAGGGTGTCGAAGGCGCGGATCACGCTCGACGGCGCGCACCAGAGCAGGATCCGTCGCTCGTCATAATCGACGTCGATCAACAGGTTGGGCAGCAGCGTCTGGCGCACCCCCGCGCCGTTCGTCAGATGCGCCTCGACCGCAAAGACCGCCGGCTGGGCCTCGCCGCCCTTCAGCACGCCATGGATGCAGGCCGTCTGCTGCCGGTCGAGACCTTGCAGCGGCAGGTTCTCCAGCCAGGCGGACTTGATGATCAGCTGCAGCCAGCGATCACGGCTCACGCCCAGGCTGCCAGGTGCGGACCAATAGTCGACCTGGGCCTGGCAGAACTGCTGGACCAGGGTCTGTCGCAGCGCATCGATCGCGTCCAGCTGCGCATCGATCGACAGTGCACCGTCCTGCACGAGGCCCTGCGCCTCCCTGAACGGGTGCTCGGCGCCTGCGACGATCATGAACTCGCCTCCTTGCAGGCCACGTGAGCGCAGTGGCTCGCCACGGATCATCGACTCGAGCAACGCCTCCACCAGCGGCTGACGTGCCCAGTACACATAGGCGGACGATGACGTCTCGCTGGCCTGGGGGATCAGCAGCACGATCGAGTCGGCATCGGGCAGGTCGGCGGCCGCCACTGCCGGGTGCGCGGCGGCCAGCAAGGACAGCAGATGGGTAGCGGCCACCTGACGCACGGTGGGCCGTGCGGCGAACTCGCTGGCGACCGCGTGTCTGTAGTCCTGGGCGAGGTGGGTTCGGGATGTCATGCGCATTGCTCCTGTGGGTCAATGCGGCGGACGGTAGAAGGGATCGGTACACGCGCGGCGGTACATAAGGCAGGGACCGGCAGGCGCAAGCGTGCCGGAACAGGCCGGTGCCTAGGGAACCGGCCTGCCGACCTGGCGCGTCAGCTGTAGACGCGGCCCAGCACCTGGCGGTGGCTTTCGAACTGGTCCAGGACATCGCGCACGATCTGTTCGGCGCTGAAGCCCATCAGGTCGTACTCCTGACTGCCATCGTGCAGGTACACCTCGGCACGGTAGAAGCGTTGCCGTACCTCCGGCTCGCCCTCGGTCGACAGATCGCCGGCAGGCGCCTGGTAACCGTCCAGGCTCACTTCGTAGACGAACGGATTGCCTTCTTCCATCATCACCCGCAGCCCCATCAGGGCACGGGACTGGCCCAGCCGGCTCTCGACCGCATAGCCCAGGGCACCGAGCTGCGTGGCAGCCTCCTTCAGGGCCGGGCTGACATGCTTGTCCATGTAGCGCTGGACCACCGCCTGCGTCGGCTGCAGCTCCAGGGGCGTCAGGCGCTCACTGAAACCGCGGCGACCCCGGGCCGCCAGTTCGGCGCGTTCTTGCTCGATCTGCACGTCCTGCTTCATGGCCTTGTAGAGGCCGAACATGAACAGTACCAGCACCACCGAGAACGGCAGGCCGGCCAGCACCACCATCGTCTGCATGGCTTCGAAGTTGCCGGCGAACAATAGCCCGATGGTGACCAGGGTGATGACCACCGACCAGAAGATCCGCAGCCAGTTGGGCGCATCCTCGTCGACATGCCCGCCCTTGCAAGACAGGTTGGCCATCATCACCGCGCCGGAGTCGGCGGGCGTCAGGAACAGCACGAAGCCGACGAACACCGCCACACCCACGACGATGCGTGCGGCCGGGAAGTATTCCAGCAGGTGGTAGATCGACATCGACGGCTGCTCGACCGCCGTCTTGCCCAGCTCCACGGCCCCTTGGTTGATCACCAGGTCCAGCGCGGTGTTGCCGAAGATCGACAGCCAGGCCAGGGTGAAGCCCAGCGGGATCAGCAATACGCCAGCAACCAGCTCGCGCACGGTGCGGCCCTTGGAGATGCGCGCGATGAACATGCCCACGAACGGGCCCCAGGAGATCCACCAGGCCCAGTAGAACACGGTCCACAGGCCCAGCCAGCGCTCGGACTTGGCGCCGTCGGGCTCGTAGGCATAGAGGTCGAAGGTCTTGAGCACGAAGCCGTTGAGGTAGTCGCCGACGTTCTGCACGAAGCCATTGAGCAGGTGCAGCGTCTGCCCACTCATCAGCACGAACAGCAACAGGCCGCTGAACAGCACGATGTTCAGGTTGGACAGGCGGCGGATGCCGTTTTCCACACCGGACACCGCCGCGATGGTCGCCACGCCACTCATGACCAGGATGACCACCAGCAGGTTGGTCTTGCTGTGGTCCATGCCGAACAGGTACTCCAGCCCCGAAGCCACCTGCATCGAGCCGATGCCCAGGTTGGTCACCAGGCCCAGCAGGGTCACGAACATGCCGAAGATGTCCACGGCGTGCCCTGCCCCACCTTTCACCCAACGCTCGCCGAACAAGGGGAACAGGGCCGAGCGCAGCGCCAGAGGCTGGTTGTGGCGGTAGGCGAAGTAACCCACGGCCAGCCCCACCAACGCGTAGATGGCCCAGCCGTGCAGCCCCCAGTGCAGGAAGGTCAGCTGCAGGCCCTGACGCGCGGCCTCCAGGCTTCCCGGCGTGCCTTCAGGCGGGTTCAGGTAATGGTCCAGCGGCTCGGAGGCGCCGAAGTACAACAGCGAGATGCCGATGCCCGACGAAAACAGCATGCCGGCCCAGGCGCCATAGCTGAAGTCCGGGTGATCGTCCTTGCCACCGAGCTTGAGCTTGCCGAAATCGGAGAACGCCAGGGCGACGACGAACACCAGGTAACCGCAGATCACCAGCATGTAGTACCAGCCGAACGAGCGGGTCAGCCAGGACTGGGCCACACCCAGCAGGCGACCCGCGGTGTCGGGCACGGCGATCAGCAGCACGGTCAGTGAGAGGATCAGCAAGGCGGAGGTGTAGAACACCACACGGTTGACCCGCACCCGCTCGGCGGGAGGTTTGGTAAGGGAGGCAGAACTCATTGCACGAAGGCTCCGGGCAGGCGCAAGGGAAGGCTAACGATCAGGTGTCGAGCCATAGGTGCAATAGCCCCATGGCTTCAGGTGTTATAAAAAGGATCCGAAAATCGAACGTCTGCGTTGCATGCCGTGATGCCTTGACCCTTCCCGGTGCGCTCGGAACCTTCGTCATGCGGTCGATGGCCGCAGGTGATGCCGTGTTCCGCCTGCTGCTCGGGCCTGTCAACGCCACGTATCACAAGGCTTTCACGATTTTCATCGCGATCATTTGGGCCATCTGGGACGTCATTGACGCCTGTCAATGGCACAAATTGTCGCAGAGCTTATTCTTTATTGATTGAACGTTCAATCAAAACAAAATAGACTGGTCTTCGTCGAGACAGCGGCTTGCCGCCCGCTCGCAGGCCTGAGGAGAAGTACGAGATGCCCAAGGTCGGTATGCAACCCATTCGTCGCCAGCAGTTGATCGACGCTACCTTGACGGCGGTGGATCAGGTCGGCATGGGAGATGCCAGCATCGCGCTGATCGCCCGTTTGGCCGGCGTGTCGAATGGCATCATCAGTCACTACTTTCGGGACAAGAACGGCCTGATCGAAGCGACCATGCGCCATATCCTGAGCATGCTCAACGAAGGCGTCGCACAGCGGCGTCGGGCCCTGGCGGACGACAGCCCGCGGGCCCACCTGAAGGTGATCATCGAAGGCAACTTCGACGCCAGTCAGGTCACCGGACCGGCCATGAAGACCTGGCTGGCCTTCTGGGCCTCGAGCATGCACCAACCGACCTTGCATCGGTTGCAGCGAGTCAACGACCACCGCTTGTACTCGAACCTGTGCTGCCAGTTCCGCCGTGTGCTGCCACTGGACCAGGCACGTGTCGCAGCCCGCGGCCTGGCAGCGTTGATCGACGGATTATGGCTGCGCGGTGCGCTGTCGGGCGACTCGTTCGACACCGAGCAGGCAGTACGCATCGCTTATCAATACATGGATCTACAACTGGCTACCCAGCAGGAACCGGGGCAAACGACCCCCGCCGCTGGAGAACCGCGCGACGTGAATGCCCGATGGGCAGGCGCGCGACGCGGCTAGCCATTCACCCCATTGCACTTGCGAGGACACTATGGCCCGTTTCGGAACGCAAAAACTCTACATCGACGGCGGTTATGTCGACGCCAGCACCGATGCCACCTTCGAAGCCATCAACCCGGCCACGGGCGAAGTGCTCGCCCTCGTGCAGCGGGCTGGCGAAGCTGACGTCGAGCGTGCGGTCGAAAGCGCCGAGCGCGGCCAGAAGGTCTGGGCGGCGATGACCGCCATGCAGCGTTCGCGCATCCTGCGTCGTGCCGTCGACATCCTGCGCGAGCGCAACGACGAGCTGGCCATGCTGGAAACCCTCGACACCGGCAAGTCCTACTCGGAAACCCGCTACGTCGACATCGTCACCGGTGCCGACGTGCTCGAGTACTACGCTGGCCTGGTGCCTGCCATCGAAGGCGAGCAGATCCCCCTGCGTGACAGCTCGTTCGTCTACACCCGCCGCGAGCCGCTGGGCGTGACCGCAGGCATCGGTGCCTGGAACTACCCGATCCAGATCGCCCTGTGGAAATCCGCGCCCGCCCTGGCCGCTGGCAACGCGATGATCTTCAAGCCGAGCGAAGTCACCTCGCTGACCACCCTCAAGCTGGCCGAGATCTACACCGAAGCCGGCCTGCCGGCCGGTGTGTTCAACGTCCTGACCGGCAGCGGTCGCGATGTGGGCGGCCTGCTGACCGAGCACCCGCGCATCGAGAAGATCTCCTTCACCGGCGGCACCACCACCGGCAAGAAGGTCATGGCCAGCGCCTCGAGCTCCTCGCTCAAGGAAGTCACCATGGAACTGGGCGGCAAGTCGCCGCTGATCGTCTGTGAAGACGCCGACCTGGATCGCGCCGCCGACATCGCGATGATGGCCAACTTCTACAGCTCCGGCCAGGTCTGCACCAACGGCACCCGCGTGTTCGTGCCGGCGTCGCTCAAGGAAGCCTTCGAGGCCAAGATCCTCGAGCGCGTGGCGCGTATCCGCGTCGGCAACCCGGAAGACGAGAACACCAACTTCGGCCCGCTGGTCAGCTTCGCCCACATGGAAAGCGTGCTGGGCTACATCGCCAAGGGCAAGGAACAAGGTGCCCGCCTGCTGTGCGGCGGCGAGCGTCTGCAGGAAGGCGACCTGGCCAAGGGTGCCTTCGTGGCGCCGACCGTGTTCACCGACTGCCGCGACGACATGACCATCGTCCAGGAAGAGATCTTCGGCCCGGTCATGAGCATCCTCAGCTACGAGACCGAAGAAGAAGTCATCCGTCGCGCCAACGACACTGACTACGGCCTGGCCGCAGGTGTCTGCACCCAGGACCTGAGCCGCGCCCATCGCATCATCCACAAGCTCGAAGCGGGCATCTGCTGGATCAACGCCTGGGGCGAATCGCCGGCCGAAATGCCGGTCGGTGGCTACAAGCAATCCGGTGTCGGCCGCGAGAACGGCATCAGCTCCCTGGCGCAGTACACCCGCATCAAGTCGGTGCAGGTCGAGCTGGGCGACTACGCGTCGGTGTTCTGAACGACCGCTGCCTGCGGCTAGCTGCAGGACAGGGTCGGTGGCTTTCTCGTCACCGGCCCTGACGGCCCCATTCATTCGCGAGTGTCGCGCAGCTGCCTTGCTTGCAACCTGACGCTGGACACTTGCCGCTCCCCTTCGGAGAAACGTCATGGAATATGATTACATCATCGTCGGTGCCGGCTCGGCCGGTAACACCCTCGCCACGCGCCTGACCGAAGACGCCGGCACCACCGTGCTGCTGCTCGAGGCAGGCGGCCCGGACTACCGGTTCGACTTCCGCACGCAGATGCCGGCCGCCCTGGCCTTCCCCCTGCAAGGTCGCCGCTACAACTGGGCCTACGAGACCGATCCCGAGCCGCACATGGACAACCGTCGCATGGAATGTGGCCGCGGCAAGGGCCTGGGTGGCTCGTCGCTGATCAACGGCATGTGCTACATCCGCGGCAACGCCATGGACTTCGATGGCTGGGCCAAGCTGCCAGGCCTGGAAGACTGGACCTACCTCGATTGCCTGCCCTACTTCCGCAAGGCCGAAACCCGTGACATCGGGCCGAACGATTACCACGGTGGCGACGGCCCGCTCAGCGTGACCACGCCCAAGGCCGGCAACAACCCGTTGTTCAACGCCATGGTCGAAGCCGGTGTGCAGGCGGGCTACCCCCGTACCGAAGACCTCAACGGCTACCAGCAGGAAGGCTTCGGTCCGATGGACCGTTCGGTGACCAAGAACGGCCGTCGCTCCAGCACCGCGCGCGGTTACCTGGACCAGGCCAAGAAGCGTCCGAACCTGACCATCGTCACCCATGCCCTGAGCGACCGCATCCTGTTCGACGGCAAGCGCGCGATCGGCGTGTCCTACCTGGTCGGCGACAGCGAAGAGCGCATCGAGGCCCGTGCCCGCAAGGAAGTGATCGTCAGCTCTGGCGCCATCGCGTCGCCCCAGCTGCTGCAGCGCTCGGGCGTCGGTCCGCGCGCGCTGCTCGAAAGCCTCGACATCCCGGTCGTGCATGACCTGCCGGGCGTGGGCGAGAACCTGCAGGACCACCTGGAGCTGTACTTGCAGTACGCCTGCACCCAGCCCGTGTCGCTGTACCCCTCGCTGCTGTGGTGGAACCAGCCGGCCATCGGTGCCGAGTGGCTGTTCAACGGCACCGGCATCGGCGCCAGCAACCAGTTCGAGGCAGGCGGGTTCATCCGCAGCCGTCCCGAATTCGAGTGGCCGAACATCCAGTACCACTTCCTGCCCGTGGCCATCAACTACAACGGCAGCAAGGGCGTCCAGGAACATGGCTTCCAGGCGCACATGGGGTCGATGCGTTCGCCGAGCCGTGGTCGCGTGCACGTCAAGTCCAAGGACCCGCGCCAGCACCCGAGCATCCTGTTCAACTACATGGCCACCGAGCAGGACTGGCAGGAATTCCGTGACGGCATCCGCCTGACCCGCGAGATCATGGCCCAGCCGGCGCTCGATCAGTACCGCGGTCGCGAGATCAGCCCAGGCGAGCACGTACAGTCGGACGAAGAGCTGGACAAGTTCATCCGCGAGCATGCCGAAACCGCCTACCACCCGTCCTGCTCGTGCAAGATGGGCGACGACGACATGGCCGTGGTCGATGGCCAGGGTCGCGTCCATGGCATGCAAGGCCTGCGCGTGGTGGATGCGTCGATCATGCCGATCATCATCACCGGCAACCTCAACGCGACCACCATCATGATCGCCGAGAAGATCGCCGACCGCATCCGCAACCGCGCACCGCTGCCACGCAGCACCGCCACATACTACGTCGCCGATGGCGCACCGGTGAAAGGCAAGCCGATGCGTGAGGTTGCGCAGGGCTGAGCACGCCTGTGGATAGAAGGCGCTTGCAGGCGCCTCGATCCGCTTTGCCGGACAGACGCACGGTGTCCGTTCAGTAATCGCCTGCATCGCGGGCAAGCTCGCTCCCACACCAGGATGAGCTGCGCCTGCGTCTTGCAGGGTTGCCTGCGGAGCCATGCACCTTGGCAGGCCAGATCGGACCCTATGTGCTCTGGCAGGCCAGGTCGCCTCCCTATGCCCTGGCAGGCTGGATCGATAGTGTGACAGGCTGAATCGGACCTTGTGGGAGCTGGCTTGCCAGCGATGGCGTCCGATCAGCCACCGCCCGCATCGCAGGCAAGCTCGCTTCCCCAGCAACAGCGCAGCGCCGACAGAGCGCCTGCCGACGTCACCCACACGCAATCGCCCCTACCTTTCTTGCCACTCGCTCCTTGCAGCGTGTTGCGCTCCCCACGCCCCTTACACCTCATCAATTCATCAGGTTAGAATCGATTGGCACACGACCTGCTTGTCAATCCAGGTCTTTCCCGTCAACGTCATCGCGGAGTACCTGCATTTGGATGCGAGCACCATCAACAGTCTGTTCTTGATCGGCGCTTTGCTGGTGAGTGCAAGTATCCTGGTCAGTTCGCTGTCGTCACGCCTGGGTATCCCGATCCTGGTGATCATCCTGGCGGTCGGCATGGTCGCCGGCGTGGACGGCGGCGGCATCATCTTCAACAACTACTCGACCGCCTACCTGGTGGGCAACCTGGCGCTGGCGGTGATCCTGCTCGACGGCGGCCTGCGCACCCGAGTGGCAAGCTTCCGGGTGGCCTTGTGGCCCGCGCTGTCGCTGGCCACGGTCGGGGTGTTGATCACCACCGGCCTGACGGGCATGGCCGCCGCCTGGCTGTTCGACCTGAGCCTGATCCAGGGTTTGCTGATCGGTGCCATCGTCGGCTCCACCGACGCCGCGGCGGTGTTTTCGCTGCTCGGCGGCAAGGGCCTCAACGAGCGGGTCACCGCCACCCTGGAGATCGAGTCGGGCAGCAACGACCCGATGGCGGTGTTCCTGACCGTGACCCTGATCGACATGATCGCCAGCCACCAGACCGGCCTGCACTGGAGCCTGCTGACGCACCTGATCCGCGAGTTCGGTATCGGCGGCTTGCTGGGCCTGGGCGGGGGCTGGCTGATGCTGCAACTGGTCAACCGCATCCACCTGGGCAGTGCCCTGTACCCGATTCTGGTGATCGCTGGCGGCCTGGTGGTATTCGCCTTGACCAACGCCCTGCACGGCAGCGGCTTCCTGGCGGTCTACCTGTGCGGCCTGGTGCTGGGTAACCGCCCCATTCGCAGCCGGCATGGCATCCTGCACATGCTCGACGGCATGGCCTGGCTGGCGCAGATCGGCATGTTCCTGGTGCTCGGCCTGCTGGTCACGCCCCATGACCTGTTGCCCATCGCCCTGCCGGCGCTGGGCCTGGCGCTGTGGATGATCCTCTTCGCCCGCCCCCTCTCGGTGGCGGTCGCGCTGCTGCCGTTCAAGGCGTTCCATGGCCGCGAGAAAGGGTTCATTTCCTGGGTCGGACTGCGTGGCGCGGTCCCGATCATCCTGGCGGTCTTCCCGTTGATGGCCGGCCTGCCGGATGCCCAGCTGTTCTTCAACCTGGCCTTCTTCATCGTGCTGGTATCGCTGCTGGTACAAGGCACCAGCCTGCCGTGGATGGCCAAGCTGCTCAAGGTGACCGTGCCACCGGACCCGGCGCCGATTTCGCGTTCGGCACTGGAGGTCAACATCACCAGTGAATGGGAGCTGTTCGTCTATCGCCTGGGTGCCGAGAAATGGTGCATCGGTGCGGCGCTGCGCGAATTGAAGATGCCCGAGGGCACACGCATCGCGGCACTGTTCCGCGGTGAGCAATTGCTGCACCCCTCGGGCAGCACGGTGCTGCAGGTCGACGACCTGCTCTGCGTGATCGGCCACGAGCACCACCTGCCGGCGCTGGGCAAGCTGTTCAGCAAGCCGCCTCAGCGCGGGCAGGACCTGCGCTTCTTCGGCGACTTCGTCCTCGAGGGCGATGCCGAACTGGCCGCCGTGGCAGCGCTGTATGGCCTCAAGCTCGACGTCCAAGACCCGCAGATGCCGCTGGCGCAGTTCATCCGACAGAAGGTCGGGGGCGCGCCCGTGGTGGGCGACCAGATCGAATGGGCCGGTACGTTGTGGACCGTAGCGGCCATGGAAGGGAACAAGATCCTCAAAGTGGGCGTCAAATTCCCCGAAGGTGCTCGACCGGCCCCCGGTCTGTTCCTCTAGAATCCGTCTCCGCCCCGCTCTGCAAGATCCTGACTATGTCCCTGCGCGCAGTTCTCCGCGCAGCCCTTCTGGGGCTGTGCGTTTCCCTTCCGGTCGTCGGCCTGGCTGCCGAGGCACTCACGCCCCAAGGCGTCCAGGGCAGCCTGGACAAGATCGCCGAGCGCAAGCTGCCCGAGGCCGACCAGAAGGCCTTGCAGCAGGTGCTCGAGCAGACCTTGACGCTGCTGGCCAACCAGCAGGACAGCGAGGACAAGCTTGCCGCGCTCAAGCAGCAGCTCGACCAGGCCCCCGGCGAGATCCGTGACAGCCAGCAGGCGCTGATCAAG
The DNA here is from genome assembly GCA_001534745.1 of Pseudomonas monteilii. Lineage (NCBI taxonomy): Bacteria > Pseudomonadati > Pseudomonadota > Gammaproteobacteria > Pseudomonadales > Pseudomonadaceae > Pseudomonas > Pseudomonas alabamensis. The sequence goes on from CP013997.1 coordinate 4,350,499, forward strand.
CTCAAGCAGAGCCCGAACGTGGCGGTGGCCGAGCGCTACGCCAACGCCAGCGTGCCCCAGCTCGAACAGATGCTGGCCGAGCGCAGCACCCAGCAGGGCGACCTGCAGAAAGCGCTGTCCGAAGCCAACAGCCTGATCATCAATTCGCAGACCCGCCCGGAGCGCGCCCAGGCCGAGATCAGCAGCAACCAGACCCGCGCCCAGCAGATCAACAGCAGCCTCAAGTCCGGCAAGGACAACGGCAAGTCGCTCAACGCCGATCAGCGCAACCAGCTCAATGCCGAACTCGCCTCACTCAATGCCCTGACCCTGCTGCGCCGTCAGGAACTGGCGGGCAACAGCCTGCTGCAGGACCTGGGCAATGCCCGGCACGACCTGTTGATCGAGCGTGCCACGCGCCTGGAGCAGGAAATCCAGGACTTGCAGTCGCTGATCAACGCCAAGCGCCTGGCGCAGTCGCAGCAGACCGTCACCCAGCAGTCGATCGAAGCGCAGAAGGCCGGCGGCAGCACCCTGCTGGCCACCGAGAGCGCCGCCAACCTGCGCCTGTCCGACTACCTGCTCAAGAGCACCGACCGCCTCAACGAGCTGACCCAGCAGAACCTGCAGACCAAGCAGCAGCTGGATGTACTGACCCAGGCCGACCAGGCGCTCGACGAGCAGATCAACGTGCTCAAGGGCAGCCTGTTGCTGTCGAAGATCCTCTACAAGCAGAAGCAGGCGCTGCCGCACCTCAAGCTCGACCGTGACCTGGCTGACCAGATCGCCGACATCCGCCTGTACCAGTTCGAGGTCAACCAGCAGCGTGAACAGATGAGCACGCCCGGCAGCTACGTCGAGCGCCTGCTCGCCGGGCAACCGGAAGAAGAGGTCACGCCGGCCTTGCGCAAGGCGCTGCTGGAAGTGGCCATCACCCGCAGCGACCTGCTCGAACGCCTGAACCGCGAACTCAGCGCCCTGCTCAACGAGTCGATCACCCTGCAGCTGAACCAGAAGCAGTTGCTCAGCACGGCCCAGGGGCTGCGCACTACCCTCGACGAGCAGATGTTCTGGATCCCCAGCAACAAGCCGCTGGACTGGGAATGGCTGCGCTACGTGCCGGAACGCTTCGTCGACCAGATCGCCAGCCTGCCGTGGGCATCCGGGTTCAAGGAGCTGTCGGATGGGCTGACCCAACGGCCCCTGCTGTTCCTGCCCCTGCTGGTGCTGATCGCCGCCCTGCTGTGGCGGCGTACCTACCTGTACGAACGCCTGAACGCGGTGCATCAGGACATCGGCCACTTCAAGCGCGACAGCCAGTGGCACACGCCCCAGGCGATCCTGATCAACATCCTGCTGGCATTGCCGGTCGCATTGGGCCTGGCCCTGTGCGGGTATGCCCTGCAGATCGATGCGCGCGGACAGAACGCCAACCTGGGGGCGGCGCTCTGGCAACTGGCCCAGGCCTGGCTGGTGTTCTACACCGCCTACCGCATCCTCTCCCCAGGCGGTGTGGCCGAGGTGCATTTCCGCTGGTACAAGCCCCAGGTCGAGTTCCTGCGCGGCTGGGTACGCCGGCTGGGCACGGTGGTGCTGGCCCTGGTCGGTGTCGTGGCGGTGGCCGAACACCAACCGTCTGCGCTGGCCGAGGACGTGCTCGGCATCGGCGTGGTGCTGGCCTGCTACGCGCTGATGGCCTGGCTGCTCAGCCGCCTGTTGCTCAGCAGCCCGGCGCACCGCGATGCCTCGTTGTTCCGCAAGACCGTGGGCGTCGCCTTCACGGCGCTGCCGATCGCGTTGTTCGTGGCCGTGTGCTTCGGCTATTACTACACCGCCCTCAAGCTGACCGACCGACTCATCTACACCCTCTACCTGCTGCTGTTCTGGCTGGTCATCGAAGCCGCCTTCGTGCGCGGCCTGGGCGTGGCGGCGCGGCGCCTGGCCTACCAGCGTGCCCTGAGCAAGCGCCAGGCGGCCAAAGACAGCCAGGAAGGCGAGGTCATCAGCGAAGAGCCCAAGCTGGACATCGAGCAGGTCAACCAGCAATCGCTGCGCCTGATCCGTTTGGCCCTGCTGGGCGGCTTCATCGGCGGGCTGTACTGGGTCTGGTCGGACCTGATCACGGTGTTCTCGTACCTCAACAACATCACGCTCTACGAATACACCAGCGGCACCGGCGCGACCGCCAGCATGGTACCGATCAGCCTGGGCGACCTGCTCAGCGCCATGGTGATCGTGGGCATCACCTTCGCCCTGGCCGGCAACCTGCCCGGCCTGCTCGAAGTCCTGGTGCTGTCGCGGCTCAACCTGGCCCAGGGCAGCGCCTACGCCACCACCACCCTGCTGTCCTACGCCATCGCCGGCATCGGCTTCGTCAGCACCCTGTCGACCCTCGGCCTGAGCTGGGACAAGCTGCAGTGGCTGGTCGCGGCCCTGTCCCTGGGCCTGGGCTTCGGCATGCAGGAGATCTTCGCCAACTTCATTTCCGGGATCATGATCCTGTTCGAACGCCCGGCGCGGATCGGTGACACCATCACCATCGGCAACCTGTCGGGCACGGTGAGCAAGATCCGCATCCGTGCCACCACCATCACTGACTTCGACCGCAAGGACATCATCGTCCCGAACAAGACTTTCATCACCGGGCAGTTGATCAACTGGTCGCTGACCGACACCATCACCCGCGTCACGCTCAAGCTGGGCATCGACTACGGCTCGGATCTGGAACTGGTACGCGACCTGCTGCTCAAGGGCGCCCACGAGAACCCGCGCGTGCTCAAGGACCCCGAGCCGCTGGTGTACTTCCTCAATTTCGGCGAGAACGCCCTGGAGCATGAGCTGCGCATGCACGTGCGCGACCTGGGCGACCGCAACCCGACGCTCGACGAAATCAACCGATACATCGACCGTGAATTCCGCGCCCATGGCATCAAGATCTCGGTGCGCCAGGTGGAGGTGTTCCTGATGGACACCCAAGGCACCCGGCAGCAACTGATCGCACGGGGTGGCGACGTCGGTCAGATCGATGGCACTGGATCGATCTGAACCCGGTCCACTGACCATGAGCGCGCGGTGACATGACGCTGGGCGACATCGGGCAGGTTGGTGCGAGGTCCTTGGGCTTGTCGCGGTGGCCGCCCTCGCACCCTGTAAGGAGCACTCTCTTGAAAACGCTCGATCAACTGACGTTCGACAACCGCTTCGCCCGCCTGGGCGATGCCTTCTCCACCCAAGTCCTGCCCGAGCCGATTGCCGAGCCGCGCCTGGTGGTGGCCAGCGAAGCGGCGATGGCGCTGCTCGACCTGGACCCCAGCGAGGCCAGCACGCCCCTGTTCGCCGAGCTGTTCAGCGGACATAAGCTATGGGAAGAGGCCGATCCGCGCGCGATGGTCTATTCCGGCCACCAGTTCGGTGGCTACACGCCGCGCCTGGGCGATGGCCGTGGGCTGTTGCTCGGCGAAGTGCTCAACGACGCGGGCGAACACTGGGACCTGCACCTCAAGGGCGCCGGGCCGACTCCCTACTCGCGCATGGGTGATGGACGCGCGGTACTGCGCTCGTCGATTCGCGAATTCCTCGCTTCCGAGGCCCTGCACGCGCTGGGCATTCCCAGCAGCCGTGCCCTGTGCGTGGTCGGCTCGAGCACGACCGTGTGGCGCGAGACTGCCGAAACCGCAGCGATGGTGCTGCGCCTGGCCGAGAGCCATATCCGCTTCGGGCATTTCGAGTATTTCTACTACACCCGTCAGCCGGAACAGGCGCAGGCCCTGCTCGATCATGTGCTCCAGGCCCACTACCCCGAATGCCTGCAGGACGAGCAGCCGTGCCTGGCGATGTTCCGCGCCATCGTCGAAGCCAACGCCGAGCTGATCGCCCGTTGGCAGGCCTACGGGTTCTGCCACGGGGTGATGAACACCGACAACATGTCGATCCTGGGCATCACTTTCGATTTCGGCCCGTTTGCCTTCCTCGACGACTTCGACGCCAACTTCATCTGCAACCACTCCGACGACCGGGGTCGCTACAGCTACAGCAACCAGGTGCCGATCGCCCACTGGAACCTCAGCGCCCTGGCCCAGGCCCTCACGCCTTTCGTCGAGGTCGAGGCGCTGAAGCAGGCGCTGGACCTGTTCCTGCCGCTGTACCAGACCCATTACCTGGACCTGATGCGCCGTCGCCTGGGCTTCACGGTCGCCGAGCCGGATGACCTGGAGCTGGTCGAGCGGCTGTTGCAACTGATGCAGAAAGGCGCCGTGGACTACCACCTGTTCTTCCGCCAGTTGGGCGACCAACCTGTGGCCGAGGCCCTGCGCGTGGTACGCGACGACTTCGTCGACCTGGCCGGTTTCGATCAGTGGGGCGAGGCTTACCTGGCCCGCTGCACCCGTGAACCGGACAACGCGAGCGGTCGCCGCGCCCGTATGCATGCGGTCAATCCACTGTACGTGCTGCGCAACTACCTCGCCCAACAGGCCATCGAAGCGGCCGAGGCGGGGGACTACACCGAGGTGCGTCGGTTGCACCATGTGCTGAGTAAGCCTTTCGAAGAACAACCTGGGATGCAGGCCTATGCCGAGCGGCCACCGACATGGGGCAAGCATCTGGAGATCAGTTGTTCCTCGTGATGTTCCGTGCAATGCCCTCAAGGGTCATGCACTGGCCAGTAAAGACTCGTACGGTATTCGCAAGCCGTCGTGCAGACGTTTGATCATGGACAGGCTAAGGCCGCGTTTCCCGTTCAGCACTTCAGAAACGCGGCCGCTAGGCCCGATGTATTTCTCTAAATCACGTGCGCTTAGACCCTGTTGCTCCATGCAAAACTTGATCGCAGCTACCGGGGTAGCAGGATGGATCGGATAGTGTTGGTTCTCATACACTTCGATCAAGGTTACCAAAATCTCCATTTCATCGGCCTCTGGCGTACCTGGCTCAGCCTGGAAAATCGCTTCGAGCCGCTGAAAGGCTACGTGCAGGTCATCATCTGTACGGATCGGCTTAATATTCATTGATCGTCTCCACGTCTATCTCGTCATAGCGCTTGTGCGTACCGATGAACTTTACCCAAGCGATACCGGCCCGATACTGCATTTCAACTACAAGCCGGTACTTGTTACCTGCAACATTGAACACAACGCGATTTTTCGCACAGATGCTTGCACTGCCTATCTGATTCTTGACGTCTTGTGGACTACGCCACGAGGCCTTAAGCGCGATGTCATGCCAACTTTCCAGTGCTGCCTTAGCATCCTCATGTCCCGGCAGTTCCCAAAATTTAACTAGCGTGCTTTTGGCTATGACGCGCATCCGAGCTCAATCTCCCGTTTTGGGAGATGATAATGCTGTACGTTGCTTCTCGCAAGCAGGACGATGAGGCGTTAGCCGTGCCGGGACCCTCTCTTTACTCGATGAATCGGTTACCCCTTTCGAATCCTTTCCTCCTGCAAGCAGTTCCACGAACGCATTGGCCATGGCAGACAAGGCGCCCTGCCGACGTACCAGCCAGACGGCACTCATGGCGCCTTCATCGGTCAGCGTCCGGTACACCACACCCTCGATGCGCATGCGCTGGTAGGACGCGGGCAGCACCGATACGCCCAAGCCTGCGGCTACCAGCCCGATGATCGTCATCACCTCCCCGGCTTCCTGGGCAATGCGCGGCGTGAATCCGGCCTGGCGGGCCAGACTCAGCAACTGGGCGTACAGCCCGCTGCCATAACTGCGCGGGAAGAACACAAAGGGCTCCTCGGCCAGCGCCGTCATCGAGAGTCCTTCCTCGCTCGCCGCCAGGGGATGCGCCGCATTGAGCACGGCGATCAAGGGTTCATTGAACAGCGGCGTGACGATCAATCCTTCCGGCAATGGCATCGGCCGCATCAACCCGATATCGAGCGTGGCGTCGAACACCCCGTCCGCCACTTCGCGGCTGCTCATTTCCTTGAGGTCCAGATGCACGGCCGGAAAGCGTTGTCGGAACGTACGTAGGGCCTTGGGAATACGGGACGTGAAGGGCGCCGAGGAGGTAAAGCCGATTTTTAACTCACCCAGTTCGCCTTGCTGGGCTCGACGCGCGACATCGGCCGCCCGTTCGACTTGCGCCAGCACCTGCCGTGCTTCTTCCAGGAACAGCCGCCCGGCCTCGCTCAACTCGACCCGTCTGTTGTTGCGATCGAACAAGCGGGCACCGACCTCCTGTTCCAGGGCCTGAATCTGCTGGCTCAGCGGTGGCTGGGAAATGCCCAGTTGCTGCGCGGCGCGACCGAAATGCAGTTCCTCGGCGACGGCGATGAAATACCGCAGATGACGCAGTTCCATGCTGACCTCAATGAGTCGTCAAAGCTATCAAATAGGTCGAACAATATATTGGATCTAATCATTAGCCAGCTATATGATTTTTCCTGTCGCTCATTGGCTCATGCCCGAGGTGTTCGTCGTGAAAGCCGCTGCCGTTCCTTTGCCTGCCCACGCCGCTCTGTCCACGGCCGGAGTGCGCCCCGAGGTGTGGATCGAGAAAGGCACACCGGCCTTCATGCGCACGGTGCTGGCCCTGTTCAGTGGTGGGTTCGCCACGTTCGCCCTGCTGTACTGCGTGCAGCCGATGATGCCGCTGCTGTCGCAGGAGTTCTCGATCAACGCGGCGCAGAGCAGCCTGGTGCTGTCGGTCTCCACGGCGATGCTGGCAATCGGTCTCTTGGTGACCGGGCCGATTTCCGATCGCATCGGGCGCAAGCCGGTGATGCTCTTCGCCCTGGTGTGCGCCGCCGTGGCGACGGTGGCCAGTGCGCTGATGCCGACCTGGGAGAGCGTGCTGGTGACGCGCGCGCTGGTCGGCCTGTCGCTGAGCGGGCTGGCGGCCGTGGCCATGACCTACCTCAGCGAAGAGATTCATCCGAGCCATATCGGCCTGGCCATGGGGCTGTACATCGGCGGCAATGCCATCGGCGGCATGAGCGGGCGCCTGATCGCGGGCGTGCTGATCGACTTCGTCAGCTGGCACATCGCGATGTTGATCATCGGCGGGCTGGGCCTGATCGCGGCGGCGGTGTTCTGGAAGGTGCTGCCCGAGTCGCGCAACTTCCGCCCCCAGCCGCTACGGCCTCGAAGCCTGCTCGAAGGGTTCACGATGCACTTCAAGGACGCCGGGCTGCCCTGGCTGTTCCTCGAGGCCTTCCTGCTGATGGGTGCGTTCGTCACCCTGTTCAACTACATCGGCTACCGACTGCTGGCCGGGCCCTACCATTTGAACCAGGCGTGGGTCGGGCTGCTGTCGGTGGTGTACCTGTCGGGCATCTACAGCTCGGCGCAGGTGGGCGCCCTGGCCGACCGGCTGGGTCGGCGCAAGGTGTTCTGGGCCAGCATCCTGGTGATGGGCGGGGGCATGCTGACCACTCTGGCCAGCCCGCTGCCGCTGATCATCGTCGGCATGCTGGTGTTCACCTTCGGCTTCTTCGGCGCGCATTCGGTCGCCAGCAGCTGGATCGGTCGTCGTGCGCTGAAGGCCAAGGGGCAGGCGTCTTCCCTGTATTTGTTCAGCTACTACGCCGGTTCGAGCGTGGCGGGTACGGCAGGCGGGATGTTCTGGCACTGGGGCGGCTGGAGTGGGGTTGGGCTGTTCATCGGCGCATTGCTGAGCGTGGCCTTGCTGGTGGCGCTGCACCTGAGCCGGTTGGCGCCGAAGACGGCTTGAGGTTGGTGGGGCGTTGGTCTGGTGAATAAGGCTGGACCGTAGAGGCTTCCTCGCTGGCAAGCCAGCTCCCACCCAGATCTTTGTAGCGTCGGTCTAGGCATGGCTGCGCAAGCAGTTTGTGGAGCTTGCCCGCAACGCAGGCGACGCCTGACAGGGCCCTATCGCTGGCAAGCCAGCTCCCACCCAGATCTTTGTAGCCGTCGGCCTAGGCATGGCTGCGCAAGCAGTTTGTGGGAGCGGGCTTGCCCGCGATGAAGCCACCGCGTTCGAAGCAGGTCTTCGCAGGTTTTGAGGCCGGCGGGGCAAGGCACGATGGCGTCATCCTCCTTGCCGCACCACGCCTGTTCAGTTGACGAGTTCGACCGTATCCACATCCACTTCACGATTGACCAGGTGCTTCTCTACCTCGCCGGTCAGCTTGACCTTGGTCTTGTCGTTGAACGGGGTCGCTGGCAGGTCTTCATCGTCGATCTCGACGGTGATGGTGCCGGTGTTGTCCTTGAACTCGTACTTGTCGTCGTTGTTGATCTTCTTGGTCACGAAGCCTTGCAGCACGACGGGGGTATCGTCGGCGGCCTCTTTGGCGGCGGCCACGCTGGTGACAGGCTGAGCGCCCGGGCCGGTGTAGCCTGCAGCCAGGACGGCGGTGCTGAAGAGCGGGGCGAGCAGCAGGGTGAGGTAACGTGCTTTCATGGTTCGAATCCTGTCTGGGTGGGAATGGGGCCAGCTTACCCAGACAGGCTGAAACCAAGCTTAATCCGCTCTGCCGCGGGTGCTACACCGACAGCGCATGCGAGACCGACTCAGGCGTGGTAAGGCGCGGACAGTTCGTGCACCGCTTCGATGAACGCTCCGGCGTGTGCCGGATCGACTTCCGGCGTGATGCCATGCCCGAGGTTGAAGACATGGCCCGTGCCGCGACCGTAACTGGCCAGGATACGGCCCACTTCCTGGCGAATGGCCTCGGGTTTGGCGTACAGCACGGTCGGGTCCATGTTGCCTTGCAGAGCGACCCGTTCGCCCACCCGGCGACGGGCTTCGCCGATGTCGCAGGTCCAGTCCAGACCCAGTGCATCGGCCCCGGCGTCGGCAATGCTCTCGAGCCACAGGCCGCCGTTCTTGGTGAACAGGATCACGGGCACCTTGCGGCCTTCACGCTCGCGGATCAGGCCGCTGACGATCTTGCGCATGTAGGCCAGAGAGAACTCCTGGTAGGCCGCCGACGACAGGTTGCCACCCCAGGTATCGAAGATCTGCACCGCCTGAGCGCCGGCCTCGATCTGCCCGTTGAGGTACTGGGTGACCGACTGGGCCAGCTTGTCCAGCAGCAGGTGCATGGCCTGTGGATCGTCGTACAGCATCGCCTTGGTCTTGCGGAAGTCTTTCGATGAGCCGCCTTCGACCATGTAGGTCGCCAGCGTCCAGGGGCTGCCGGAGAAGCCGATCAGCGGTACGCGACCGTTGAGCGCCTGGCGAATGGTGCTGACCGCGTCCATGACGTAGCCCAGATCCTTGTGGGCATCCGGCACCGGCAGGGCCTCGATGTCGGCACGGGTGTTGATGACCTTGCGAAAGCGCGGCCCTTCGCCGGTTTCGAAGTACAGGCCCTGCCCCATGGCATCGGGAATGGTGAGGATGTCGGAGAACAGGATCGCCGCATCCAGCGGGTAGCGGTCCAACGGCTGCAGGGTCACCTCGCAGGCGAACTGCGGGTTCTTGCACAGGCTCATGAAGTCACCGGCCTTGGCGCGACTGGCGCGGTACTCCGGCAGGTAGCGGCCGGCCTGGCGCATCATCCAGACAGGGGTCACGTCCACGGGTTGCTTGAGCAGCGCGCGCAGGAAACGGTCGTTCTTCAGGGCAGTCATGTCGGCATCCGGGAAAAGAGTGGAGGCATTTTCTCAGACACACGACAAAAAGGCACGGCGAACGCCGTGAAGACGGTTGGTTCAACGAATTGGAGGGGTGGTTGCGAGCCACAAGCTACAAGCTACATGCGGAGATCGCGGTGGGTGGGGGCGCATTCATGGCTGCCCCCACACGTTCAGCTCGCAGCTTGCCACTTGCTGCTTGCCTCTCAGACCTCCAGGTAGTCCAGGATCCCCTCGGCCGCCGTGCGGCCTTCGAAGATCGCGGTCACCACCAGGTCGGAGCCGCGCACCATGTCACCCCCGGCGAAGATCTTCGGGTGGCTGGTCTGGTGCTTGAAGCGGCCCTGCTCGGGCGCGACGACACGGCCCTGGCTGTCGGTCCGGATGTCGAACTGTTCGAACCAGGCGGCCGGGCTGGGCCGGAAACCGAAGGCGATGACCACGGCATCGGCCGGCAGGATCTGTTCGGACCCCGGAATCGGCTCGGGACTGCGGCGACCCCGGGCGTCGGGCTCGCCGAGACGGGTCTCGACCACTTTCACGCCTTCGACCCGGTCCTCGCCGACGATGGCGATCGGCTGGCGGTTGTAGAGGAACTTCACGCCCTCTTCCTTGGCGTTCTTCACTTCCTTGCGCGAACCCGGCATGTTCGCCTCGTCACGGCGGTAGGCACAGGTGACGGACTTGGCGCCCTGGCGGATCGAGGTGCGGTTGCAGTCCATCGCCGTATCGCCACCCCCCAGGACCACCACGGTCTTGCCCTGCATGTCGACGAAGTCTTCCGGCGCCTTCTCGAAGCCCAGGTTGCGGTTGACGTTGGCGACCAGGAAGTCCAGCGCATCGTGCACGCCCGGCAGGTCTTCGCCCGGGAAGCCACCTTTCATGTAGGTGTAGGTGCCCATGCCCATGAACACCGCATCGTACTCGGCGAGCAACTGCTCCAGGGTGACGTCCCTGCCGATCTCGGTGTTCAGGCGGAACTCGATGCCCATGCCGGTGAAGACTTCGCGGCGATTGCTCAGCACGGTCTTCTCGAGCTTGAACTCAGGGATGCCGAAGGTCAGCAGACCACCGATCTCCGGGTTGCGGTCGAACACCACCGGCGTCACACCTGCACGCACCAGCACGTCGGCACACCCCAGCCCCGCAGGGCCGGCACCGATGATGGCGACACGCTTGCCGGTCGGCTTGACCTTGGACATGTCCGGGCGCCAGCCCATGGCGAATGCGGTGTCGGTGATGTACTTCTCCACCGAACCGATGGTGACCGCGCCGAAACCGTCGTTCAGGGTGCAGGCACCCTCGCAGAGGCGGTCCTGCGGGCAGACCCGGCCACAGACTTCCGGCAGGGTGTTGGTCTGGTGCGACAGCTCGGCCGCCGCCAGGATGTTGCCTTCGGACACCAGCTTGAGCCAGTTGGGAATGAAGTTGTGCACCGGGCACTTCCATTCACAGTACGGGTTGCCACACCCCAGGCAGCGGTGCGCCTGTTCGGTGGTCTGCTGCGGCTTGAAGGGTTCGTAGATCTCGACGAACTCCTTCTTGCGCTGGCGCAGCAGCTTTTTCTTGGGATCCTTGCGCCCTACTTCGATGAACTGGAAGTCATTGCTCAGACGTTCAGCCATTTTCAAAACCTCTTGACAGCAGCGGCGAGCTTCACGCTTCAAGCCGCAAGTCGATCACGTAAGCCGGTGAGTGCTGGGCTGCCATCGCGTGCAGCCTGGCACTCACTACTTGCAGCGGTGTTATTGCGGGTTGGCGCGGGTGCTGGAGAGCAGGTGCTTGAGGTTGGCCGCCTTGGGCTTGACCAGCCAGAAGCGCCGCACGTAGTCCTCCAGGTTCTCCGAGAGCTCACGCCCCCACTCGCTGCCGGTTTCCTGCACGTATTCGGCCAGGACGCGCGCCAGGTGCGTGCGGTAGGCCTCCATCGCCTCGCCACTGATGCGCTGGATTTCCACCAGCTCGTGGTTGAGCTTGTCGACGAAGGTGTTGTCCTGGTCGAGCACGTAGGCGAAACCGCCGGTCATGCCAGAGCCGAAGTTGTAACCGGTCTTGCCCAGGACGCAGACGAAGCCACCGGTCATGTATTCACAGCAGTGATCGCCCGTGCCTTCCACCACCGCGTGGGCACCGGAGTTGCGCACGCCGAAACGCTCGCCCGCCGTGCCGGCGGCGAACAGCCGGCCACCGGTGGCGCCATACAGGCAGGTATTGCCGATGATGGCGCTGTGCTGCGTCTCGAACGGGCTGCCGGCCGGTGGCACGATGGTCAGCTTGCCACCGGTCATGCCCTTGCCGACGTAGTCATTGGCATCGCCTTCCAGGTGCAGGTGCAGGCCACCGGCGTTCCAGACGCCGAAGCTCTGCCCGGCCGTGCCCTTGAAGCGGAAGGTGAGCGGCGCGGCGGCCATGCCCTGGTTGCCATGCAGGCGGGCGATCTCGCCGGACACCCGCGCACCGATGGAGCGGTCGCAGTTGCAGATGTTCAGGTCGAAGCTGCCACCGGCCTTGTCGCGCACGGCCGGCAGGGCCAGGGCGACCATCTTCTCGGCCAGCTCGCCCTTGTCGAACGGCGGGTTCTTCTCGACCTGGCAGAACTGCGGCTTGTCGGCCGGCACATGGCTGCTGCCCAGCAGCGGGCTGAGGTCCAGGTGCTGCTGGCGCTCGGTGTCGCCCGGCAGCACGTCCAGCAGGTCGGTACGACCGATCAGCTCACCCAGGCTGCGCACGCCCAGGCGCGCCAGCCACTCGCGGGTTTCCTCGGCGACGAAGGTGAAGAAGTTCACCACCATGTCGACGGTGCCGATGTAGTGGTCCTTGCGCAGCTTGTCGTTCTGCGTGGCCACGCCCGTGGCGCAGTTGTTCAGGTGGCAGATGCGCAGGTACTTGCAGCCCAGGGCGATCATCGGCGCGGTGCCGAAGCCGAAGCTCTCGGCGCCGAGAATGGCCGCCTTGATCACGTCCAGGCCGGTCTTCAGGCCGCCGTCGGTCTGCACTCGCACCTTGCCGCGCAGGTCGTTGCCACGCAGGGTCTGGTGCGTTTCGGCCAGGCCCAGTTCCCATGGCGCACCGGCGTACTTGATCGAGGTCAGCGGCGAGGCGCCGGTACCACCGTCGTAGCCGGAGATGGTGATGAGGTCGGCGTAGGCCTTGGCCACACCTGCGGCGATGGTGCCGACGCCGGCCTCGGCGACCAGCTTGACCGACACCAGCGCCTGCGGATTGACCTGCTTGAGGTCGAAGATCAGCTGGGCCAGGTCTTCGATCGAGTAGATGTCGTGGTGCGGAGGTGGCGAGATCAGCGTCACACCCGGGACCGCGTAGCGCAGCTTGGCGATCAGGCCATTGACCTTGCCGCCCGGCAGCTGACCGCCCTCACCGGGCTTGGCGCCTTGGGCCACCTTGATCTGCAGCACTTCGGCGTTGACCAGGTATTCGGGGGTGACGCCGAAACGGCCCGTGGCCACCTGCTTGATCTTGGAACTGCGCAGGGTGCCGTAGCGCGCCGGGTCTTCGCCGCCTTCGCCGGAGTTGGAGCGTGCGCCCAGGCGGTTCATCGCCTCGGCCAGGGCTTCGTGCGCCTCGGGCGACAACGCACCGAGGGAGATACCGGCGGAGTCGAAGCGCTTGAGGATCTCGGTCAGCGGCTCGACCTGCTCCAGGGTGATCGGCTGCTCGGCGACCTTGACCTTGAGCAGGTCACGGATCATCGACACCGGGCGCTGATCGACCAGCGCGGTGTATTCCTTGAACTTGACGTAGTCGCCCTGCTGCACGGCGGCCTGCAAGGTGTTGACCACGTCCGGGTTGTAGGCGTGGTATTCGCCGCCGTGGACGAACTTCAGCAGCCCGCCTTGCTGGATCGGCTTGCGCGCGCTCCAGGCTTCGATCGCCAGCAGCTTCTGGTCACCTTCGAGGTCGACGAAGCGCGCGCCCTTGATACGGCTCGGCACACCCTTGAAGCTCAGGCCGACCACCTCGTCCGACAGGCCGATCGCTTCGAACAGCTGGGCGCCGCGGTAGGAGGCGATGGTGGAGATGCCCATCTTCGAGAGGATCTTGAGCAGGCCCTTGGAGATGCCCTTGCGGTAGTACTTGAACACCTCGTCCAGGTCGCCCAGCACTTCGCCGGTACGGATCAGGTCGGCCAGCACTTCGTAGGCCAGGTAGGGGTAGACCGCCGAGGCGCCGAAGCCGATCAGCACGGCGAAGTGGTGCGGATCGCGCGCCGTGGCGGTTTCCACCAGGATGTTGCTGTCGCAGCGCAGGCCCTGCTCGGTCAGACGATGGTGCACCGCGCCGACGGCCAGCGAAGCATGCACCGGCAACTTGCCCGGTGCGATGGCACGGTCGCTGAGCACCAGCTGGGTCTTGCCGCCACGGACCGCTTCTTCGGCCTGGTCGGCGATGTTGCGGATGGCCGCTTCGAGGCCGATGTGTTCTTCGTAGTTGAGGTCGATCAGCTCACGCTCGAACCCGTCGCGCTCCAGCGCCATCAGCGAGCGCCACTTGGCCGGGGACACCACCGGCGAGCTGAGGATCACCCGCGAGGCATGCTCGGGGGACTCCTGGAAGATGTTGCGCTCGGCGCCCAGGCAGATTTCCAGCGACATGACGATCGCTTCGCGCAGCGGATCGATCGGCGGGTTGGTGACCTGGGCGAACTGCTGACGGAAATAGTCGAACGGCGACCGTACGCGCCGCGACAGGATCGCCATGGGTGTGTCGTCGCCCATCGAGCCGACCGCTTCCTGGCCCTGCTCGCCCAGCGGGCGCAGTACCTGATCGCGTTCTTCGAAGGTGACCTGGAACATCTTCATGTACTGCTTGAGCTGATCGACGTCGTAGCTGGCCACGCCGGGGTCATCGCTCAGGTTGGCCTGGATGCGCAGGGCATGCTGGCGCAACCAGCGCTTGTACGGGTGGCGCGACTTGAGGCGGTTGTCGATCGCATCGGTGTCGAGGATCTGTCCGGTCTCGGTATCGACGGCGAAGATCTGACCAGGGCCGACGCGCCCCTTGGCGATCACGTCTTCGGGCTTGTAGTCCCACACGCCGATCTCGGACGCCAGGGTGATGTAGCCATTGGTGGTGGTCACCCAGCGCGCCGGACGCAGGCCGTTGCGGTCGAGCAGGCACACCGCGTGACGGCCTTCGGTCATTACCACACCGGCCGGGCCGTCCCACGGCTCCATGTGCATGGAGTTGTATTCGTAGAACGCGCGCAGGTCGGCGTCCATGGTCTCGACGTTCTGCCAGGCCGGCGGAATGATCATGCGCACGCCACGGAACAGGTCGATGCCGCCGGTCACCATCAGCTCGAGCATGTTGTCCATGCTGGAAGAGTCGGAGCCCACGCGGTTGACCAGTGGACCGAGTTCCTCGAGGTCCGGGATCAGGTCGTTGGCGAACTTGGTACGCCGGGCCATGGCCCAGTTGCGGTTGCCGGTGATGGTGTTGATCTCGCCGTTGTGGGCGAGGAACCGGAACGGCTGTGCCAGTGGCCACTTGGGCAAGGTATTGGTGGAGAAGCGCTGGTGGAACACGCAGATGGCGGTCTGCAGACGCTCGTCACCCAGGTCCGGGAAGAAGGCGGCGAGGTCCGCCGGCATCATCAGCCCTTTGTAGATGATGGTCTTGTGCGAAAAGCTGCAGATGTAGTGATCGGCATCGGCGGCGTTGGCCACCGAGGAACGACGACGGGCGCTGAACAGCTTGATGGCGAAGTCCTGGTCGCTCAGCCCTTCCCCGCCGATGAACACCTGCTCGATCTGCGGCAGGCGCTCGAGCGCCAGCTGGCCCAGCACGCTGGTGTCGATCGGCACCTTGCGCCAGCCGACCAGCTGCAGGCCGGCCGCCAGGATTTCACGGTCCATGTTGGCGCGGGCCGCTTCGGCCTTGGCCGGGTCCTGATTGAAGAACACCATGCCCACGGCGTACTGCGCGGGCAGCTCGACGCCGAACTGTTCGGTCGCCACGGCACGCAGGAAGGCGTCGGGCTTCTGCATCAGCAGGCCACAGCCGTCACCGGTCTTGCCGTCGGCGTTGATCCCGCCACGGTGGGTCATGCACGTCAGGGCTTGCATGGCGGTTTGCAGCAGGTGGTGACTCGGCGTGCCCGTCATGTGGGCAATCAGGCCGAAGCCACAGTTATCCTTGAATTCTTCGGGACGATACAGACCTGTTTTCATAGACACATTCTCACCAGGTTCGCCTCTCAACCAAGGCAAATCTCTTTTTTAAACAAACACTTACCATCCGCGCTGATCATTTGCCAGCTTTTTGTGCGGGGGTAATGGATGGGCATTGTGGCACAGCGGCGATCGCGCTCACAAACGATAGTGACGATCCACTTACGCTTTATGTCGCATTTTTGAATGCTTGTCGCGATTTTTATGTGTTACCGCGTATGAAAGCAAGATCGCGGTGGATAACACGGGGCTGCATGCGGGGCTCGTGGCCAACAGCCTGGGACGGACACGCCTGCCGTGCGGGGCACGGCAGGCGCATTCGGGTCCGGGATCGCTCAACGATGGGACGGCTGGGGTGGCGCCGCCCGGAAGGTATCAGCGGGAGGTCGACAGCTCTTGTTGGACGCTGGCGACGGTACGTGGCCAAGGTTTACCAGCCTGGACCTTGGCTGGCAAGGATTTGATGGCAGCGACCGCGGCATCACGGTTGGCGAAGCTGCCGTAGGTCACCACGTACAGCGGCTTGCCCTGCAGGGTTTTCTTGAAGTAGCGGTACTCGCCACCCTGCGCCTTGACGAACGCCTGGGCCGAGGCCTCGGAACTGGTGCCCAGAATCTGCAGCACGTAGTTGCCCGACTTCTGCCCGGCGTACCAGCTGCTGCCGGCACCGCCGCTGGCGGGCTTTTCAGCAGGCTTGGCGGTCGCGACCTGAGTGGCCGGCGCAGCAGGCTTGGCAGCGGGCGCAGCGGGCTTGGCCGGTGCCTGGGGTGCAGGCTTGGGCGCCGGCGCCACGGCGGCCTGCTGGGCAGGTGCGGTGCTCTGTGGCTGCACCGGGGTAGGCGCAGGACCTGCTGCCATGCCCTGGGGCGGAGCGGTGGTGGTCACGGTCGGCGGCGTGGAAGGCTGCGGCGCGGTAGCGCCTGCGGCAGTGCCTTCTTCGCCTTCACCCATGCCGGCGGCTTCGGCCAGCGGCTCGCGCACGACCGGCGATTGCCCGTTCATCGGCAGGGATTGCGACGACCCGGAGAACTCGATGGCCGGCTTGCCGTTGTTGGACTGGACGGTGTTCGGCTGACCCTGGCCGAGCGGCAGTTGCGCCTGCTCGGCGGGTGCCTGGGCAGGCGTGTCGCTTTTCTTGGGCATCAGGACGGCGGCTGCGACGGCCACCACGACGACGGCGGACAGTGCCAGTACGTGCTTCTTAGGCATAGGGAACCCCATGGCTGGTCGCTTGGCCGAACTCCGGCTGGCGATCATGGCTTCGATCAATGTATCCCGGGCGACCTGGTTGATGGTGCCAGGCCAGCCATCGGAATGCTCATGGATATCGACGATCTGCTCGCGCGTGAACACGTCGATGCCACGGCCGGCGCCTTCCAGGCGCTGCTCGAGGTATTCGCGGGTCTCGTCCTCGCTGTAGGGCTCGAGCTCGATGACGTGGAACCGCTCCTGGCCCTCGCTGAGCTCGTCCAGCCCTGCGATCAGCGACGGCTCGCCGAACAGGAACACGTGCGGGCGCGCCTCGGGCGTGCCTGCCGTCAATTCCAGCAACGCTTGGAGTGCCGACTCGTCGAGTTGTTCCGCGTCGTCCACCAGCAGATAGACTTCCTGGCCGGTCAGGGCCAGTTGCACGACCTGGGCGAGGATGCTCTGTACCTCTGGCTGGGCGATGCCCAGGGACTGCGCCACCTGCCCCAGGACGCTGGCCGCATCGCCGGCGCCACGCGCCGAGACCACGATGCTCTGCACCGCCTGCTTGTTGGTGCTGGCCACCAGCGCCTGGCGCAGCAGGGTCTTGCCACTGCCGACCGGTCCGGTGACCACCAGCAGCAACTGGCTGTAGCGCGCCAGGTGATGAAGCTGGCCGAGCACCGGCTTGCGCTGTGCCGGGAAGAACTTGAAGCCCGGCACGCGCGCGGCGAACGGGTCATGGCTCAATTGATAGTGTTCGAGAAAGGCCTCATCGGCATGCAGACTGGTCATTGCGCGGTCACACCCTCAACCTGAGCCACGATCACGCGGTAGTCCGCCGCCAGCGTGGCTTGAAGAATCTCTGTCGGATAATCGTCGGTCACCACGGCCTGGCCGAGCTGACGCAGCAGCACCAGGCGCAGGCGGCCGTCGAGGACCTTCTTGTCGACGGCCATGTGCTCCATGAACTGGGCAGGCGTCATCTGCGCAGGTGGCACCACGGGCAGCCCTGCCGCCTGCATCAGGCGGATGCCGCGATCACGTGCCTGGCGGTCGATCCAGCCCAGGCGCATGGACATTTCCAGCGCCATGACGGTCCCGGCAGCCACGGCTTCGCCGTGCAACCAGACGCCATAGCCCATGTGGGTCTCGATGGCATGGCCGAAGGTATGCCCCAGGTTCAGGGTGGCGCGCACCCCGGACTCGCGCTCGTCGGCGCCGACCACCGCCGCCTTCGCCGCGCAGGAGCGACGGATCGCTTCGGTCAGTGCCTGGGCGTCGAGCTGGCGCAGGGCCGTCATGTGCGTTTCGAGCCAGCCGAGGAACGGTTCGTCGCAGATCAACCCGTACTTGATGACCTCGGCCAGGCCCGCCGAAAGCTCGCGCGCAGGCAAGGTCGACAGGCTAGTGGTGTCGATCAGCACCGCCTGGGGCTGGTAGAACGCACCGACCATGTTCTTGCCCAGTGGGTGATTGATGCCGGTCTTGCCACCGACCGAGGAGTCGACCTGCGACAGCAGGGTGGTCGGCACCTGGATGAAATCGACGCCGCGCTGGTAGCACGCGGCCGCGAAACCGGCCATGTCGCCGATGACGCCGCCCCCCAGGGCCACCACGGTAGTGCGGCGGTCGTGCCGCGCCCCGAGCAGGGCATCGAAGATCAGTTGCAGGGTTTCCCAGTTCTTGAAGGCTTCGCCATCGGGCAGGACCACCGGCAGCACCGAGTAGGCGCCCAGGGTTCGGGTCAGGCGCTCGAGGTACAAGGGCGCTACAGTCTGGTTGGAGACGATCGCCACCTGCCGTCCGGCGATGTGTGGCGCCAGCAGCGCCGCCTGGTCCAGCAGGCCTTCGCCAATGTAGATCGGGTAGCTACGCTCGCCCAGGTCGACCTTTAGTGTCTGCATGTATCCCCACGATTGAACTGGGCGCGGCATCGTTCGCACGACCCGCGCACTGACGTCTGGTCTGTTTACCGGCCCGAGGATAGTACCGGCTTATCGGGGCGGCAACTTCTGCAAGCGCTCGAGAATGTCGAGCATCACCATGCGCGGCGGCCGCTCGTCGGTTTCCACGATGAGGTCGGCGATCTCCCGGTAGAGCGGATCGCGGATTTCCAGGAGGTTGCGCAGCGTGGCTTCGGGGTTGGCCGTGCGCAACAGCGGGCGATTGCGATCCCGCGCGGTGCGGCCCACCTGCTGCTCCACCGAGGCATGCAGGTAGATCACGCGCCCCCCTTGGTGCAGCGCGCGCCGATTGGCCTCGCGCATCACCACGCCACCGCCGGTGGCCACGACCTGGCCGTGGAGGGCGCACAGCTCGGCGATCATCGCCTCTTCACGGTCACGGAAGCCAGGTTCGCCTTCCTTGTCGAAGATCCACGGGATGTTGGCGCCGGTGCGCTGCTCGATCTCCTTGTCGGAGTCCTTGAACGACAGGCGCAGCTCTTTGGCCAGCAGCCGCCCGATGGTGCTTTTGCCTGCACCCATGGGGCCTACAAGTATCAAATTTTGCACAGAATCAACGACTCACGACAATCGCCCGGTCATCCATGATACGCGGAGTCAGGAAGACCAGCAGCTCGGATTTTTTTTCTTGGACCGCTTCACGTCGGAACAGCCGTCCAACATACGGCAGATCGCCCAGAAATGGCACCTTGTCGACGACATTGTTTCGCACCGTGGAGTACACGCCACCGATCACCACGGTCTCGCCATCGCCGACGCGCACCTTGGCGTTGACCTCGTTCTTGCGGATCGGCGGCACCTCGTTGCGGGCGTTGATGTAGTCGGGCTCATCCTTGGTCACGCGCACGGCCATGACGACCCGGTCATCGGGGGTGATCTGCGGCGTGACCTCGAGCGACAGCGAGGCTTCGCGAAACGACACCGACGTGGCGCCGCTGCCGCTGGTCTCCTGATAGGGAATCTCGGCCCCTTTGAGAATGCGCGCGGTCTCCTTGTCGGCCGTGAAGACCTTGGGCTGCGAGACGATCTCGCCATGGCCGTTCTTCTCCATGGCGCTCAGCTCGAGGTCGAGCAGCACATCGCCCCGCAGCAGACCCAGCCCGAGCCCGGCAGTCGCCTGTTCGACCCCCAGGTCGACGAACAGCTCGCTGCCCAGCCTGACCTTATCGCCATACAGCGGCCCACCCCAGCGCACCCCCAGCGCACGCTGAAAGTCCACATCCGCCTCGACGATGCGGGCCTCGATCATCACCTGGCGCATGGGCACGTCGAGCTGGGCCACCAGGGCCCGGATCTGCGCCAGACGCCCGGCAGGCTGGGTCACCACCAGCGTGTTGGTGCGCTCGTCCACGCCTACCCCGCCCCGGCCTGCCAGAAGCCCTTCCTCTTCGAAGGCGGCCATCAACAGACTGGCCAGCTCGCTGGCCTTGGCGTGATGGATGGGCAACAGCGCCCGCTCCAGAGGCGCCTGCTCCAGCTCGACGTCGACCCGTCGCTCGGCCAGCTCCGCCAACGGCGCGACCAGCAACACGTTGCCCTGCAGCCGACGTCCCAGCCCCTTGCTGCTCAGTATCAGGTCCAGCGCCTGCTCCCAGGGCACGTCCTGCAGGCGCAGGGTGACATGGCCCTGGACCGCGTCGCTGGCCACCAGGTTGATGCCGGCGTGGTCCGCCAGCACCTGCAGGGCCGCGCGGACGTCCACGTCCTGAAAATGCAGGGACAATGGCTCATCCCGTCCTGCGGCCAGACTGACCGTCATGGCCCCCATCAGCGCCGCGCCCATCGCCCATCTGCGTCCGTTCATTCGCTTCATCCTTGGTTTTGCCATCGCGCATCCGCAGCTCGCGCCGGCGTTCGAACTCGCCCTCCCGCCCTTCCCCGGCAGGCTCGCCCACCACCAGGCGCTGCGCATCGATGCTCAGCACGCGCCCGCCTTCGCCCCCCAGGGGAGCACCCACGGCAATCCGGTGCAGGTGCCCGTTCGCGTCGAGAATCGCCTCGTACTGGCCACGGCGCGCCAGCACGCCGACCATCTCCAGATGCTCGAGCGGCAGGTGAGCCAGCCCCCGTGCGCTGCGTGGATCGACGGCCTGAAAGGGGTCGCTGCCTGTCCAGGGTTCATCGGCATGGACAGGCTGGTGCGCCAACGCCGCAGGCACGGGCAACTCCGTCATTTCGCTCTGGTAGGCGTGCACCACCATCTGCCAGCGCAGGGCCGACGCGGCCGAGTCGAGCGGTCGCATGTCGAGCCGCTCCAGGCGCAGCAGCCGCAGTTGACCCAGCCACTCGTCGAGCCAGCGGCGCAGCATCGGGTAGGCACCAGCGACCTCGAGGTGCACAGGGGTCACACGGTATCCCTCGCCGGCATGCTCGTCCTTGACGTCGATGCGCTCGAAGCGCAGCCCGTACCGGTGTCCGTGACTGGCCAACTGCGCGATCAACTCGCTGGTTCCGTCACCGGCCGCCAGTTGCCAGTGCGCCTCCTGCAGCGCCTGTCTGGCCTGCCGGACCTGCTCGCCCAGCGCCTGCAATGGCTCGAGGGCGGCGAGTTCGGCGGCGTGCCGCGCCTTGAGCGATTCACCCTCCAGACGTGCGCCCTGAAGCCGCTCCAGGCTGGGGCCGACGCTCCATGGATAGCCCGCGGCCAGCGTCGACAGCAGGATGCCGCCCCAGCCGAACAGCCTGAGGGGCCAGGGCAGCGTGGCCAGCTGCTGCACACGTCGGCGCCACAGGCTCACGGGCGACTCCCGCGCACGTCCAGCGACACGCGAAAGACCTGGGCGTCACCCTGCGCCTGCACGTCCTGCAAGGTCACCGCCTCTGCCTGGGGCAGGGCCTGGAGCGCCCGCATCAGCTCAGCGATCAGCAGGCCCGAAGGTGCCTGCCCGGACACCAGCAGGCGCTGCCGCTCGAACGTCAGCGCCGTCAACCGAAGACCGGGTGGAATCGCACGCTCGAGCGACCCGAGCATGTCCGGCAGGTCGCCGCCACCCCTACGCAGGGCGGACAGTTCGGCCCGTCGGCGCATCACGTCTTCGAGGGTTTCCCTTTCGTCGGCGGCCTGCTGCCGAGTCCTGTCGAGGGTCTGCAAGCGCGCCATCCAGGCGGCGTTGACGCTTTCCTGCTGCTGCAGGCGCTGACGCTGGTCGTGCGCACAGACCGCCAGCATCGCCACGGCCAGCAGGCAGACGGCAGCCAGCGTGGTCAGGCCTTGGTACACGACGGCACGGCGTCGCTGCGCGCGCCACGGCAGCAGGTTGAACCCTGTCATCGCTCCAGCCCCCGTATGGCAAGGCAAGTGGCCAATGCCAGGCAGGACCTGGCCGCACTGTCGACCTGCGCCGACGCGAGGCCTTCCAGAACGAGGCCTGCCCAAGGATCGATGGTGTGACAAGGGAGGGCCAGCTGCGTGGCGATCGCCTCGCGATGCGCCTCCTCGGCGCCGATGACGCCCACGACATCCACCCCCGACCAGCCCAGGCGTGGCGCGAGCCACTGCCGAGCCATCTGAAGCCAGCCGTCCTGCTCGTCCATCGTCCAGGCATGGGACTGCGGCGATTGCCCGGAAGGCCATGCATACAGCGTTGCCCAGCGCCGGTGCAGCCGCATCAGCGCAGGGCACTGCCCGGGCAGGCCGGCAGCCAGTCGCCACAAGGCCACGGCATCGACGTCCACGACCGAAGCCCTGAGTCCGGCGCTGCCCAGCCTGCCGGTCAGTTCCTCGAGCTGCGCCTGCCGGCAGGCCGCGACCCAGACCTCGAGGTCACCCGAAGCGGATCGCGGCGCGTCGGCAAGACAGAAGTCCAGGGCCACTTCGTCCAGTGGAAAAGGCACGAAACGGTCTGCATCGGCCAGCAACCACGCCTCCATGGACTCTTCATCCAGCGCGTGCGGCACCTGACGCGATTTGACGATCACCTGATGGGCAGGCAAGGACACGACCAGCCGTCCCTCGCCGACGCGCTGGCGAGCCCGCCGCAGCGCCATGAGCATCGGGTCGGTGACGGGCGCTGGGTGCGTCGCGGTGGCCGCTCCGGCGCAGGATTCGAGCGCCCAGCCCTGCAGATGAATACGTCCGTGGCGCCGACGTGCGCGTACCATGCGTACGCTTTCGGCCTCCATTTCCAGCCCCACGACGGAACTGCACCCCCTGCTGAAGCATCCGAGCATCGTGACGTCCTTGTGCGTGTTCTGGTTCAGGCATCGCACCTTGCGGGGTAGGGTCCGAGCCCGTCGGCCGGTCACCCCGCCAGGTGAAAAATGCTTATAATGCCCAGCGATTTTTCCTGTTCGCCGGCCCTCGCGCGCCCTCCACTTCCCAACCTGGACACCCAAAAGCCTTGATACGCCTGCTGAAGTTCTTCTGGTGGTCTTTCGTCGCTGTCATCTGTGCGCTGGTACTCGGTGTAAGCGGTGCGTTTCTCTACCTTAGCCCGAGCCTGCCTTCGGTCGATGCGCTCCGAAGCATCCAGTTGCAGATACCGCTGAGGGTCTTCAGCAGCGATGGCAAGCTGATCGCCGAATTCGGCGAAATGCGCCGCTCGCCGATCCGTTTCGATGAAATCCCCCCTCAGTTCATTCAGGCGCTTCTGTCAGCCGAGGACGACAATTTCCTCAATCACTATGGGGTCGATCCCAGCAGCCTGATGCGCGCGGCCACCCAGCTGGTCAAGTCCGGGCACATCCAGACCGGCGGCAGCACGATCACCATGCAGGTGGCGAAGAACTTCTTCCTGAGCAGCGAGCGCAGCTTCTCGCGCAAGACCACCGAGATCCTGCTGGCCCTGCAGATCGAGCGCGAGCTGACCAAGGACGAGATCCTCGAGCTGTACGTCAACAAGATCTACCTGGGCAACCGTGCCTATGGGATCGAGGCCGCCGCGCAGGTGTACTACGGCAAGTCGATCCGTGACGTGAGCCTGGCGCAGATGGCCATGATCGCCGGCCTGCCCAAGGCGCCTTCGCGCTTCAACCCGCTGGCCAACCCGGTGCGTGCCAAGGAGCGACGCGACTGGATCCTGGGCCGCATGTACCGCCTGGGCAAGATCGACCAGGCCAGCTACCAGACCGCCCTGGCCGAGCCACTGAACGCCAGCTACCACGTGCCGACGCCTGAGGTGAACGCACCCTGGATCGCCGAGATGGCGCGTGCGGAAATGGTCGGCCGCTATGGCAGCGAGGCCTACACCGAAGGCTTCCGCGTCACCACCACGGTGCCGAGCGACCTGCAGGAAATCGCCAACAGCGCCGTGCTCGACGGCCTGTCCGCCTACGACGAGCGCCATGGCTACCGCGGCCCGGAAGCGCGTTACCCAGGCAAGACATTCGCCGAATGGCAACGCGTGCTGGGCAAGCAGCGCAACCTGGGCGGCCTGGAGCCGGCCATCGTGATGCAGGTCACCAAGACCGGCCTGTTGGTGATGACCCGGGGCGGCAAAGAGGAACAGGTGGCCTGGGACACCCTGAAGTGGGCCCGCCCTCACCTGAACGTCAACAGCCTGGGACGCGCGCCCACCTCACCGGCCGACGTCGCCCAGGCCGGCGACCTGATCCGTGTGCAGCGGCTGGCCGACGGCACGCTGAAATTCAGTCAGGTCCCGGCGGCACAGAGCGCTCTGGTGACCCTGGACCCGAACAACGGCGCCATCCGCGCCCTGGTCGGTGGCTTCTCCTTCGAGCAGAGCAACTACAACCGTGCGATGCAGGCCAAGCGTCAGCCCGGTTCGAGCTTCAAGCCGTTCATCTACAGCGCGGCACTCGACAGCGGCTACACCGCGGCCAGCCTGGTCAACGATGCGCCGATCGTCTTCGTCGACCCGTCCGTCGACAAGGTCTGGCGTCCGAAGAACGATACCAACACGTTCCTGGGCCCGATCCGCATGCGCGAAGCGCTGTACAAGTCGCGCAACCTGGTGTCCATCCGCCTGCTGCAGGCGATGGGTGTGGACAAGACTATCGACTACATCGCCCAGTTCGGCTTCAACAAGCAGGACCTGCCGCGCAACCTGTCCCTGGCGCTGGGCACCGCCACGTTGACGCCCATGGAGATCGCCACCGGCTGGAGCACCTTCGCCAACGGGGGTTACAAGATCAGCCCTTACCTGATCGAGCGCATCGAAAGCCGCTCGGGCGAGACGCTGTTCACCGCCAACCCGGCGCGCGTGCCGCAGGCACAGCAGGACCAGGCCGGCATCGCGGCGCCGGAGCAGCCGCTCAACGTCCAGTTGCCAGGGGAAGCCGCACCGGCCAATGCCCAGCTGGCCGCCACCCCGCAACTGCCCCAGATCGCCGAGCGCATCATCGACGGTCGCACCACCTACATCCTGACCAGCATGCTGCAGGACGTCATCAAGCGCGGCACCGGGCGTCGCGCCCTGGCCCTGGGCCGTGACGACCTGGCCGGCAAGACCGGAACGACCAACGACTCCAAGGATGCCTGGTTCTCGGGCTACAACGCCGACTACATGACGACGGTCTGGAGCGGTTTCGACCAGCCCGAGACCCTGGGTCGACGCGAATACGGTGGCACCGTGTCGCTGCCGATCTGGATGAACTTCATGGGGGCGGCGCTCAAGGGCAAGCCAAGCCATCCGCCGGCCGAGCCGGAGGGCATCCTGAGCCTGCGCGTCGACCCGATCAGCGGTCGCGCAGCCCGACCGGACACGCCCAACGCCTACTTCGAGCTGTTCAAGGCCGAGGACTCGCCACCGTCGTCCGGCGAGCTGGGCAATGGCGTGGCACCGGGCAGCCCGCTGCCCGCCGACGAGGCGACGCCGATGGACCTGTTCTAACGGCGGCGTTCAGGGACCTTCGGGTCCCATCGTCTTCGCTCCCGAGGCCGACAACGGCTTCATCGCACACAAAAAAAGCCCTGGTGCTCACGCACCAGGGCTTTTTCATGACAGCGCCGGCCGATCAGCCGTTGAACACGTCATCCACGCTCTTGAGCGGGTAGTGCTTCGGGTACGGCAGGGTCGCGACGCCGGACTCGATGGCGGCCTTGGCCACCGCATCCGAGACCACAGTGATCAGGCGCGCGTCCATCGGTTTCGGGATGATGTACTCGCGACCGAAGCTCAGCGATTCGACGCCGTAGGCCTCGCAGACTTCTTTGGGCACCGGCAGCTTGGCCAGGTCCTTCAGGGCGATGGCGGCGGCGATCTTCATCTCTTCGTTGATGCGCTTGGCACGCACGTCCAGGGCGCCACGGAAGATGAAGGGGAAGCCCAGGACGTTGTTGACCTGGTTCGGGTAGTCGGAACGGCCGGTTGCCATGATCACGTCGTCACGGGTGGCGTGCGCCAGCTCGGGCTTGATTTCCGGGTCCGGGTTGGAACAGGCGAAGACGATCGGGTTCGCTGCCATGGAGGCGAGGCCTTCGGCGCTCAGCAGGTTCGGGCCGGACAGACCGACGAACACGTCGGCACCTTCCAGGGCGTCGGCCAGGGTGCGCTTGTCGGTGGCATGGGCGAACTGCGCCTTGTACTGGTTCAGGTCTTCACGGCCCGCGTGGATGACACCACTGCGGTCGATCATGAAGATGTTCTCGACCTTGGCACCCATGCTGACCAGCAGCTTCATGCACGAGATCGCGGCAGCGCCAGCGCCCAGGCAGACGATCTTCGCCTCTTCCAGCGTCTTCCCGGCGATTTCCAGCGCGTTGATCATGCCAGCCGCGGTCACGATCGCGGTGCCATGCTGGTCATCGTGGAACACTGGGATGTCGCACTGTTCGATCAGCGCGCGCTCGATCTCGAAGCACTCCGGTGCCTTGATATCTTCCAGGTTGATGCCGCCGAAGGTGATGGAGATGCGCTTGACGGTGTCGATGAAGGCTTGCGGGCTTTCGGCATCGACTTCGATGTCGAACACGTCCACACCGGCGAACCGCTTGAACAGAACGCCCTTGCCCTCCATGACCGGCTTGGAGGCCAGCGGGCCCAGGTCACCGAGGCCGAGAATGGCGGTGCCATCGGAGATCACCGCCACCAGGTTGCCCTTGCCGGTGTACTTGTAGGCCAGCTCAGGGTCACGGCCGATCTCGCGCACCGGCTCGGCGACGCCCGGGCTGTAGGCCAGGGACAGGTCACGTGCAGTGGAGGTCGGCTTGGTGAGTTCGACGCTCAGTTTCCCTGGGCGCGGCTTGGCATGGTATTCGAGGGCGGCGGTTTTGAGATCTGACATGAGGGCTTTCCGCTAATTGGACTGTTCTGACGGACCGCCGAGGATACGCAAAGAGCCAGGGAGCGACAAGACTGCCCGGTCACTTGTGTCAAGACCTTCGTCCTACGACTTTACGCTAGGTTCATCGTCTCCACTGAACAGCCCCATGACCCTGGGGCACTTTGCTCAGCGCGCCTCAAGCATGCTCGGATCGGTCAGCGACAGGCTCCAGCGCGGCCCGTTGCGCTTGCCCGTCCCCGTGCCAGCACGCTGGCGCACCCAGCCGCGCACCTCCACCTGGCGACCGCGAAGGCGCTCGAGTGCGCTCACGGACAGCCGGTCGTGCAGACGGGCAGGCACCGTCACCAGGAGTCGATCGTCGAGCACCAGCGACACGCCCGAGCGGTGACGCCTGACCTGGCCGACGCGCCCCGTGACCACGGCAAAGCCGGGGCGCCGCAGCTCGGCAGCCTGACGCACGGCCTGGCGTCGCCACAGCCCGACACCCGCCTCCCGGGCCTGGCGCTCGGCCTGCCGATGGCAGCGGGTCAGGGCCACGTTGGGCGCGATGGCCACGCGGTAGCCCAGGCCTTCGCTGAGCAACCGGGCTTCGAGATTCCGGCCATCGCGGCCATAGGCATGGGCCAGCAGCCGGCCATAGTGGTCGCTGCGCTCCTTGCCCACCACCAGGCCAAGGCGCCCGCCACTGGCCTTGACCAATGCCCGCAGGCGTTGCCGCGCAGCGTCGGCGAACGGTTCGCTGGGGTGACCCCGTCGACCAATCTCCGGCGCGTTGATACCGATCAGACGCACACTGCGCCCATCGGTCAGCCTAAGGGTATCGCCGTCCACGACATGGCGAACGGTCGCCTGCTGCACGAGCCCAGGCGGGGCACAGCGCAGCTCGGCCTGAGCGGACGATCCCCAGATCGCAGCCATGAAAAAGGCGCCCACGAGGGGCGCCTTCTTGTGCAGCGGTGCGAAGCCCAGAGGGTTCGCCATGCGCATGCTTACTTCTTGGTACCGAACATGCCGAAGCGGTCGGCGAACTTCTGTACGCGACCACCGGTGTCCAGGACTTTCTGCTTGCCGGTGTAGAAGGGGTGGCACTGCGAGCACACGTCGATCGCCAGCGGCTTGGCCAGGGTCGAACGGGTTTCGAACTTGCTGCCGCAGCTGCAGGTAACTTCTACAACTTCGTAATTCGGGTGGATATCTGCTTTCATGGTCACTTCCTCGGCTGCGTGCCGCCATCCAACACCATTGTTGAATACCGCACGGAATCAGGCGACGTATGATAGCAGAGCCATGCGCCAGCGCAAGTTGCCGCACCCACCGACCGTCGTGCTAGGCTCGCCAGGCCCTTCGTTTCCTTTCAGAGATCTGCCGCGTGCCCGACGTCATCCTGCGCCTTGCCCTTCCTTCGCCGTTGCGCAGGTTGTTCGACTACCGTGCGCCACCCGGAACCTCGGGCAAGACCTTTGTACCAGGCATGCGGCTGCGCGTGCCGTTCGGTCGGCGCGAACTGATCGGCATTCTGGTCGAGGTGACCGACACCAGTGACGTGCCGCCCGACAAGCTGCGTCCGGCCACGGCGCTGCTCGATCCGGTCTCGCCCCTGCCCTCACCCTTGCTCAAGCTGTGCCTGTGGACGGCGCAGTACTACCAGCACAGCCTGGGCGACACCTTCAACTGGGCCTTGCCGACTTTGTTGCGCCAAGGTGAACCGGCCGAGATGCGTCAGGAGCGGTTCTGGCAGATCGCCCCCGGCGCGCGCCTGGACGACCCGCGCATCGCCCGAGCGCCCCGCCAGCGCGAAGCCTTGCAGACACTGGCGCAGCACCCCCACGGCGTGGCCCACGCGGTGCTGAGCAAGCTGGGCCTGAGCAAGGACAGCCTCGACCTGCTGCTGGCCAAGCAACTGGTCGAGATCGAACTGCGCCGTCACCTGCCTGCCGCGCGCCACGAACACTGGCTCGCCCAGCCTGAGCTGCCGCTGAACGAAGAACAGCGCGCCGCGTTCGACGCCGTGCGCTCCTCGTTCGGCGGCTTCCAGGCGTTTCTCCTGGCGGGGGTGACCGGCAGCGGCAAGACCGAGGTGTACCTGCAACTGATCCGCGAAACCCTTGAGGCCGGCAAGCAGGCGCTGGTGCTGATCCCCGAGATCAACCTGGGGCCACAGACCCTGGCGCGCTTCGAACAACGCTTCAATGCACGCATCGCCCTGCTGCATTCGGCGGTCAACGACCGCGAGCGGCTCGATGCCTGGCTCGCGGCGCGCGATGGCGAGGCGGACATCATCATCGGCACGCGCTCGGCGCTGTTCACACCGATGAAGCACCCGGGCCTGATCATCATCGACGAAGAGCACGATGGCTCCTATAAACAGCAGGAAGGCCTGCGCTACCACGCCCGGGATCTGGCGCTGGTGCGTGCGCGCCAGGAAGACGTGCCGATCCTGCTCGGTTCGGCCACCCCGTCGCTGGAAAGCCTGCACAACGCCCACGGCGGCCGCTACGGCCTGCTGCGCATGCACCAGCGCGCCGGTGGCGCCCGGCAGCCACGCTTCCTGCGCCTGGACGTCAAGAGCCGGCCCCTGGACAGCGGCATCAGCGGCCCTCTGCAACAGGCCATCGGCCAGACCCTCGCGGCCGGGCAGCAGGTACTGGTCTTCCTCAACCGACGCGGCTTCGCGCCGACCCTGCTGTGCCATGACTGCGGCTGGCTGTCCGGCTGCCCGCGTTGCGATGCGCGCATGACCGTGCACCAGCGCTCGGGATTGCTGCGCTGCCATCATTGCGGCCACGAAGAGCGCATCCCGCACCAGTGCCCACAGTGCAACCATGTGGACCTGCGCCCGGTCGGCGCAGGCACCGAGCGGGCCGAAGAGCGCCTGAGCACGCTGTTCCCGGAATACCCGGTGCTGCGCGTGGACCGCGACAGCACCGCGCGCAAGGACGCCATGCAGAACCTGTTCGCCACCATCCAGCGAGGCCAGCCCTGCATCCTGGTCGGCACCCAGATGCTCGCCAAGGGGCACCACTTCCCACGGGTGACCCTGGTGGCGATCCTGGACGCCGACGGTGGTCTGTTCTCGGGCGATTTCCGCGCCAGCGAGCACATGGCGCAGCTGATCGTGCAGGTGGCCGGCCGCGCCGGACGGGCCGAGGAGCCCGGCAAGGTGATCGTGCAGACACACCTGGCCGAGCACCCCTTGCTGGTGCAACTGACCGAGCAGGGGTACTTCGCCTTCGCCGACCAGGCCTTGAGCGAGCGCCGGGCGGCAAGCTTGCCGCCTTTCTCCCACCTGGCCCTGCTGCGCGCCGAAGCGCACAAGCCGGGTCAGGCCGAAGCCTTCCTCGACGAAGCCTGCACGGCGGCCGAGCGCCTGCTCGCCGCGCAGGGTGCCAGCGGTATCGAACTGCTCGGACCGGTCCCGGCCCCCATGGAGCGTCGCGCGGGTCGCTACCGCGCTCAACTGCTGCTGCAAGCCAATGCCAGGGCCGCCTTGCACCGTCTGCTCGCCAGCTGGCTGCTGGAACTCGAGCAGATGCCTTCGGGCCGTCAGGTCCGCTGGTCGCTCGACGTGGACCCTGTGGATCTTTATTGAGGGGCGAGCTTCAGGCCAGAGCGACGCTGCCTGCCCCAATGACTGGCACGTACCTCCAGCGCCGCCCAGCTTGCGGCTTGTGGCTTGTGGCTTGCCACTTGCCGCTTACGACTTGCCGCCTGCCGCCCGCGACCGGATAATGCCCAGTTTTTCCACCTGCGCCTCGAAGCGCCCGCCGCGCGTGCGGTCGAAAGAGAACCTGATGAAAGACACCATTCGCCAGCTGATCCAGCAAGCCCTCACCCAACTCGTCACCGACGGTGTGCTGCCTGATGGGCTGACGCCGTCGATCCAGGTGGAGAACGCCCGGGACAAGACCCACGGCGACTTCGCCAGCAACATCGCCATGATGCTGGCCAAGCCGGCCGGCCTGAAGCCGCGCGACCTGGCTGAACAGCTGATCGCCGCGCTGCCGGCCTGCGAAGACGTCAGCAAGGTCGAGATCGCCGGTCCGGGCTTCCTCAATTTCTTCCAGAACACCCAGGCCCTGGCCAATCGCCTGGACGCCGCGCTGGCCGATGCGCACCTCAACGTGCGCAAGGCAGGCCCTGCCGAGAAGGTGGTGGTCGACCTGTCGGCACCGAACCTGGCCAAGGAAATGCACGTCGGCCACCTGCGCTCGACGATCATCGGCGACAGCGTCGCCCGTGTGCTGGAGTTCCTCGGCGACGAGGTGATTCGTCAGAACCACGTCGGCGACTGGGGCACCCAGTTCGGCATGCTGTTGGCCTACCTCCAGGAAAACCCGGTCACCAGCGACGAGCTGTCGGACCTGGAAAACTTCTATCGCGCGGCCAAGAAACGCTTCGACGAGTCCGAGGAATTCGCCACCCGTGCCCGTGGCCTGGTGGTCAAGCTGCAGGCCGGCGACCCTGACTGCCTGGCGCTGTGGACGCGCTTCAAGGACATCTCGCTGTCGCATTGCCAGAAGACCTACGAGCTGCTCAACGTCAAGCTGAGCATGGCCGATGTCATGGGCGAGAGCGCCTACAACGCCGACCTGGCCAACGTGGTCGCGGACCTGGCGGCCACCGGCCTGCTGGTCGAGAGCCAGGGCGCGCAGTGCGTGTTCCTCGACGAATACAAGACCGCCGATGGCGACCCGCTGCCGGTGATCGTGCAGAAGGCCGACGGTGGCTACCTGTACGCCACCACCGACCTGGCAGCCGTGCGCTACCGCAGCAACGTGCTCAAGGCAGACCGTGCGCTGTACTTCGTCGACCAGCGCCAGGCCCTGCACTTCAACCAGGTGTTCGAAGTCGCCCGTCGGGCTGGCTTCGTCGGCCACCCGATGCGCATGGAGCACATGGGCTTCGGCACCATGAACGGCGCCGACGGCCGTCCGTTCAAGACCCGCGACGGCGGCACCGTCAAGCTCGTGGACCTGCTCCAGGAAGCCAAGGAGCGCGCCTATGCGCTGGTCAAGGAAAAGAACACCGACCTGGACGAGCAGGCCCTGCGCCAGATCGGCGAAGTCGTCGGCATCGGCGCGGTCAAGTACGCCGACCTGTCCAAGCACCGCACCAGCGACTACAGCTTCAACTTCGAGCTGATGCTCAACTTCGACGGCAATACTGCGCCTTACCTACTGTACGCCTACACCCGTGTCGCCAGCGTCTTCCGCAAGCTGGGCAAGCAGTTCGAGGACATCGAAGGCCAGATCGTGCTGCAGGCGCCGCAGGAGCAGGACCTCGGTGCCCGTCTGGCGCAGTTCGGCGAAGTGCTCAACAGCGTCGCCGACAAGGGCACGCCGCACGTGCTGTGCGCCTACCTGTACGACATCGCCGGCCTGTTCTCGAGCTTCTACGAGAACTGCCCGATTCTCGCAGCCGAAACGCCTGAGCAGCAGCAGAGCCGCCTGCGCCTGGCGGCGCTGACCGGACGGACCCTCAAGCAGGGTCTGGAGCTGCTTGGCCTGGAAACCCTGGAGCGCATGTAAGGTGGCCGCCAAGAAGAAGCCTGCGCCCAAGCGTGGCGCCAGCCGCACGCAAGCCCCTGCCAAGCAGCCCATCCCAGGCTGGGTATGGCTGGCGGCAGGCCTGACGATCGGTGCGTTCGTGGTCTTCCTGATGAAGCTCGAGCCTGGCAGCGGCGACGTCAAGCGCACCCAGCCCGAGCAGCAGCAGGCCGAGAAGGCCGCGCAAGCGGCCAAGACGCCGCCCTCGCCCGAGCAGCCGGTCAAGCCCAAGTACGACTTCTACACCCTGCTCCCGGAGTCGGAAGTGATCGTGCCGCCGGAAGCTGTGCCGGAGAAGACGCCACCGGTGCCTGCCCAGCCCGTGCCGCCGCCGACCAAGCCGGTCACGGCCGAGGAAGCGGCGAAGATCGACACCGCACGCGCCCAGGCGGCCCTGTCCGGGCAGACGCCACCGCCTGCACCGCCGGTGCTCAAGCCCGCCGCGACCACCCAGTACTTCCTGCAGGCCGGCTCGTTCCGCAAGCAGGCCGATGCCGACAAGGTTCGCGCGCAGATCATCCTGCTCGGTCAGGCGGTCAAGGTCGAATCCGGCACCGTGAAGGAAGAAACCTGGTACCGCGTCCTGGTCGGCCCGTTCAGCAACCGCGAACAGCTGACCGTGGCCCAGAAGCAGCTGGGCGGTGCCGGCTTCAACAACCTCCTGCTGCAGCAGCGCCAGATTCGGCAGTAAGGCAGCTACAAGCTACAAGCTACAACATGGGGCGAAGCGACGAGGCTTTGCCCCATGCCTTTCTCCCCTCGCTCCATCGCCCGACTTGAAGCTTGCAGCTAACCGCTTGCCGCTGCTTGCCGCTGCCCCTACCGCCGCTGGCTGTTGACCTGCGACACCTGGCCATTGAGCGTCCAGAAGTCGTACAGCACGCCCAACAGGAACACGCCGCCGGTCAGCAGGTAGATCAGGGCGCTGATCCACTTGCCCTGATACAGGCGGTGCACGCCGAAGATGCCGAGGAAGGTCAGGAAGATCCAGGCCAGGCTGTAGTTCACATGGCCCGGCTGGAAGCGCACGTCCGCTTCACGGTCCATGGCCGGAATCAGGAAGAAGTCGATGATCCAGCCGATGCCCAGCAGGCCCAGGGTGAAGAACCAGATCGTCCCGGTGATGGGCTTGCCGTAGTAGAAGCGGTGCGCACCGGTGAAGCCGAAGATCCAGAGCAGATAGCCCATGACCTTGCTGTGGGTGTCGTGTGACGCAGACTGCTGATAACCATTCATTCGTAAAGTCTCGCTGTATAATCCTAAAAATTTCTAAGCATTCATGTGACTTTTGTGAACCTTGCCGACGTATGGCGGTCTTGGATCGACCAACGGATCATTATTTGATCAGAAGGTGTTATAGAGTTGCCCGCCTAAACAAACACCCACAAGAGCTTCACCTATGCCACCTTTGTTCAAGACATGGCTGACCCTCTGCCTCTTATTGCCCCTGGCCGCCCACGCCACCAACCGTGAGCAACGTCTTCCCAACGGCTTTACCGGTTATACCGTCCATTACGGTACTTCGGCCAAGGTCGCCCACGCACCGCTTCGCGCCAAGCCCAGCAACGCCGCCAAGCTCAAGGCCGGCCCGACCGTCGCGTCTGCCAACAAGCAGAGCAGCGCCGTACTCAAGCGTGCGGTCAACGCGATCGGTACCCCTTATCGTTGGGGCGGCAGCAGCCCGAGCAAAGGGTTCGACTGCAGCGGCCTGGTGAAATACGCCTTCGACGATGTCGCCAACGTGAACCTGCCACGCACCTCCAGCGCCATGGCCCAGGGGCATGGTGTGAAGGTAGCACGCGAGGACCTGAAACCGGGCGATCTGATCTTCTTCAACATCAAGAGCCGCCGGGTCAACCACGTTGCCATCTACCTGGGCAACGACCGCTTCATCCATGCGCCGCGTCGCGGCAAGCGGGTCAGCATCGACACGCTGAACAAGCCCTACTGGAAGCAGCACTACGTGGTCGCCAAGCGGGTCCTGCCGAAGGACACGGGCACTGCAGGCCTGCAGGTGGTCAAACGCTGAAGGCACACGCCGTTCAACATGCCATATCCGAGGCGCCGTACTGGCGCCTCGTTTCGTTCAGGTGTCCTGCGCCTCGATCAGCCCTTGCGCCTGCAAGGCGCGCAAGGCGTCCTCCAGGGTCTGCATGCCCTGCCCCGCTCCGGTCTGCATGACCGACTGCAACTGCGCCAGGCGCCCTTCCCGAATCAGATTGCGCACCGCAGCCGTGGCCACCAGCACCTCGCGTGCGGCCACGCGCCCGCCGCCCCTGCGCTTGACCAACCGCTGCACCACGACCATGCGCAGCGACTCGGCCAGCAGGCTGCGAATCAGGGTTTTCTCCTGGGCGTCGAACACGTCGACCAGGTGATCGATGCTGCTCACGGCGCAGCGGGCATGCACCGTGGCCAGCACCAGATGGCCGGTCTGTGCGGCCCGTAGCGCCAGGCGAATGCTCTCCAGGTCACGCAGTTCGCCCAGCAGGATCACGTCAGGGTCCTGGCGCAAGGCGCTGCGCAGGGCCTGGGCGAAGTCGCGGGTGTGCCGCCCCACTTCGCGCTGCGTGACCAGGCTGCGCTGACTGTGGTGAACGATCTCGATGGGGTCTTCCAGGGTGATCACGTGGGCCGGACGCTCCCGGTTCAGGTGGTCGACCAAGGCCGCCAGGGTGCTGGACTTGCCGCTGCCGGTGGGCCCGGCGACCAGCAGCAGCCCATCCTGCCACTGTGAAACAGGGCGAAACACATTGGTCAGCCCCAGGGCATCGAGGCTGGGCGCCTGTGCCGGCAGCAGGCGCAGGCTGACAGCCGGCCCCTGGCGTTGGCGGAACAGGTTCACCCGCACCCGCTGCGCGTCGGGCAAGGTCAAGGCCAGGTCGAGCTCATCGCCCTCACGCCACTGCGTGCGCTGGCTGTCCTGCAGCCAGGGGGACAGGCTGTCGAACACCTGCGCCTCGGTCGACGGCGGCAGCTCGAGCCGGCGCAGGTCGCCGTCCACGCGCACGCACGGGGGATGCCCGGCAGCCAGGTGCAGGTCGCAAGCGCCCGCGGCGGCTGCCTGGGCCACGAGTACAGTCACGTCCATGAGACTCCTCAACAGCCAGCAAGCAGGTAGAATGCCGCAGACCCTCAGGCCGTCGGCAGCGATCCATGTCCACACTAGCAGACAATCTTTCCGCCCTTGCCACCCGTATCGAGCACGCCGCGACCGCCGCGGGCCGTGACCCTGCCGAGGTTCGGCTGCTGGCGGTGAGCAAGACCAAACCCGCTGAAACGGTGCGCCAGGCCTATGCCGCCGGCGTGCGCGACGTGGGCGAGAACTACCTTCAGGAAGCCCTGGACAAGCAGCAGGCGCTGACCGACCTGACCTTGATCTGGCACTTCATCGGCCCCATTCAATCGAACAAGACGCGTGCCATCGCCGAACACTTCGACTGGGTGCACTCGGTGGACCGCCTGAAGATCGCGCAACGCCTGTCGGCGCAACGCCCTGCCCATCTGCCGGCGCTGAACATTTGCCTGCAGGTGAACGTCAGTGGCGAAGACAGCAAGTCCGGGTGCAGCCCGGACGAGCTGGCAGCGTTGGCCACGGCTGTCGCGGCGCTGCCCGGCCTGCACCTGCGCGGGCTGATGGCGATCCCTGAGCCCACCGACGATCGCGCGGCCCAGGAAGCCGCCTTCGCGCGCCTGCGCGTCCTGCGTGATGGCCTCGGGCTGGACCTGGACACCTTGTCGATGGGCATGAGCCACGACCTGGAAGCGGCGATCGCGCAAGGTGCGACCTGGGTCCGCATCGGCACCGCCTTGTTCGGGGCGCGCGACTACGGGCGCGCCTGATTCCATGCTTTACTCACTCTTTCCCTCAAGGACCTGACATGAGCACTACACGTATCGCTTTCATCGGCGCGGGCAACATGGCGGCGAGTCTGATCGGCGGCATGCGCGCCCAAGGCGTGGAGGCCTCGCGCCTGCGTGCCAGCGACCCGGGCGCCGAGACCCGCGCGCGGATCCAGGCCGAGCAGGGCATCGAGGTGTTCGAGGACAACGCCCAGGCCATCGCCGGTGCCGACGTGATCGTGCTGGCGGTCAAGCCCCAGGTGATGAAGGCCGTGTGCCAGAGCCTGCAGCCCGAGCTGAAGCCCGGTCAGCTGGTCGTGTCCATCGCCGCCGGGATCACCTGCCAGAGCCTGCAAGGCTGGCTGGGCGACTGCCCGGTGGTGCGCTGCATGCCTAACACCCCTTCGCTGTTGCGCCAGGGCGTCAGCGGTCTGTATGCCACCGCCGAGGTTTCGGATGTGCAGCGCCAACAGGCGGAGCACTTGCTCTCGGCAGTCGGCACGGTGGTCTGGGTGGAAGAAGAACGGCAGATCGACGCGGTGACCGCCGTCTCCGGCAGTGGCCCGGCCTATTTCTTCCTGATGATCGAGGCCATGACCGCAGCCGGGGAAAAGCTCGGCCTGTCGCGCGAGACCGCCTCGCAACTGACGCTGCAGACCGCACTCGGTGCTGCGCACATGGCCGTGGCCAGTGATGTCGATGCCGCCGAGCTGCGCCGCCGCGTGACCTCGCCGGCCGGTACCACCGAAGCGGCGATCCGCTCCTTCCAAGACAATGGCTTCGAAGCACTGGTCGAACAGGCCTTGCACGCCGCCGCGCACCGTTCCGCCGAACTGGCCGAACAACTGGGTAAATGAGGAGCCCCCGATGAATGCACTGTCCGGCGCCGCGATCTTCGTGGTGCAAACCCTGGTCAGCCTGTACCTGGTGATCGTCCTGCTGCGCTTCGTGCTGCAACTGGTCAAGGCCAACTTCTACAATCCGTTGAGCCAGTTCGCCGTGCGCGCCACCCAACCGCTGCTCAAGCCCATTCGCCGGATCGTGCCGAGCATCGCCGGGCTCGATACGTCCTCGCTGCTGCTGGCGATCGTGATCCAGGCCCTGCTGATGGCCTTCGTGCTGATGGTCAGCTACGGCACCTTCGGCGATATCCCGCACCTGCTGATGTGGGCATTGATCGGCATCGCCTCGCTGTTCCTGAAGATCTTCTGGGTCGCGATGATCGTGATGGTGATCGTGTCGTGGATCGCCCCGAACAGCCACAACCCAGCCGCCGAGCTCGCCTACCAGATCAGCGAACCGGTGCTGGCGCCGTTCCGTCGCATCGTGCCCAACCTGGGCGGCATGGACATCTCACCGATCTTCGCCTTCCTGGCGATCCAGGTGATCCAGTCGTTCGTCATGCCGCCTCTCGCCGCCTATGCCGGCATGCCGCAAGAACTGTGGCGAATGATCTGATTCGACCGATGACCCGCTGAAAGGGCTGCGTTGCAGCCCGATCGCGGACAAGCCCGCACACAAGCTGCTTGCGCAGCCATGTCTACACTGGCAGATTGCCGAGATCTGGGTGGGAGCTGGCTTGCCAGCGATAGGGCCCTATCAAGCGCCGCCTGCATCGCGGGCAAGCCCGCTCCCACAAGCTGCTGCGCAGCCATGTCTACACTGGCAGATTGCCGAGATCTGGGTGGGAGCTGGCTTGCCAGCGATAGGGCCCTATCAAGCGCCGCCTGCATGGCGGGCAAGCCCGCTCCCACAGACTGCTTGCGCAGCCATACTTATACCGACAAATTGCAGAGATCTGGGTGGGAGCTGGCTTGCCAGCGATAGGGTCCTGTCAGGCGCCTCCTGCATCGCAGGCAAGCCCCACAGGGTCCGCGATAGCCTACAACGCCGTGATGCTCATATGGGTGTGGATCCCTGCCGGGGCGCCGGACCGGCCGCAATTGGGCCCGCCAGGGCCCACATTAGCACTTGGCAAAAACCATAGAATCTCCCACACCCGTAGCGTCATGCCGGTCCTGCCGGCAGTCGGGCTCCATGCCGCCGTCGGTTGCCTCATCACTCGCATCCCCCTCATGCGCCTTGCCGCTGCCGGGAGGGGTCTTTAGACTTACGCCTCATTCACGCGTGAGCAGGGTCGATGTCCACTGTCTTTCCCGAAGATTCCGTCGGTCTGGTCGTGCCACAACTGGCGCGGTTCGACGAACCCCTGGCACTGGCCTGCGGCCGCTCGCTGGCAGGCTACGAACTGATCTACGAAACCTATGGCACGCTCAACGCCAGCGCCAGCAACGCGGTACTGATCTGCCATGCGCTGTCGGGTCATCACCATGCAGCGGGCTATCACACGCCGCAGGACCGCAAGCCGGGGTGGTGGGACAGCTGCATCGGCCCCGGCAAGCCGATCGACACCGAGCGCTTCTTCGTGGTGAGCCTCAACAACCTCGGCGGCTGCAATGGCAGCACCGGCCCGAGCAGCATCAACCCGGCCAACGGCAAGCCCTATGGCGCCGACTTCCCGGTGCTGACCGTCGAGGACTGGGTGCACAGCCAAGCGCGCCTGGCCGACCGCCTGGGCATCGGCCAGTGGGCCGCCGTGGTCGGTGGCAGCCTGGGCGGCATGCAGGCGCTGCAATGGACCATGACCTACCCCGACCGGGTCCGGCACTGCGTGAACATCGCCTCGGCGCCCAAGCTGTCGGCGCAGAACATCGCGTTCAACGAGGTGGCCCGCCAGGCCATTCTCACCGACCCGGAATTCCACGGCGGCTCGTTCCAGGACCAGGGCGTGATCCCCAAGCGCGGTCTGATGCTGGCGCGCATGGTCGGTCATATCACCTACCTGTCCGACGACTCCATGGGCGAGAAATTCGGCCGCGAGCTCAAGAGCGACAAGCTCAACTACGATTTCCACAGCGTCGAGTTCCAGGTGGAAAGCTACCTGCGCTACCAGGGCGAAGAGTTTTCCGGGCGCTTCGATGCCAACACCTACCTGGTGATGACCAAGGCGCTGGACTACTTCGACCCGGCTGCGGCCCACGACGGTGACCTGGCCGCGACCCTGGCGCACGTCAAGGCCAACTACTGCGTGATCTCCTTCAGCACCGACTGGCGTTTCTCGCCGGCCCGCTCACGGGAAATGGTCGACGCCCTGATGGCCGCACGCAAGAACGTCTGCTACCTGGAGATCGATGCCCCCTACGGCCACGATGCCTTCCTGATCCCGTCCCCGCGCTACATGCAGGGTTTCTCGAACTACATGAACCGCATCGACATCTGAGGACCCCATGAGAGCCGATCTGGAAATCATCCAACAGTGGATTCCCGCCGGTAGCCGGGTGCTCGACCTCGGCTGCGGCAACGGCGACCTGCTGGCCTCGCTGCAGGCGCACAAGCAGGTCA
This sequence comes from Pseudomonas monteilii, assembly GCA_001534745.1. Lineage (NCBI taxonomy): Bacteria > Pseudomonadati > Pseudomonadota > Gammaproteobacteria > Pseudomonadales > Pseudomonadaceae > Pseudomonas > Pseudomonas alabamensis. The sequence continues at coordinate 4,390,354 of CP013997.1, forward strand.
CCGGCTATGGCCTGGAAATCGACCCGGACAACATCGCCGCCTGCGTGGCCAAGGGCGTCAATGTCATCGAGCAGGACCTGGACAAGGGCCTGGGCAACTTCGCCAGCGACAGCTTCGACGTGGTGATCATGACCCAGGCATTGCAGGCCGTAGAGTATCCGGACCGCATTCTCGAAGAAATGCTGCGCGTCGGTCGCCAGTGCGTGATCACCTTCCCCAACTTCGGCCACTGGCGCTGCCGCTGGTACCTGGCGACCAAAGGCCGCATGCCGGTCTCGGACTTCATGCCGTACACCTGGTACAACACGCCGAACATCCACTTCTGCACCTTCGCCGACTTCGAAGCCTTGTGCGTCGAACGTCAAGCGAGGATCATCGATCGTCTGGCCGTCGACCGCCTGCACCGACATGGATGGGCCAGTCGACTGTGGCCCAACCTGCTCGGGGAGATCGGCATTTACCGGCTGAGCGGCCCAGGCCTCCAAGGGCACAAGGTCGCGGTCTGAGCCGACGCTGCTCGGCACTCGTCCCCGTCCTTCCGTACCGCAGGCTTCACAGGCCTGCACGTGCCCCGCGTGTCCGTGATCGTTCCGGCCCGCGCGGTGCATCCCGCGCTTCCACCCAGACAGACTTCCAGGCTCATGATGAACTTCCCACAACTCGTATTGGCCAGCCACAACGCTGGCAAGCTCAAGGAACTGCAAGCCATGCTCGGCGACGCCGTGCAGCTGCGCTCGGTCGGTGAGTTCAGCCAGGTCGAACCCGAAGAGACCGGCCTGTCGTTCATCGAGAACGCCATTCTCAAGGCGCGCAACGCCGCACGTCTTTCGGGCTTGCCGGCCCTGGCCGATGATTCCGGCCTGGCGGTCGATCACCTGGGCGGCGCGCCGGGCATCTACTCGGCGCGCTATGCCGATGGCCAGGGCGACGCGGCCAACAATGCCAAGCTGCTCGCGGCGCTCAAGGACGTGCCAGAGGCACAGCGTACTGCGCAGTTCGTGTGCGCGCTGGCCTTGGTGCGGCATGCCGACGACCCGCTGCCGATCCTCTGCGAAGGTCTCTGGCACGGGCGCATCCTGCTCCAGGCCAGCGGCGAGCATGGTTTTGGCTACGACCCGTTGTTCTGGGTACCGGAGCGCGGCTGCTCCAGCGCCGAACTGAGCCCTGCCGAGAAGAACCAGCTCAGCCACCGCGCACGCGCCATGGCGCTGCTGCGTCAACGCCTGGGGCTGGCATGACGGGCAATGCTTCGATGCCGACACTGGCGACCCTGCCACCGCTGGCGCTGTACATCCACATCCCGTGGTGCGTGCGCAAATGCCCGTACTGCGACTTCAATTCGCACACGGCCGGCCCTGAGCTGCCCGAACAGGCCTACGTCGATGCACTGCTGGCCGACCTCGAGCAGGACTTGCCGGCCGCCCAGGGCCGCCCGCTGACATCGATCTTCTTCGGCGGAGGAACGCCCAGCCTGTTCAGTGCCGATGCGCTGGGTCGGCTGCTGCGCGGCATCGAAGCACGCATCGCCTTCAGTCCCGACATCGAGATCACCCTGGAGGCCAACCCCGGGACGTTCGAGCAGGACAAGTTCAAGGCCTACCGGCAACTGGGCATCAATCGCCTGTCGATCGGCGTGCAGAGCTTCCAGCAGGCCAAGCTGCAGGCCCTGGGACGCATCCATGACGGCGGCGAGGCGGTACGTGCGGCGGGCATGGCCCAGGCGGCCGGGTTCGACAACTTCAACCTCGACCTGATGCATGGCCTGCCAGGGCAGTCTCTCGAAGAAGCCTTGGGCGACCTGCGCCAGGCCATCGACCTGGGCGCCACCCACCTGTCGTGGTACCAGCTGACCCTGGAACCCAATACCGTGTTCTGGAACCAGCCGCCCGTGCTGCCGGAAGACGATATTCTCTGGGACATCCAGGAAGCCGGCCAGGCACTGCTGGCCGAGCAGGGCTTCGCCCAGTACGAGGTCTCGGCCTATGCGCGTCCAGGGCGCGCCGCCCGGCACAACCTCAACTACTGGAGCTTCGGTGATTTCATCGGCATCGGCGCCGGGGCCCACGGCAAGCTCAGCTACCCGGACGGGCGCATCCTGCGCACCTGGAAGACACGCCTGCCCAAGGACTACCTGAACCCGGCCAAGCCGTTCCAGGCAGGAGAAAAACGGCTGCCGCTGGACGAGTTGCCGTTCGAATTCCTGATGAACGCCCTGCGCCTGACCAACGGCGTCGACGCCCAGCTGTTCACCGAGCGGACGGGCGTGCCGCTCGCGCAGCTGGACAGCGCGCGGCGCGAGGCCGAACAAAAGGGGCTTTTACGGGTCGAACCGCAGCGCTTGGTCGCCACGCCACGCGGACAGCTGTTCCTGAACGACCTGCTGCAGTACTTCCTGACCTGAGGAACCTTCCATGGATGTGATGCTGGACCTGCTCTCGAACGTGTCGCACTGGAGTCGCGGTCACCTGTCGGAGATATCGTTGGCACTGGTCGGCTGCCTGCTGGTGCTGTTCGGCGCAGACCTCAAGGGCGCGGTAGAGCAACGCCTGGGCGGGGTGAACGGCGCGCTGCGGGTACCGGCCATGGCGGCCTTGATGCTGGTCGGCTGCGGCGCCGCACTGATCCATGCGACACCGTGGGTGGAGAAGGGATTGGCGCAGTTCGGCAACTACGCGCTGGGGCCGGTCTTGCTGGTGGTGATCGTGTTGATCGGGATCGTCGCGGACCGGCGGGGATAAAGCACACCTTGAGTCATCGCTGACCGACCCGGCCGGTCAGCGATCCTGCCTCGTTACACCTTTTCGAACTTCAGGTCCCAGACCCCGTGCCCGAGCCGCTCGCCGCGGCGCTCGAACTTGGTGATCGGCCGCTCGGGCGGACGCGGCACGTAGGCGTTGTCGGCCGCCTGGTTGCGATAGCCCGGCGCGGCCTGCATCACCTCCAGCATGTACTCGGCATACGGCTCCCAGTCGGTCGCCATGTGGAAGACGCCACCCAACTTGAGCTTGCGACGTACCAGTTCGGCGAAGCCTGCCTGGACGATACGGCGCTTGTGGTGACGCGCCTTGTGCCACGGGTCGGGGAAGAACAGCATCAGGCGGTCGAGGCTGTCGTCCGCCACGCAGCGGTTCAGCACCTCGATGGCGTCGCAATCGTACACGCGCAGGTTGGTCAGCCCCTGGGTCAGCACCCCATTGAGCAATGCACCGACACCGGGCCGATGTACCTCGACGCCGATGAAGTCCTGCTCGGGCGCGGCGGCGGCCATCTCCAGCAGGGAATGGCCCATGCCGAAACCGATCTCCAGTGTGCGCGGCGCCGAGCGCCCGAACACCTGATCGTAGTCGACGACGCTGTCCGCCAGCGGCAGGATGTACAGCGGACCGCCCTGGTCCAGACCGCGCTGCTGGCCTTCGGTCATGCGGCCGGCGCGCATCACGAAACTCTTGATACGGCGCTGGGGGCGCGCTTCGCCGTCTTCGGGGATCGGCGTTTCTTGCGATTCAGTCATCAGGGGCTCTTACTTGATCAGGCCTTCCAGCGGCGAGGACGCGCTGGCATAGAGTTTTTTCGGCATGCGACCGGCCAGGTAGGCCAGGCGCCCGGCGACGATGGCATGCTTCATGGCTTCGGCCATCATCACCGGTTGCTGGGCGTGGGCGATGGCCGAGTTCATCAGTACGGCCTCGCAGCCCATTTCCATGGCGATGGTGGCATCGGAAGCCGTGCCGACGCCGGCATCGACCAGCACCGGCACCTTGGATTCTTCGAGGATGATCTGCAGGTTGTAGGGGTTGCAGATGCCCAACCCGGTGCCGATCAGGCCGGCCAATGGCATCACCGCGATACACCCGGCTTCGGCCAGCTGACGGGCGATGATCGGATCGTCGCTGGTATAGACCATCACGTCGAACCCGTCCTTGACCAGCACCTCGGCGGCCTTGAGCGTCTCGATGACATTGGGGAACAAGGTCTTCTGGTCGGCCAGCACTTCCAGCTTGACCAGGTTGTGCCCATCGAGCAGCTCGCGCGCCAGACGGCAGGTACGCACGGCCTCGACGGCGTCGTAGCAGCCTGCGGTGTTCGGCAGGATGGTGTAGCGATCCGGCGGCAGTACGTCCAGCAGGTTGGGCTCGCCCGGGTTCTGGCCGATGTTGGTACGGCGCACGGCGACGGTGACGATTTCGGCGCCCGAGGCCTCGATGGCCAGACGGGTCTCTTCCAGGTCACGGTACTTGCCCGTGCCGACCAGCAGGCGCGAGGCGAAGGTGCGGCCGGCCAGGGTGAAAGGCGTGTCGCTGCGAAGGTTGCTCATCGTTGTTCCTCTGGAAAGGTTGCAAGGGCCTGCAGGCCGTCGACATCCGTCGGCTCAGCCGCCACCGATGGCGTGAACCACCTCGACGTGGTCGCCTTCGGTGAGCAGCGTGCCTTCATGCAGGCTGCGCGGCACGATGTCCTGGTTGAGTTCCACGGCAACCCGGCGACCGGCCAGGTCGAGCCGAGCCAGCAGGGCCGAGACGCTCTCGCCCTCCGGGACGTCGTAGGGTTCACCGTTCAGTTGAATGCGCATGGCACGAGCACCACTGTTCTTTGGGGCCCGCATTCTAGCCCCGATCTGCACCCGAACCCAAGGGCACCCCGCGCCATTCGTCCCGCGGGCCTACCCCTTGGGTTCATGCCAGGCGCCAGGCCGCCAGCCCCAGGCACAGCCAACCGCCCAGGAAGCACGCGCCCCCGAAGGGCGTGATGATGCCCAGTTTGCTCACGCCCGTCAGGGTCAGCAGGTACAAGCTGCCCGAGAACAGCACGATACCCAGCGTGAACAGGCCACCGGCCCAGCCCACCAGACGCCCTGGCAGATGGGCGCACAGCAAGGCGACACCGAACAGGGCCAGCGCATGCACCAGTTGATACAGCACACCGGTATGGAAGATCGCCAGATAGTCTGCGCTCAACCGGTTCTTCAGACCGTGGGCAGCGAAGGCGCCCAGCGCGACGCCGGTGAAACCGAAGCAGGCGGCAAGCATCAGGAAGCTGCGAAGCATGGGGCGACTCCTTCAAAGGGGTCTGTATAATGGCCGGTTCCATCCGTCCGGCCAAGTCACCGACATGCTGACCTCCCTGCTTCGCCGACTCGCCTCGGTCCTGCTCTGGTTCGCCGCCGCCAGCGTCGTGCTCGTGATCCTGCTGCGCTGGCTACCACCGCCTGGCACCGCGTTGATGGTCGAGCGCAAGGTGCAGTCATGGTTCAGCGGCGAGTCCATCGACCTGCAGCGGCAATGGCGCCCGCTGGAAGACATTGCCGATCCTCTGAAACTGGCGGTCATCGCCGGGGAAGACCAGAAGTTCGCCGAGCACCATGGCTTCGACATTCCGGCCATCCGCGCGGCCTTGCTGCACAACGAGCAGGGCGGCAGCCTGCGCGGTGCCAGCACCTTGACCCAGCAGGTCGCCAAGAACCTGTTCCTGTGGCCTGGTCGCAGCTGGCCGCGCAAGGCCCTGGAAGCCTGGTTCACTGGTCTGATCGAGCTGTTCTGGTCGAAAGAACGGATCCTCGAGGTCTACCTCAACAGCGTCGAGTGGGGTCCGGGCGTCTTCGGGGCCCAGGCGGCAGCGCAGTATCATTTCAAGGTCGATGCCGACCGGTTGTCCCGCCAGCAAGCCAGCCAGTTGGCCGCCGTGCTGCCCAGCCCGTTGCGCTGGAGTGCCAGCCGCCCCAGCACCTACGTGGCAGGCCGGGCCAGCTGGATCCAGCGTCAGATGAGCCAGCTCGGCGGTTCGGCCTACCTCATGCAGCTGCAAGGCACGCCGGCGGCGTCCCAGGACGAGCAGACCAGCGGGCGCTGAGCGAACGCCAGAAACGACGAGGGGGAGCAGGCCACTGTCAGGCCTGCTCCCCCTCGTCACTTGAGAGCGGTCAGGCTGCGATCAGCGCCTTGACCTTGTTCATGGCGTTCTTTTCCAGCTGTCGGATACGTTCGGCCGACACGCTGTACTTGTCCGCCAGCTCGTGCAGGGTCGCCTTCTCCTCGGCCAGCCAGCGCTGGTAGAGGATGTCGCGGCTGCGATCGTCCAGACCGTTGAGCGCTTCATGGAGGTTGTTGCTGGAGTTGTCGCTCCAGTCGGCATCCTCGAGCTGCGTGGCCGGGTCGTAACGGTGGTCTTCCAGGTAGTGCGCAGGCGACTGGAAGGCGCTGTCGTCATCGGCTTCGGCCGCCGGATCGAAGGCCATGTCCTGGCCGCTCAGACGGCTTTCCATCTCGCGCACTTCACGCGGCTCCACGCCCAGGCTTTCGGCGACGCGATGCACCTCGTCGTTGTTCAGCCAAGCCAGGCGCTTCTTCTGGCTGCGCAGGTTGAAGAACAGCTTGCGCTGGGCTTTGGTGGTCGCCACCTTGACGATGCGCCAATTGCGCAGGATGAATTCGTGGATCTCGGCCTTGATCCAATGCACGGCAAAGGACACCAGGCGCACACCCATTTCCGGGTTGAAGCGTTTCACGGCCTTCATCAGGCCGACGTTGCCTTCCTGGATCAGGTCGGCCTGGGCCAACCCATAGCCGGCATAGCTGCGCGCGATATGGACGACGAAGCGCAGGTGCGCCATCACCATCTGCCGGGCGGCTTCCAGGTCTTGCTCATAGTAGAGACGCTCGCCCAGTTCACGCTCCTGCTCGACCGTCAGCAGCGGGATGCTGTTGACCGTGTGCACGTAGGCTTCCAGATTTGCACCGGGCACCAGGGCATAGGCAGGTTGCAACGAAGTGGTCATTCAAGAACCTCCGACTCACTGAAAATGTGCTCATGGCACTGCCAACATTGACCAGAACCCGCAGGGCAAGTTCCGGTCGTGAAAAAGGCTTAATGTTGGCGAAAGGACTTAACGTGGCGCCAGCTCGTTCAGGTGACGAGCCACGGCGATCCATGCACCGATATACCCCAACAGTACAGCACCGATCAAGAGTGAAAGTCCATCGGCCCCTGGTACCCCTGCGAGGGCGAAGTCGCTGCCATAGAGGTCGGAAAGCCCCACCACGGCATCGTTGAGCCAGTCCAGTGCGAAGGCCAGGATGCCCCAGGCCAGCACGCCTGCACCCAGGCCGTAGAGCGCGCCCATGTACAGGAAAGGCCGTCGGACATAGCTGTCGGTACCGCCCACCAGCTTGATCACTTCGATCTCGATCCGGCGATTCTCGATGTGTAGACGAATAGTGTTACCAATTACTAACAGCAAGGCGGAAATCAGCAGCACGGCCAGGCCGAAGACGAAGCGATCGCCCAGCTTGAGGATCGCGGCCAGGCGTTCGACCCACACCAGGTCGAGCTGCGCGACATCGACCCGGGGCAGCTCCGCCAGGCGCTGACGCAAGGCTTCGAGCGCTGGCTTGTCGACCTCGGTCGGGGTCACCACCACCACGCCGGGCAACGGGTTGTCCGGCAGTTCGCGCAGCGCTTCGCCAAGGCCCGACTGCTGCTGGAATTCTTCCAGCGCCTGTTCGCGACTGACGTACTGCGCATCCGCGACACCCGGCATGCCTTCGATCTGCTTGCGCAGCGCCTCGCCCTGGGCACTGCTGGCATCGAGCTTCAGGTACAGGGAAATCTGCGCCGCGCGCTGCCAGGAGCCGCCCAGGCGCTCGACGTTCTTCAGCAGCAGCGACAGGCCCATGGGCATGCTCAACGCCACGGCCATCACCAGGCAGGTGAAGAAACTGCCGACAGGCTGTTTGCCCAGGCGTCGCAGGCTGTCGGCCAGGCTGGCCCGATGGCTCTCGCCCCAGGCGCGCAGCAGGGCCTTGAACCCAGGCCCATCGTCGTCGTGCTGGCCGCGCTTCTTGGCAGGCTTGGCGTCGGCGGCCTTCGGCGCGACGCGCTCGGACACCTTGGGGCTACGAATCTCGCTCATTGTCCGGCCTCCCCGTCGCCGATCAGTCGGCCGCGCTGCAAGGTCAGCATGCGGTGGCGCATGCGGGCGATGAGGGCCAGGTCGTGACTGGCGATCAGCACGGTGGTGCCCAGCCGGTTGATGTCTTCGAACACGCCCATGATCTCGGCTGCCAGGCGCGGGTCGAGGTTACCGGTCGGTTCGTCGGCCAGCAGCAGGGCCGGCTGATGCACGATGGCACGGGCGATCCCGACGCGCTGCTGCTGCCCGGTGGACAGGTCCGCCGGGAACAGCTCGCCCTTGTCGCTCAGCGACACCCGCTCGAGCGCCGAATCGACGCGCTTGGCGATCTCGTCCTTGGACAGGCCGAGGATCTGCAGTGGCAGGGCGATGTTGTTGAAGACCGTACGGTCGAACAGCAGCTGGTGGTTCTGGAACACCACACCGATCTGTCGACGCAGGAACGGGATCTGCGCATTGGTGATCTGACCCAGGTCCTGCCCGGCCAGCAGCAGCTTGCCACTGGTCGGTCGCTCCATCGCCAGCAGCAGGCGCAGCAAGGTGCTCTTGCCAGCGCCGGAGTGGCCGGTCACGAACAGGAATTCGCCACGGCGCGCACGAAAGCTCAGTTCGTGCAGGCCGATGTGGCCGTTGGGGTAGCGCTTGGCAACCTGTTCGAAGCGGATCATGGATGCTCCCGCTCGGCGAACAGGGCCTTGACGAACGGCTCGGCCTCGAAGGTGCGCAGGTCGTCGATGCCCTCGCCCACACCGATGAAGCGGATCGGCAGGCCGAACTGCTTGGCCAGGGCGAAGATCACGCCACCCTTGGCGGTGCCGTCGAGCTTGGTCAGGGCCAGGCCGGTCAGCTCGACGCTCTGGTTGAAGTGCTTGGCCTGGTTGATGGCGTTCTGGCCCGTGCCGGCGTCGAGCACCAGCAGCACCTCGTGAGGGGCGTCGGCATCCAGCTTGCCGATGACCCGGCGCACCTTCTTGAGCTCCTCCATGAGGTTGTCCTTGGTGTGCAGACGGCCGGCGGTGTCGGCGATCAGCACGTCGATGTTGCGCGCCTTGGCGGCCTGCACGGCGTCGAAGATCACCGAGGCCGAGTCGGCGCCCGTGTGCTGGGCGATGACCGGGATGCTGTTGCGCTCACCCCAGACCTGCAGCTGTTCGACTGCCGCGGCGCGGAAGGTATCGCCAGCGGCCAGCATGACCTTCTTGCCTTCGAGCTGGAGCTTCTTGGCCAGCTTGCCGATGGTGGTGGTCTTGCCGGCGCCGTTGACGCCCACGACCAGGATCACGAACGGCTTGTTCTGCGACTGGACGCGCAAGGGCTGCTCGACGGGACGCAGCAGGCCGGCCAACTCGTCTTGCAGGGACTTGTACAGCGCATCGGCATCGGCCAACTGCTTGCGCGCGACCTTCTGCGTCAGGCTCTGGACGATCACCGAGGTCGCTTCGACGCCGACGTCGGCCGTCAGCAGACGCGTCTCGATCTCCTCGAGCAGGTCGTCGTCGATGGCCTTGCGGCCCAGGAACAGACTGGCCATGCCTTCGCCGATGCTGGCGCTGGTCTTGCTCAGGCCTTGCTTGAGGCGGGCGAAGAAGCCGGTCTTGGGTTCTTCGGGACGTGCCGGGGCGGCGGGGGTCGGCTCGACCTCTGGCTCCGGTGCCGCGGCAGGTGCAGGTACAGATACAGGCGACGCGACCGGTGCGGCAGGTGCTGGCTCACGGAGCGCGGGCGCGGGCTGTGCAGGCGATGGCGATGCAGCAGGCGAAGACACTACCGGCGCAGGCGCAGGCGGTGTGGCAGGCGGTTCGGGCAGGCGCGCCGTCGGTGCGGGCGCGACGACCGGTGCTTCTGGCACCACGTCGGCGGTGACCGGGGCCGGCTCTGCCGGAACAGGCTCGACCAGCACCGACGCAGGGCGCTCCGGGATCTCCGGCGGCGCCTGCGGCGTCAGGTCGCTTACCAGCGCGACGGGCTCCTCGGCCACGGGCAGCACCAGGCTGCCGGTCGGCGGTTCGTCAGGGTCGATGTGCTCGGGCATCGCCTGCACGGGGGCCTCCGGCAGCGGCTCGGCGCGCGGCGGGATGGCAGGCGGCGGCTCGACCGGCACCACCACGGGTGCATCCGCCGTGACCGGCGCGGCTTCACTGGCCGGCGGTGCTACAGGCTCGGGTGCCGACGGCTCGGCGACAGGGGTCTGCGGCTTCTTGCGAAACCAGCTGAACAGGCCTTTTTTACCGCCAGCGTCGGCCGGGGCTTTCTTGTCGTCGTTGGAACCAAACATGGGAGACGGCTATCTCAGGCAAGCGATGGGCCACCAGCGGCGCATCGGAGTTCTTCAAATGCAGAACAGACTATTTTGAATCCGCCTGGTTCATGCGCACTAATTTGTCGTGAGGCCTGCGGGGCGAGAACGGCAACAGGCATGGTCGCCAGGCAAGCGGATCAGTATCCTAGCACCTCCTGGCCCACGGACGCTAAGTCCGCGCTGGCCGCCCTACAGGTTAAACAACGTATGAATGCTCTCGCTCGCCGCGCCGCTGGCCTGTTGCTCAGCGCGCTCTGCTTGCCCCTGACGGGCTATGCCGCCACCGCTCAACCCACCCATGAATTCACCCTGGACAACGGCCTCAAGGTGGTCGTGCGCGAAGATCATCGCGCCCCCGTGGTCGTCTCCCAGATCTGGTACAAGGTCGGGTCGAGCTACGAGACCCCGGGCCAGACCGGCCTGTCCCACGCCCTCGAGCACATGATGTTCAAAGGCAGCGCCAAGCTCGGGCCAGGCGAGGCCTCGCGGGTCCTGCGCGACCTGGGCGCCGAGGAAAACGCCTTCACCAGCGACGACTACACCGCCTATTACCAGGTCCTGGCCCGTGATCGCCTGCCGGTCGCCCTGGAGCTGGAGGCCGATCGCATGGCCAGCCTGCGCCTGCCGGCCGACGAGTTCAGCCGCGAGATCGAGGTGATCAAGGAAGAGCGGCGCCTGCGCACCGACGACAAGCCGGCCGGCAAGGCCTTCGAGCTGTTCCGGGCCATGGCGTACCCGGCCAGCGGCTACCACACGCCGACCATCGGCTGGATGGCCGACCTCGAGCGCATGAAGGTCGAGGAACTGCGCCACTGGTACGACGCCTGGTATACGCCCAACAACGCCACGCTGGTCGTCGTCGGCGACGTCACGGCCGACGAGGTCAAAGGCCTGGCACAGAAGTATTTCGGCGCGATCCCCAAGCGCGCGGTGCCGCCGGCCAAGCTGCCGATCGAACTGGCCGAGCCCGGCCAGCGCCAGCTGACCCTGCACCTGCGCACCCAGCTGCCGATGCTGCTTTATGGCTTCAACGTGCCCGGCCTGGCCACCGCCAAGGACCCGCGCGACGTGCACGCGCTGCGCCTGATCTCGGCCTTGCTCGACGGAGGTTACAGCGCCCGCCTGCCTTCGCGCCTGGAGCGCGGCCAAGAACTGGTCGCCGGGGCGTCCACCAGCTACGACGCCTTCACCCGTGGCGACAGCCTGTTCATGATTTCGGCCACGCCCAACGTGCAGAAGCAGAAGTCCCTGGGCGACGTCGAGCAGGGCCTCTGGCAGCAGCTCGACGAGCTCAAGAACACCCCGCCCAGCGCCGAGGAACTCGAACGCGTGCGCGCCCAGGTGATCGCCGGGCTGGTCTACGAGCGCGACTCGATCAGCAGCCAGGCCACCACCATCGGCCAGCTGGAGACCGTTGGGCTGTCCTGGAAGCTGATCGACCAAGAACTCGACGCGCTCAAGCAGGTGACGCCCCAGGACGTCCAGAACGCCGCCCGTACCTATTTCACCCGCGAACGCCTGAGCGTCGCCCACGTCCTGCCGGAGGCATCGGCCCATGAATGATCGTCGCGCACTGCGCTCGCTACCCTGGGGCCTGGGCGGCCTGGCCCATGCCATGGCCCTGGCCTTACTGCTGGTCGGCCCGGTCCAGGCCGACAGCACCCCACAGGATGCCCCCCCTCCTGGCAGCGCCCTGAAATCGTTGGCCGAGCTGAATGACAAGGCCCCTGCCCGGCGCACGCTGGACATCCAGTCCTGGAAGACCGCGGAGGGCGCCAGGGTCCTGTTCGTCGAGGCGCGCGAGCTGCCGATGTTCAACCTGCAGGTGACCTTCGCCGCAGGCAGCAGCCAGGACGGCGATACGCCGGGCGTGGCTGCGCTGACCAACGCCATGCTCAACGAGGGCGTTCCGGGCAAGGACGTCACCGCCATCGCCCAGGGCTTCGAAGGCCTGGGCGCGGAGTTCGGCAACGGCTCTTACCGCGACATGGCCATCGCCTCGCTGCGCAGCCTGAGCGCCGCCGACAAGCGCGAACCGGCGCTCGAGCTGTTCGCCCAGGTGGTCGGCAAGCCGACGTTCCCGCAGGATTCCCTGGCCCGGATCAAGAACCAGATCCTGGCCGGCTTCGAGTACGAGAAGCAGAACCCCGAGCGGATCGCCAGCAAGGCCCTGTTCAGCCAGCTGTACGCCACCCATCCTTATGCCCACCCCAGCGACGGGACGCCCGAGAGCGTGCCGCCGATCAGCCTTGCGCAACTGCGTGCCTTCCATGCCAAGGCCTATGCGGCCGGCAACGCGGTGATCGCCATCGTCGGCGACCTGGATCGTCAGCAGGCCGAACAGGTGGCCGCACGCGTGTCCTCGGCGCTGCCCAAAGGACCCGCCCTGCCCTCGCCGTCGGCGCCTGGCGAGCCCAAGGCGGGCGTCACCACTATCGACTTCCCGTCCAAGCAGACCCACCTGATGCTGGCCGAGCTGGGCATCGACCGCGCCGATCCCGATTGGCCGGCGCTGTCGCTGGGCAACCAGATCCTCGGCGGTGGCGGCTTCGGCACGCGGCTGATGAGCGAAGTGCGGGAGAAACGCGGCCTGACCTATGGCGTGTATTCGATGTTCAGCCCCATGCAGGTCCGTGGCCCCTTCATGATCACGCTGCAAACCCGCGCCGAGCTGAGCGAAGGCACGCTGGACCTGGTGCGCCGCCTTCTTACCGACTACCTCAAAGATGGGCCGACCCAGCAGGAGCTGGACGACGCCAAGCGCGAACTGGCCGGCAGTTTCCCACTGTCGAATGCCAGCAACGCCAGCATCGTCGGGCAGCTGGGTGTGATCGGCTTCTATGGCCTGCCACTGACCTGGCTGGAAGATTTCATGCAGCAGTCGCAGGCGCTGACCGTCGCGCAGGTCCGGGATGCGATGCGTCGCCACCTGGACGCCGACAAGCTGGTCATCGTCACCGTGGGCCCGAAGGTTGCGCAGAAGCCGCTGCCGCCCCCAACTGACAAACCTGCCGAGCAGCCACTCGGCGTACCGGAGCATTGATGGCAAGATCGTCTCAACCCGCCCGTCCCAGCCGGGGCCAGGGCCACGTACGGATCATCGCCGGCGAATGGCGCAGCCGCCGCCTGAACGTTCCGGAGGGCGCAGGCCTGCGCCCGACCCCGGACCGCGTGCGCGAAACCGTCTTCAACTGGCTTGCGCCCAGCATCGAGGGTGCGCACGTACTCGATGCCTTCACCGGCAGTGGTGCTCTGGTGCTCGAGGCGTTGTCCCGTGGTGCGGCCGACGCCGTGGCCTTGGACACCAACCCCGCCGCCATCGCCAACCTGCGCGACAACCTCGAAGTGCTGCGCTGCCCACGCGGGCAGCTCTTGCAGACCGATGCGGTGCGCTACCTGGAAGGCCCGGTGAAGCAGGCGTTCGACGTGGTCTTCCTCGATCCGCCGTTCCATGAGGGCCTGCTCGCCACCGTCTGCACGCTGCTCGACGAGCGTCAGTGGCTGCGCGAACACGCCTGGATCTACACCGAAAGCGAGGCGGCGCCCTCGACCCTGGCCATGCCGGAAAGCTGGCGCCTGCACCGCGAGAAGAAAACCGGCCAGGTGCATTACGCCCTGTGGCAAAAGCATTGACCTGACCGGGCCCGCCCGCCTGCTTCGCACCCACCGACGCAGGCGGTCTTTGCGCCACGGTCAGCCCGGCTGGATGCCTTGCGCACCGTATCCGGAGTTCTACACATGCCCTTCGATCGCTCTCCCTTCCACCCTGCCATCGGCTTGGGCAACCCCCACTTGCAGACACTGTGGGGACCGTTCATCCGCCGCCAACAGGAGTTGTCACGCACACGCGAACGCCTCTGGCTGGACGATGGGGATTTCCTCGATCTGGACTGGCATGGCCCCCACTCGGCACAGGCTCCGCTCGTCGTCGTGCTGCATGGGCTGACCGGGTCCTCCCAGTCACCGTACGTCATCGGTCTGCAACGCGCCCTGGCTGGCTGCGGCTGGGCCAGCGTGGCCGTCAACTGGCGAGGGTGCTCGGGGGAGCCGAACCGGTTGGCGCGCAGCTATCATTCGGGCATCAGCGAAGACCTGGCACAGGTGGTCGAACACCTGCGCCGCGTGCGTCCCCTGGCCTCTCTGCATGCGGTGGGGTATTCGCTGGGCGGCAACGTGCTGCTCAAGTACCTGGGCGAGCGCGGCGCCGACAGCGCGTTGCACGCGGCCGTGGCGGTCTCTGTGCCCTTTCGACTCGACCAGTGCGCCGACCGTATCGCCCTGGGGTTTTCCCGGGTGTACCAGGCGCATTTCATGCGTGAGCTGTCAGCGCACCTGTCGGCCAAGCATGATTACTTGCGCCAGCAGGGCCATCTCGAGGGGCTGGCGGCGCTGGAGCGTCTGGGGCCACTCGGGCGCTTGCGCACGTTCTGGGACTTCGATGGCAAGGTCACCGCGCCGCTCAACGGGTTCGACAGTGCCCAGGACTATTACCGACGGGCTTCCAGCCGGTATTACCTGGGCCAGATCGAGACGCCGACGCTGATCATCCAGGCACGCGACGATCCCTTCATCTTCGCCCACAGTTTGCCGACGGCCGAAGAACTGGCGCCCGGTACGTCCTTCGAGCTGCACGCACGTGGCGGGCACGTGGGATTCGTCGAGGGCAGCGTGCGGCGACCTCGCTACTACCTGGAACGGCGCATTCCGCAGTGGTTGCTCGAACAGGCCTGAAGCGTGCCTCGACACCCTGATCGCGTCACGGTGAGTTCGGCTGCCACGGCCCTGTGGGAGCGGGCTTGCCCGCGATAGCGTCCGGTCCGTCGCCGCCTGCATCGCGGGCAAGCCCGCACACACAAGGGGAGGCGTCGGCCTGTCAGATCAGCGAGGCTGTCCATACATCCCTGATCACGCCGGGATGAGGCCGGCTGTCACGGGCCTGTGGGAGTCCGCTCGCCGCCTTGGCGCCGCGCTGTCGCGCAGAGAACATGTCGATAGCTGGCAGGATCCGGAGCTTTATTGCTAATCGATTTAGGGCCGCTTTGCGGCCCATCGCGGCACAGGGGCCGCTCCTACACCCGTAGCGCCACCGCGGGGTTACAGGCTATCGCGGTCACCTGTGGGAGCGGCCCCAGCCGGGGCGCCGGACCGGCCGCGATTGGGCCCGCAGGGCCCACAAGATTCTAAAATTATTTCCTTTGAAATCAACAAGCTATTTTTTGTTCTATAGGAGCGGGCTTGCCTGCGATAGCGTCCGGTCCGTCGCTGCCTGGGCAAGCCCGCTCCCACAAGGGGAGGCGCCGGCCTGTCAGATCAGCGAGGCAGTCCATACATCCCTGATCACGCCGCGGTAAGGCAGGCTGTCACGGGCCTGTGGGAGCGGGCTTGCCCGCGATAGCGTCCGGCCCGTCGCTGCCTGCATCGCGGGCAAGCCCGCTCCCACAAGGGGATGCGTCGGCCTGTCAGATCAGCGAGGCTGTCCATACATCCCTGATCACGCCGCGGTGAGGCACGCTGTCACGGGCCTGTGGGAGCGGGCTTGCCCGCGATGGCGTCCGGTCCGCCGCCTGCATCGCGGGCAAGCCCGTCTCAATCCCCCGTGGCGATGGCATGTGCCGGATCGTTGATCCATTCGCTCCACGACCCGGCGTACAGACGGCCCAGCGGATAACCCGCCAAGGTCATTGCGAACAGGTTGTGGCAGGCCGTGACGCCAGAGCCGCAATAGGCGACCACACGCTCCGGCGGACGACCGGCCAGGTACGTCTCGAACCTCTGGCGCAGGCGATCGGCCGGCAGGAATCGGCCCTCTGCATCCAGGTTATCGGTGAACGTGGCGCACTGTGCGCCGGGGATATGCCCGGCCACCGGGTCGATGGGCTCGACCTCGCCCCGAAAGCGCGGCAGGGCGCGGGCGTCGAGCAACGTCTGGTCCGGACGCTGCAGGTGCCTGCCCAGGCGCTCGGCGTCGATGAGCAGGCTGGGATCCGGCTCGCCCGTGAACGTCCCCATGCGCTTGGCAGGCGGATCCAGGCTCAACGGCAGGTGCGCCGCGTGCCAGGCCTTGAGCCCCCCATCCAGCAGGCTGACGCCCTCCCGCTTGCCCAGCCAGGCCAGCAGCCACCAGGCCCGCGCAGCGAAAGCACCGGGGCCGTCGTCGTACAGCACGACCTCGCTGTCATCGTCCACGCCCCACTCGCGCAAGCGCTCGATCAGGCGCTGCGGCTCCGGCAGCGGATGACGGCCGGTCCGCCCCTTGCTCACCGGGCCGCTCAGGTCGCGGTCGAGATCGGCGTAATGGGCGCCGGCGATATGGCCCTGGGCATAGCTGCGCGGACCATGGTCGCGGTCTTCCAGGGCGAAGCGGCAATCGAGTATCACCAGCCCAGGCGTCTCCAGGCGTTCGGCCAGGCGCTCGGCGGTGATCAGGTGCGCAAGGGGCATGTCAGTCTCCTGCAGGACGAAACACGGGGGTCGCAGGCATTGATCGTACGCGTCGCGCAAGGCCTGCTTCGTTGGGGCAATAGGCCGTACGGTGACACGCCCCGCACCGCACTGCAAAGCCTGGCAGGTGATTTCGCAACGCCCCTAGACGTTGGTCGTAGCACCCGCCTGACGCATGGCGCTGCCGTGGGCGTTCAGTGGCCTGACGCACCGACAGCGAGCCACGCGACTTGGCCGGGCGCGGTCGCTGCGCTACCATCCGAGTCCCCCACGCACTCCAGCCAGGATGACGCGATGAACCGAGTGTTGTACCCGGGTACTTTCGACCCTATCACCCGAGGCCATGGCGACCTGGTCGAACGCGCTTCGCGGCTCTTCGATCACGTGATCATCGCGGTAGCGGCCAGCCCCAAGAAAAACCCCCTGTTCCCTCTCGAACAGCGGGTCGAGCTGGCGCGGGAGGTCACACGGCACCTGCCCAACGTCGAGGTCATCGGCTTTTCGACGCTATTGGCCAGCTTCGCCAAGGAGCAAGGGGCCAATGTCCTGCTGCGGGGCCTGCGTGCGGTGTCCGACTTCGAGTACGAGTTTCAGCTGGCCAACATGAACCGGCAGCTGGCACCGGACGTCGAGAGCCTGTTCCT
Source organism: Pseudomonas monteilii (assembly GCA_001534745.1). Taxonomy (NCBI): domain Bacteria; kingdom Pseudomonadati; phylum Pseudomonadota; class Gammaproteobacteria; order Pseudomonadales; family Pseudomonadaceae; genus Pseudomonas; species Pseudomonas alabamensis. The sequence continues at coordinate 4,407,644 of CP013997.1, forward strand.
GACGCCGTCGGAGCGCTACTCGTTCATCTCCTCGACCCTGGTGCGCGAGATCGCCGCATTGGGCGGAGACATCAGCAAGTTCGTGCATCCGGCCGTTGCCCAAGCGCTGACCGAACGCTTCAAGAAGTGACGCAGCGGGCCTGAACGTCGCGCCCGCGTGCACTGCGGGCGCGAATACGGCACAATTGCGCGCATCGGTATCTACATGCCCGGGCCCAGGCGCCCCGGCCGGAGTCTCCATGTCCCTGATCATCACCGACGATTGCATCAATTGCGACGTCTGCGAACCTGAGTGCCCGAACGCCGCCATCTCGCAAGGCGAAGAGATCTACGTGATCGACCCGAACCTGTGCACCCAGTGCGTCGGCCACTACGACGAACCTCAATGCCAGCAGGTCTGCCCGGTCGACTGCATCCCGTTGGACGAGGCCCATCCCGAGAGCCAGGATGAGCTGATGGCCAAGTACCGCCGGATCACTGGCAAGGTCTGACGCGGCCTGCCACCTGGCGTACCGCGTCCACCCCGGCCTGCGCTCAGCGCTGGCAGCGCGGGCAGTAGACGCTTGCCCGCTGACCCAGCCGCACCTCGCGCAGTGGCGTCGCGCAGACCTTGCACGGCAAGCCGCCGCGCCCGTAGACAAACAGCTCCTGCTGGAAATACCCCGGCTGCCCATCGCCACCGATGAAGTCGCGCAGCGTCGTGCCGCCCCGTTCGATGGCGGCGGCTAGCACGCGCTTGATCTCCACGGCCAGCTTGAGATAACGCGCCCGTGAGATGCCGCCTGCTGCCCGTCGTGGGTCGATGCCGGCGGCGAACAACGCTTCGGTCGCGTAGATGTTGCCCACGCCGACCACGATGGCGTTGTCCATGATGAACGGCTTGACCGCCATCGCCCGCCCCCGGGACAGCTGGTACAGGCGCTCGCCGTCGAACAGGTCGGTCAATGGCTCCGGGCCCAGCCGCGCGAGCAACTCATGGTTGTGCGGGTCCAGGCTCCAGAGCATGGCGCCGAAGCGTCGTGGGTCGGTGTAGCGCAGGGCCATCCCCGACTCCAGCTCGATGTCCACATGCTCATGGCGTGCCGGCGCCAGGCCCAGCTCCACCAGCCGCAGGTTGCCGGACATGCCCAGGTGACTGATCAGGGTGCCGGCCTCGGCATTGATGAGCAGGTACTTGGCGCGCCGCTCGACGGTCAGGATGCGTTGGCCGGACAGGCGCACGTCCAGGTCCTCGGGGATCGGCCAGCGCAGCCGGCGGTCGCGCACGACGACCCGCTGCACGCGTTGGCCTTCGAGAAAGGGCGCGATCCCGCGTCGCGTGGTTTCGACTTCTGGCAATTCCGGCATGGGTCAGCGTCCGCTCAGTTCACGAAGGGTGTGTTTGAGGTGCTCGAAGTCGTACTCCGACAGACCGATGTAGTCCAGCACCAGCGGCGCGATGGCCTGCCACTCGTGATCGACGGTCTGGTTGCCCAGCACCCGGTGCGAGGCGCAGATGTGCTCGGCCATCTTCAGCACGGCCAGCAGATTCTTGAGCTGGGTGTTGTGCGGCGAGTCGTCGCGAAACACCGCCAGCGCGTTGTGGTGGTTGGCGATGGTCGCGGTCAGGTGCTCCGGCAGGCGCCAGGACTTGGCGGTGAAATAGCCGACCACCGAATGGTTGGTGTTGAACGCACGGTTCTCGGTATCGACCACGCGGTGATCGGCGGTGGCGTTGGCATAGGCCTCTTCCAGCACCGTCATGTACGTGGGGAAGCGCTTGAGCATCAACGGTACGCCACAGTCGTGGAACAGGCCGACGGTGTAGGCCTCGTCCACCGCCTGCAACCCGGTGCGCTTGGCCAGGTTCAGGCAGGTCATGGCCACGTCCTGGGCGTTGTCCCAGAATCGGTTGAGGGTGACGATGGTCTCGTCGCTCATCTCGCCCTTGATCGATTGCGCGTTGATCAGGTTGATGATCGACCGGCTGCCCAGCAGGTTCACCGCGTGCTGGATGGAGCCGATCTTGTTGGACAGGTCGAAATGCGCCGAATTGACCAGCTTGAGCAAGGCACCGGACAGCCCCGGATCCTGGGAGATCAGCTTGGCAATGGTCTGCAGATCCGGGTCGGGCATGTACTGCTCGAATTGCAGATCGACCAGAATCTGCGGTTGCGGCGGGATGCTGATGCCTTGCAAGGCCTGCTGGATCTGCTCGGCAGTGAGTTCCTGTTGGGACATGAACGGCTTACTCGGTAATGACACGCGATTCTAACCTCTGACGCCACGTGCGCACTAACCGCTCATTTGAATTTCAGGAACTTTCACGCCACGGCGCGGGCCTGTTTCTCAGGTCCCATTGAAAACCGAGGAGTAACTCATGACGACTTCATTGAGCGGTAAGCGCGTAGCCTTCCTGGTCACCGATGGTTTCGAACAGGTCGAACTCACCGGTCCGCGCGATGCCTTGCAGCAGGCGGGCGCGACCGTCGACATCCTGAGCGAGAAAGCCGGCCAGGTGAAAGGCTGGAACCACGACAAGCCGGCGGACGATTTCGCCGTCGATGCCACCTTCAATGACGCCCAGGCCAACGTCTATGACGCCGTGGTCCTGCCAGGCGGCGTGCAGAACTCCGATACCATTCGTCTGAGCGAAGGCGCGCAGGCGATCGTGAAAAAGCACGCGACTGAAAACAAGCCACTGGCCGTCATCTGCCATGGGGGCTGGCTGCTGATTTCCAGCGGTCTGGTCGACGGCCGTCGCATGACCAGCTTCAAGACCTTGCAGGATGACCTGCGCAACGCCGGTGCCCAGTGGGTCGACGAAGAGGTCGTGGTCGATGGCAACCTGATCAGCAGCCGCCAGCCGGATGACATTCCAGCCTTCAACAAGGCGATCGTCGACGCCCTGTCCTGATCGACGCCCGTCGTCGGCCGCGCCTGGGTAGCGGCCGACGCGCTATACTCCCGCTCTTTTTTTCGGAGCGACGTCATGTCCCTGCCCAGCCTTCGCCTCAAAGCCAACGCCGATCGCCGCTTGCGCGCTGGCCACCTGTGGGTCTATAGCAACGAAATCGACGTCGCCGCCACCCCCCTGCAAGGGTTGCAGGCCGGCCAGCAGGCCATCCTCGAAACCGCCAGCGGCAAGCCTCTCGGCATCGTGGCCCTGAGCCCGAACAACCTGATCTGCGCACGCCTGGTGTCGCGTGACATCAAGCTGCCGCTGGACAAGTCCCTGCTCGTTCACCGGCTCAACGTCGCGCTGTCACTGCGCGAGCGCCTGTTCGACAAGCCCTGCTACCGTCTGGTGTACGGCGACTCCGACCTGCTGCCAGGCCTGGTTGTCGACCGCTTCTTCGACGTGCTGGTGGTCCAGCTGGCTTCGGCCACCATGGAACAGCACAAGGACGACGTGATTGCAGCCCTGGTGCAGGTACTCAAGCCCAGCGGCATCCTGTTCAAGAACGACTCCGCCGCGCGCGACGCCGAAGGCTTGCAGCGTTATGTGGAAACGGTCTACGGCGACGTGCCGGACTGGGTTGCTCTGGAAGAGAACGGTGTGCGTTTCGAAGCGCCGGTGCGTGAAGGCCAGAAGACCGGCTGGTTCTACGACCACCGCATGAACCGTGCGCGCCTGGCGCCCTACGTCAAGGGCAAGCGTGTCCTGGACCTGTTCAGCTACATCGGTGGCTGGGGTGTGCAGGCTGGTGCCTTCGGGGCCAGCGAAGTGTTCTGCGTGGATGCGTCGGGCTTCGCCCTGGACGGCGTCGAGCGCAACGCCGCGCTCAACGGCATCGCCGACAAGCTCACCTGCATCGAAGGCGATGTGTTCGAGGCCCTCAAGGAGCTGAAGGCTGCCGAAGAACGCTTCGACGTGATCGTCGCCGACCCGCCTGCGTTCATCAAGCGCAAGAAAGACCTGAAAAATGGTGAAGGTGCCTACCGTCGCCTGAACGAGCAGGCCATGCGCCTGTTGACCAAGGACGGCATCCTGGTCAGCGCCTCGTGCTCCATGCACCTGCCGGAAGACGACCTGAACGGCATCCTGCTGACCAGCGCACGCCACCTAGACCGTAACCTGCAGCTGCTCGAGCGTGGTGGTCAGGGCCCGGATCACCCCGTGCACCCGGCGATCCCGGAAACCCGGTACATCAAGAGCATCACCTGCCGCTTGCTGCCCAACAGCTGACTGAGACCGACCACAGGCGCGCCGTTCTCGCTCGAGCGTGCCCCGTGGTCCGTCGCGCATGGCGGCTTCAGGCTGGCCGCCATGCGCCTGCCGTCTCAGATGTCCAACACCTGCGACGCGATCGCGAAATACACCAGCACGCCTGCCGCATCGGCAATCGACGTGACCAGCGGACCGCTGGCCGTGGCGGGATCGAGCTTGAGCCGGCTGAGCAAGAACGGCAGGCTCATGCCGATCAGGCTGCCCAGCAGCACGATGATCACCATGCTGCTGGCCACGATCATCGCGATATCAGGGCCGCCTCGCAGCACTCCTAATCCGGCCACGGCTACCGCCATGGTGCCGCCCAGGGCCAGGGCAACGCCGCATTCCCGCCCGAGCAGGTAGAGCCAGTCACGCAAGACCACTTCGCCCGTCGCCAGGCCGCGGACCATCAAGGTCGCGGATTGCGCGCCAGCGTTGCCGCCGCTGTCGATCAGCAGGGGCAGGAAGAACACCAGCGCGATATGCGCCGCGATGGTGTCCTCGAACGCCGCGATGCCGGCCCCCGAGAACAGGTTGCCGAAGACCAGCAGTACCAGCCACAGCACCCGCTTGCGGTACAACAGGCCAAGGGTGGCCTCTTTCAGGTTGCCGACATGGTTGGTGATCGAGGCGCCCTTGTGGAAGTCTTCGGTCGCTTCGTCGACCACCACATCCATGGCTTCGTCATGCGTGATGATTCCGACCAGCCGACCGGCCTCGTCGAGCACCGGCACGGCCAGCAGGTCATGCGTGCGAACCAGCCGCGCGACGTCTTCCTGCAGCGTGGACACGCTCACGCTGAGCACGTCACGGGTCATGATCTGCTCGACCGGCACGTTCGGCGCGGCGAGGATCAGCTCGCGCAAGGAGACGGTGCCGAGCAGGTTGCGTGCGCCATCCAGGACGTAGGATTGATAGATGGTTTCAGCATCGGCGGCTTCGCGGCGCAACATGTCGATGGCCTGGCTGGCGCACAGGCCATGGTCGAGGCTCGAGTAGTGGCTCGTCATGAGCGCGCCAGCCGTGCCTTCGCGGTAGCGGCCGAGTTTCAGGAGCTGATCGCGACGGGCCTGGGCGGCCTGCCGGGGATCGTTCGAGGACGGGGTGAGGCAGATATCGTGATGCATGAGAGTCTCCAGGCGCCGACCAGGCGCCCACAGACCTCACCCGGACGGGCTCAGGCCTTCGGCAGCCCTGGCGACGGCGCGCTCAGTGCCAGATGACAGGTTCCTAGGGAACTGAAACTGGGAAGGTCCATTGAGGTGTGTCTCGTTGAGCCGCACATGCGGCGACGGAATGATAGGAGACGCACGGCGCACCGTCAGTACCCAAACGCGGTGTCGATGCACTTTCAGAAGCGTCCTACAAAGTGGTTCACATAGCCCTCGTCCGACCCCGCAGCGTCCACCCCGCCATCTCGCGGTTCCCTCACCGCCCCAGGGGTGTAGAATCGCGGTATTCATCGCCAGACATCCCCGGCGGGTTTATGAGCTCTGGTCGAGTACACGGCGATCCCGTGCAGTCCCCGACCCCCATCCACGCCATCGGCTACCGGCCCTGGCCAGCAAGGACAAGAGAAGCTCACTCCCCTTTTCTGTGACCCTGATTCAGCCGCCAGGAGTGCTTCATGCCTGATTACCGTTCCAAGACTTCCACCCACGGCCGCAACATGGCCGGCGCCCGTGCCCTGTGGCGTGCCACCGGCATGAAGGATGACGACTTCAAGAAGCCGATCATCGCCATCGCCAACTCGTTCACCCAGTTCGTCCCGGGCCATGTGCACCTGAAGGACCTGGGTCAGCTCGTGGCGCGCGAGATCGAGCGCGCCGGTGGCGTGGCCAAGGAATTCAACACCATCGCGGTCGACGACGGCATCGCCATGGGCCACGACGGCATGCTCTATTCGCTGCCCAGCCGCGAGATCATCGCCGATGCGGTCGAATACATGGTCAACGCGCACTGCGCCGATGCCATCGTCTGCATCTCCAACTGCGACAAGATCACCCCCGGCATGCTGATGGCCGCCCTGCGCCTGAACATCCCTGTGATCTTCGTTTCCGGCGGCCCCATGGAAGCCGGCAAGACCAAACTGGCCAGCCACGGCCTGGATCTGGTCGACGCGATGGTCATCGCCGCCGACAGCTCGGCCTCCGACGAGAAGGTCGCCGAGTACGAGCGCAGCGCCTGCCCGACCTGCGGGTCGTGCTCGGGCATGTTCACCGCCAACTCGATGAACTGCCTGACCGAGGCCCTGGGCCTGGCCTTGCCTGGCAACGGCTCGACCCTGGCCACCCACTCGGACCGCGAGCAGCTGTTCCTCAAGGCCGGCCGCACCATCGTCGAGCTGTGCCAGCGCTACTATGGCGAGAACGACGCCTCGGTCCTGCCGCGCAGCATCGCCAACTTCAAGGCGTTCGAGAACGCCATGATGCTCGACATCGCCATGGGCGGCTCGACCAACACCATCCTGCACCTGCTGGCCGCGGCCCAGGAAGGCGAAGTCGAGTTCGACCTGCGCGACATCGATCGCCTGTCGCGTACCGTACCGCAGCTGTGCAAGGTGGCGCCGAACATCCAGAAGTACCACATGGAGGACGTCCACCGCGCCGGTGGCATCTTCAGCATCCTCGGCTCTCTGGCCCGTGGTGGCCTGCTGCATACCGACCTGCCGACCGTGCACAGTTCGAGCATGGCCGAGGCCATCGCCCAGTGGGACATCACCCAGACCGATGACGAAGCGGTGCACACCTTCTTCAAGGCAGGCCCGGCCGGCATCCCGACCCAGACCGCCTTCAGCCAGTCGACCCGCTGGGACACGCTGGACGATGACCGCGAGCATGGCTGCATCCGGAGTGTCGAGCACGCCTACTCGCAGGAAGGTGGCCTAGCCGTGCTGTACGGCAACATCGCCCAGGATGGCTGCGTGGTGAAGACGGCGGGCGTGGACGAGTCGATCCACGTGTTCGAGGGCACTGCCAAGATCTTCGAGAGCCAGGACAGCGCCGTGCGCGGCATCCTCGCCGACGAGGTGAAGGCGGGCGACATCGTCATCATCCGCTATGAAGGCCCGAAAGGTGGCCCGGGCATGCAGGAAATGCTCTACCCGACCTCCTACCTGAAGTCCAAAGGCCTGGGCAAAGCCTGCGCCTTGCTGACCGACGGGCGCTTCTCCGGCGGCACCTCGGGCCTGTCCATCGGCCATGCCTCGCCGGAAGCGGCGGCAGGCGGCGCCATCGGCCTGGTCAAGGATGGCGACAAGGTGTTGATCGACATCCCCAATCGCTCGATCAACCTGCTGGTCAGCGACGAAGAGCTGTCGCACCGCCGCATCGAGCAGGACAAGAAAGGCTGGAAACCTGTCGAAGTCCGGCCACGCAAGGTCACCACGGCCTTGAAGGCTTATGCCCTGCTGGCCACCAGCGCCGACAAGGGTGCGGTGCGCAACAAGGCGATGCTTGAGGGGCTGTAAGGCACTGACGGCACAAGAAACCGGCGCCTGGAGCGCCGGTTTTTTATTGTCCAATGCCAGCCCCTGTCTTAGGTCGAGGGGAACCCGGCATCCAATCGGCGGCGAGCTTTATTCCATAAAGCACTATACACATTCCATTTGGGTATAAATCCGTTTGATTTCAGCCTGTTAGGATTTCCGGTTCGCATTCGCTTACAGAGGCGATGCCCCCCTCTGCCTTTTATTGCTGGAGCTTCAATGAACCTGCCGCTGTCGCTTAACCTGCTGGCGTTCCTGGCCCTGTTGCTGGGCCTGGCACAAACCCGCCGCACCGACTGGAGCCTGGCCAAGAAGGTGCTGCTGGGCCTGGTGCTGGGCGTGGTCTTTGGCGTGGTCCTGCATACGCTCTATGGCGCCGGCCACCCTGTGCTGCAAGCCACCATCGGCTGGCTCGAGCTGGTCGGCAACGGCTACGTCGGCCTGCTGCAGATGATGATCATGCCGCTGATCTTCGCCTCGATCCTCAGCGCCGTGGCCCGTCTGCACAACGCGTCTTCGCTGGGCCGCATCAGTGTACTGAGCATCGGTACCCTGCTGCTGACCACGGCCATCGCCGCGCTGATCGGCATCGTCCTGACCAACCTGTTCGGCCTGACCGCCGAAGGGCTGGTGGCCGGTGCGCAGGAGTCGGCCCGTTTGCAGACCATCCACGGCGAATACGCCGGCAAGGTCGCCAATCTCGACATTCCCAAGCTGCTGCTGTCGTTCATTCCGAGCAATCCGGTGGCCGACCTGGCACGGGCCAAGCCGACCTCGATCATCAGCGTGGTGATCTTCGCCGTGTTCGTCGGGCTGGCGGCGCTGCAATTGATCAAGGATGACGCCGACAAGGGCGGGCGGGCGCTGTCCGCCATCGACACCTTGCAGGCCTGGGTGATCCGCCTGGTTCGCCTGGTGATGAAGCTCACGCCCTATGGCGTGCTGGCCCTGATGGCCAAGGTGGTGGCCGGCTCCAACCTGGACGACATCCTCAAGCTGGGCAGCTTCGTGGCGGTGTCCTACTTGGGGCTGGGCCTGATGTTCCTGGTCCATGCACTGATCCTGGCCGGGACCGGCGTCAGCCCGGTGCGTTTCTTCCGCAAGGTATGGCCGGTGCTGACCTTTGCCTTCACCAGCCGCTCCAGCGCGGCCAGCATTCCGTTGAACATCGAGGCGCAGACCTTGCGCCTAGGCGTGCCGCAATCGATCGCCAGCTTCTCGGCCTCCTTCGGTGCCACGGTCGGCCAGAACGGCTGCGCGGGTCTGTACCCGGCCATGCTGGCGGTGATGGTCGCGCCCGTGGTCGGTATCGACCCGCTGGACCCGTGGTGGATCGCGACGCTGGTGGCCATCGTCACCCTGAGTTCGGTCGGCGTGGCCGGCGTCGGTGGCGGTGCAACCTTCGCCGCACTGATCGTCCTGCCGGCCATGGGTCTGCCGGTCGAGCTGGTGGCCTTGCTGATCTCGGTCGAGCCGCTGATCGACATGGGGCGCACGGCGCTCAATGTGAACGGTTCGATGGCGGCGGGTGTGGTCACCAGCCAGCTGTTGGGCCAGACCGATCGGCAGGTGCTGCTGGCGGAAGAGCGGGCCGAGCTGACCCAGGCGGGATAAGAGAAGGATCGCTGGCGTACACGCTCGGGTACGCCAGCGAGAACGACGTCAGCGCTTGTCCCAGACTTCGAACCGGTAGGGAGGACGCCCCTCCTCCACCTGCGGCTGGTCGGACGACAACCGCCACTGCGCTTCGTCGAACGCGGGAAACCAGGCATCACCCTCCGGCTGCAAGGCCACCTGCGTCAAGTACAGGCGATCGACCCTGCCTTGCTCCAGCGCCTGCGCGTACAGCTGCGCGCCTCCGATCAGCATCAGTTCCTGGACACCCTGTTCCCTTGCCCAGGCGTCGGCCCGGGCGATGGCCTCGTCCAACGACGGAAACACCTCGGCACCCTCGAGCCGCAGGTCCGGTTGCCGGCTGACCACCAGGTTCAGACGCCCTGGCAGAGGCCGCCCCAGGGAGTCCCACGTCTTGCGCCCCATGATGATCGGCTTGCCGAGCGTGACGGACTTGAAATATTTGAAGTCGCCTGGCAGATGCCAAGGCATGCGATTGTCGATGCCGATGACGCGGTTCTCGGCGAGTGCCGCGATCAGGCTGAGGGGGAGTGAGGTCTTCATGGGTCCGAGGATAGCAAAGCCGATGGGTGAACGCCTGGGTTATGCTGTGGACTGGACTGTCCGACGGAAGCCGCTGTGACTCAACTGACCGAACTCGACACACACTGGCTGACCGAAGCGGTGCGTTTGCGTGAAGCGCAGGCCGGCCCGCTGGAGGATCAGGAAGCCAATCGACAGGCGCGCCAACAGGGCGGAGACCTGACCACGCGCATTCAACGCCGTGCCCTGTGGCTGGCCGACCGTGACGGCCTGGTCGAGGCCCTGCGCCACTGGAAGCAAGGCGCGCGCCTCGCATTGCTGGGGCTGATGCTGCTGGCACTGTTCAGCGGCGCCGGCCTGGCATTCGCCGCGCTGGGCGACGGCCAGCGACCGGTCAACGTCTTCTGGGCCCTGGGCAGCTTGCTGGGGGTCAACCTGGTGCTGCTGCTGGGCTGGGCCGTCGGCTTTTCCCTGTCGGGCGCGCACGGCGAGGGGCTGGGACGCCTGTGGCTGTGGCTCAGTGCGCGCCTGGCCCGCGACGCCAAAGCCACGCAACTGGCGCCAGCACTGCTGGTCCTGCTGCAGCGGCAGCGCCTGGACCGCTGGCTGCTCGGCCTGCTGGTGCATGGGCTCTGGCTGCTGGCCCTGAGCACGGCCCTGGTCATGGCGCTGGTGCTGTTGGCGACCCGCCGTTATGGCTTCGTGTGGGAAACCACCATTCTGGGCAGCGACACCTTCGTTGGCCTTACCCAGGCCCTGGGCGCCCTGCCCGCCTCGCTGGGCTTCAACGTTCCGGACGTAGGCATGATCCGCAGCAGTGGCGCCGATCAACCGTCCTTCGACCTGGCGCGCCAGGCCTGGGCAGGCTGGCTGCTCGGTGTACTGGTGGTCTACGGTATCGTGCCGCGCCTGCTGCTCGCCTTGCTCTGTTTGTGGCGCTGGCGTCGAGGGCGCGCGCGCCTGACGCTGGACCTCGACCAACCCGCCTACGGCCAATTGCGTGCCCACCTGATACCCAGCAGCGAGCGGCTGGGCGTGCAGGATGCCGCGCCTGAACGCTTGCACCAGGTGCAGGCCCTGCCGGCGAATGCCTCGGACGAAGGCGCGGTGCTAGTAGGACTCGAGCTGGATGACCGACGTCCCTGGCCGCCCAGCCTGCCGACCCGTGTCACCGATGCGGGCCTGCTCGACAGCCGCGCTTCGCGCCAGCGCTTGCTCGAGCAACTGAGTCATTACCCACCCGCGCGCCTGCTGGTCGCCTGCGACCCCTTGCGCTCGCCCGATCGCGGCAGCATGGCCCTGCTGGCGGAGCTGGCGCGTACGGCCGGCAATACGCGGATCTGGCTGCTGCCTGCCGCACCGGACCTGCCCGTCGACCCGGCACGCCTGGACGACTGGCATCAGGCCCTGGCGCAACTGGGGTTGAGTGCGGATTCGACCTCCCCTCTGACGTGGCTGGAGCATGGGCATGACTGAGCCGCTGAAACTGGCCGTGGTCGGCCACACCAATGTGGGCAAGACGTCGCTGCTGCGCACGCTGACCCGGGATGTCGGCTTTGGCGAGGTCTCCCACCGCCCGAGCACCACCCGTCATGTCGAAGGTGCGCGCCTGTCGGTCGACGGCCAGGCGCTGATGGAGCTGTACGACACCCCCGGCCTGGAGGATGCGATCGCGCTGCTGGACTACCTGGAGCGACTGGATCGCCCCGGCGAACGGCTCGACGGCCCGTCGCGGGTCGAGCGCTTTCTGGAGGGCAGCGAGGCTCGCCAGCGCTTCGAGCAGGAGGCCAAGGTGCTGCGCCAATTGCTCGCCAGTGACGCCGGCCTCTATGTGATCGATGCGCGTGAACCCGTCCTGGCCAAGTACCGCGACGAGCTGGAGGTACTGGCCAATTGCGGCAAGCCCCTGCTGCCGGTGCTGAATTTCGTGGCCAGCCCTACCCACCGTGAACCCCAGTGGCGCGAAGCGCTGGCTCGTCTGGGCTTGCATGCGCTGGTGCGCTTCGACAGTGTCGCGCCGCCCGAGGACGGCGAACGTCGCCTGTACGAAAGCTTAGCCTTGCTGCTCGAGTCCGCCCGCCCGGCCTTGCAGCGACTGATCGACGATCAGCAGGCGCAACGGCTCGCGCGCCAGCAGGCGGGCAAGCGGCTGATCGCCGAGCTGCTGCTCGATTGCGCCGCCTGCCGACGCAGCGTGGTGGCCGAACCGGCTGCCGAAGCCGCTGCCATCGAAGCCCTGCGCCAGACGGTGCGCCAGCGCGAGCAGCACTGCGTCGAGGCCTTGCTGCGCCTGTATGCCTTCCGACGCGAAGACGCCACCGCCCATGACCTCCCGTTGCTGGATGGACGCTGGGGCGACGACCTGTTCAATCCCGAGACCTTGCGTGTGCTGGGCGTGCGGGTAGGCAGTGGCGTTGCGGCAGGGGCGGCGGCAGGCGCGGGCGTCGACCTGCTGATGGGGGGCCTGACCTTGGGCGCGGCGGCCCTGGCCGGTGCCGTGGCGGGTGGCGCCTTGCAGACGGCGCGCAACTATGGCTCGCGCCTGATGGGCAAGTTCAAGGGCGCACGCGAATTGACGGTGCACGACGATGTGCTGCGCCTGCTGGCCTTGCGCCAACAGCAGTTGATGGTTGCCCTGGATCACCGGGGTCATGCCGCGCAAGGCAGCGTGCAGCTCGACGCCCTGGACGAGCAGACCTGGCGCAAGGGCAAGCTGCCCGAGCCGCTGCTCAAGGCACGCGCGCACCCGCGCTGGTCGACGCTCAACCCGCAGGGCAACTCGCGGCTGGAAGAGCGGCAGGAACAGGTAGAGCGGCTGGCGCAGGGGCTATAGCGCTCGCCCCTGCCCACGCGTCAAACCGTATCAGTGCCGTAACAGCCGCAGGCCGTTGAACACCACCAGCAGGCTGACACCCATGTCGGCGAATACTGCCATCCACAGGGTCGACAGGCCTGCGAAGGTGATCGCCAGGAACACGGCCTTGATGCCTAGGGCCAGCACCAGGTTCTGCGTCAGGATAGTGGCCGTCTGCCGAGACAGCGCAATGAAGGCCGGGATCTTGCGCAGATCGTCGTCCATCAGTGCGACATCGGCCGTCTCGATCGCCGTGTCGGTGCCGGCCGCTGCCATGGCGAACCCGATGTCGGCACGGGCCAATGCGGGCGCATCGTTGATCCCGTCGCCGACCATGCCGACCCGCTGCCCTTGCCCGGCATGACGCTCGATCAGGCGCAGCTTGTCCTCCGGCAGCAGGTTGCCTTCGGCCTCATCGATACCGACCTGTTCGGCGATGGCCTGGGCGGTGTGCGGGTTGTCACCGGTCAGCATGAGCGTGCGTACGCCCAGGGCATGCAACTGCGCGATGGCTTCGCGGCTGCTGCTCTTCACCGTGTCCGCCACCGCGAACAGTGCCAACGGACCTGAAGGATCGAGCAGCAAGACCACGGTCTTGCCCTGGCGCTCCAGCCGATCGAGTTCGGTTTCCAGCACGGGCGAACACAGGCCCAGCTCCTCGACCAGGCGATGATTGCCCAAATGGTACGTCTGCCCGCCGATCTCGCCACGCACGCCGCGGCCTGCCAGGGCCGTGAAGGCCTCGACCGGGTCATCGGCCAGCCCTTGGGCACGGCCCTGTTCGGCGATGGCACGTGACACCGGGTGATCGGAGCGCGCCGCCAGGCTGGCGGCCAGGGCCTGGGCACGCGCCTCGAAGGCCGGCTGCAGGACTTGGAAATCGGTCTGGACCGGGCGGCCATGGGTCAGCGTGCCGGTCTTGTCGAGCGCCAGCACGCTGAGCTTGCGGCCTTCCTCGAGGTAGACCCCGCCCTTGACCAGGATGCCCTTGCGCGCGGCGGCGGCCAGCCCGCTGACGATGGTCACTGGCGTGGAGATCACCAGGGCGCAGGGGCAGGCGACCACCAGCAGTACCAGGGCCCGGTAGATCCAGTCGAACCACAGGCCACCCAGCAACAGCGGTGGAACCAGCGCCACCAACAGGGCCACGGCAAAGACGATGGGGGTATACAGCCGCGAGAAGCGGTCGACGAAGCGCTGGGTCGGCGCCTTGGCGCCCTGCGCCTGTTCCACGGCCTTGATGATGCGCGCCAGCGTCGATTCGCCGGCCGCAGCGGTCACGTGGTATTCCAGGGCGCCGGACTGATTGATGGTGCCGGCGAACACCTTGTCGCCCACCCCCTTCTCCACTGGCAGGCTCTCGCCGGTGATCGGCGCCTGGTCGACGGTCGACTGCCCGCGGACCACTTCACCGTCCAGGCCGATGCGTTCGCCTGGCTTGACCCGCACCATTGCGCCCAAGGCCACCTCACGCACGGGTAGCTCACGCCACTGACCCTCGGCCTGCTGCACGGTGGCCACGTCCGGGGTGAGCTGCATCAACCCGCCGATGGCGCGTCGCGCGCGATCCAGGGAGCGGGCCTCGATCAGTTCGGCCAGGGTGAACAACACCATCACCATGGCGGCTTCGGGCCACTGGCCGATCAGCACGGCGCCCGTCACGGCGATGCTCATCAGGGCATTGATGTTCAGGTTGAGGTGGCGCAGCGCGATCCAGCCCTTGCGGTAGGTGCCCAGGCCACACCCCAGGATGGCGCCGAGCGCCAGCACGGCCACCACCCACTCTGGCGCCAAGCCGGTGAAGTGCAGGACTTCAGCCGCCAGCGCGGCTGAGGCGGACAATGCCAGGGGCCACCAGCGCGTGGGAGTGGAGCCGCCAAGCGGCGCGCTGTCGGCATCGTCGGCCAGCGGTTCGGCGTGCATGCCCAGGCTGGCGATGGCCTGCTGGATCTCGGCGGTATCGGCCAGGGTATGGCGCACGCCCAGCACGCGGTTGAGCAGGTTGAATTCCAGTTGCTCGATGCCCGGCATGCGGCTCAGCTGGTCCTGGATCAGCCCTTGCTCGGTGGGACAGTCCATGGCCTCGATGCGAAAGCGGCTCAGGCTTGCGTCATCGCTGGCCTGGTCCGTCAGCGTCACCTGCGCGGGAGCGGCCTGGGTGCCGCAGCAGGTGTGTGCAGCGTGCTCATGGCCGTGATCGTGATCGTGATCGTGCGAAGCATGCGCGTGTTTATGGTCGTGGCTGACAGGCTGGCCCATGGACAGATCCCCGAAGATGCGTATTGCCAAAGTGAACACCCTGTAGCCACTATAGGGTCAAGTATCTTCGACGAGGTGAGCGATGAAGATTGGAGAACTGGCGGCGGCCACCGATTGCGCGGTCGAGACCATTCGCTACTACGAACGCGAGCGCCTGCTGCCCGCGCCAGCGCGTAGCGAGGGCAATTACCGGGTGTACACCCAGGCCCATGTCGAGCGGCTGACGTTCATCCGCAACTGCCGCACCCTGGACATGACCCTCGACGAGATCCGTAGCCTGCTGCGCTTGCGTGACAGCCCTGAAGACCAGTGCGCCAGCGTCAATGCGCTGATCGACGAGCACATCGAGCACGTGCAGGCGCGCATCGACGGGCTGATGGCCTTGCAGACGCAGCTGACCGATTTGCGCCAGCGCTGCCAGGCCCGGGAAGCGCAGTGTTCGATCCTTCAGCGCCTGGAGGTGACGGGTGCGGTGACGGCGGTGGACGTCGAGCATTCGCATGTCGGGCGCAGTCACGAGCGTTAGGCGTCGGGGGCAGATGGGGGTTCTGTAGCGGATGACCTGGCGCTATCGCGGGCAAGCCCGCTCCCACACCTCCCCTTCACATTGCAGTGATATCTGCGGTGGTCAACTTTTTCCGGACACCTTGATCGGTGATTTTCAGGCGGCCTTCAGCTCGTATTGATTCGGAGCCAGGTAGCCTAGTGTCGAGTGCAACCGTGTCCTGTTGTAGAAGCGCATGATGTAGTCCGTGATGTCCTTGATCGCCTCGCCATGATTGGCGTAATCCTTGCGCCAGACGCGCTCCATCTTCAGGTTCAGGAAGAAGCGCTCCATCACGGCGTTGTCCCAACAGTTCCCCTTGCGACTCATGCTGCAGTGCATGCCGTGCCGCGCCAGCAGACTCTGATAGGCAACGCCGGCGTACTGGCTGCCGCGGTCAGAGTGGGCAATCAGGCCCGGTGGCGGCTGCCGTTGCGCAATCGCCAGTTGCAGGGCATTGCATACCAGGTCGGCACGCATGTGCGGCGCCATCGCCCAACCCACGATCTTGCGCGAGAACAAGTCCATGACCACGGCCAGGTACAGCCAGCCGCTGCGGGTACGGATGTACGTGATGTCAGCTACCCAAGACTGATTGACCCCTGCTGGCGTGAACTGGCGGTTGAGCAGGTTTGGGGCGACCGGGTAACTGTGCTTGCTGTTGGTAGTATGAACAAACTTGCGTTTCCAGACTGGGCGTAAGCCCTGTTGTTTCATGAGGCTGCGGACCTTGAAGCGACCGATGACCATGCCCTCATTGCGCAGTGCGCCGAGCAGGCGGCGGCTTCCGTAGCAGCGCTCCGTGGATTCGAAGGTGGCCTTGAGCCGGGCAGTGATCGGACAGGCCGGACGCGGTCTGGCTTGTTGCTGACGGGCTTCGTAGAACCTCGAGCGACTGATCCGCAGTACCCGGCAGACACGTGCCACCGGGTAGGCCTTGCGTTGCAATTGGTGAACCAGCTGGTGGATCACTTCAATTCGCGGGCAAAGAAGGCCGTAGCTTTTTTTAAGATGTCGTTGTCCATCTTCAACTCGCGAACCTGCTGCTCCAGCTGGCGAATCCGCTGCTGCTCACTGGTAAGCGGCTTGCCGATGCCCGGACCACCCAGCTGCTCGGCCTTGTACTGCTGAACCCAGCGGCGCACGGCCGTGTCGCTCAGGCTCAGATCCATGCACACCGAGTTCACACTCTGGCCCTGGTCGACGATCAGCCGGCAAACCTCCAGCTTGAACGCAGCATCGAATTGTCTGTATTTCTTGGTCATGAAAACTCCTCAGTAGGGGTATTTTCACCTATTGAGGTGTCCGGGGCCATTAGACCAGCTCAATCGGCTGCTGCGGCTCAGTTCCTTGTGGGAGTCCGCCCGCCGCCTTGGCGCCGCGCTGTCGCGCAGAGAACATGGTGATAGCTGGCAGGATCCGAAGCTTCATTGCTAATCGATTTTAGGGCCGCCTTGCGGCCCATCGCGGCACTGGGGCCGCTCCTACACCCGTAGTCCCACCGCAGGGTTGCAGGCTATCGCGGCCACCTGTGGGAGCGGCCCCTGTGCCGCGATTGGGCCCGCAGGGCCCACAAAATCCTGAAATTATTCCTTTTAAAATCAACAAGATATTTTATGTTCTATGAAAGCGGGCTTGCCCGCGATGCAGGCAGTGAGGTGCTGGCCCCTGATCACCAGGCCAACACCCTACGGAATCGCACGATCAGACCGCCATGGGCGCCGTCATGGGGGCATGGTGCTCATACCCTTCCAGCCGGAAATCGCTTGGCTCGATCCGCTCCAGCCACTCCGGCGCATAGACGCCCGTGTCCGCGAACGCCGGCACGCGCTCGTCGATCACCAGCCGCGGCGCAGCGAGCGGCTCACGCTTGAGCTGTTCGCCCAGCATGTCCAGGTGGTTTTCGTAGACGTGCGCGTCGCCGATGAAATAGGTGAACCAGCGCGGCGTGTAGCCCGTCAGCCGACCGAACAGCGACAGCAGCGCCGCGCCTTCGGTGAGGTTGAACGGTGTGCCGAGACCCAGGTCGTTGGAGCGAATGTACAAGGTCAGGGAAATCTCCCGGGTCTCGACGTTCGGGTGGAACTGGTACAGCAGGTGGCACGGCGGCAGGGCCATCTCGTCGAGCTGGGCGCAGTTCCAACCGTGGAACAGGATGCGTCGGCTGCCCGGATCGTTGACGATGGTGTCCAGGCACTGGCGCACCTGGTCGATGGCCTTGTACAGCACCACGAAGGCCTGACCGTCCTCCTGGTCCTGGGCGATCTGCCGGTACCCCTGCTGCTCGGCCAGGGCGATCGCCGCCGGGTTGCTCAGGGGAATGCGCTTGTAACCCGGCCACTGGCGCCACTGCACGCCATAGATCTCGCCCAGGTCGTCGTGCCCCTGGCGAAACGGGTTGGCCAGCCACTGGGCATTCTCGTTGGCGTTCTGGTCCCAGACCTTGCAGCCCAGGTCGCGGAACTGCCCGGCATCACGCACGCCGCGCAGAAAGCCGACCATCTCGCCGATCGCCGACTTGAAGGCCAGCTTGCGCGTGGTGATCGCCGGGAAGCCCTTCTGCAGGTCGAAGCGCAGCATGGCGCCGGGCAAGCTGATGGTGCGCACGCCGGTACGGTTCTGCTGCAGCGTGCCGTTCTCGATGACGTCGCGCACCAGGTCTAGATACTGTTTCATGGCCTACCTGTAACGAAAACGGCAGGAGGATCGCCCCTGCCGTGGGAATCAAAGGGCGGGTTTCGCCGTCGGTGTACGATTATAAGCCCACCAGATCAGTCCCAGGCCACCGAGTATCATCGGCAGGCACAGCAACTGACCCATGGTCAGCCAGCCGAAGGCGATGTAGCCCAGCTGGGCATCCGGCACGCGAACGAACTCGACGATGAAGCGGAAGATGCCGTAGAACAGCGCGAACATGCCTGACACGGCCATGGTCGGGCGCGGCTTGCGCGAGAACGCCCAGAGGATGATGAACAGCGCCACACCTTCCAGGGCGAACTGGTACAGCTGCGAGGGGTGACGCGGCAACTGCGCCGGGTCGCTGAACGGCGGGAAGACCATGGCCCAGGGCACATCGGTCGGCTTGCCCCACAACTCGGCGTTGATGAAGTTGCCGATGCGCCCGGCGCCCAGGCCGATCGGCACCAGCGGCGCGACGAAGTCCATCAGCTCGAAGAACGACTTGTTGTTGCGCTTGCCGAACCACAAGGCAGCCAGCATCACGCCGATGAAGCCGCCGTGGAACGACATGCCACCCTTCCACACTTCGAAGATCAGCGTCGGCTGGGCCAGATAGGCCTGCAGATCGTAGAACAGCACGTATCCCAGCCGCCCGCCGACGATCACGCCCATGGAGAGCCAGAACACCAGGTCGG
Source organism: Pseudomonas monteilii (assembly GCA_001534745.1). Classification (NCBI taxonomy): domain Bacteria; kingdom Pseudomonadati; phylum Pseudomonadota; class Gammaproteobacteria; order Pseudomonadales; family Pseudomonadaceae; genus Pseudomonas; species Pseudomonas alabamensis. The sequence continues at coordinate 4,426,511 of CP013997.1, forward strand.
AGAGCTTTTCCCGACTCCAGGTCGGATCGAAACGGTGCAACCGTCGCGAGGCCAGCAGCCAGGCGCCGCCGATGCCGATCAGGTACATCAGACCGTACCAGTGGATTTTCAGCGGCCCGATGGCGACGGCCACGGGGTCGATCTGCGGGTAAGGCAGCATGGTGGTTCCTCTTGGTTCAGAACAGGAAGCTGAGGCCGACGCTGAACAGCAGCGCGGCGAACAGGCGCTTGAGCAAGCGCGGTGAAAGTCGATGCGCCAGGCGCGCGCCGAAGCGGGCGAAGAACATGCTGGTCACGGCGATGCCGATCATCGCCGGCAGGTAAACGTAACCCAGGCTGTGCGCGGGCAGGCGTGCATCCTGCCAGCCCAGCAGCATGAAACTGGCGGCACTGGCCAGGGCGATCGGCAGCCCGCAGGCCGAGGACGTCGCCACGGCCTGTTGCATGGACAGGCTGCGCCAGGTCAGGAAGGGCACGGTGAGCGAGCCGCCGCCGATCCCGAAGATCGCCGAGGCCCAGCCGACCACGCCACCGGCCGCTGCCAGGCCGACCTTGCCCGGGACCTCGCGGCGTGCCTTGGGCTTGAGGTCGAGGGCCATCTGCAGGGCGACCAGCACCGCGAACACGCCGATGATCTTTTGCAGCGACGGCCCCTGGATCAGTGACGCGGTCTTGGCCCCGAGCAAGGCGCCGGCGAGGATGCCCAGGGTCATCCAGGCGAAGATCGGCCAGCGCACCGCGCCCTTGCGGTGGTGCTCGAGGATGGCATTGATCGAGGTGAAGACGATGCTCGCCAGCGAGGTACCGACGGCCAGGTGGGTCAGAATCGACGGATCGAAGCCTTGCAGCGTGAAGCTGAACACCAGCACGGGCACGATGATGATGCCGCCGCCCACGCCGAACAGCCCCGCCAGTACGCCAGCGCAGGCGCCCAACAGCAGGTAGAGTGCGAACTCCATGCAGCGTCCTCCAGAAAACCAGCACGCATGGTAACGGAAGCCGGGCGCGAGGCCCTAGTGAACTCTGCGCAGGGGCGGAAGGAGGCGTGGAGACTGGTACAGTAGGGCAAATCCCGGAGGTTCACCGATGTGCCTGATCGTATTCGCCTGGCAGCCTGGCCAGGCGCTGCCGTTGATCGTGGCCGCCAACCGCGATGAGTTCTACCAGCGACCGACACGGCCCCTGGGCCCCTGGGCGGATGCACCGGGTGTGTATGCCGGGCGTGACCTGGAAGCGGGCGGTACCTGGCTCGGCGTAGGGCCCGAGGGGCGCTTCGCTGCGCTGACCAATATCCGTCAGCCTGGGCAACCCAGCGGCCAGCGCTCGCGCGGACACCTGGTCGCCGGGTTTCTTCAAGGCGCCTTGACGCCGCACGAGTACCTGGAGCGCGTGGCCCGTGAAGCGGACGCGTATGCAGGCTTCAACCTGCTGGTCGGTGATGGCAGGACGCTGGGTTATCTGCATGCCCACGAGGGTGTACCGCGCCTGCTGGCGCCCGGCGTCTATGGGCTGTCGAACGCGGCGCTGGACACGCCCTGGCCCAAGCTGGTCAGGGCGCGGGAGGCCTTGGCGCAGACCCTGGACAGGCCCGAGCCGGAGCGTTTGCTGGCGTTGCTGGCGGACGAGACCCCGGTGCCCGACGCCGAACTGCCCGACACCGGCATAGGGTTGGTCACCGAGCGGTTGCTGTCCACGGCCTTCATCGCCAGCCCCCACTACGGCACACGGGCGCGAACGGTGGTGATCGTCGATGCACAGGGGCGACGACAGGTGATCGAGCGAAGCCATGGCCCCTTGGGCGCACCACAGGGGGATGTCAGTCTGACAGTCTGAGCAACGGCTCAGAGCGTCTTGTCTGCCCCAGGCCCGATCATCCGCGCCAGCCCCAGGTTCTTCAGCGCCAGTTGCAGCGAGCTGTGGATGACATGGGGGTTGTCATGGGACATCGCCTCGCTGAGCATCTCGCGGGCCTTGCCCATGTCGATCTGGCGCAGCATCCATTTCACCTTGGGCAGGTTGGTGGCGTTCATCGACAGGCTGTCGAACCCCATCGCCATCAACAGCACCGCCGCTGCCGGGTCACCGGCCATTTCGCCGCAGATGCTCACCGGCTTGCCTTCGGCATGGGCATCGCGCACCACGTTCTGCAGCGCTTGCAGGACGGCCGGGTGCAGGTAGTCGTAGAGGTCGGCGACCCGCGGGTTGTTGCGGTCCACCGCCAGCAGGTATTGCGTCAGGTCGTTGGAGCCGACCGACAGGAAGTCGACCTGGCGTGCCAGCTCGCGGGTCTGGTAGACCGCCGCGGGAATCTCGACCATGACACCGACCGGCGGCATGGGCACGTCGGTGCCTTCGTCGCGCACCTCCCCCCAGGCCCGGTGGATCAGGTGCAGGGCTTCCTCCAGCTCGTGGATGCCGGAAATCATCGGCAGCAGAATGCGCAGGTTGTTCAGCCCCTCGCTGGCCTTGAGCATGGCGCGGGCCTGCACCAGGAAGATCTCCGGGTGGTCGAGGGTCACGCGGATGCCGCGCCAGCCGAGGAACGGGTTGTCTTCCTTGATGGGGAAGTACGACAGCGCTTTGTCGCCGCCGATGTCGAGGCTGCGCATGGTCACTGGCAAGGGGTGAAACGCCGCCAGCTGTTCGCGGTAGATGGCCAGCTGTTCTTTCTCGCTGGGAAAGCGCTGGTTGATCATGAACGGCACTTCGGTGCGGTACAGCCCTACGCCCTCGGCACCGCGCTGCTGGGCACGGGCAACATCGGCGAGCAGGCCGGTGTTGACCCACAACGGCATGCGGTGACCATCCGGGGTGATGCACGGCAATTCGCGCAGTGCATCCAGGCCCTGGGCCAGCTGGCGCTCTTCCTCGACCACCTCGCCGTATTGCTTGCGCAATACCTCGCTGGGGTTGGTGAAGACCTCGCCCTTGTAGCCGTCGACGATCAGCTCGATGCCGTCGACCTTGGAATACGGCAGGTCGACCAGGCCCATGACGGTCGGGATACCCATGGCCCGCGCCAGGATGGCCACGTGGGAGTTGCCCGAGCCCAGCACCGAGACCAGCCCGGCCAGCTTGCCTTCCGGCACTTCGCCGAGCATCGCCGGGGTCAGCTCCTCGCTGACCAGAATGGTGTTGTCGGCGTACACCAGGGTCGACTGGCGTGCCTCCTGCAGGTACGCCAGCAGCCGGCGACCCAGGTCCTTGACGTCCGAGGCGCGCTCGCGCAGGTAGGCATCGTCCATCAGCTCGAAGCGGTTGACGTGTTCGGTCACCACCTGGCGCAGCGCGCCCTGGGCCCATTGCCCGGTGCGGATGACCTGCACCACCTCGCCGCCGAGCGCGGCGTCCTCGAGCATCATCAGGTAGACGTCGAACAGCGCGCGCTCTTCGGGACGCAGCTGCGTGGCCAGCTTGGCGGACAGGACACGCATGTCCTCGCGCACGCTTTCCAGGGCGGTGTTGAACAGCCGCAGTTCGGCGTCGATGTCATCGACGGTCTTGTCGGGCACCACGTCGAGGTCGGCCGGTGGCAGCATGACCACCGCACGGCCGACCGCCGCACCGGGCGAACCCGGCACCCCGACGAAGCGCGCTTCCTGGATGCCCTTGCCCTGACGCCCGAGGCCGCGGATCGAGCCGGTGGCCTCGGCATGGGCGATGACCCCGGCGAGCTGCGCGCTCATGGTGACCAGGAAGGCTTCTTCGCCCTCGTCGAACTGGCGACGCTCCTTCTGCTGGATGACCACGACGCCGACGACCCGGCGGTGGTGGATGATCGGCGCACCGAGGAATGAGGCGAAGCGTTCCTCGCCGGTCTCGGCGAAATAGCGATAGCGGGGATGGTCGGCGGCGTTTTCCAGGTTCAGCGGTTCTTCCCGCGTCCCGACCAGACCGACCAGGCCCTCGTTGGGCGCCATGCTGACCTTGCCGATGGAGCGCTTGTTCAGACCCTCGCTGGCCATGAGGACGAACCGGTTGCTTTCCGGGTCGAGCAGGTAGACCGAGCAGACCTGGCTGCCCATGGCCTCCTTCACACGCAAGACAATGATCCCCAACGCCGTCTTGAGATCTTTGGCGGCGTTCACTTCCTGGACGATCTTGCGCAGCGTATTGAGCATGGCTCGGGGTCGAACTCCGTCGTCAGTCGCGCGTCAGAAGACGCGGTGCAAGCTCTTTGAGGGCGCGCCGGTACACCTCGCGCTTGAATGTCACCACCTGGCCCAGCGGGTACCAGTAGCTGACCCAGCGCCAGCCATCGAACTCCGGCTTGCCGGTCAGGTCCATCCTGACGCGCTGCTCGTTGCTCACCAGCCGCAGCAGGAACCACTTCTGCTTCTGACCGATGCACAAGGGCTGGCTGTGCGTGCGCACCAGGCGCTGGGGCAGACGATAACGCAACCAGCCGCGTGTGCAGGCCAGTATTTCCACGTCCTGGCGTTCCAGGCCGACTTCTTCGTTGAGCTCTCGGTACAAGGCTTCTTCCGGCGTCTCTTCAGGGTTGATGCCACCCTGGGGAAACTGCCAGGCATCCTGGTTGATCCGTCGAGCCCATAACACCTGTCCGGCATCATTCGTGAGAATGATTCCGACATTGGGGCGGAAACCATCCGGGTCGATCACGGCAGCAACCTCGCAAACGCATGTTCAGGCATTGTTCCACAAAGCCGGCGAGCGCAGCAACGCGCCCGCCCGCTTATGTGCAGCGACCTGGAAACTCCGTATTCTGCGGGGTCTCACCCGAAGACGTTGCGAGCGACTGCGATGCGCCTGGCTTTATTCGACCTGGACAATACCCTCCTCGGCGGCGACAGCGATCATGCCTGGGGCGATTACCTCTGCGCACGGGGCCTACTCGACCCGATCGCCTACAAGCGCCGCAACGATGCGTTCTACCAGGATTACCTGGCCGGGACCCTCGACCTGCAAGCCTACCTGGCCTTTTCCCTGGAGATCCTCGCCGTGACCGAGCCGGCCACCTTGGCGCACTGGCACCAGGACTTCATGCGCGACTGCATCGAGCCGATCATCCTGCCCAAGGCCCTGGCGTTGCTGCAGCAGCACCGCGAGGCGGGCGACCAGCTGGTGATCATCACCGCGACCAACCGTTTCGTGACCGGCCCGATCGCCCGGCGCCTGGGGGTCCGGACGCTGCTGGCCACCGAATGCGAGCGCCAGGACGGCCGTTTCACGGGACGCAGTACCGATATACCGTGCTTTCGTGAAGGCAAGGTGACACGGCTCGAGCGCTGGATGCTGGAGAACGGGCATGACCTGGAGGACAGCTACTTCTACAGCGACTCGATGAACGACCTGCCGCTGCTGGCACGGGTGACTCACCCTGTGGCCGTGGACCCGGACCCGGCGTTGCGGGCGGAAGCCGAGCGGCGGGGGTGGGAGATCATTTCGCTGAGGGGGTGAGGCCGGGGTATCGCGCTTACACACCCTGTGGACCCTGCGGGCCCAATCGCGGCACGGGGGCCGCTCACCCGTAGCCCCACCGCGGGGTTGCAGGTTATGGCGGTCATCTGTGGGAGCGGCCCCTGTGCCGCGATCGGCTCCGCAGGAGCCGTGAGATCCGCCACGCCGGGCTAACAGGCCCCACCCAGATCCATCAGTGCCCGCCCCTCACACCGGTCGCATCACCGTCAGCACGGCCATTGCCACGCAGCACCCGAGCAGGCCCACGGCCAATACCCGCTTGGTGCCCGCCCGCTGCGGGCGCCACAGGTACCACCCGCTCACACTACACAGCACGACGGCATAGAGCACGCTGGAGCCGAGGATCCAGGTCTGGCCCAGCGGCCAGCCGTTGAGATGGACCAGCCACCAGCCGGTGAACGGCAGCACGGCCAGGCTGACCAGCAGCACGAACCCGCCCAGCACACACGGCCAGCGCTTCGGCCGTCCTTCATGATCGGCACGGCCTGCGCATACTGCGGCATACGCCAGGCCAAGCGCGCTGCCGACCAGCAACACCATGGCCACGGCATGCACACGGTTGAGCCAGGTCAGATGGTCCATGGCGTCCGGCCTCGCGGAGTGGCAGGGCTTTTCATTCAGCCAAGAAACAGCCGATAGGCCGGGTTGTCGGTCTCGTCCCAGTAGGGATAACCGATCTTCGCCAGGGCATCCGGCACCAGATGGCGCTCCTCCTCGGGGACCTGCAGGCCCGCGACCACGCGCCCGTCGGCGGCGCCGTGGTTGCGGTAGTGGAACATCGAGATGTTCCAGTGCCCGCCCAGCTTGTCGAGGAAGTTGAACAGCGCACCCGGCCGCTCGGGGAATTCGAAGCGCAGCACCATCTCGTCGCCCGCACCGGCCGAATGCCCGCCGACCATGTGGCGAATGTGCAGCTTGGCCAGTTCGTTGTCGGTCAGGTCGATCACCGGGAAGCCCTGCTCGCCCAGGTGCCGGACCAGGGCGGCGCGCGGGTCGGTGTCCGGGTGGGTCTGCACGCCGACGAAGATGTGCGCTTCGCCCGCGGCATGGTAGCGGTAGTTGAATTCGGTGATCTGGCGCTTGCCGATCGCCTCGCAGAACGCCTTGAAGCTGCCTGGTCGCTCGGGGATGGTCACCGCGATGATCGCCTCGCGACGCTCACCCAGCTCGGCGCGCTCGGCGACATGGCGCAGGCGGTCGAAGTTGACGTTGGCGCCCGACTCGATCGCCACCAGGGTCTGCCCGACGGCGCCTTTGAGTTCCACATAACGTTTGATGCCCGCCACCGCCAGTGCCCCGGAAGGCTCGGTGATCGAGCGGGTATCATCGTAGATGTCCTTGATCGCCGCACAGATCTCGTCAGTGCTGACGGTGATCACCTCATCGACATGGTGACGGCAGATCTCGAAGGTGTGCTGGCCGATCTGCGCCACCGCCACGCCGTCGGCGAACAGCCCGACCTGGGGCAGGACCACGCGCTCGCCCGCCGCCATGGCCGCCTGCAGGCAGTTGGAGTCGTCCGGTTCCACGCCGATGACCTTGATCTCCGGGCGCAGGTATTTCACGTAGGCGGCGATTCCGGCGATCAGCCCGCCACCGCCCACCGGCACGAAGATGGCATCGAGAGGGGCTGGGTGCTGGCGCAGGATTTCCATGGCCACCGTGCCCTGACCGGCGATGGTGTGGGGGTCGTCGTAGGGGTGGATGTAGACGTAGCCTTTTTCTTCCACCAGCTTCAGCGAGTAGGCCAGCGCCTCGGGGAACGAGTCACCGTGCAGCACCACCTTGCCGCCCCGGGAGCGTACACCCTCGACCTTGATCTCCGGCGTGGTCTTGGGCATCACGATGGTCGCTTTGATGCCCAGCTCCCGCGCCGCCAGGGCCAGGCCCTGGGCATGGTTGCCCGCCGAGGCGGTGACCACGCCGCGCGCCAGTTCCTCGGGGCTCAGCTGGACCAGTTTGTTGTAGGCCCCGCGAATCTTGAAGGAGAACACCGGCTGCAGGTCTTCGCGCTTGAGCAGGACCTCGTTGCCCAGGCGCTTGCTCAACTGCCCGGCACGGTGCAGGGGCGTTTCGACGGCGACATCGTAGACGCGCGAGGTGAGGATCTTCTTGACGTACTGTTCGAGCATCGGGAAAGCATCACTGGTCACGGGACGAGAGCGGGCAGTCTACCGTAGCGTTCGCCGGCGCGACCATCGCAAAGCCGAGGTTTTACCGACGCGTGGCGCTATAATGAGCGACTTTGACAGACGCTTGCCTCACCGGAGCCCGCATGACCCAGGACCAACTCAAACAGGCCGTCGCCCAGGCCGCCGTCGATCTCATCCTGCCCAAGCTCGATGCCAAGAGCATCCTGGGCGTAGGCACAGGGTCGACCGCCAACTGCTTCATCGACGCCCTGGCCCAGCACAAGACCGCCTTCGACGGCGCCGTCGCCAGCTCCGAAGCCACGGCAGCCCGTCTGAAGGGCCATGGCATTCCGGTCTATGAACTCAACACCGTGAGCGAGCTGGAGTTCTACATCGACGGCGCCGACGAAAGCGACGAGCACCTGAACCTGATCAAGGGCGGGGGCGCTGCCCTGACCCGCGAGAAGATCGTCGCCGCGGTTGCCCGCACCTTCATCTGCATCGCCGATGGCAGCAAGCTGGTCCCCGTGCTGGGCGCCTTCCCGCTGCCGGTCGAGGTCATCCCCATGGCCCGCAGCCATGTCGCGCGCCAACTGGTGAAGCTGGGCGGCGATCCGGTCTACCGCGAAGGCGTCGTGACCGACAACGGCAACGTCATCCTCGACGTGCACAACCTGCAGATCACCGACCCCGTGACCCTGGAGCGTGACATCAACGCCATCGTCGGCGTCGTGACCAACGGCCTGTTCGCCGCGCGGCCTGCCGATGTCCTGCTGCTGGGCACCGCGGACGGCGTTCGCACGCTGCGCGCGAACACGCCCTGACCCCGTGGCGCCTGCCCTTGGGCGCTTTCGGGCGCCAGGGGCTGGCCGTCAAGGCTGGCCGGGCTCGAACACGTAGAACAGGTTCGGCTCGCTGACCAGGTACAAGGTGCCGCGCTCGTCCATGGCGATGCCTTCGGCCTGGGGCACGGTCTGCTTCAGCCCCTGGAACCCTCGACGCAACGACAGGGTGCTCAGGGGCTTGCCCTCTTCGTCCAGCTCGATCACCAGCCGGGACTCGTCGGACAGCGCCAGCAGGTGGCCGCTGCGCTCGTCGAACTGCAGGCTCGACAGGTCACGCACGAACAACCGGGCATCGCGCTTGCGGTCCTGGGCCACCTGCACGGCATAGGGCTGTGCCGGGTCCCGGTGCGGGAAGCCCTGGACCACGTAGATCAGCATCGGATCGCGCTCCTTGGCGACGAACAGCCGTTTGCCCGCCGAGTCGTAGGCCAGACCCTCGAACCCCTTGTTGCCATTGAGGCCGATGCCCAGGGTCAGTTGCTCGGCCTGACTGGCGTCGAGCGTGTGCGTAGCGTCCTGCAATCGAACCTGGATCAGCCGTTGCTGGCGCTCATCGGTGATCACGTAGCTGTCGCGCCCCACGTACTCCACGGCCTCCGGGTCGCCAAAGCCGACCAGTGCGATGCGCCGCAGGATCCGACCGTCCAATGACAGCTCGATCAGCTCGGAACGCTTGTTGGTCACCGTGAACAGGGTCTTGCGATCGGGATCGTAGGTCAGCGCCGAGACGTCGTCGTCCAGGCCTTCGATGACCTTGCCTTCCACGGCAACGCGATAATGCTGCAAGGCCATGCCCTGCTCGGCCGGTCGCCACCAGGTCTTGACGTTGAACCAGCCCCGTTCGAACAGGCGAAACTCCTGTGCAGTGAAGATCAGGACCAGCAGGCTAAGACCGGCAAGCAGCAGCAAAGGGCGGGACAGACGGCGCATGGAAAGTCAGACTCGAGTTCGGAAAGGCGAATCTAACCACGACTGCTGAAATAAAGCTTAATGCCATCATCCGTAGAATCTGATGATAGGGTCAGTCTTTGCTGAAGCGATAGAACAGATTGGGCTCGCTGACCATGTACAGCGTGCCCTGCTCGTCCATGGCCACGCCTTCGGCGCGCGGCAGCGTCTGTTGCAGGCCGTTGAAACCGCCCAGCAAGGTCATGAAGCTGATCTGCTCGCCGTGCTCGTCGAGCTCCAGCAGCATGTTCGAATTGGCCGACAGCGCCAGCAGGTGCCCGGTACGCGGGTCCATGCCGGTGGCCGAGAGGTTGCGCAGGTCGAGCTGGTCGCTGGGCAGCGGGTACTTTTCGCCCACCAAGTTGCCATGCCCGTCGCTGTTCCAGGCGAACAGCCGGGGCGGACGCTCCTCACCGACGATCAGGCGTTGCCGACGCGGATCCCAGACGACGGCCTCGAAGCCCTTGTTGCCCTTGTCTGCGTCGCCCAGGTCATGGGCCTGGAAGTCGGCCCGGTCGAGCGAGGTGGTCTTCGCGTCGACCCGGACTACCACCAGGTCGTGCCGGCGCTCGTCGATGATGGCCAGGCGGCCGTCCTCCAGTACCGCGACGCCCTCCGGGTTGCTCCAGCCCACCAACGGAATCTTGCGCAGGACCTCGCCGTCCAGGGTCAACTGGACCAGGAACGGGTTCTTGCCCATGACCGAGAACAGCGTTCGCGTGGCCGGGTCGTAGGCCAGGTCGGACGCTTCGTCGTCCTCCATGCCTGGCAGGACCTTGGCGTCGATGTCGACGTGGTAATCGGGCAGCCAGGTGCTTTCCTGGCGCTCTGCCGGGCTTTCGAAGTACTCCTTGGCCCACAGCAAGGCGCGATCGTCCCAGTGCATCGTCACTGCCAGGCCGCCGGCGACCAGTGCCGCGAGCCCCAGCCCGAGCGGCCAGCGCAGGCCGACGCGCGCCTTGGGCTTGGACGAGGAAAGGGCACGGGTGGAAACGGGCATGGACATGTTCCTGGAGGCTTGCCGAAGAGGCGGCGCGCGGCCGGCGCGAGAAGTCTGCCGCGCGATTATCCGCAAACGATGTGAAAAAAACGGCAAAACCGGCGATCGGCCACGGCCGAGGGAGGCAGGCGGTGACGAACGCGGGCCGTCACCGCCCAAGGGGACGTCAGAGCACCCGGCTCTCGAAACGACTCACGCCAGGCAGCTCCAGCACCAGCGTATCGCCGACGTTCAACGGGCCCACACCGGCTGGCGTGCCGGTCAGGATCACATCGCCGGCCTGCAGCGAGAAGTGGGCGGCCATGTACTGGATCATCGGAACGATGGGGTTGAGCATCAGGGCGCTGCTGCCGTCCTGACGCACCTCGCCGTTGATGCTCAGGCGGATGCCGATGTCGGTCAGGTCACCGAAGGCACTGGCCGGGGAAAACGGCGGCAACACGCAGCCACCGTCGAAACTCTTGGCCAGCTCCCAGGGCAGGCCCTTCTCCTTGAGCCTGGCCTGCAGGTCGCGCAGGGTCAGGTCCAGGGCCGGCGCGAAACCGGAAATGGCATCACGCACTTCCTCTTCGCTGGGCTGGGTCGACAGCGACTTGCCGAGCAGGACAGCGATCTCGGCCTCGTAGTGCACCGAGCCGCGTTCGGTCGGGATGCGGAAGCCGCTGTTCAACGGCACCGTGCAACTGCCGGGCTTGATGAACAGCAGCGGCTCGCTCGGCACCGGGTTGTTCAGCTCCTTGGCATGCTCGGCATAGTTGCGACCGATGCACACCACTTTGCCCAGCGGAAAATGGATGGGGGTGCCGTCCACGTACGCGTGCTTGTAGCTCATTGCTGACTCCTGTGCCGACGCGGCTGTCATTCGGGAGCGAAGATCTTACCCGGATTCGAGCCGTCCGGATCGAGTACGGGCTTGATCACCTTCGCGCAGGCGAGTGGCGTCGGTGAACGACTGTCACGAGGCCTGTGGGAGGTTTGCTTGCGATGATGTGAAAGCGGAGGCCGGGCCGAACTCTCGAAACATTCATGGTCAGCCTGAGCACGCTTCACCTGTCGGAATCGGCTCAGAGTAGGTCGCGTATGCTAGCATTGCGCTCCCGCTGTTCGTGCTAAGGCCGATGCCGCGCCGCTTCACCTCCCTGCCATTTTCTATCTCCGGGACACAGGTTTACGCAGATGAGCAAGACTTCTCTCGACAAGAGCAAGATCAGGTTCCTTCTTCTCGAAGGCGTCCACCAGAACGCAGTGGACACTCTCAAGGCTGCCGGGTACAGCAACATCGAGTACCTCACCGGCTCGCTGCCAGAGGCCGAGCTCAAGGAAAAGATCGCCGATGCACACTTCATCGGCATCCGCTCGCGCACCCAGCTGACCGAAGAGGTCTTCGACTGCGCGAAGAAGCTGGTCGCGGTCGGCTGTTTCTGCATCGGCACCAACCAGGTGGACCTGGGCGCGGCCCGTGAGCGCGGTATCGCCGTGTTCAATGCACCCTACTCCAACACCCGTTCGGTCGCCGAACTGGTGCTGGCCGAGGCCATCCTGCTGCTGCGCGGCATCCCCGAGAAGAACGCCTCGTGCCACCGTGGTGGCTGGATCAAGAGCGCGGCCAACTCGTTCGAGATCCGTGGCAAGAAGCTGGGCATCGTCGGTTACGGCTCGATCGGCACGCAGCTGTCGGTGCTGGCCGAGAGCCTGGGGATGCAGGTCTACTTCTACGATCCGCTGACCAAGCTGCCGCTGGGCAACGCCACCCAGGTCCCGAGCCTGAACGAGCTGCTGGGCCTGGCCGACATCGTGTCGCTGCACGTACCTGAACTGCCGTCCACCCAGTGGATGATCGGTGAGGCGCAGATCCGCGCCATGAAGAAAGGCAGCATCCTGATCAACGCCGCCCGTGGCACCGTGGTGGAGCTCGAGCACCTGGCCAACGCGATCAAGGACAAGCACCTGATCGGCGCGGCCATCGACGTGTTCCCGGTCGAGCCGCGCTCCAACGACGAAGAGTTCGAAAGCCCGCTGCGTGGCCTGGACAACGTGATCCTGACCCCGCACATCGGTGGCTCGACCGCCGAGGCCCAGGCCAACATCGGCCTGGAAGTGGCGGAAAAGCTGGTCAAGTACAGCGACAACGGCACCTCGGTGTCGTCGGTCAACTTCCCGGAAGTGGCCCTGCCGGCGCACCCAGGCAAGCACCGCCTGCTGCACATCCACGAGAACATCCCGGGCGTGCTCAGCGAGATCAACCGCGTCTTCGCCGACAACGGTATCAACATCTCCGGCCAGTTCCTGCAGACCGACGAGAAAGTCGGCTACGTGGTGATCGACGTGGATGCCGAGTACTCCGACCTGGCGCAGGAGAAGCTGCAACAGGTCAAGGGCACCATCCGCTCGCGCGTACTGTTCTGATCCGCACCCCCTCGCATGGGGGGGTTGCCTGAAGGGCCGGGCGGTCGATGACCCCCGGCCCTTCGTCGTTCAGGCTCTACCGCCGATGCCGATCGGCCTGCCCTCGCCTCCCTATCCGCCCGTCTGCCTCACCCCTAGGGTAATCTTCCGCTCACGCCTGGACAAAAAACCCGTGCTCGCCCTCAAACATTGCGCTCAACTTGCGGTCAGACCCAGCGCTTGACCGGGGCGAAGGATAAAAAGCCTCGGCAACCGTCACCTATTTGCCGAACATGAAGGGGCCTTCTCATGCGATTGACCACAGCCTTGCTGTTGACCACGCTCATCAGTCCACTGGCGCAGGCCGAACTGCTGGACGAAGTGAATGACCGGGGCGAGCTGCGTATCGCCGTGCAGGCCGACACTCCGCCGTATGCCTTCAAGCAGGCGCAGCGATTGACGGGCTTCGAGGTCGAGCTGGGCCAGGCCCTGGCCCAGGAGCTGGACGTGCGCGCCTCGATCATCGAAGCGCCGGCAGACGCTGTGCTCAGCGGCATCGAGAGCGGCAAGTACGACATGGCCCTGAACCAGGCCAAGCCAGCCGCGACCGAGGGTTCGGCCGTGGACGTCAGTCAGCCCTACAGCGATCAGGCCTTGGCCATTCCGTTCCAGAAGGACAACCCGGCCTTCGAGTCGGCCGTCACCAATGCCATGCAGCGGATCAAGGCCGACGGTCGACTGACAGCGCTGGAAGAGAAGTGGCTCAAGGTGCCGCTGGAGGTCACCGCCGAGCAGTGACGCGCGCCAGGGGCGCCGAGGACAGGAACGCCCCCCGGCCTCAGAACGGCTCCTGGCCGCGTCGCCTGAACCAACCGGTCAGGGACAGACGGTCGCGCGTGGCGGGCAGCACCTCGTGGGGAATCGCGTCCGACATGAACACCACCAGGCACCCTGCCGTCGGGAACACATCGTGCTCCCTGCCGCCGGGCAGCACCATGCGCAGCTGGCCGCCCTGTGCAGGCTGCCAGTCCTGGTTCAGGTAGAGCACCGCGGTGACCATCCGTCGATCATCGTCGAGAAAACGGTCCAGGTGCTGCTTGTAGAAGGCGCCTGGCGGGTACAAGGCGAAATGGCACTCGTACTCCTCCAGCCCCAGGAACAGGTGCCGATTGAGCGCCTGGCGCAGGTGGTCCATCACGTCCAGGTACTGGTCACAGACGGCCGACTGGCCGGGCTCGATCCACTGGATCTGATCGCCCCGAATCCCCTCGCGCACGCCTTGCGCCGAACCGCGCCCGACGCCGGCAGGCAGCAACGCTCCGTCGGCCGCGCGTTGCCTGCACTCGAACGCCAGCCCCTCGAGCAGGTCGAGTGTCACAGGCAGCTGCTGCTGCGACCAACCGTGTTCGACCAGGTCGTCGACGATCAGCGAAAGGGTGGGGTGATCCGGAGAGATGTGCATGCCGCGCATAGTATCCAGAAGCCAGGTAAACCGACAGTGCTACTTGGCGGCACCGCACGCGGACATCTCGACAAAGCCGGGCCGTGCCACGGACAATAGCGCCCTGCCGACAGGAGTCCTGAATGCGCCGCGTGTTTTACTCGTTCCTGCTGATGATCTGCATCACGCCTGCCTGGGCCGACAGCCTCGACACCTTGTACAAGGCGGCCGGCTGGCCGGAGCAGCGCGCGCATTTCACCGATGCGCTGGACGCCGCCCAGCAGCGTTACCGCGACAGCCTTCCTCCGGCGGTGTACCAGGCGCTGGTCACCAACAGCAGCCAGCGGTTTCAGCCCCAGGCCATGGACAAGCGCGCCCAGGCGCAGCTGCGCGCCAACCTGCCCGATCCGGCGCCCGCCCTGGCCTTCTTCGAGTCGCCGCTGGGGCGCAAGATCGTCGCCGCCGAACTGCTGGCCACGCGCAAGGACCAGTTGGCCCAGAACGCCCAAGGCCTGCCCAAGGTTCAGGCCAGCGACAATCGTCTGTTGACCATCGGTCACCTGATCGATGCCCTGCCCGCCCGCGAAGCCGGGGCCGAAGTCAGCCTGGCCATCGCCGGGGTCGCCGCCGACAGCCTCAGCTCGATGATCCCTGGGCTGTTCGGGGGCGGCCAGGCGCAAGGGTTGCTGGACGGGCAGCGGCAGCGGTTGATGCAGCAGATCGGCGCAGACCTACCCAATACCCTGCTGTACGTCTACCGGGACCTGTCGGACGAAGAACTCGAAGCGTTCTCCACCTTCGCCGAGTCCAGCGACGGCCAGGCGTACTACAAGGCCGCCCTGGCAGCGATCCGTGCCGGGTTGGCCGTCGGTCAGGCGACCGGCGACCTGCGCTGATCAGCCCAACCGCTGACCGATGAAGGTGAAGTAGCGCTCACGGATGTCAGGCAGTTCGTTGACCAGATGATGCCGCGCCTCGGGCAGCATCAATACCTGTGCGCCCTCGAACTTGCGTTTGAGCACCTTGAGGTTGTACGCCCAGTCCACCGTGGCGTCGGCCTGGCCCTGGATGATCAAGGGTGTACGCAGGCTGCTGGGCGCGGCCTCAATGTGCTTGACCCAGTTGAACATCGCACCGACCCAGGCCGTGGGCAGGCGGCGGGGTTGCAGCGGGTCGGCCTGGAGAAACGGCAGGAAGGCAGGGTCGTTGCTGTTGGCCGTGAAGCGACGGTCGATGCCGTCGACGAAGTGCCGGAGCACGCTGTAGCTCAACCGCGAGCGGTGCCATGCCGAGGGCCTGACCAGGGGTGCCAGCAACACGACCTGCCCGTCGATCGGGCTCGAATCCCCTTGGTGCAGCACATGGTCGATGGCGATCGCACCGCCCGTGCTTTGCCCGCAGACATGCCAGGGCCGTGGCAAGCCCAACCGCCGCGCCTGGTCGAGCAAGCCGTCCAGGACCTGCTGATAGATGGCGAAATCGGTGATGCTGGCGCGGGCACCGCTCGACAGGCCATGACCCGGCAGGTCGCAGCTGATCACCGCCTGCCCGCGTGCCAGCGCCCACTCGATCACGTGCCGGTAGAGCCCCATGTGGTCGTAGAAGCCATGCAGGATGAACACCGTGCCGGCCGGCTTGACCGGAGCGGCCGGCAGCCAGACCTGCCCGACCAGCTCGAACCCCGCCACCGTGAAACCGCCCAGCCAGCTCTGCCCCGGCAGCCCCAGGCTGTAGAAGCGACGGTAGGCTTCGGCATCGCTGGACAAGGGCTGCCCCTCGGCCAGGGGCGCCAGGCTCGCACGGAGCAGATCAGGCTGGAACGAGGGAGACATCGGGCACATCCACGGGCAGTGAGGCGGCCATCTTCGGCTGTCAGGCACGCGATGGCAAGGCACAGGCCACGGGCGGCTCTACGCGTCTTCCGCCGCCCGGACACGGGCCGGATTGCCCATGACCACCGTCCCGGCCGGCACGTCGTGGGTCACCACGCTGCCCGCCCCGACCACGGCGTCATCGCCGATGGTGATGCCGGGCAGGATGATCGCCCCGCCGCCGATCCAGACGTTGTTGCCGAGGGTCACCGGCTTGCCGCTTTCCAGTCCCGTACGGCGAATGCCGGCCTGCTGGGGATGGTCGACCGTGTAGATGTGCACGCCTGGGCCGATGTGGCAGTCCTCGCCGATATGGACCGGGAGCACGTCGAGGATCACACAGCCGAAATTCAGGAAGCTGCGCGCGCCGACGCTGATGTTGTAGCCATAGTCGCAGTAGAACGGCGGACGAATCGTCACCGCCTCGCCGACCGCCGCGAAATGCGCATCGAGCAGCCCGCTGCGCAGGTCCTGATTGGCCACGTCGCTGGTGTTGTAGTGCTGCATCCACTGGGCATTGGCGGTCTGCTCGGCCAGCAGTTCCGGGCAGGTCGGCCGGTAGAGCAGGCCACTGAGCATCTTCTGTTTTTCGGTCAGCTGCATGGGGGATCCTTCAAGGCAGGGCTGGGCGCGACAGGCGTCGAAGATCGGACCGTGGGGAGGGGGAGAATGCACAAGGATTTTGCAGGTGTGTGGTTTGGCAAGCGGGCCTTAGCTCGAACGCATCGTCAAACGACTAGCGCTTGGCTGCCGCTCATAGTCGCGTAATCTTCACAGCGCCGCCTGCCAGGACGAGCCATACAAATCCGATTGTATTGAGCCATGAGGAGATCAATATCTTGCGCCTTAAGCTTGCCGGAAAGGCGTCATAATCTTGCACGTCCAGCCACCCTCTTTTAATAAAGTACTTAGGCCATATGAATAATGCGCTGACCATAGAAATAAGCATGACCTTCGACCGCAGACTGTTTCCACGCCATACCTTATTAAAGCTTGGCAACGCTGGACTTCTTGCCAATGCACGCAGCATGCTATCGAAATTGCCTGACAAGATAATATGCACATCAACCCCTAGCGCGATCACGATAAAGACGAAGGGTGCTGCAACAAAGGCCAACCCCCAAAGCGAATGTAGAAAATCAGTCAATAAATGTATGATCATAGATAACCTCTCCTGCGTAGTCGCCCAGGTGTTCACCTGCCCGCGTCCCTACCGAAGCACCTGTCCAAGCGCCTGCACCTACGACAGCCACGCTACAGACAAGGGTGCGCATTGGTGAAACACTGAGGCACAGTCTGCCAGCAGCTAGGGTTGATAGCCTGCTACCCATTGCGCCCCCAGCAAAACCGCCACCGAAACTTGAAGCTTCGGTGATTGTTATCTTCTTACAAGCTTCATCGCGCCCAGCAGCGCAAACTTCTTTTATTTTAAGCGCAGACGAAACACCACCTATGCCGACGCCGATATATCCTCCTGCATTCAAATATTTGCCCATCGCTGACACCTTATCCATGTGCGTTGCATAGCCCGGTATCTCACCCGCCACACCTGCCTTACTCCAGTGATGCACAAGACTTTTCGAGGAAATGCCCAGATCACGGCGTAGCGTGTCATAGCTTCCAAGCTCCATGCGCTTGTTCAAAAACCCGGCTTTCAGCTGAGCTTCCAGATCCTTGAGTATTGCTTTACGCTGATCAAAGAACGCCTGGCTTTGAAGTTTCCCTGTCTGGTTAAACTCATCCTTGTGCAACTGCGACAACGCATTCAGACTGCGCGAAACATCGTCCAGAATCTTTCTCGCCATCGCCTCCACCACGCCCATGGCGCTACTCGCCTTGCCCAACAGTGCAGCGATTTCCGGCAAGTTGCGCGTCATGAAGTCCGCCTCCTCGACACTCAGCGAAGACACGTGTCGCCGTACGTTTTCCGCCGCAGCCATCAATTGCGCCTCCATCCGACTACACGCCTGCTGACTGTCGGGATCGGCCAGCACGAACATCTCGCCTGCCTTGAAGCCTTCGTCGAACGTGGGATTCAGCCGCTTTACATACTCGATGGGCATCTTCAACTGCCGGTCCGACAGATAGAACAGAACGTCTGGACCGGACATGCTGCGCGGAACGATGAAGAAACCCGGCTCGAGCGTGCCCAGTGGTGCGACGAACATGGGTTCGGGAGATGTCGGTTGAAGGGAGGCAGGTTGGGACAGTCGAGGCTGTAGGGATTGAGGGATGGAGGTGGAGGTGGAGGTGGAGGTGGTTGACTCCGCATTGGCGGTGTTTTCCTTGGACGCCCGCCCGTTACCAGGGCTCTCGTGCAACGGCGCGACGACTCGATTGGCGCCGGACGGGCACCCACACGCCACCAGCGCTCCGTCGGTCGCGACCATGCGATCGTCGCTGAGAAAATGCGGACAACCTTCGACGACGACGCCAGGCTCGCCACATTCCGGGCACTCGGTCGTGGTGTCGCCTTCGCGCAGGACGTTCTGGCCACCTGCTAGATAAGATCTGCCACTGGCGATGCAAACGGCGCTTGTTGTGGTGTGATCTCCGTCAAGGGCCTGGCCTTTGCCGTCCAGAATCACGCGCGTCATGTGCGAGCTCCCTGTGCGAAACACTGGAAACTAGCAGACTTAGAAGAATTCTTTACAAGGAGGGTTTGATTTGGGAAATGTACTACACCATTTTCAGAAATACTGAGAAGCTGAGCTTCACAGCCTAGCTAAACCGACCTATGGAACTCGAGCCAGCCTTGCTGTCTTGCATTGATAGACCAGCGTGACCGTGAAACGATCCAACACTTTACTACTCAGGCAGACGTTCGACTTCAGTTTCCACTTAAGCATTGACGACACAGCCGGCTTAAGACATAGAAACCAGTTGCAATCCAGCAGGCTACAGGTAGGTCAGTACGCTTACCAAAAAAGTGCAACCCCCAAAGCCTACGAACAGCAGCCACGACGAGACCTGCATGATTCGCCTTAAACGTTTCGGAAACGCTTTCATGTCTGCCGCATCGAGAATACCTCTTTTTATCGCATATCGGTGATAGACCATCACGCCCGCCATGGCAGAGACCACCCAGAAGCGTGCCCTTAGCGTCCGGCTTCCCCATAGACGTAAGTAAAGCCTCAGGCCTGCACTGTTTTCGAATGAAAGCAGCATGACGCTATAGTGCTTTGAGTTCGCGACGTAGAGTTCTATAGACATGCCTATCGCGCACAGCATTGCTGAGCCAAGCAAGGCAAACAGTACACAGTCGCTTGCTCCCCACTCACTCATTGATAGCGCGCTCGTCAATCATTTGCCCGCCGTGTTCGCCTGCTAGAGTGCCCAGCACACCACTAAACGATTCGTTGCAAAGCATTTCGAACTCCCGTGTCAAACCAAGGAAGCTAGCAGACGACGCATGAAATGTTTTCCCGTAGAGGTGATTTGGGAAATGGACTACATGATTTTCAGAAAACCCTGAGAAAAAACCCTTTCAGATAAAGCAATCCTGCTCATAGATAACTATCTAGGCGTGCTTAAGTAAACAGTGAGCGCTCCGATTAGATGCATTTTCCATTAGCCTTACTGAGATTTTCAACGCGCCCAGGAGCGCCACCATGAGCCCCCTCCTGATCGACGTACGCCTCAAAGCCGACGCTGCACCTCCAACCTTCATGGAAAACCTGTTCCCGCTGACCTTTACCCATCGCATTACCGTCATCACCGGAGAAAACGGAAGTGGCAAGTCCACGTTGCTCGAGGCCCTCGCGATCAAGCTGGGCTGCAATGCCGAGGGTGGGGGTCGGAACTTTCGTTTCCAAACCGAGGCCACGCACTCCGAGCTGTTCGAGCACGTTACGTTATCGAAGGGTTACCGTAAGGAAAAAGACCTGTTCTTTTACCGTGCCGAGACGTTCTACAACCTCAACACCGAGGTGCGCCGGCTTGATGAAGCGCCGAGTTTCGATGCGAAGATTTCCACGTACTACGGCGGCAAGGATCTGCACGCGCAATCCCACGGCGAAGCCATGGAGGCGTTGTATACCTATCGCTTCAAACCCAACGGCCTGTACCTGCTCGACGAGCCGGAAGCGTCGTTGTCCCCCACGCGTCAGTTGGCGTTCATCCTGCGTATCGTCGAACTCGCCGGGCAAGGTGCCCAGTTCATCATCGCGACGCATTCACCGCTGCTGATGTTCATCCCCGGCTGCCAAGTGCTCGCCATCGACAACGGTAGCATCGGCCCGATCGACGCCGAGGCCTCGGTGGCCGTAGGGGTCTACAAAGCCGTGATCAATTCGAAAGGAGACTACGTCAGGCGATTGGTCGACGAGGAAGAGGCATGAAAAGGCGCACGCCTGGATTCAAGCCCTCCGCATCGTTTCAAAACAAAGGGGCCGCATGGCGGCCCCGATCATTCATTCGACAGGTGTCACACGACCATCAGAACGCTGGCAACACCGCGCCCTGGTATTTCTTCTCGATGAACGCCTTCACTTCCGGGCTGGTCAGCGCCTTGGCCAGTTTCTGCATGGCGTCGCTGTCCTTGTTGTCAGGACGGGCGACCAGGAAGTTCACGTAAGGCGAGTCGCTGCCTTCGATCACCAGGGCGTCCTTGGCCGGGTTCAGGCCGGCTTCGAGGGCGTAGTTGGTGTTGATCATGTCCAGGTCGACCTGATCCAGCACACGCGGCAGCATGGCCGATTCCAGTTCGCGGAATTTCAGCTTTTTAGGGTTCTCGGCGATGTCCTTGGGCGTGGCCAGGGCGTTCTTCGGGTCCTTCAGGGTGATCAGCCCGGCCTTCTGCAGCAGAATCAACGCACGGCCACTGTTGCTGCCTTCGTTGGGAATGGCCACGGTCGCGCCATCCTTCAGCTCGTCCAGGCTCTTGACCTTCTTGGAGTAGCCGCCGAAGGGTTCGACGTGCACGCCGACCACGGTTTCCAGGTGGGTGCCCTTGCCTTCGTTGAAGCTCTTGAGGTACGGCAGGGTCTGGAAGTAGTTGGCATCCAGACGCTTCTGGTCGACCTGCACGTTGGGCTGGACGTAGTCGGTGAAGACTTTGATCTCCAGGTCCACGCCTTCCTTGGCCAGGGTCGGCTTGACCAGTTCGAGGATCTCGGCGTGCGGCACGGGGGTGGCGGCCACGATCAGCTTCTCGGCGGCCTGGGCCAGGGAGCTCAGGGACAGCGCGGCAGCGAGGGCGGTCAACAGCAGGGTGTTTTTCATGGGAGATCCTTGCACAACGAATGCCGCTGAAGCGGCGAGCCAAAGGAGAGTGTGCGGACAATACCTGTAATTTTTATTACTCAGTAATATCTTTTAGTTGCCTCTATATTCCATTTGGTTTCATCTCAGATCCTGTGCTTCATTGACCTGGCAAACGCGCCAACGCGGCTTCCAACACACGGCGTACCCCTTCGACCGTAGACGGCTCGCGCACCTGCGTCAGTTGCTCGAGTACGGTTTCCAGACTGGCCAAGGGCGCGGTATCGGGTAGCCCGAGGTGCTCCGGCAATACTTCATCGCCCTGCCCCACCAGCAGCGCAAAGTGAATGACGTTTTCCAGTTCCCGCGTGTTGCCTGGCCAGGTGTGGGCTTCGAGAGCCAACTGGGCGGCCTCGCCGATCAACGGCAGGGGACGGCCCAGGCGCGCACTGTAGATGCCGACGAAGTAGTCGGCCAACGGCAGGATGTCGCCGACCCGCTCACGCAGGGCCGGCAGCTCGAGTTCGCCCTCGTGCAGGGACTGGTACAACCGTTCATTGAATCGACCTGCCGCAACCGCCTTGGACAGGTCGATGCTGGAGGCGGCCACCAGGCGAACGTCGACCGGCAACGGATGGGCAGCGCCCACACGCGTGACTTCCCGGTGTTCCAGCGCGGCCAACAGTTTGGCCTGGATCGTCAGCGGCAGGTCGGCGATCTCGTCCAGGTATAAGGTGCCGCCGTTGGCCGAGCCGAACCAGCCTGCGCGGCTGCTGGCCGTACCGCCCTGGGCGCCGGCGGTGTAGCCGAACAGTTCGGCATCGGCATAGGTCGGGCTGATGGCCGCGCAATTGACCGAGACGAACAGCCCGGCTCGGTCGCTGGCGCGATGGACCTGCCGGGCCAGCAGCTCCTTGCCGGTGCCGGTCTCGCCGCGAATCAGCACGGGTAGCGGCAAGCGCGCCACCTGCTCGAGTCGCTCACGCAACGCACGGGAGCGCGGATCGACGAACACCAGGGCCTTGGCGCGAATGCTCAGCGGGCTCTTGTCCAGCTCGGGGAAGGTCAGCAGAGGCTGGCCGAAAACAGGGTGCACACTCATGACGAACTCCCGCCCTGGACACGAGGACCGGGCGTTGTGGCATCGACGGATGAAAACGCTTCAGGCGCGACGCAGACCGCGCTGTTCGATACGGCTTTGCAGGCGGTAAAGGTAGGCGAAACCCTGTTCCCAGCGTTCATGGCCCGACCTGACGTTGATGTGACCGGCATTGGACAGCAGCCCGGTTTCCGCACCCCAGGCCCGTGCCAGGTACAAGGCACGCGGGACGCTGACCGCCGGATCGTTGTCGGAACTGACCACCTGGCTGGGGAAAGGCAGCCGCTGCAGAGGGATCGGTGCGAAGTTGCGCAAGGCAGGCGCACAGGCCGGACGCTCGACGTCGGCCGGTGCCACCAGCAAGGCCCCCTGCACCCGACGCAGCAGGCGCGGGCTGGCCTGGGCTGCCCACTGCGCGACGGTGATGCAACCCAGGCTGTGGGCAATCAGGATCACGGGCGAAGGCTCGGCATCGATGGCCTGCTCCAGCGTACGCACCCACTCATGGCGCTGGGGCGTGAGCCAATCGCGCTGCTCGACGCGCAGGCTGTTGGGCAGGCTGCGTTGCCAATGGCTTTGCCAATGATTGTCTGGCGATCCTTGCCAACCCGGCACAATGAGGTAGCGAATGGATTCGTTGCGCATGGGGGACGCCTCCACTGAGGTTTTGCGTGCTTAGTAGTCAGTATAAAGGCGCTGCTTTGAGCGTAAAGGAATAAGAAGCTATTTGTTAATAACCTAAATGAACATGAACGAAGTACTGGCTTTCGATAGCGGCGGCTTCATCGCGGGCAAGCCCGCTCCCACAAGCTGCTTGCGCAGCCACACCCGCACTGACGGCTACAGAGGTCTGGGTGGGAGCTGGCTTGCCAGCGATAGGGCCCTGTCAGGCGCCGCATGCGGTCGGGCATGTGCCAAGTAGAAAAGACAGTTGCTTCCACAAGCTGCTTGCGCAGCCACACCTGCACCGACGGCTACAGAGGTCTGGGTGGGAGCTGGCTTGCCAGCGATAGGGCCCTGTCAGGCGCCGCCTGTGTCGCGGCTAAGCGCACACATCAGCCCATGCGGTCAGGCATGTGCCGAGTAGAAAAAGACAGTGGCTCCCACACAATGTGAAGTCACTCCAGATCTCTGTGCTGGTCCTTAGCGTTTCACACAGCCTGCACTGGTGGATGCCCATGCGAGTCAGCCTGATCGACCAGCGGCTGCATCGCCGGTAAGAAAAGAGGCCACGCCGCAGTGCGACGATGGCCCCAAAACCCTTGCCTGGAGAAATGTGTTCTTTACCGTGCAGTGATCACCGCCAACTTGGTGATCCCGGCGCGTTCGATGGCCGCCATCGCCCGGGCCACCTCGCCATAGTTGACGCCATCGTCGGCCTGCAGCTGCACGCGCACTTCGGCGTCCTTGCCCTTGGCCGTCTTGAGCGTCGCTTCGAGCGCGTCAGGTTCGATCTGGTCCTTGTTGATGAACAGCTGGCCGCTGCCATCGATGCTCACGACCAGCGGCTCCTTCTGTTCGACCGGCGCCACGGCCTCGGTCTTGGGCAGGTTGATCGGGATGGCGTTGGTCAGCAGCGGCGCGGTGACGATAAACACCACCAGCAGCACCAGCATGACGTCCACCAAGGGCGTGACGTTGATCTCGCTGAGGACTTCATCGCTGTCCTGGGTCGAAAAGGCCATGTCAGGACGCCTCCTTCACCGGTTGGGTGAAGCCTGCCTGGGCACGGTGCACGGCAGGGTGGACCAGCACGCGGAACGCACTTTTCTGGGCCAGGCTGTAGAAGTCATGGGCGAAGTCGTCGAGGTCGGCGGCGGTCAGCTTGAGGCGGCGCAGGAAGTAGTTGTAGACCAGCACGGCCGGGACGGCGACCGCGATCCCGACCCCGGTGGCCACCAGTGCCGCACCGATCGGGCCGGCGACGGTTTCAAGGCTTGCCGAGCCGGCCGCGCTGATGCCCTTGAGCGCCTCCATGATGCCCCAGACCGTGCCGAACAGGCCGATGAACGGCGAGGTACTGCCGATACTGGCGACCACGGCCAGACCGGTTTCCAACGAGCGTCGTTCGCGGACGATCTGCTGGCGCAGCGCGCGCTCCAGACGGTCCTGATGGTTGATGGCCTGGCTCAGGTCACTGGCGTGGGCAGGCTCGCCGACGGCAATGGCGGCATAGCCGGACTGCGCCACGCGTGCGGCAGGCCCCGGCAACTCATGGCTCGGCTCGGCGGCGGCGTCGAGGCTGGACGCGGCCCAGAACTGCGTGTGGAAGCGCTTGTCCTGGTTCTTCAGGCGGGCGAACTGCACGACCTTGATCAGGGCCAGTGCCCAGGTCGCAATGGAAAAGACGATCAGCAGCCAGATGACGGCGCTTTCGACAGATGCGAGGGGGGATGCCAGTACACTCATGGTCATGATGCTCCGAAGGGTCGTTCCAAGGGGTGCGAATTAACGAAGGGTGAAATCGATGGGCACGCTGACCCAGCCGACCTGGGCGATCTCGCCCTGTTTGGCAGGCACGAAGCTCCAGCGCTTGACGGCGGCCAGGGCAGCCTCGTCCAGCACGTTTCGGCCGCTGCTTTTCTGGACCTGGATCTGGCCTGGCTTGCCACTGGGCAATACCTCGACCCGCAGGGTTACCGTGCCTTCCCAACCGCGACGCTGTGCCAGCTGCGGGTAGTCGGGTGCTGGATTCTTCAGGTAGGCCGCATTGGCCGATGCCGGTGTCACGGGGGCCGGCTTTGCCGGTGCCGGTGCCGGTGGTGCAGGCGCAGCCACGGGCGGCGGTGCCTGGACGGGCTTTGCAGGCGGCGGCGTGGGCTTGGCCACAGGTTTAGGGGCGGGCTTGGGCACAGGCTTGGGTTTGGGAACGGGCTTGGGCGCAGGCTTGGCAGCCAACTCATCGACCACAGGCGGTGGCGGTGGCGGCGGTGGCGGCTCGACAGGCACAGGTGGCGGTGGCTCGACCACGGGCGGCGCCGGCGCGGCGAACTCGATGGTCATGGGTGGAACCTTCGGCGGCTCGACGGGCAGCGGGGGCGTCGGCGCCTGATAGACCCAGTAGGCGACTGCACCGTGCAGCGCCAGCACCAGCAGGCCCAGCACGATGACGTCACGCCGTTTCATGCCGCTGTTCGGCGTGCGTTGCAGACGCAGGTGCAGCAGCGGTAGACGCAGCGTACGTCCCAGCTCGACCAAGTCACCAGGCGCTGGGCGCCTCGGTGGGTCATAGGCCCTGATGGCCGACTGGACATTACCCATTGATCAAACTCCCGGGGTTCGTGATGCAGTTCATGGAAGGTCGTGAAGGCCTGCGCATGGCTGAATCATCAACGCCAACAGCTTATCTCTGGAAGGAATATTTAAACTTATATCTAGGCTTTTTAGGAATATATGAAGGCGAGCCTTTCGCCTGCTTTTCGGCCCAGCGAAGCGTTCGTCACATCGCACCTGGAGCCCCTTTGAAAGGGCTCCAGGCGCCCTGGAAAGCGCGTCAGGCGCCCGTCAGCTTCTGCCAGACCTTCGGCTTGAAGAACAGCATCTCGCCCCGAGCGAGCCCGGTGAGGCTGTCATGGTCCTTGACCACTTCGGCCTCGATCAGCTCGCTTTGCCCTTCCACCTTGAGCGTGACCCGCGTGGTGGCCCCCAGGGGACGAATGTCGCGCACTTCGGCCGGATGATGGCCTTCGAGTTCATGACGCGACAGGGAAACCTCGTGTGGTCGGAACAGCACATGGTGGCCTTCGCTCAGGCTCAAGCGGTTGGAATCCCCCAGGAAGTGGTAGACGAAATCGTTGGCCGGCTTCTCGTAGACCTCCCCCGGCGAGCCGATCTGCTCGATCACGCCCTTGTTCATCACCACGATCCGGTCGGCCACCTCCATGGCTTCCTCCTGATCATGAGTCACGAAGACCGAGGTCAGGTTGATGTCCTCGTGCAGGCGTGCCAGCCAGCGCCGCAGCTCCTTGCGCACCTTGGCATCGAGCGCGCCGAACGGCTCGTCGAGTAGCAGCACCTTGGGCTCGACCGCCAGCGCACGGGCCAGGGCGATACGCTGGCGCTGTCCCCCGGACAGTTGCTCGGGGTAGCGATCGGCCAGCCAGTCGAGCTGCACCATGCCCAGCAGCTCATGGACCTTCTCGGCGATGCGGGTCTCGTTCGGACGCTCGCCCTTGGGCTTCATACGCAGGCCAAAGGCGACGTTGTCGAACACGCTCATGTGCCGGAACAGCGCATAGTGCTGGAACACGAACCCGACGTTGCGATCGCGCACGTCATGGCCGGACACATCCTCGCCATGGAACACGATGCTGCCCTGGTCCGGGGTCTCCAGCCCAGCGATGATCCGCAACAGGGTCGTCTTGCCGCAACCGGAGGGGCCGAGCAAGGCCACCAGCTCTCCGCTGTTGATGTCCAGGTTGATGGCATCCAGGGCCTGGAAACTGTTGAAACGCTTGCTGACGTTACGCACTTCGATCGACATGGATTAGTCCTCCGCTGCGGCATGGCGCAGACGGTTGATTCGGGATTCGCTCCACTGCTTGAGCAGCAGGATGAACAGCGCCAGGATCAGCAGCAGGCTGGCCACGCTGAACGCCGCGACGTGGTTGTATTCGTTGTAGAGGATCTCGACATGCAGCGGCAAGGTGTTGGTCACGCCGCGGATGTGCCCGGACACCACCGACACCGCACCGAACTCGCCCATGGCCCGCGCCGTGCACAGCACCACGCCGTAGATCAGGCCCCACTTGATGTTCGGCACGGTCACATGCCAGAACATCTGCCAGCCATTGGCACCGAGCAGGCGCGCGGCCTCCTCTTCCTGCGTGCCCTGCTCCTGCATCAGCGGGATCAGTTCGCGCGCCACGAACGGCACGGTGACGAAGATGGTCGCCAGGACGATGCCCGGCAGGGCGAAGACGATCTGGATGTCGTGGTCCTGCAGCCACGGGCCGAGCAGGCCCTGGGCGCCGAACATCAGCACGTAGACCAGGCCGGCGATCACCGGCGAGACCGAGAACGGCAGGTCGATCAGGGTCACCAGGATGCTCTTGCCGGTGAACGTGTACTTGCTCACGCACCAGGCAGCGCAGACGCCGAACACCAGGTTCAACGGGACGGAGATGGCCACCGCGAGCAGGGTCAGGCGCAGGGCGGCCAACGCATCGGGCTCGAAGATCGCCTCGAAGAACGTGCCGAAGCCGTTCTTCAGCGCCTGGGACACGACGATCACCAGCGGCAACGCCAGGAACAGCGCGAACACCAGCCAGGCGAGGAAAATCAGGATGCGCCGCGAGGTGGCGCTGCCGCGCCGGGCGGCATTGGCCGCCGTGGCGGCGTTCAGGGTCGAACGGGACATGGCCGAGCCTTCCTTCAAGGGGTTTCGATGCGGCGCTGCAGCAGGTTGATCAGCAGCAGCAGGATGAAGGACACCACCAGCATCAGCACGCCGATGGCCGTCGCGCCGGTGTAGTCGTACTGGTCGAGCTTGACCATGATCAGCAGCGGCAGGATCTCGGTCTTCATCGGCATGTTGCCGGCGATGAAGATCACCGAGCCGTACTCGCCGACCCCTCGCGCGAACGCCAGGGCGAAGCCGGTCAGCCAGGCCGGCAGCAGGGCCGGGGCCAGCACGTGGCGAAACACCTGCAGGGGCCGGGCACCCAGGCAGGCGGCAGCCTCCTCGACTTCACGGGGGATGTCGGCCAGGACCGGCTGCACGGTGCGCACCACGAACGGCAGGGTGACGAAGGTCAGGGCCAGGGTGATGCCGAGCGGGGTGTAGGCGATCTTGAGGCCCAGGTCGGTGGCGAACTGCCCCACCCAGCCTGCCGGTGCGTACAGCGCCGTCAGGGCGATGCCGGCAACGGCGGTGGGCAAGGCGAACGGCAGGTCGATCATCGCGTCGATGATCTTGCGGCCCGGGAAGGTGTAGCGCACCAGCACCCAGGCCAGCAGTGTGCCGATGACGCCGTTGATGAGCGCGGCGCACAGCGCGGTACCGAAGCTCAGCTTGAGCGCGGCGATCACCCGCGGGGCGCTGACGATGGCCCAGAACTGATCCCAGGTCAGCTGCGCGGCGTGCACGAACATGGCCGCCAAGGGAATGAGAACGATCAGGCTGAGGTACACCAAGGTGTAGCCCAGTGTCAGCCCGAAGCCGGGTATGACAGGGGAAATGCGTCGTGACATAAGAGTCCCTGGTTGAACGCACGAAGCCCGGGAACATTCCCGGGCCGGTGCAGGCTACTGAAGGGTATCGCGTGGATCAGGCACGGCTCATTGTGCCTGGTAGATCTGGTCGAACACCCCACCGTCGTTGAAGAATTTCGGCTGGGCCGTCTTCCAGCCGCCGAAGTCCTTGTCGATGGTGACCAGCTCGAGGGTCGGGAACTGCTTGCCGAACTCGGCGGCGACCTTCTCGTCGCGCGGACGGTAGAAGTTCTGCGCGGCGATGGTCTGCCCAGCCGGGCTGTACAGGTGCTTGAGGTATTCGGTGGCGATCTCGGTGTTGCCCTTCTTCTCGGCGTTCTTGTCGACCACGGCCACCGGTGGCTCGGCCAGGATCGACAGCGATGGCACGACGATCTCGAACTTGTCGGCGCCCCCGTCTTCCTTGAGGGCCAGGAAGGCTTCGTTCTCCCAGGCCAGCAGGACGTCGCCCTGGCCATTGTTGACGAAGGTGATGGTCGAGCCGCGCGCGCCGGTGTCCAGCACCGGGACGTGCTTGAACAACTCCTGGACGTAAGCCTTGGCCTTGTCTTCGCTACCCCCGCTCTTCAGGCCATAGGCCCAGGCCGCCAGGAAGTTCCAGCGGGCACCGCCGGAGGTCTTCGGATTCGGGGTGATCACCGAGACGTCCTGCTTGATCAGGTCGCCCCAGTCCTTAATGCCCTTGGGGTTGCCCTTGCGCACCAGGAACACGATGGTGGAGGTGTACGGCGTGCTGGCGTCCGGCAGGCGTGTCTGCCAGTCGGCCGGCAGGGTCTTGCCGAGCTTGGCGATCTCGTCGATGTCGCCGGCCAGGGCCAGGGTCACCACATCGGCCCGCAACCCATCGATGACCGCCCGCCCCTGCTTGCCCGAGCCGCCATGGGACTGCTGGATCTTGACCGTGTCGTCCGGGTGACTGGCCTGCCAGTGCTTGACGAACTCGGCGTTGTACTGCTGATACAACTCACGGGTCGGGTCGTAGGACACGTTCAGCAGCTCGTAGTCCTTGGCGATGGCGGAACCGGCAAACACGGCACTGGCCAAGGCGGCGAGCGCATAACGGCGGATGGACATGGTGAAGCTCCCGGATGGCGTTTGTTCTAATTGGATGGGGGCAGGATCAGCCGGACTTGTTGCCAGGCTGTTGCAGGCGGAATTTTTCCTTGCGCTCGATCTGCACGACCTGGGCGTTGTGCACGGTGATCTCCACCGCGCCGAACCGCAGGTCCCGCAGCGCGTTCTGGATCTCGCGCAGAAGGGTGGCTTCGTCCTGACCGTCGACGCTACGCAGTGATGCACTCATGCTCGTTCTCCCTTGAGTCGAAGTGCCGGGCAGCATGAGGAAGAGCGGCCTGGCGTGAGCGAATAGTAGCCAGCAGGATTTATTCTTAAAAATACTATTTAAGAATTTTTATATAACTGAAATATAGGTATGGGAAGAGGAAGGGAGAAGCTGTTAGCGATTAGCAGCAAGCTGATCGCGCCTGACATTCGTTCACCGCCTGACAGGGCCCTATCGCTGGCAAGCCAGCTCCCACACTTAGGTCGCTAGCCTGTCGGTGTATAGCTCCTACACCTAAATCGCCAGCCTGTCGGTGTATAGCTCCTACACCCAGATCGCCAGCCTGCCGATGTATAGCTCCTACACCCAGATCGCCAGCCTGCCGGTGCATGGATCTGCGCAAGCAGCGCATGGAAGGCTGCTCAGGCAGCTTGTGGGAGCGGGCTTGCCCGCGATAGGGCCCTGTCAGGCGCCACCTATATCGCGAGCAAGCCCCCTCTCAAGGACGTCAGCGCGGATCGATACCCTTCAGGCCGATATCGATCCGCTCTCTCTTTCAGCTCGCCGCTTACGACTTGCCACTCGCCGGTTGCGACGGGCTGTCCGCAGCGCCTTTCTGATCGCCGTCGTCTTCCTTGATGCGGTACCAGGCCACGTACAGGGCCGGCAGGAACAGCAGGGTCAGCAAGGTGGCGCTGACGATGCCGCCGATCATGGCGTAGGCCATCGGCCCCCAGAAGACCTCGCGGGCGATCGGGATCATGCCCAGGCTGGCGGCAGCGGCCGTCAGCAGGATGGGACGGCGCCGGTGGTTGGTGGCTTCCAGTACGGCCTGCCAGGGCGTGTAGCCATCGCGCTCGTAGGCATCGATCTGGGTCACCAGGATCACCGAGTTGCGGATGATGATGCCGATCAGCGCCAGAATGCCGAGAATCGCCACGAAGCCCAAGGGTGTACCGGTCGGCACCAGCGCCAGTACCACACCGATCAGGCCGAGCGGCGCCACGCTGATCACCAGGAACAGCTTCTGCACGCTGTGCAGCTGGATCATCAGGAAGGTCGCCATCAGGAACAGCATCAGCGGGATCACCTGCGCGATCGGCCCCTGGGCCTTGCCGCTTTCCTCGACGGTACCACCCGTGGCGACCTCGTAGCCGGTCGGCAGCTTGCTGGCGAACTCATCGATCTTCGGCTTGAGTTCGGCCACCAGGTCGGTCGGCTGCATGTCGCCGTTGACCGACGCCTTGAGGGTGATGGTCGGCTTGCGGTCGCGGCGCCAGACCAGAGGCTGCTCCATCTCGTAGCGGATCGTGGCGAACGCCAGCAGAGGAATGGAAACACCGCTGGGGTTGACGATCTGCAGGTTCTGCAAGGTTTCCGGCGAGCCACGTTCGCTGTCCTGGGCCCGCGCCACGACGTTGATCAGGTAGATCTCGTCGTTGACCTGGGTGACCGGTGCACCACTGACGATGCTGTTCATCACATTGGCCACATCCTCGGACGACAGCCCCAGCTGACGGGCCTTGTCCTGGGCGATGTCCACGCGCAGCACTTTGCCTGGCTCGTTCCAGTCGTAGATCATCTCGCCGACGTTGGGGTTACCGTCGAGCAGGGTCGCCAGCTCGATGGCGTGCTTGCGCACCTGGTCGATGTCCTTGCCGCTGATGCGGTACTGGATGGGACGCCCGACCGGCGGGCCCATCTCCAGGGACTGGACGTTGGTGCCGATACCGACGAAGTCCTTGCGCAGGCGCTCCTTGAGGCGGCCGATGAGTTCGTTGCGTTCTTCGAGGCCAGTGCTGACGATCACCAACTGCGCGTAGTACGGGTTCTGCAACTGCTGGTCGAGCGGCAGGTAGAAGCGCACCGCGCCCTGGCCGATGTAGGTGCTCCAGTGGGCGATCTGCGGATCGTCCTTGAGCGTCGCCTCGAGGCTGTCCACCACACGGCGGGTTTCCTTGATCGAGGCGTTCTGCGGCAGGTTCAGGTCGACCAGGATTTCCGGCCGGTCGGACGAAGGGAAGAACTGGTTCTGCACGAAGCGCATGCTGAACAGCGCCAGGGCGAACAGCACCACGGTGCCGATGATGGTCAGCCAGCGGTGACGCATGCACCACACCAGGCTGCCTTCGAAGGCGCGACCGACACGGCCCGGTTTCTCGTCGGGCTTCTTCACGTTCTTGCTCAGGATGTGCACGCCCAGCACCGGCGCGAAGAACACCGCCACCACCCAGGAGACCAGCAAGGCGACGGCGATCACCGCGAACAGCGTGAAGGTGTACTCCCCCGCCGAGCTGGCGTTCAGGCCGATCGGCACGAAGCCCGCGACGGTCACCAGGGTGCCGGTAAGCATCGGGAAGGCGGTCGAGGTGTAGGCGTAGGTCGCCGCGTCCTCCTTGCTCTCGCCCTTCTCGAGGCGTGTGACCATCATCTCCACGGTGATCATGGCATCGTCCACCAGCAGGCCGAGGGCGATGATCAACGCGCCCAGCGAAATCCGCTGCATGGTGATGCCGCTGTACTCCATGAACACGAAGACCATCGCCAGCACCAGCGGGATCGAGCAGGCCACCACCAGGCCCGCGCGAATCCCCAGGCTGACGAAGCTGACCACCAGCACGATGATCACGGCCTCGAACAGGGCACTGGTGAAGCCGCCCACGGCGTCCTCGACCACCAGCGACTGATCCGACACGGTGTGTACGCCCACACCGACCGGCAGCTGCGCCTCGACCTGCTCCATCTTCTCCTTGAGGGCCTTGCCGAACGACTGCACGTTGCCGCCCTTCTTCATGCCGATCGCCAGGCCCAGCGCGGTCTGGCCGTTGTAGCGGAAGATCGGGGCAGGCGGGTCTTCGTAGCCGCGTTCGATCTCGGCAATGTCGGCCAGACGGTAGAAGCGGTCGTTGATGCGCAGGTTGACGGCTTGCAGGTCCTTTTCCGAGGCGAACTGGCCGGAGGTACGCACCGAGATGCGCTCCGGCCCGGCCTCGATCACGCCTGCCGGCGTCACGGCGTTCTGCGCCTGGAGCGCCTGCATGACCTGGCGCTGGTCGATCCCCAGGGCCGCCAGCCGGCGGGTGGAGAAGTTCAGGTACAGCACCTCGTCCTGCAGACCGATCAGCTCGACCTTGCCGAGGTTGTCCACTTCGCGGACTTCGGCGCGCACCTGCTCCACGTAGTCGCGCAGCTGCCGCAGGGACAGGCCGTCGGCGGTGAAGGCATAGATCGAGCCGAACACGTCGCCGAATTCGTCGTTGAAGCCTGGCCCTTGAATGCCTTTGGGGAATTCGCCACGGATGTCGTTGATCTTCTTGCGCACCTGGTACCAGATCTGCGGAATGTCCTCCGCCTGGGTGGTATCGCGCAGGTAGACGAAGACCGTGGATTCGCCCGGACGGGTGTAGCTCTTGACGTAGTCGAGCGAGTCCAGCTCCTCGAGCTTCTTCTCGATGCGGTCGGTGACCTGCAGCAGGGTCTCGTCCTGGGTCGCGCCCGGCCAACTGGTCTGGATGACCATGGTCTTGATGGTGAACGAGGGGTCTTCCTCACGGCCCAGGTTCATGTACGAGAACACGCCCATCAACAGCGCGACGAACATCAGGTACCAGACGAAGGATTGGTGCTTCAGCGCCCACTCCGAGAGGTTGAAACTGCCTTTCATCGGGTGGATTCCTTCTCGACGATGACCTTCTGGCCTTGTTTGAGGCTGTTGACGCCGGCAGTGACCACGCGCTCGCCCGGCTGCACACCGTCGCTCACGACGATGCTGTCGTCGTGCCGCTCGATCAGGGTGACGTCGCGCAACGAGACGGTGTCCTGTTCAGTGTCCACGACCCACACCTGGGTCTTGCCCTCGCGCTCGAGCAGCGCCGTGCGGGGCAGCTCGCTGCGGGGGGACACGGCCTGGGTCAGGCTCACGCTGATCGCGGTGCCCAGGTGGAACCCGGCCGGCGTGTCGGCCAGGGTCAGGCGCGCGCGGCGGGTACGGGTCGTGGCATCGGCCCGGGGCTCCAGCTCACGCAGGGTGGCCGTAGTGCTGATGGCAGGGTTCAGTTGCGAGGACACGGTGAAGACCAGCGCCGGCGTCAGCTGCTCGGCCAGGGAGGTCGGCAGATCGATAACCGCCTCCTTGACGTCGGGCCGGGCCAGGGTCACCACGGCCTGCCCGGCGCCGACGGTCTGCCCGGCTTCGGCCTGCCACTCGGTGACCACGGCCGCGTGATCGCTGCGCAGCTCGCTGTAGCTGAGCTGGTCACGTGCTTGGCTGACCGACGAACGTGCTTGCTCGAGCGAGGCGCCCGAGGTCTTCAGGTCGGTCTGGGCGATGTCCAGTTGCGCCTGGGCACCGACGCCACGGTCGTACAGCTGCTGCTGACGGTTGGCGTTGGCCTTGGCATTGATCCACTGGGCCTGGATGCGCGCCAGGTCGCCTTCGGCGGCGCGCAACTGGTTCTGCTGGTCGGTGGGGTCCAGCGACGCCAGGACCTGCCCGGCCTTGACCTGGGCACCGACATCGACCCAGCGACGGGCGATGCGTCCGGGTACCCGAAAGCCCAAGGTGCTCTCGTAGCGCGCCTGGATGGTGCCGGCGAAGCGGCCCAGCTGCGACTGCAACTGGGGTTGGACTTCCACCGACAGCACCGGGCGCACCGGGTCGGGTTTTTCTTCCTTGTCGGAGCAGCCGACCAGCGTCAGCGCCACCCCCATGCACAACGTCCATGCCAGACGCATCATGGCGCCAGCCCTCCCGGCTTCTCGACATCTTTCTTCACGGCCACCTTCTCGACCTGCATGCCGGGGTGCAGCAATTGCGCGCCGGTCACGACCACCTCTTCATCCCCTTTCAAGCCCTTGTCGATGACGATGCTGCCGGTCAGGTAACGGGCGATGCTGACCTCGCGCAGGTCCACCTTGTCACCCTCGCCCACTACCCAGACCGCCGGCGTGTGCACGGTCTTGCTCAGGGCCGACCACGGCAGCTCGATGCTCGGCGTGCCCTGGCCCTTGGCCGTGGCGGTCACCAGCGAGCCGAGCTGCATGCGCTCGGGCACGTCGCGCAGGGCGACCTTGACCTGAACGGTGCCGGTCTGCTGGGAGACGGTCGGGGTGATCTCGCGCACTTGGCCGTCGGCAACCACGGCCGGATCGTCCAGCAGGCGTACGGTAAGGCGCTTGTCACTGTCGGGCGCGCCCAGCAGCGATTCGTAGACGTTGAACACCGCATCGCGCTCGCCATCGCGGGCCAGGCTGAAGATCGGCATGGTGGCCTGCACCACCTGGCCCACTTCGGCCTGGCGTGCGGTGATGACGCCATCGGCCTCGGACACCAGCGCGGTGTAGCCGAGCTGTTCCTGGGCATTGGCCAACTGCGCCTGGGCGGCCTTGAGCGCGCTCTGGCTGCTGCGTTGCGACGCTTCGGCGGTGTCGTACTCGCTCTGGCTGGTATAACCCTTGGGCAGCAGTTTCTGCTGGCGCACGAACGCCGCGCTGGTCTGGGCGACCCGTGCCTGGGCAGCGAAGACTTCCGCCTTGGCCGAGGCGACGTTGTTCTGCAGGTCCTTGGGGTCCAGTCGCGCCAGCACCTGGTTGGCCTTGACGTGGTCACCGACGTCGACGCTGCGCGAGATGATCTTGCCGCCCACGCGGAACGACAGGTCGGTCTGCACCCGCGCCTGGATGTCCCCTGTCAACGTGACGGTCGCCGCGAAGGCGTCGGACGTGGCCCGTTGCACCCCCACCCGCGGGTGATGCGGCTCAGCGGTCTGCTTGTCGCAGCCGGCCAGCACGAACAGCACTCCGAGGCCCAGCCCCCCTAGCGCACGCGCTACTTTCATGCCGGCTCCTTGCGTATGTCGAATTGATCAGATCATGGACTGATGGCCCGGGTGAGGGTTCCATGATGGGCGGCGGGATTCAAGAGGGATGTGGAGAAGTGGGGAAAGGCGCGGCTGAAGAGGCGATATCCCTGCTCGAGGTCAACCGCCACTGCTTGGCAAGGGGGGCGCGCTCGAACCCCCCAGGGTCGTTCAGGCTCAGACCGGCGCGATACTGGCGCGCTTGACCGATGGCGCCGCGGCGTTGGCCGCCGCACCTTCCTCGATGGCCTGCTGGATGGCCTTGCGCCGACGCTCTTCGGCACGGCGGCTGAAGAACCAGACGCAGAAGGTCACCAGCGACACCGACAGCAGGATCAGGCTGGCCACGGCGTTGATCTCGGGCTTCACGCCAAGGCGCACTGCCGAGAACACTTCCATCGGCAAGGTGGTCGAGCCGGGCCCGGACACGAAGCTGGCCAGCACTAGGTCATCCAGTGACAGGGCGAACGACATCATGCCGCCCGCTGCCAGGGAGGGCGCGATCATCGGAATGGTGATCAGGAAGAACACCTTCCACGGCCGCGCACCCAGGTCCATGGCCGCCTCCTCGATGGACAGGTCCAGCTCGCGCAGGCGTGCCGACACCACCACTGCCACGTAGGCCGAGCAGAACGTGGTGTGGGCGATCCAGATGGTCATGATGCCGCGCTCCTGCGGCCAGCCGATCATCTGTGCCATGGCCACGAACAGCAGCAACAGCGACAGACCGGTGATCACCTCGGGCATGACCAGCGGCGCGGTCACCAGGCCGCCGAACAGCGTGCGGCCCTTGAAGCGGCGGATGCGGGTCATGACGAAGGCGGCCATGGTGCCCAGCGCCACGGCCGCGACCGCGGTGTACAGCGCGATCTCCAGCGAGCGCATGACCGACCCCATCAGCTGGGTGTTGTCGAGCAGGCCGACATACCACTTCACCGACCAGCCGCCCCAGACCGTCACCAGCTTGGAGGCGTTGAACGAGTAGATCACCAGAATCAGCATCGGCAGGTAGATGAACAGCAGGCCCAGCACCAGCATCAGCTTCGAGAAACCAAAGCGCTTCATGCCTTGCCCTCCATCTCTTTGGCCTGGCTGCGGTTGAACAGCAGGATCGGCACGATCAGGATCGCCAGCATCACCACCGCCAGCGCGGAAGCCACCGGCCAGTCACGGTTGTTGAAGAACTCCTGCCACAGCACCTTGCCGATCATCAGGGTTTCCGGCCCGCCGAGCAGCTCGGGGATGACGAACTCGCCTACCACCGGGATGAACACCAGCATGCAGCCGGCGATGATGCCGTTCTTCGACAGCGGCACGGTGATCTTCCAGAAGCTGTTGAAGGTGCTCGAACCCAGGTCCGAAGCCGCCTCGAGCAGGCTCTGGTCATGCTTCACCAGGTTGGCGAACAGCGGCAGGATCATGAACGGCAGGTACGAATAGACCACGCCGATGTACACCGCCAGGTTGGTGTTGAGGATCTGCAGCGGCTGGTCGATCAGCCCCAGCCACATCAGGAAGCTGTTGAGCAGGCCGTTGTTGCTGAGAATGCCCATCCAGGCGTACACCCGAATCAGGATCGCCGTCCAGGTCGGCATCATGATCAGCAGCAACAGGACGGTCTGGGTCTCCTTGCGGGCGTTGGCGATGGCGTAGGCCATCGGGTAGCCGATCAACAGGCACAGCAGGGTGCTGACGAAGGCCATCTTCAGCGAACCCAGGTAGGCCGCCAGGTACAGCTCGTCCTCGCCGAGCAGGCCATAGTTGGCCAGGTTCAGCACCACCTGCAGCTTGTCGTCGAGGTAGCTGAAGACCTCGGTATACGGCGGAATCGCCACGTCGGCTTCGGCGAAGCTGATCTTCAGGACGATGAAGAACGGCAGCAGGAAGAACAGGAACAGCCAGAGGAACGGCACGCCGATCACCAGCTGCCGCCCGTCAGGCGTCAGGCGCTTGAACGCTCGCTTGAGCTTGCGGATCTTCATGAGCGCAGTACCACGCCGCTGTCGTTCTCCCACCAGACGTAGACCTGGTCGCCCCAGGTCGGGCGCGCGCCCTGGCGTTCGGCGTTGGCCACGAACGACTGGACGATCTTGCCGCTGGGCAGCTGCACGTGGAACACCGAGTGGCCGCCCAGGTAGGCGATGTCGTGCACCTTGCCGTGGGACCAGTTGTAATCGTCGGTCGGCTGCTCGGTCGTGACCAGCAGTTTCTCGGGCCGCAGCGCGTAGAGGATGTGCTTGTCCTCGACCGAGGTGGAGACCCCGTGGCCGACGTAGATGTTGCGCTCCAGCTCGGGGCTGGCGATCAGGGCATGGCCTTCGGCATCGTCGACCACCTCACCCTCAAACAGGTTGACACTGCCGATGAACTCGCACACCAGGCGGCTGGTGGGGGTCTCGTAGACGTCCACCGGGCTGCCGATCTGGGCGATCCAGCCCAGGTGCATGATGGCGATGCGCTGGGCCATGGTCATGGCCTCTTCCTGGTCGTGGGTGACCATCACGCAGGTCACGCCGACCCGCTCGATGATTTCCACCAGTTCCAGCTGCATCTGCGAGCGCAGCTTCTTGTCCAGCGCGCCCATGGGTTCGTCGAGCAGCAACAGCTTGGGCCGCTTGGCCAGCGAACGCGCCAGGGCCACCCGCTGGCGCTGGCCACCGGAAAGCTGGTGCGGCTTGCGCCGAGCGTACTGGGTCATGTGCACCAGCTTGAGCATCTCGGCCACGCGGGCCTGGATCTCGGCCTTGGGCATCTTGTCCTGCTGCAGGCCGAAGGCGATGTTCTGCTCCACGCTCATGTGCGGGAACAGCGCATAGGACTGGAACATCATGTTGATCGGCCGCTCGTAGGGCGGCAGGTCGGTGATGTCGACGCCGTCGAGGTAGATGCGGCCTTCGGTCGGGCGCTCGAACCCGGCCAGCATGCGCAGCAGGGTCGACTTGCCCGAGCCCGAACCACCCAGCAGGGCGAAGATCTCGCCCTTGCGGATCTCCAGCGACACATCGTCGACCGCGACGGTCTCGTCGAACTTCTTGGTGACGCGGTCGATCTTGACCAGCACCTGTTTGGGCTGGACACCACCGTCAAGGGGGGGCTTGGAGGCACCGGAGGCAACTGCCATGAATGAAACTCCCAACAAGATTTGCTAAGGCCCGCCCCTGTGATGGCGGGCCCGGATGATTATTTGCCCGACTTGACCTTGGTCCAGCTACGGGTCATCAGTCGTTGCACCTTCGGTGGCAGCTCGGCGTTGACGAACATCCTGTCCAGCACGGCCTGCGGCGGGTAGACCGCCGGGTCCTTGTACACGTCCTGATCCATCAGTTCGCCGGCCTTGAGGTTGGGGTTCGCGTACCCGACATAGTCGCTGACCTGTGCGATGACCTCGGGTTTCAACAGATAGTCGATCAAGGCATGCGCTTGCTTGGCGTTCTTGGCGTCCTTGGGGATCGCCAGCACGTCGAACCAGAGGTTGCCACCCTCCTTGGGAATGGCGTACGCCAGCTTGACGCCCTTCTTCGCCTCTTCGGCCCGGGCCTTGGCCTGGAACACGTCGCCCGAAAAGCCGGCGGCGACGCAGATGTCGCCATTGGCCAGGTCGGTGATGTACTTGGAGGAGTGGAAGTAGGTCACGTACGGACGGACCGCGAGCAGCTTCTGCTCGGCCTTCTGGTAGTCCTTGGGATTGGTGCTGTTGGGGTCGAGGCCCAGGTAGTTGAGCACCGCCGGCAGCATTTCGTCCGCCGAGTCGAGGAAGGCCACGCCGCACTGGGAGAGCTTCTTCATGTTCTCGGGTTCGAACAGCACGGCCCACGAGTCGATCGTGTCCACGCCCAGGGCGGCCTTGACCTTCTCGACGTTGTAGCCGATGCCGTTGGTGCCCCAGAGGTAAGGCACGGCATATTGATTGCCGGGATCGTTCTTTTCCAGGCGCTTCATCAACGCCGGGTCGAGGTTGGCGTAGTTGGGCAGCAGGGTGCGGTCGAGCTTCATGAACGCGCCGGCCTTGATCTGCTTGCCCAGGAAATGGTTGGACGGCACCACCACGTCGTAGCCGGTACGACCGGCAAGCAGCTTGCCTTCCAGGGTTTCGTTGGAATCGAAGACATCTTGCACCGGCGTGATGCCAGTGTCCTTTTCGAAGTCCGCGAGGGTGTTGGGCCCGATGTAGTCCGACCAGTTGTACAGGTGCACCGTGGGCGCCGCTTGGACGCCGAGAGCCAGCGTCAGACCCGCACTGGCCACCAGGGCCTTGCGAAATACAGAAATGGACAAGGGTTGGTCCTCACAATGAGTGCATGTGGTCGCAACGCACGCTGCCGCATACGCCAAACCGGCGCGCAACTTACCTTCGCAGCTCCGCTGTCGCAAACTTATTTATCCCGAGGGTCCACCTGACCTGGCGCGGCCAGGCGAGGTGGACCTTTCGAACGGTTACTTGCCCGACTTGATCTTGGTCCAGCTACGGGTGATCAGGCGCAGAGTGGCAGGCTCCTGGTCGCTGATCGCGTAGAGCTTTTTCTTCACGTCATCGGAGGGATAGATGCTCGGATCGCCCGAGATGTCCTTGTCCACCAGCGGCGTGGCTGCCTTGTTGCCGTTGGGGAAGCGCACGGCGTTGGTGATCTCGGCCATGATTTCCGGTTGCATGAGGAAGTTCATGAAGCTGTACGCGGCCTCGACGTTCTCGGCATCCTTGGGCACGGCGACCATGTCGTAGAAGGTGCCGGCACCTTCCTTCGGAATCACGTAGTCGAGCTTGACCTTGCCACCGGCTTCGGCGGCACGGGCCTTGGACTGCTCCAGGTCGCCCGAGTAGCCGACGGCGACGCAGATGTTGCCGTTGGCCAGGTCCGAGATGTACTTGGACGAGTGGAAGTAGGCCACCGACGGACGGATTTTCAGGAACAGGTCTTCGGCGGCCTTCAGGTCGCCCTTGTCCTTGCTGTCGGTCGGCTTGCCCAGGTAGTGCAGCGCGGCCGGGATCATCTCGGTCGGCGCATCGAGGAAGCTCACGCCGCAGCTCTTGAGCTTCTCCATGTTCTCGGGCTTGAACACCGCGTCCCACGAGTCGATCTTGTCCACGCCCAGCGCGGCCTTGACCTTCTCGGGGTTGTAGCCGATGCCGATCGAGCCCCACATGTAAGGGAAGGCGTGCTTGTTGTCCTTGTCGCTGGCGTCGCCGACGGCCTTGAGCAGGTCCTGGTCCAAGTTCTTCCAGTTCGGCAGCTTGGACTTGTCCAGTTCCTGGTAGACGCCGGCCTTGATCTGCTTGGCGAGGAAGTTGTTCGACGGCACGACGATGTCGTAGCCGGACTTGCCCGCCAGCAACTTGGCTTCCAGGGTCTCGTTGCTGTCGAAGACGTCGTAGACCACCTTGATGCCGGTCTGCTTCTCGAACTTGGCGACCGTGTCCGGAGCGATGTAGTCCGACCAGTTGTAGACGTGCAGGACCTTGTCGTCAGCCTGAACGGCGGTGGCCACTGCACCTGCGAGGGTGGCGGCCAGCAGCGTCTTGCCCAATTTCTTCATGCGTTTGCTCCGGATTGTTCGTGAGTTCGTCTGTTCAGCGGCCAGGCCAGTGGGTGCAAGCGCTGGAACACCCGTTAGTCTGGCAAGTTACCGACCGCTGTTACAACACGCGTCAGCGGTCAATCGCTCATTCGAGCGACTGCAAGGTCAGGTCCAGGCATCGACGGGCCTTTTCCACTAGCTCGTCGATCTCCTCGTGGCTGATCACCAAGGGCGGCGCGATGATCATGGTGTCACCCACCGCACGCATCACCAGCCCGTTGGCGAAGCAGAAATTGCGGCAGATCATGCCCACGCCCTGCCCCTCGTAACGGCTGCGCGTTGCCTTGTCCTTGACCAGCTCGATGGCGCCGAGCATCCCCAGGCCGCGCACTTCGCCGACCAGCGGGTGGTCCTCCAGCTCGCGCAGACGCTGCTGCAAATAGGGTGCCGTTTCCGTTCTGGCGCGCTCGATGATGCGCTCCTCACGCAGGATGCGCAGGTTCTCGAGCCCGACCGCGGCCGCCACGGGGTGGCCGGAATAGGTGAATCCGTGCGTGAACTCGCCGCCTTCAGCCAGGACCTGGGCCACCGAATCACGCACGATCACACCGCCCATGGGGATGTAGCCGGAGGTCAGCCCCTTGGCGATGGTCATCAGGTCCGGCTTGAGATCATAGTAGTCCGAGCCGAACCACTCACCGGTCCGGCCGAACCCGCAGATCACCTCGTCGGCGACGAACAGGATGTCGTAGCGGGCGAGAATCTCCTTGATCTTCGGCCAGTAGCTGTCCGGCGGAATGATCACCCCACCGGCGCCCTGGATCGGCTCGGCGATGAAGGCCGCGACCTGATCCTCGCCCAGTTCCAGAATCTTCTGTTCCAGTTGCTCGGCCGCCCAGATGCCGAAGGCTTCCGGAGTCATGTCGCCGCCCTCGCCGTACCAATACGGCTGGGGAATGTGCGCGATGCCGGGGATCGGCAGGCCGCCCTGGGCATGCATGCCGCTCATGCCGCCGAGGCTGGCGCCGGCCACGGTCGAGC
Source organism: Pseudomonas monteilii (assembly GCA_001534745.1). Classification (NCBI taxonomy): domain Bacteria; kingdom Pseudomonadati; phylum Pseudomonadota; class Gammaproteobacteria; order Pseudomonadales; family Pseudomonadaceae; genus Pseudomonas; species Pseudomonas alabamensis. The sequence continues at coordinate 4,468,784 of CP013997.1, forward strand.
CGTGATAACCGTTGATGCGGCCGATCAGCGTCTGCTTCTGCGGTTTGCCCTTGAGCGCCCAGTAGTGACGAACCATGCGCAGCACGGTGTCGTTGCCTTCGGAGCCGGAGCCGGTGAAGAACACGTGGCTCATGCCTTCGGGCGCCACCTCGGTGATGGCGTGGGCCAGCTCCAGCGCAGGCGGGTGGGCCGTCTGGAAGAACAGGTTGTAATAGGGCAGCTCGCGCATCTGCCGCTGGGCGGCGTCGACCAGCTCTTCGCGCCCATAGCCGATGGCCACGCACCACAGCCCGGCCATGCCGTCGAGGATCTTCTGCCCTTCGCTGTCCCACAGGTGCACGCCCTGGGCACGGGTGATGATGCGCGGGCCTTTTTCCTTCAACTGGCCATAGTCGCTGAACGGCGCCAGGTGATGCTCGCCGCTCAGGGCTTGCCAGTGCTGGGTTCGTGAATCGTTGACGCTCATGGGGTCCTCCAAGGTCGGTCGGCCGCAGGGCGGCAAGGGGTCACACCGCGAACAGCAGGAACTCACGCTCCCAGGAACTGATCACGCGTTTGAAGTTTTCGTGCTCGGCGCGCTTGGTGGCCACGTAGCCGCTGATGAACTTCTTGCCCAGGTACTGCTCGAGCGCGCGGCTCTGTTCCATGCGCTCCAGGGCGTCCTCGATGGTCAGCGGCAGGCGCAGGTTGCGGCGCTCGTAGCCACGGCCCTGCACCGGGGCGCTGGCGGCGATGCCCTCGACCATGCCGATGTAACCACACAGCAGGCTGGCGGCGATCGCCAGGTACGGGTTGGCGTCGGCGCCCGGCAGGCGGTTCTCGACGCGGCGGCTCTGCGGACCGGCGTCCGGCACGCGCAGCCCCACGGTTCGGTTCTCCTCGCCCCATTCGACGTTGACCGGCGCCGAGGTGTCGGGCAGGAAGCGGCGGAACGAGTTGACGTTGGGCGCGAACAGCGGCAGGGCTTCGGGGATGAACTTCTGCAGCCCACCGATGTGGTGCAGGAACAGGTCGCTCATGCTGCCATCGTCGTTGGAGAAGATGTTCTTGCCGGTGTTGACGTCGACCACGCTCTGGTGGATGTGCATGGCGCTGCCCGGCTCACCGGTCATGGGCTTGGCCATGAAGGTGGCGGCGACGTTGTGCTTGAGCGCGGCCTCGCGCATGGTGCGCTTGAACACCAGGATCTGGTCGGCCAGGTCCAGGGCGTTGCCATGACGGAAGTTGATCTCCATCTGCGCGGTGCCGTCTTCGTGGATCAGCGTGTCGAGGTCCAGCTGTTGCAGTTCGCACCAGTCGTAGACATCCTCGAACAACGGATCGAATTCGTTGGCGGCCTCGATGGAGAACGACTGACGACCGGTTTCCGGGCGACCGGAACGGCCGATCGGCGGTTGCAGCGGGAAGTCAGGGTCTTCGCTGCGCTTGGTCAGGTAGAACTCCATTTCCGGCGCCACGATCGGCACCCAGCCACGGTCGGTGTAGAGCTTGAGCACCTTCTTGAGCACGTTGCGCGGCGACAGCTCGATCGGGTTGCCTTTCTTGTCGTAGGTGTCGTGGATCACCTGCGCGGTCGGCTCGATCGCCCAGGGCACCAGATAGACGGCGTTCTCGTCCGGGCGGCAGATCATGTCGATGTCGGCCGGGTCGAGCAGCTCGTAATAGATGTCGTCGTCAACGTAGTCGCCGGTCACGGTCTGCAGCAGCACGCTCTCGGGCAGGCGCATGCCCTTTTCCGCGATGAACTTGTTGGTCGGCGAGATCTTGCCGCGGGTGATGCCGGTCAGGTCGCTGATCAGGCATTCGACTTCGGTGATCTTGTGCTCTTTCAACCAATCGGTGAGCTGGTCGAGGTTGTTACTCATAAATACCTCAGGAGGTCATGTTGATCCGGACCCAAGGCCCGGACGCGACTGACGGCAGGCGCCGACCGACATGGTCAGCGCATGCGACACGGCATGGACGAGCCCGCCATTGGATTCTGGATGGAGCGCGTGACGAAAGCAAAGTGCCTTCGGATGCAGGGGCAAACACGTCGGCCGATCGATGCGGGAGGTGTCTGGCGTGCGGCGCGGGGCTGCGCGGGCGGAAGGTGGCGAGGGGAGAACGAGGACGACGACAGGGCCGGCCCGTCAATTATTCCGGTCACGGACGACCCCATGCAAAGCGTATCCGGCAGGGCACCTGGATAGGCCCTCGAAAGAGCATGGCCTGTGGCGCGGCCGGGGGTGGCGCGCGATGACGAGCGTATCATTCAACCCTCGCTATTATGACTATTATGGGTTGAATCGAAGCTTAGCCTTGTTCATTTTTTTACACAACGTGTGCGTAAAAAATAGATGACGTTCTTCGTCTGGGTGTTGAGATAGGCCTTGCAGGCGCCCCGAATTGCAGCAAAAATGCCCGCTGCATGCCATTTTGGGGCATCCCCCCGCGCGCTTGACTTGGCGCCCTCTTTCCGATTGACTGGGCTTGCAAGCCCCGTTTGATTGATATTTTTAACAACAAAGGTGTTGCATCATGTCGGTACCCCCGCGTGCCGTTCAGCTTAACGAAGCGAACGCGTTCCTTAAGGAACATCCTGAGGTTCTCTACGTTGACCTTCTGATTGCAGATATGAATGGTGTGGTGCGTGGCAAGCGCATCGAGCGCACCAGCCTCCACAAGGTGTACGAGAAAGGCATCAACCTGCCCGCCTCGCTCTTCGCATTGGACATCAACGGCTCGACGGTCGAGAGCACGGGCCTGGGCCTGGACATCGGCGACGCCGACCGGATCTGTTATCCGATCCCCGATACCCTGTCCAACGAGCCCTGGCAGAAGCGCCCGACCGCGCAGCTGCTGATGACCATGCACGAGATCGAAGGCGCGCCGTTCTTCGCCGACCCGCGCGAAGTGCTGCGCCAGGTGGTCAGCAAGTTCGACGACCTGGGCCTGACCATCTGCGCCGCGTTCGAGCTGGAGTTCTACCTGATCGACCAGGAGAACGTGAACGGCCGTCCGCAGCCACCCCGCTCGCCGATCTCCGGCAAGCGTCCGCAGTCGACCCAGGTCTACCTGATCGACGACCTGGACGAATACGCCGATTGCCTCCAGGACATTCTGGAAGGCGCCAAGGAACAAGGCATTCCTGCCGACGCGATCGTCAAGGAAAGCGCCCCGGCGCAGTTCGAAGTCAACCTGCACCACGTGCCCGATCCGCTCAAGGCCTGCGACTATGCCGTCCTGCTCAAGCGCCTGATCAAGAACATCGCCTACGACCATGAGATGGACACCACCTTCATGGCCAAGCCCTATCCGGGCCAGGCAGGCAATGGGTTGCACGTGCACATCTCCGTGCTGGACAAGGATGGCAACAACATCTTCACCAGCGAGGATCCCGAGCAGAACGCCGCGCTTCGTCACGCGGTCGGCGGTGTGCTCGAGACCCTGCCCGCCTCGATGGCGTTCCTGTGCCCGAACGTCAACTCGTACCGTCGGTTCGGTGCGCAGTTCTACGTGCCGAACGCACCGAGCTGGGGCCTGGACAACCGCACCGTGGCCCTGCGCGTGCCGACCGGCACGCCCGACGCGGTACGCCTGGAGCACCGTGTGGCAGGCGCCGATGCCAACCCCTACCTGATGATGGCAGCGGTCTTGGCCGGCGTGCACCACGGCCTGACCAACAAGATCGACCCAGGCAAGCCGATCGAGGGCAACTCCTACGAGCAGCTCGAGCAAAGCCTGCCGAACAACCTGCGCGATGCCCTGCGCGAGCTGGACGACAGCGAAATCCTCAACAAGTACATCGATCCGAAGTACATCGACATCTTCGTGGCCTGCAAGGAAAGCGAGCTGGAAGAGTTCGAGCACTCGATCTCGGACCTGGAGTACAACTGGTACCTGCACACGGTCTGAGGCCGTGGCAGGGTCGGTTTTCGGGTCATGGGCTGCTCTCGAAGGGCTGTCGATGACCCGAAGGTTCGAGGCGGTTGCGAAGAAACCGTATACCCATCAAGGCGATGGACGTCGCCCGCCAAGATGGGTATCATCGTGCCCCGTTGCACTCGTAGCTCAGCTGGATAGAGTATTGCCCTCCGAAGGCAGTGGTCGTGGGTTCGAATCCCGCCGAGTGCGCCATCTTCTCCTCCCCTTGTGTCACAAGGGGTTAGCGCTTCTGACAGAAGCCTGTCCTAGTCCTGAAAGCCGCTTTTGCCATTGATTTGCCGCACCCAAGGGTGGCGGGGATGGTCTAAATGGCCTTTATCAGGAGCCGTGGCGAACATCCGTGGAAAGCGCGAATTCGCCATAAGGGCTGTCCAGCCCAGCGCAAGCCTTCGAAACCACAGCCGGCGCCCTAGTCTGGGCACGTATGATTGAAAGCGAAATCGACAGGGGCCATTGTTGTCTCTCAGCTCATTGCCTTGGCACGCTGGTAGATTTCGCAGATTCTGTCTCGATCGATAACAAATTCCTCCTTGCCAGAACCGGTCCAACAATCACTTACGCCAACTCAGGACCGGTATATTTCGCCAGTTCGTTGCCATACAGCAACGACAGTTCGGCCAAGAACTTGTTGCCTTTGTTTGCAGCAGCATAGGGGCAGTCATCGAGCACGATGACATGGCCAATGGTTCCAATATTGCCGGTGTAGACGCTCACCTGCTGACCAGGAACGACATGGGCGGTACAGAACGTAATGTCGTACTTGTCCAGCAGCGGTTGCAACAGACGAGGGTCATAGTCATCGGCAATTCGTCCGCCATATCGCGAGGCGATCGTGACCACGGTACCCGTAGTTTCAATCAGCGAGTCGTCAATCTCGAGGGTTTCCCCCAAGTGCAGACGGATCAGCATGTCGAATGGATCAATACCGGTGAGCATCCGATACATCTGTGGTGCGACGCTGCCCATCATGCGGGCATTGATCTCCACCAGGCAGGGGCCTTCATCATCACGAAGCAATTCGACGTGATACAGCCCCATATCCAGTTTCAAGACAGTGAAGACCTGCTGGACGTAGGCCTTCAATCCATTGCGCGCGGCCGTGTCCAGCCCCGAGGGCATGGTGGCCGTCATCTCGAGCATCTCGTTGTAATCGGCGCGGAAGCGAATGGTCGTTGCGTAGCACGACACGACCCCGTCTTGGACGATGGCTTCGACAGAATGCAGCGTACCGTTCACGTATTGCTCGATCACATAGTCGCGGCTGACCAGCGCATTGATCATCGGATCGGAATCAGCACGCGCCTGGCGGATATGTTCAACGAATGCGTCGAAATCCTGCTGGGTAAAACAGATCGCCGAAAACTGTTTGGAAAAACCACGTGTGGGTTTGATCACGAACGGCAACGCCAACCGGGGCGCCGTACCTTCGGCCAATTGGCTTTCGCTCAAGACCTGAAAGTCGGGGGAACGTACGTTATTGTCGCGCAAGCGTTCACGCAGACGACTTTTGTAAACAGCATCGCAAAGGTGCTCATGTCTTGGATAACGCGTACCGAGCCACTCGGCTTCCCGGGCCACGGCAACAATCGCTGCCTCAGACGTAGAGAGCAGTGCATCGATTTTTCGAATGCCGTGGAGCTGCACCAGCAGATTGTGAAATTCCTCTCCCTCAAGCGAATCGATGCGAACATAGTCATCGACGTGTTCAAGGTAGGGCTCGATTTTCGAGTGATCTCCCTTGACCGATATTGTCAGAAAAGACGCATCGCGCGGGTGAATGAAGGTCACATGACAACCCAGGCGTTTGGCAGCCTCGAAGGCGAGCAGACCACTGACCGTGCTGTCGACCAAGACGACGTGTTTCATAAAGCGCTCCGTACCGTTTTAGGTGAGAGGGGAAATAGCCGCAGAGCGAAAAAACAACCGCCATAAAGGCCAGCGTGGGAGGGGTGCTGAACCTGTTGCAAAAACACCAGTATACTGAGTCCTATCACGCCTTCTAACGCATGGACTCACGACTTACTTATTATGGTGAAGCCCCTATCGAATAACGTGCTCGGCAGGCCTTAAACCGAACGAAAGCAGTAGAGCGGCCGCCAAATAGCACATGACAAAAATGACGCTGGTCCATAGCAATCCGATGTGCTCGACCAATAGTGAGCCCAACACTATCGTTATCATCATTCCGCCATAAACGCCCGCATACTGCACCGACGCAACCAGTGGCATGGCAGCGGCCGGCGCCGTCAGCACGACGTCGGATTGCAATTTGAAAAAGGCCAGTTCAAAGAAAAAGATGTAGAAAAAGTAAGCGCTGTAGCTGGAGGCCAGACCTTCGCCATAGGCAGCTGCCACCATGAACAGTGCGCTGGCGGCTGCCATGAAAAAGGGCGCCAGCTTGTGTCCACGCTTGTTCAACGTGTAGTAAAGAATCGCGCCGAACAAGGCGGCCACGCTGTTGACCGCTTGCAGCAGACCCACATAGCTCTCCGACAAGCCTAGGACATGAGCCGGCAGCGTGATCCGCGATACGTTGAAGAAGCCTTGATACAGACTGACGAAAAGAATAAAGCTCCAAAAACTACGGCACAATGCCGGTCGGGCTCTCAGTAGATCCGCAAACGTTTCGATCAGCGCCGTAGACGACGGCACGGTGGTACTCGTCGGACGTTCCGCGCGGGGTAGTAGAAAGGCCGCAAAGGCGGCTATGGCGAACAATGCGGCAGTGATGGCCAGCACGTGCCAAGGCATCATATCGCCCTTGATCAATGCCATCGTAGCACCGGCGATACCACCGGCAATGAACTGTGCGGTCAGGGTCAACGGAACGGTAGATTCGACATTGGCTGAATTGAAATAGCATTTGATGGCAACGATTCGGCCCACCCTCTGCAACGCGTCCAGCCCTCCAATGGCGATGCTGCCAATGATCGCAACCCCTATGACGGTCGGCAGTAATGAATAAACCAGCACGGCCACCGCCAACGCCAAGGCATTGGAGAACAGCAACAATGCGCGCGGAGAGGCGCTATCGGACAGTTTGTAAATCTGCCCGACAAATAAGACAGGCAACACCATCGGTGCAAATAGCACGACTTGCGAGTACAACAGGTTGCCGGTTTCCTTGTAGGTATAATAAGACAGAAAGACATAACTCAACGTGGACGCATAGATGGCGCACAGGTTCACTATCCATATAAGAAGCGTAAGGCTTTTCAACGAATAATTAGTATGCATCGTGTGCCTTATTTATTATGAGCCCTACTGACGCCAAAAACGGTATGACAGAAAAAATTACTTGGCAATGAAAAAAATGTAACAACCAAGACGCCCTCCTGCGTCCATCGCTTCATGCACTATTCAGGTGCGAACCTGTAGCAGTCATCTGTATGCTTTTAGCATTCACATAGAGTCGTCATCTGTATGTTTTTAGCACACAGATGAAGTAGCGATTCACTAAAAACTCTGCTGCGTATTCATCTGTTGCAGAACTGGTTTCCTCTCGGAGATCCGGCGATGGAAGAAGCGTTGTATGAAATCACACCCACGCGCCGAGTTCGAAGAAGGACGGCCAGCGCGCCTCCGAGATGCGCTAGATAAAGAAAGGCAATCAAAACCTTTTGGGCATGAGCGTATATCCGTGCCGATGTGGATCAGGCTGCTCCACCACGTCAGTAACGCCGCACCCATGTAGCCGATTTCACACAGGCCGCCGAACTGCTACCAGGTGAAGAAAAGGCGGGTACGCCGATGCCGCACACACCCGTGTGCAAAAGCGTGAAGAGCTTGAGCACCACGAGGTACCCAGGCAAATCGCAGCGCACCGCAGCACCCACGCTAGGTCGAGCAAACACAGCGTGTCGTACAAGACCCAGCGCAAGATCGGTTTTTTCGTTTCAGACCATGCTCGCCGTGCGTGCCTACACCCCTGCTCCCCCGCGCTTCAGACCATGACCGCTCCATCCCGCACGTGCGCGAGCAGGCCCTGCCGAGTCGCCCTGCACACCGCACTGACCAGCGCCTGCAACGATGCCTGGAGCATGCTGCTGTCTCTGCCGACACCGAACAGCCGTTGGTTGTCGATGCGGATCTCCACATAGGCCATCGCGTCGGCCTGGGCGCCCTCGTGTATCGCGTGCTCATGGTAATCCGCGATGTCGAAGGCCAAGCCGCAGGCGTTGAACGCAGCGACGAGGGCGGCCAATGGTCCGTTGCCTTCACCGCGCACAGGCAGACGGCCGCCTTCAAAGACCAGCTGCGCGCTCACGCACGTACTGGCGCCTTCCTGGGTCAGCCTGGGCGGGGTCAGGGTGTAGGGCTTGCCCGGCTGCAGGTAATGCGCGTCGAAGCAGGACAGGATCATGTCGCGGGTCACCTCGCACTCCTCGGTATCGGCGACACGCTGCACCAGGCCACTGAACTCCATCTGCAGGCGACGTGGCAGCACGATGCCCTGCTGCTCCAGCAGGTACGCCACCCCGCCTTTGCCTGATTGGCTGTTGACCCGGATCACGGCCTCGTAGCTGCGGCCCATGTCGGCCGGATCGATCGGCAGGTAGGGAATCTGCCAGTACCCTCCCGGGTTGGCGCGCTGGTGCGCGAACCCTTTCTTGATGGCGTCCTGGTGGGAGCCGGAGAACGCAGTGAACACCAACTCGCCCGCGTAGGGGTGACGTGGGTGGGTAGGCAGCTGGTTGCAGTGCTCGACCTCGCGCTGAACGTGGCCGATGTCCGAAAAGTCCAGGCCTGGGCTGATACCGCTGGTATAGAGGTTCATGGCCAACGTCAGGATATCCACGTTGCCCGTGCGCTCGCCGTTGCCGAACAAGGTACCCTCGACGCGTTCGGCGCCTGCCAGGCACGCCTGCTCGGCCGTGGAGACCCCGGTGCCCCGGTCGTTGTGGGGATGCACGCTGATGATCACGCTGTCACGCTGGCTCACCTGTCGGCAGAACCACTCGATCTGGTCGGCGAACACATTGGCGGTCGCCACCTCCACGGTCGTGGGCAGGTTGAGGATCATCTTGTTGGAGGGCGTCGGTTCATACGCAGCGATGACCGCGTCGCAGATCTCCAGCCCGAAGTCCGGTTCGGTGAAGCAGAACGTCTCCGGCGAATACTGGTACGTCCACCGGGTCTCTGGGTGGGCCTGCATCAGCGCCTTGATCTCGCGGGTGGCCTGGGTGGCGATGTCGATGCAGCCTGCCCGATCGACCCCGAACACGACGTCGCGGAACACCGGGGCGGTGGCGTTGTAGACGTGCACGATCGCGCGCGGTACACCCTTGAGCGCCTCGAACGTACGCTCGATCAGATGGGTTCGTGCCTGGGTCATGACCTGGATCGTGACATCGTTGGGGATGGCGCCGCTTTCGATCAGTTCGCGCACGTAATCGAAATCGGTCTGCGAGGCTGCCGGAAAGCCCACCTCGATCTCCTTGAAGCCGATCTTGACCAGCAGGTCGAAGAAGCGGCGCTTGCGTTCGAGGTTCATGGGTTCGATCAACGCCTGATTACCGTCGCGCATGTCGACGCTGCACCACGTCGGCGCCGCTTGCTGCACGTTGTTGGGCCAGGTGCGATCGGGCAGGTCGACTACCTCGAAATGGCGGTATTTGGTGGAAGGGTCTTTCAACATCATGGCGGCGCTCTCCTTTGCCTGTGGAAGCGTGTGACGGCCCGGAAGTGGGTCGCAGACTAAAGCATTGGATCCAATTTATGATGAAAGGGGTGGCTAAGGATTGCGTTTTGCCCTGCGAGGAGGCTGCATGCGCTCAGAAAGTTGTGAATAAAGCGGCAGGATTGGCTATTAATTGTCCTTCAATATGAAATATTCGAAAAATAAACCACTGAAGTAAGATTTTCGGCCTGCTTTCTTGCCCGTCTCCCTGCTTGACGGATCAATACGAAAAAGCCCCCGCACAGCGCAGGCTGGCAGGGGCTTCTTCGATGCATCGAGCGGTCACCTGATGGGCAGAACCGTACAGGCCACGCGCAAGCAGGTAATGGTTCGAGCCTGAGCGGCCCAAGGTCGAGACAGGTCGCTGCTCACGACGCCTGAACGCCTGCCAGGCCTCACTTACTCGCCAATCGCGCTCTTGTAACCGGCTGCATCCAGCAGCTTGTCCAGTTCGGCGGTATCGTTGGGCTTGAGCTTGAAGATCCAGGCACCGTAGGGTTCTTCGTTGAGCTGCTCGGGCGCGTCAGCCAGGGCATCGTTGACCGCGATGACCTCACCGCCGACCGGGGCGTAGATGTCCGAAGCGGCCTTCACCGACTCGACCACGCCAGCCTGATCGCCTGCAGCGAACGTCTTGCCGACTTCGGCCAGCTCGACGAACACCACGTCGCCCAAGGCTTCCTGGGCGTGGTCGCTGATGCCGACGGTGACGGTGCCGTCGCTTTCCAGGCGTGCCCATTCATGGCTTTCGGCGAAACGCAGTTCGGCGGGAATATTGCTCATGTGTCTACTTCCTCGTTTGAATCAGCGGCGGTCCGCCGGGATAGGTTCAGATCAGGATCTTGCCATGGCGCACGAACGTCGGCTTGACCACGCGCACCGGGTACCACTTGCCACGGATCTCGACCTCGGCGCGGTCACGGCTGGCCATGGGCAGCCGGGCCAGGGCGATCGACTTGTTCAGCGTAGGCGAGAAACTACCACTGGTGATCTCCCCTTCGCCAACCCCGGCGACGCGGACCACCTGATGAGCGCGCAAGACGCCGCGCTCTTCGAGCACCAGGCCGACCAGCTTGTCCTGCACGCCCTGCTCGATCTCGGCCAGCAGACCGGCGCGGCCGATGAAGTCACGGTCGCTCGGCTCCCAGGCGACACTCCAGCCCAGGTTGGACGTCAGGGGCGTATGGGCCTGGTCGATGTCCTGGCCGTACAGGTTCATGCCGGCTTCCAGACGCAGCGTGTCACGGGCGCCCAGGCCGCTGGGCGCGATACCGGCGCCGATCATGTCGTTGAACAGCTGCGGGGCCTGCTCGCCGGGCAGGATGATCTCCAGCCCGTCTTCGCCGGTGTAGCCGGTGCGCGAGATGAACCAGTCGCCGTCGGCCTGCCCTTCGAACGGGTGCAGCGCCTGAATCAGCTTGGCCCGTGCCGCACTGACCAGGCTGACGACCTTGGCGCGGGCGTGGGGACCCTGTACTGCCAGGATCGCCAGCTCGGGCCGCGGTTCGAGGCTCACCTCGACACCCTCGGCCTGACGTTGCAGCCAAGCCACGACCTTGTCGCGGGTCGCGGCGTTGGTCACCAGCCGATAGCCCCCTTCGGTGCGATAGACGATCAGGTCATCGACCACCCCGCCGCGCTCATCGAGCATGGGGCTGTAGAGCGCCTTGCCGAGGCGATCCAGGCGGGCGACGTCGTTGGCCAGCACGTAGCGCAGCCACGCCGTGGCCCCAGGGCCGCTGACATCGAGGATGGTCATGTGGGAAACGTCGAACACGCCGCAATCGTCGCGGACCTGGTGATGCTCTTCGACCTGCGAACCATAATGAAGCGGCATATCCCACCCGCTGAAATCGACCATCTTGGCGCCGAGCGCCAGATGCCAGTCATGCAGGAGCGTGCGCTGTCCCATGGGTTTCTCCTTCCAAGCAGGGTGAAGGCAGTGGATGACAGAACCTTGTCATCATTCGTTGTAAGACCTGCCGTCACAAATGCCGCGCATTGTAGCGGCATGACCACGGGCTGGCACCCTCAGCGAGCGGTGCCGTGTCCTTGGGCCGATCGACGTATCAGGCCGATGACCGGCAGCAGGCCGACCAGCACCAGCGTCAGGGCAGGCAATGACGCGCGCGCCCATTCACCCTCGCTGGTCATTTCGAAGATTCGTACCGCCAGGGTGTCCCAGCCGAAGGGCCGCATCAGCAAGGTGGCCGGCATTTCCTTGAGCACGTCGACGAAGACCAGCAAGGCAGCGCTGAACGCACCGGGCAGCAGCAAGGGCAGGTAGACCTTGAAGAACAGACGAGGCCCCGCGACGCCCAGGCTGCGGGCGGCCTGTGGCAAGGACGGGCGGATGCGCGCCAGGCTGCTTTCGAGCGGCGCATGGGCCACGGCGATGAAACGGATGAGGTAGGCCAGCAACAGCGCCGTGAGGCTGCCGAGCAGGACCGGCTGCGCAGCGCCGCCCCACGCACGGAACAGCGGGATCATCACGTGATTGTCGAGGTAGCTGAAGGCGAGCATGATCGCCACGGCCAGGACCGACCCCGGCAAGGCATAGCCCAGGTTGGCCAGGCCGACCCCTGCCCGGATACCGCGCGTCGGGGCCTGGCGCTTGGCGAAGGCCAGCAGCAACGCCACGGACACGGTGATCAGCGCGGCCAGTGCGCCCAGGTAGAGGGTATGCAGGACCAGGCCCAGGTAGCGCTCGTCGAGGTCGTGCCGGCCACGGGTGTACAGCCAGGCCAGCAGTTGCAGCACCGGGATGACGAAGGCGCAGGCGAACACCAGCAGGCACCAGGCACTGGCCATGAAGGCCTTGAACCCTCGCAGCCGGTACAGGGCCTGGTCACGGGCGCGTTCCTGAGCAGCATGCATCGGGCCACGCGCCCGACGTTCGCCGTAGAGCAGCAAGGCGACCAGCAACAGCAACAGGCTGGCCAGTTGCGCGGCGCTGGAAAGGCTGAAAAAGCCGTACCAGGTCTTGTAGATGGCCGTGGTGAAGGTGTCGAAATTGAACACGGCCACGGCGCCGAAATCGGCCAGCGTCTCCATCAGCGCCAGGGCGATCCCGGCGGCGATCGCCGGCCGCGCCATGGGCAGCGCCACCCGCCAGAACGCTTGCCAGGGGGAAAGCCCCAGCACCCTCGCCGCCTCCATCAGGCCCTTGCCCTGGGCCAGGAAAGCACTGCGCGCCAACAGGTAGACGTAGGGGTAGAACACCAGCACCAGTACGGTGATGACACCACCTGTCGAGCGCACACGCGGCAGACGCAGGGGGCCGAACAGCTCGCGCAGCGCGCTCTGCACGGGGCCGGCGAAGTCCAGCAGGCCGACGAAGACGAAGGCCAGCACGTAGGCGGGAATGGCGAAGGGCAGCATCAGCGCCCAGTCCAGCCAGCGCCGCCCGGGGAATTCGCAGAGGCTGGTGAGCCAGGCCAGACTGACGCCGAGCAGCGTGACGCCGGTACCCACGCCCAGCACCAGGATCAAGGTATTGCCCAGCAGGCGGGACATCTGCGTCTCGAGCAGGTGCGACCAGATGCCCAGGTCGAGGGTCTGCCAGGACAGCAGCAGGACGCTCAACGGCAGCAGCACCAGGCTGGCGATGAGCGCGACGGGGAGGTACCAGCGGCGATGAGGCGAAGAGGGCAAGGGTGAACCTCAGTGATGGAAAGGCAGCGTGGCGCAGAGCGGGGGCTGTCCTGGCAGCGGTGGGCTTACGCACCTCATTGCGGCAATCGCGGGCAAGCCCGCTCCCACACAGGCTGTGTGAAAACTCGGCGACAAACTCGAAGTACGCGTCGCTACGTGGATTTTAGGAATGTTTGTGGGACAAACGAATCCAGGAATCACGTAGCGTTGCGTTTTTCCGGTCGTTTTTTGATCTCTGTACCGGCTCTCAGAGTTTTCACACAGCCTGCACAAGCTGCTTGCGCAGCCATGGCTACACCGACGGCTGCAGAGGTCTGGATAGGAGCTGGCTTGCCCGCGATAGCGTCCGGTCAGGCGCCGCCTGCATCGCAGGTAGGCCCACGCATCAGCCCATAGGGTCGGGCATGTACCGAGTAGAAAAAAGACAGGTACTCCCACACCCGTAGCAGCATGCGCGTCGCGGCAGACAGGCATGACTCAGCGCCAGCCTGCCCGGTCCATCAGCTTGATCGCCTCGGCCTGGCGCTTGCCGGCCACCTCGACCGGGATGTCGTCGGCCTTGAACGTTCCCCAGGCGGCCACTTCGGCCGAGGGCTCGACCTTGGGGTTGGCGGGGAATTCCTGGTTGATGTCGGCGAACAGCTTTTGCGCCTGGGCACCGGTCATCCATTCGACCAGCTTGGTGGCGGCCTCCGGATGCGGTGCATGCTGGGTCAGGCCGATGCCGGACAGGTTCACGTGCACGCCCCGGTCACCCTGGTTGGGCCAGAACAGCTTGATCGGCAGATCCGGCTGCTGCTTGTGCAGGCGCCCATAGTAATAGGTGTTGACCACACCCACATCGCACTGCCCGGCCTCGATGGCCTGCAAGACGGCGGTGTCGTCGGAGAACACGTCGGTGGAGAGGTTGTTCACCCAGCCCGTGACGATTTGTTCGGCCTTCTGCTCGCCATGGTTTTCGATCAGCGTGGCGGTCAGCGACTGGTTGTAGACCTTCTTGGCAGTGCGCAGGCACAGCCGCCCTTCCCACGCCTTGTCGGCCAGGGCTTCGTACGTGCTCAGCGAGGCCGGATCGACACGTTCGGTGGAGTAGGCGATGGTGCGCGCGCGCAGGCTCAGGCCCGTCCATGCATGGGACGCGGCGCGGTACTGGGCAGGAATGTTCTGCTCGATCACCGGCGATTCGATGGGCTGCAGGATACCCATCTGCTCGGCCTGCCAAAGGTTGCCGGCATCGACGGTCAGCAGCAGGTCGGCCACCCTGTTCTGCCCCTCGGCCTTGATGCGCTGCATCAAGGGGGCTTCCTTGTCGGTGATGAAGGTGATAGGTACGCCGGTCTCTGCGGTGTAGGCGTCGAAGACCGGCTTGATCAGCTCGTCGATACGCGAGGAATACACCACGATTTCATCGGCCCCCTGGACAGAGTTGCCCCAGAGCAGCACGGTTAGAGTGGCCAGGAGGGACGTGCGCGACAGCATGGTGATTCCTCGTCGATTCACAGAGGCGCAAATCGTAGTCAATCCCATTTGCCGGACAAAGCTTCCCGTCTGGGCAAGCCGTTACGGGATGTTGCGATGCCGAGGCTAGCGGCGCGCCAGCTCAGGCAGGTCCCCGCTCAGGCCCAGGGCCTGACGCACGAACAGGGCCTTGGCCTCGGGACGCCGATCGACCCATTTCAAGCCGGTGTTGCGCAACCAGCGCAGGGGCAACGGATCGGCCTGGAACAGGCGCTCGAACCCTTCCATGGCAGCCATCAGCGCCAGGTTGTGCGGCATGCGTCGGCGCTCGTACCGGCTCAGTACACGCTCGTCCGCCAGACGTTCACCTCGGGCCTGCGCACGCTGCAGCTCCTCGGCCAGCACGGCCGCGTCCAGCAGCCCCAGGTTGACGCCCTGACCTGCCAGTGGGTGGATGGTGTGCGCGGCATCCCCGATCAAGACCAGGCCGTTGTCCACGTACCGCTTGGCATGACGTTGGCGCAGCGGTACACAGAGCCGGGCCTCGGCATGCAGCACCTGACCCAGACGCCCCTCGAAGGCCTGCTCCAGCGCCCGGCAGAAACCTGCATCGTCCAGGGCCATGGCCGCTCGGGCCTGCTCGGGCGTGGTCGACCAGACGATCGAGCACCAGCCTTCGCTCGCTTCGCGCGACAAAGGCAGGAACGCCAGCGGCCCCTCATCGGTGAAGCGCTGCCAGGCCGTGGCCTGGTGCGACTGGCTGCAGCGCACGCTGGTCACGATGGCCTCGTGCAGGTAATCCCACTCGCGGGTCTCGCACCCCGCCAACAGCCGGACCGCCGAGCGCGCGCCGTCGGCGGCCACCACCAGCGGCGTGCGCACCTGTCGACCGCCCGCCAGGGTCAGCAGCCAGTCGTCCCCCGAGTGGCGCAACTGCTCCAGACGCGCGCCTGGCAGCAGACTGACGTCGCTATCTTGCAGGCATTCGAGCAAGGCGTCCTGGACCACGCGGTTCTCGACGATATGGCCGAGCACGTCGGCGTGCACGCTGGCCGCGGAGAAATGGATCTGACCGGTGCCGCTGCCGTCCCAGACCTGCATGTCGGTGTAGGGGCAGCTACGACGACGCTCGATGCCCTCCCAGGCACCCAGGCGCTGGAGGATGCGCTGACTGGCCACCGACAACGCGCTGACACGCGGTTCGAACGGCATCGACGCCTCATAGGGCGCAACCGACAAGGGCCCGCCGTCGATCAGCAGTACGTCGAGCCCACTGCGGTGCAGGGCCAGGGCCAGCGCACTGCCGACCATGCCTGCTCCGACGATTACCAGATCCGCGCGCGTTTCCATGCCTTATGCCTGCCTTGCTCGCGGCTTGAGCCGCACGTAGAGGGTTTTATCGACGCGGGCGACCAGTTCGCCGGAGGCGTCGCGAATATCGACCTGCAGCCGCGGCAGGTGTTTCTTGCCGCCTGCGGTGTGTCGGCGAATGTCGTCGAGCAGGGCATCGTCGAGGTGGAACTCGGCAAAGACCGGGCCCTTGCCCGGGGCGATGAAGTCGATGCTGGCCGCCTTGTCCCAGACGATGTAGTCGCGTCCGAGCTGTTCGATCAGCAGCAGCATGTAGAACGGATCGACCATCGAATACAGGCTGCCACCGAACTGGGTGCCGACGTAGTTGCGGTTCCAGAACGTCAGCTTCATCCGCACCTTGGCGCTGCGCAGGTCAGGCCCGATGGACTGCACACGAATGCCGGCACCCAGGTACGGCGGGTAAAGGTTGATCATCCAGCGCATCAGGCGCGCACGCCAGACGCGCTGGCGCGGTTCTGTCATCGCTCGCCCCGTGGGTCGGGACGCGTGCCCAACCCCATCGCCTGGCGCGCGAACCAGCGTTTGGCCGGCGGCAGCAGGTCGAGGGCCAGCAGCCCCAGGTTGCGCCCGGCGGCGAGCAGGGGCTGGTCGGTCCCGAACAGGCGCGTGACCTGGTCCGAGAAACCGATGGTCAACGCCTGGTCCTGGGTCTGACGCTGGCGGTAACCCTGCAAGGTCGCCAGATCCCCAGGCACCGCAGGACCCGTCAACAGCGCATCGGCCAGCGACTGCACGTCGCGCAGGGACAGGTTGAACCCTTGCCCGGCGATCGGGTGCAGGCTATGGGCCGCGTTGCCCAGCACGACCAGATGGGGCCGGACCTGCTCATCCGACTCGATCAGGGCCAGCGGGTAGACATGCCGTGCGCCTACCTGCTGCAGCCTGCCCAAGCGGTAGCCGAAGACGCCCTGCAGTTCGTCCAGAAACGCGCGATCGTCCACTTCCAGCAGGCGCGCCGTGTCATTGCCGGCCCGGGTCCAGACCAGGGCGCAGCGGTTGTCGGGCAGCGGCAGCAGGGCCATCGGGCCTTGCTCGGTGAAGCGTTCGAAGGCCTGCCCGCAATGGGCTTCACCTGGGGTGATGTTGGCGATCAAGGCACGCTGGTCGTAAGGGCGATGATGGACGTGAATGCCCAGCTGCTCGCGCAGCGTCGAGCGACCGCCGTCGGCCAGCACGGCCAGGTCGCAGTCGAGGTGCGTGTCGTCATTCAGCTGCAGGCGATAACCGCCTTCGATGGCGCTCATCCGGGTGACTTCGGCCGGGCAACGCCAGCTGACCACTTCGGGGTCCAGCGCCTTCCACAATGACTGCCCGAGCCAGGCGTTCTCCACCACATAGCCCAGCGCCGGTACGCCCTCTTCGAGCGCGTCGAGCCGGGTAGAGCCGAAACGGCCACGGTCGGACACCTGGATCTGCCGGATCGGCTCGGCGCGATGGCTGATGGTCTGCCACAGACCGAGTCGTTCGTAGATCTGCCGGGTGCCGAACGACAGGGCCGAGGAACGCGCATCGTAGCTGGGCTGGTAGCTGTCGCCCGGGGCGAAGGGCTCGATCAGCACGATCGACCAGCCGCGGGCCTTGGCACCGGCCTGCAGCGCCACGGCCAGGCTGGCACCGACCAGGCCCCCACCGATGATCGCCAGGCTGAAGCGGCTCATGCGGCAGCTCCACGCGCGGCGCTCATCAGGGCTTCGATCTCGTCCACGGTCTTGGGCACACCTGTGGTGAGGATGTCGCACCCGTGCTTGGTCACCACGACGTCGTCCTCGATGCGGATACCGATGCCGCGCCATTTCTTGGCCACGGCCTGGTTGTCCGGGGCGATGTAGATCCCCGGCTCGACCGTGAGCGCCATGCCGGGTTCGAGCACCCGCCACTGACCGCCGATCTTGTAGTCGCCCACATCGTGCACATCCATGCCCAGCCAGTGGCCGGCACGGTGCATGTAGAAGGCGCGGTGCGCCTCGTTGTCGATCAGCGTCTGCACGTCGCCCTTGAGCAGGCCGAGACGCACCAGGCCTTCGGTGATCACGCGGACGGTGGCTTCATGGGCCTGGTTCCAGTGCCGACCTGGCGCGATCTGCGCGAAGGCGGCGGCTTGCGCCTCGAGCACCAGTTCATAGATCGCCTTCTGCTCCGGCGAGAAGCGCCCGCTGACCGGGAAGGTGCGGGTGATGTCACTGGCGTAGCAATCGAGCTCGCACCCGGCATCGATCAGCACCAGGTCACCGTCCTTGAGCACGGCGTCGTTCTGCTGGTAATGCAGGATGCAGGCGTTGCGCCCGGCCGCCACGATCGAACCGTAGGCCGGCATCTTCGCCCCGCCCTTGCGGAATTCGTAATCCAGTTCGGCTTCGAGGCTGTACTCATGCAACCCGGCACGGCATGCCTGCATGGCGCGCACATGGGCACGCGCCGATACGGCGGCTGCTTCGCGCATCACCTTCACCTCGGCCGCCGACTTGTACAGCCGCATGTCGTGCAGCAGGTGATCCAGGGCGACGAATTCGTTCGGCGGCTGGGCACCCAGGCGGGCCTTGGAGCGGATCACGTTGATCCAGTCCATCAACCGCCGATCGAATTCGGGGTTGCTGCCCATGGCGCTGTAGACACGCTCACGGCCTTCGATCAGGCCCGGCAGGATCTCGTCGATGTCGGCGATCGGAAACGCATCGTCCGCACCATGATCACGCACGGCGCCTTCCTGGCCGGCACGCAGGCCGTCCCACTGCTCGCGCTCGGCGTTGCGCTCACGGCAGAAGAGCACGTACTCGCCATGCTCACGGCCCGGGATCAGCGCGATCACCGCGTCCGGCTCGGGGAAGCCGCTGAGGTACTGGAAATCGCTGTCCTGCCGGTAGACATGCTCGACGTCGCGGTTGCGGATGGCGACGGCCGCCGCAGGCAGGATGGCGATGCTGTTAGGGACCATCTGCGCCATCAGCGCCTTGCGACGACGGACATACTCGGCCTTCGGAATCCGGCTCATGGCTGGAACGCCCCCTTCGGGTGTCAGTGCAACGACGGCTTGGCGGCAGGCTCGGCGGCCTGGGCAGGCTTGGCGAACTCCGAGAACAGCAGCAGCGGCGCGACGCGTAGGTACTCCATGACTTCCATGTAGTCGCTTTCACCGTCCTCGGACTCTTCCAGCGCATCCTGGACCTGGGAAATGGCCACCAAGTCCTGAAGCACCTCGCGCGCCTCCTCGCTGAGCTCCTTGCCCCCGGCATTGAGCCCGAAGCCGGCGGCGAAGCCCTGGCACCACTGGCCCAGGGCCATGGCGCGCTCGCTCAGCGGGGCGTCATCGCCCGGCAGCAGCAGCACGATGGCGATGTCGTCGCCGGTCAGTTCGGCCTTGACCATCTCCTGCAGGCCGACCAGCGCATTGCGCACGGTGTCCTGCGGCTCGACCTCGAGCAGTGCGGCGGCATCGGCCAGCCAGGCCTCGGCGTCGAAACCGGCGCCCGCGCAGCTGCGACCGAGCAGCAGGCCGTGCAGTTCGGCAGGTGAAACGGGGTGGCCATTGCTGCTGAGCAAGGCGGCGAAGGCGGTGTACGGCGATTGGGTATTGGGCATGGGCAACTAGGCGCCAGGCGGCGCAATGACTAGAATGAAGGTCTCGTATCCTAGCACCGGCACGCGCGGCACACTATCGGCACTGGCCGTGAGCGCGCGATCCGGGGCATCATCGCCGGGGACGTGACGACGGAGCGAAGCGAGTGCCATCCATGCAAGAGAACGAGCTGCAAGCGCTGATGAGCCGATTCGAGCTGCTGATCGAGCGTGTGGAGCAACTAAAACGGCGTAATGCACTCCTAGTAGCGCAGGAACGATCCTGGCGCGAAGAGCGCGCCCATCTCATCGAAAAGAACGAGACCGCCCGGCGCAAGGTCGAATCGATGATCTTGCGTCTCAGGGCCCTGGAGCAAGACTCATGAGTTCAAGCAACAACGTCACCGTGCAGATCCTCGACAAGGACTATTCGATCATCTGTCCGCCCGAGGAGCGCAACAACCTGGTCAGCGCCGCCCGCTACCTGGACGCCAAGATGCGCGAGATCCGCAGCAGCGGCAAGGTGATCGGTGCCGACCGCATCGCGGTGATGGCTGCGCTGAACATTACCCATGACCTGCTGCACAAGCAGGACCGTCCGGACGTGGCTGCCACGGGCACGTCCCGCGAGCAGGTCCGCGATCTGCTGGAGCGGGTCGACCAGGCGCTGACCGACGACCCGGATGCAAAAAGCGTTTGAATCTGCGTATACTGGCCACACTCCCTGGTGGATGCGCCAGTCGGTTATGTCCCTGAGCCGATACGCACAACCACGGGGGTTGCACGTGGTGCTGGTGTGCATGTCCGCTCGACGGAAAGCCTTAAAGCGTCCGGCAACCTCCACCTTGAACTTTCGGGTTCAAGGGCTACACCGACAGCGGTTTTACCGGGGAGCCTGAATACGCCGATGCCCGCCCTTGTGGCGGGCATCTTGTTATCTGGCGCAGGCTGCGCCAGCACTGCCCCGAGACGCCCGTGCCATGACCGACACCGCGCCGCTCACCCGCCCTCAGCTACGCCGCCTGCTGCGCACCGCGCGCCGTGCCCTGACACCCGCTGAACAGCACCAGGCGTCACAGGGTCTGTACCGCCAGCTGGCCCAGCACCCCTTGTTCAGACGCGCCCGGCACATCGCTCTGTACCTACCCAACGATGGCGAGATCGATCCGCGCCCGCTCCTGCGCGAGGCCCAGCGTCGTGGCAAGCACGTCTATCTGCCGGTCCTGCATGCCTGGCCACGCACCCGCATGGCATTCCAGCGCTTCGAACGTGGCGAGTCGTTGCGTCGCAACCGGTTTCGCATTCCGGAACCTGTGATCAACCGCAGGCGCCAGCGTCCGACCTGGGCGCTCGACCTGATCCTGCTGCCCCTGGTGGGCTTCGATGAACACGGCGGACGCCTGGGGATGGGCGGTGGCTTCTACGATCGCAGCCTGGCCTACCAGCAACGTCGGACGACGTGGAAGAAACCCCGGCTACTGGGGCTGGCCCATGAATGCCAGAAGGTCGAGCGGCTGACTCAGGCCAGTTGGGATGTACCGCTGACGGGGACGGTCTCGGACCGTGAATGGTACCTGGTGCCGGCATGACCGGCACGGGCGGGGCGACTCAACGCACAGACTGATCTTGCACCGCGGACGCCTGGTACGAGGCGTCTACCTTGCGCTCCAGAAAGCTCTGCGCATAGCCCGTGGTGACCACACCCAGGCCAAAGATCAGCACCAGGATCCACAGTGGATCCGTCTTGCGTCGGTTCATCGATTGCCCCCCTCGGGCAAACTGATTCGCCCCACGTCCACGATGGCCGCAGGTGCGTAGCCCTGAAAACGGGCGCATTCTCCGACAACCCGAGTCGACAATCAAATGCTGGCGTCAACCGACTGTCGGTTTGATGCAACGAGTTATTTCAAATAATGTCAGGACTGCGCGATGACTTACTGGTTGATGAAATCAGAGCCCGATGAGCTTTCCATCCAGGCGTTGGCCCGCTCGAGCGGTGCGTGCTGGGATGGCGTACGCAACTATCAGGCACGTAACTTTCTGCGCGAAATGGCCGCAGGCGACGAGTGCTTTTTCTACCATGCCAGCTGCCCGCAGCCGGGCATCGCCGGCATCGCCCGGGTGACCACTGCGGCCTATCCCGACCCAAGTGCGCTGGCACCTGACAGTCCCTACTTCGACTCCAAGGCCAGTGTGGACAAGAACCCCTGGAGCGCCGTGGATGTTTGCCACGTACGCACGTTCGCACGCGTGCTACCCCTGGGTTTGCTGAAGCAGCAGGCCGCGCTGGCGGCGCTGCCACTGGTGCAGAAAGGCAGTCGTCTTTCGGTGATGCCCGTTACTGCCGAGCAGTGGCAGGCGATCCTGGCGCTCGCGACGTGATCACTGGACGATCAGGTTGTTGAACAGCACGTCCTCGACGATCGGCTTGCCTTCTTCGGTCTCGAGGACCTGCTGGACCTGCTTGAGCGCTTCCTGACGAAGCTTTTCCTTGGCCTCGACCGAGCTCATGTCATCCACGCCCTGCTGGGCGAACAGGCCGACCAGCTGGTTGCGAATCAACGGCTCGTGGTGCTTGACCGCCGCCGCTGCCGCATCCCCGGTAACACGCAACGCCACATCGGCCTTGTAGACGCGCAGGCGTGGCCCGCCATCAAGCGCGTAATTGCCCACCAGGGGCGGGGTCAGGGTGATGTAGGCGACCTTGGGCGCGCCTTCTTTCTCTTCCTCGGCCGCCAGGGCCACGCCTGGCAACAACAGGGCCAGTACCAACAAGATCCGCGCGTTCACGTTCGCTCCTCATGCAAATGACGTCAGCATACCCGAGACACACCGACCTGCCCTGTTATCGGCGGCAACCGGCAAAGCAGGAGGTCGACGGCCCGATCAGGCCTGGAGCAGACCATGGCACCGACGGAAGCGTGCCTCAAGGCTGCGGTCCGGCATCTGATGCACGCGCAAGGCATCGAGCGTCTGCTCCACGTATTCACGGGTCGTGCCGTAGTGCCCTTTGGCCGTGGCCAGGATCTGGCTCAGCAAGGTATCGGGCAGGTTTCCAGCGTAGCAGGGCAAGTGCCGCTCCAGCACGAAACCCAACGCCTGGATACGCGTGCCATCGGCCAGTCGGCAATTGAGCCAGTGAGGGCGATAGGCAGGGTAAGGCATTTCACGCTGCCACAAGGCCAACAAGGCGGCTTCCAGGTCGGCCTCATCCAATCGGTAGGCCACGCCACTGCACGACCCTCCCCGATCCAGGCCGAACACCAGGCCGGGTTGCTCGGGCGTACCACGGTGCGCATGGGACCACAGGTACAGCCCACGGTGATAACCATGCACACGTGCGCGCTGACGCTCGAGGGACTTGCACTCCGGCCGCCAGATGAGCGAGCCATAGGCGAAGAGCCAGACCGGGCCGCCACGGTGCTGGGCCATGGTGCTCTGCATCGATGCCACGAGTTGTTCAGGGGTGTGCTGCAGGCCGAAATCGAGGGAAGGGGGATACGTCGGTTGCCAGCTGGAGGCTTGAGTCGATGACATCGTGGCGCTCGTCCTTTCTCCGTGACCGTGGAAGGCCGTAATCTACCTGAAGGGGTCGTCGTGGTTCCAAGTTATAACAAAAATTCCGACGGCAGGCAGGAGAAGGCATCGCTTTGGATAATCTAATTTCTTATATCGATAGCGCCAAAATATGAGAGGGCATTGATGTACCCAAGCCACGTCGATGATTACTTTTCACATAGTGGGGAAACTTCAACCTCGAATTGCGCAACTTCAAGTCTGTCGTGCCATCAGGCCCCAAGAAATTTCCCACGGAATTTTAAGTAGGCTCCGATAGCAGCACCTTAGCCGGCTCTTCATTCTTCGTGCACATCCATGCACGGATGCTGATCATCGCCGCCTGCCAGGCGCTGAGCGTCCGCAACGAAGGCACTTTCCATGATGACCGGTGCACGCATGCACGCCCTGTCTCCGCCCAACTGTGGCTGGAATCGAATTCCGATTCTTCCCATTCGCTATGCCGTCGTGCCACGCGACACCGAGTCAGGCAGTACGCGCTATGCCGACTCTGGCTATGCCTTGGATACAGCATTCCCTGCCCTGAAGCGATCGGTCTACACCCTGCGGGCGCTACGGCCTGGTTATGTGTACGTCTTCATGAAAGGCCCGGAGGGTGAGCGACTCGTCATCCACGAACACGACGGCGAAGGCCATTTCAAGGAACTGAAGTATCAGGGGCTGGAGTGCTATCACCGCCGTGACTGCTTCGTGTCCAACCGATCCTTGGGCTGGGTATGGGTCGAGCACGACGAGGCCAGGGCCGCGGAAATCTGGATTGGCTACAGCTCGCACCTGTGGACCAATGCCATGACGGCCAGGCTGTGTGCCAGCCAGGCGATGCGCAGTCGCCATATGCGACGACTCGATCTTGTCGAGCTGCTCAGCGGCGAGTCATCCCCGTCGACCCAGCCTCACGTTCTGCCTGCCGATGCGCTCGTTCAGTGGGTGGAAGATTACAAGCCCGCTGGCCAACGGATGCCGCTGTTCTGGAGCTGTCACGAGAGCAGTCCTGATCTGACGCCCTATACCTTCCTGAGCCTGCGCACCCATTACCCTTGCCTGACGCCACGTGTGCCTGCCGTCGTCGCACTCAACGATGCCGAAGGCATCGGCCTGGACCTTGGCCTGTCGGTCTCGGCGTATCAGCACCAGGTGCGCGATCTCATGCCCACACCGGTACACATGCGTTTCGATGACCCCAGTCAGAGCACCCACGATGCCGTGCCCTCGTGCTTTTACAAGACTTCAGGGGTGCTGAGCGCGGACAGTCAGGACTATCACCGCAAGGACATGATCGCCTTTCTGATCGAGCAGACGCTGGAAAGCTTGTATGAGCAGAAACGTACACCTGCCGGGCTGATGACAGGTGAGCGTTACCGGTCGAAGAGACGCAGCGACGACCGATATTATCAAGGCTCCCCAAGCCAACAACGGTATGAAAAGCTGACCGACCCCCGTGCTTCGCCCCAAGGCGCACGCTTGGCAGAACGGCTGGACGTCGAAAAATACTGGGCGTTCCTCGGGCAGCGTGACCGGATGCAGAGCAAGCGGATGGAACTGCAAGCTATCGCCTTGGAGGCGACCTACGATCATGATGTGTGGCTCGCTTCTGCAGAGGTCGGCTCACTGGAGAACAACCGCAGCCTGGCTGCAGCCCTGGCTACCTACGACCGCGACAATCGGGACTCGGCCACGAGTCTGGAAACGCTACTCGCTTTATTGATCCACCCCATGAGTCAGACTTTGCCGGGGACAGAGGACGAAGACCCACGTTTCAAACGGCTTGAGAGGTGGCTGGACCATGAAGATAGCCCGTTGTACGTCGCATTGGCGCCGTTCAATCCATTCAAAGATCGCGCAGACGCAGTCGCGACGCTATTGAGCGCTAATGCAGGTGTCATTGAGGGTATCGGCGGGCAGTTTCCAGCGCTTGCTGGCACAACCGACTTGACCGCAGAGTCGGTCAGTACGGTTGTGCTCAAACGTATGCGTGGCCAAACGCGTTGGAACGCTAGCCATACCTTGCATCAGCAACTATTGGCGGCTGCGAACGACACCAACGCAGTAAAAGCACTTGGCTTACTCGTCGCACGCTATGAGATAACGGACACCTACATAAAGTCTGACACGTTCAGCAGCGAGATAAAACGCTTCATCGAAGCCGGCATGGCTGAAGTCAAGAAAACCACCTCATTGCACATCCAGGGAAGCCGAACGGTCACCCTTCAAGAGACCACAACGCTCAAAGTGAAGCCCACACGGCTGCTAGTGGCAAAGTCAGGCAGCCTCAGCGCTCTAAACATAGGCGCGCTCTGGTTCAATATGATCAATTTGAAAGCGGCCTACCATAACGCCGTCGCCATTGGCGGCATCGAACACACCACCAGCTTCGCTTCTGCGCTGTTTGCCACCTCGGGGTCCATCAGCGCTTCCATCGCCAGCGGCTATTCTCTCAATGAAATACTCAGGCTGCGGAAAGATCTTTTGATCAAAGAGAGCGGCTTTGCAAAAAGCACTGTGAAGCTCATCACAAGCAAAATTTATACACGTGCATTAGGTTACCCAGCCATACTTTTGGGATTGGCTTCCGACCTCAGCAGAGCAGCCCGACAACGTCGAAACGGTGATAGCATTGCCGCCTTATATTCTTTTGGCGGCGGCATCGCATTTGCACTAGGCAACGGGTTAGTCTTGGAAGGAGGGTTAGCAGCACTGGGACTAACCACATTAGCATCTACCGCAGGCCTGATTGTCTCAACCGTTATCCTAGTTGGCGCTGCTTTTATCATGGTCGGTCTTATTCTTATTTCAAAGTCCAATGACCGTATCCATACACCTACCGAGCTATGGATCGCACGGAGCATTTTTGGAAACAAATTGAACGACGGAGAAGTTCGTGAAGGCATAAGACTTACTTACGACAAAAAGCTTCCTGATTACAAAAGCTTATCTGAAGAGCTGATAAGTTGGCATGCTATCTACCATGCACCGCTCTTACTAGAAAAAATTGAAATAACCTGCATCGCACGCACAATAGAAACCGCCTGGCATGACGCTATACCCATAACGCCTCTAGGCACCTCCGTACCTTATAGCAAGACCTTCTACAGCAAGCCAAGCATTGCTGAATTCACTGTTCTTCTTAGAGGTTTCATGCTGGGTGAAAGCAAATGGGAAGCCAATGCCGAAGGCATTCACGCGAGGAAGGCCACAACTGAAACGGTTATTTACAATGTCGAGGCTTTTGAAACAGCTCAGGGATTGATCTTGAACTTTGAATGTCGCGCAACAGACCTCAAGGAAGTATCTCTTCATGTCCATTATACACCTAGCCACCCTTTAACGAACAGCGAGTCCATTCACCGCACCTTCACGCTAGGAAAATACCCATGGTAGCTGAAAGACATATTAATATGCCTCGCAGTTTGACCAAGCCAAAGATATCCGATCAGCTGATAAGCATGGACAAACGCATTTTATGCCTGCGAAACCCCTGGATCGAAGACTCCGCATTCATGGGCAAGCTCTATTGCTCCTGGGCGCTTATCTCATTTATTGGGCTTCCTGCTATCCTCTTGCATGACAGCGACTTCGATCCTTTCCTGATCTATTTAAGCCTGGCCAGCCTCAGCGTCCCCTTGATGCTCGCGCTCTTCTTGCTCTACCGCATCTACCTCCTCAAAACCCTCTCGCACTTCTTCTTCGACAGAGAACTGCAAGTCATCACCACATGGCGTGGTAAAAAACCGTTCGTCTGCCAGTGGAAAGACGCGGAGCTATACCCTTCTGCCCGCGTAGGTTTCAATGGCGCCGGTATCGGCACGGCGCAGTCCCTGGTGATCCGGGACACGGCCAATCCGTCGAAGGGCTTGCTGGATATCTTCATCTGGATAGACGGCAATACCGCCAGCACGCCAGACGCCTCGAACGTGCTGTCCGTGCAGGCCTACATCGAACACTTCATGGACCACGGCCCTGAAGGGCTGCCGCCCCCGGCAGAGGGCAACTGGGGCCAGGTCCCCAACCAGCGCATCTACCTGACGCCCCGGGAGGCCCTGCGGCATTACGTGCCCTGGCGCACCGGCGAGCCGTGGGAAGAGCAGCTCAAGTACAACGGGTTACTCCCTGTCTGGTGCGTACTCTTCCCCTGGAACCTGTATGGCGCGCTCTGCTGGTATGCGACCTGCCGCCTGTTCAACCTTCGGCAGGCGCCGGCCTGGGCGCCGGATACGGTCTATTGCCCGGCCGAACGCTGAGGGCTGTCGTCAAGCCCGTGGGGCATAGGCGAACACGTCCGCGCGCATCCGATGCGCATCCATGCCGGCCTCGACCAGTGCATCGAGGGTGGCGTAGATCATGTTCGGCGAACCGCTGGCGTACACGTGGACCTGGTTGAGGTCGGCGATGTCTTCGCGCACGGCTTCATGCAGCATGCCGCAGCGCCCTTCCCAGCCACACAGGTCGCTGACGACCTGATGCAGGTGCAGGTTGGGTAACGCCTCCCACTCGGCCCAGTGTTCGAGGGTGTAGAAGTCTTCCGGACGGCGCACGCCCCAGTACAGGTGCACCGGGTGTTCGAACCCCTTGGCACGGCAGTGCTCGATCAGGCTGTGCATCTGGGCCATGCCGGTACCGGCGGCAATCAGCACGAGCGGGCCGTCAGGCAGTTCGGCCAGGTGGGTATCGCCAAAAGGCATTTCCAAGCGTGCCATCTGGTCGCGCTGCAGTTGGGCGATCAGCTGGCGTGTGCTGTCTTCGCGTGCCAGCACGTGAAGCTCCAGCTCACGACCACGGTGGGGGGCCGAGGCCAGCGAAAACGCGGCCTTGCTCGCCCCGTCACGCTCGATCATCAGGTACTGGCCGGCGTGGTAGCGCGGTGGCTTGCCGGCCGGGGCGAGCAGGCGAACACGCCAGACATCGCCGCCCATGTCGCGACAGTCGCTCAGGGTACAGGCCAGGGCGCGTACCGGCAGCTCGCCCAGGGCCAGCACACCGTCCCACAGCAGCACGCAGTCTTCCAGGGGCTCGGCGATGCAGGTGTACAACTCCCCGTGGTCACGCACCTCCCCTTCCTGGCGAATCCGGCCCTCGACCAGCAAGGCTGCGCAGACGTGACAATTGCCATTGCGGCAGCTCTGCGGGCAGTCATAGCCCAGGCGCCGCGCGGCCTCCAGAATCCGTTCTCCCGGTTTCACCGCCAGCACGGCGCCGGACGGCTGCAAGGTTACCTGCATTCAATCGATTCCCAACTGATCCCACAGCTCGTCGATACGGCGAGTGACGGCATCATCCTTGACGATGACCCTGCCCCACTCGCGCGTGGTTTCGCCTGGCCACTTGTGGGTCGCGTCCAGGCCCATCTTCGACCCCAGGCCCGATACCGGCGACGCGAAGTCGAGGTAGTCGATCGGCGTGTTGTCGATCAGCACGGTATCACGCTTGGGATCCATGCGGGTGGTGACCGCCCAGATCACGTCGTTCCAGTCGCGGGCGTTGATGTCGTCGTCGGTCACGATGACGAACTTGGTGTACATGAACTGGCGCAGGAACGACCAGACCCCCAGCATCACCCGCTTGGCATGGCCGGGGTACTGCTTCTTGATGGTCACCACCGCCATGCGGTACGAGCAGCCTTCGGGCGGCAGGTAGAAGTCGACGATTTCCGGGAACTGCTTTTGCAGGATCGGCACGAACACTTCGTTCAAGGCCACACCAAGGATCGCCGGCTCGTCGGGCGGCCGACCGGTATAGGTGCTGTGGTAGATCGGACGCAGGCGGTGGGTGATGCGCTCGACCGTGAACACCGGGAAGCGGTCCACTTCGTTGTAGTAGCCGGTGTGGTCGCCGTACGGGCCTTCGTCGGCCATTTCGCCAGGGTGGATCACCCCTTCGAGCACGATTTCCGCACTGGCCGGTACCTGCAGGTTGCTGCCGCGGCATTTCACCAGCTCGGTGCGATGACCGCGCAGCAAGCCTGCGAAGGCGTACTCCGACAGGCTGTCGGGCACGGGAGTGACCGCTCCCAGAATGGTCGCCGGGTCGGCGCCCAGGGCCACGGCCACGGGGAAGGGTTCGCCGGGATGCTTTTCGCACCATTCGCGGTAGTCCAGCGCACCGCCCCGGTGGCTCAGCCAGCGCATGATGACCTTGTTGCGGGCGATCACCTGCTGGCGGTAGATGCCCAGGTTCTGCCGTTCCTTGTTGGGGCCGCGGGTCACGGTCAGGCCCCAGGTGATCAGCGGCGCGACATCGCCAGGCCAGCAGTGCTGGACAGGCAGCGCGCCCAGGTCGACGTCGTCGCCTTCGATCACGATTTCCTGGCAGGCCGCGTCCTTGAGCACCTTGGGCGCCATGGAGATGATCTTTTTGAAGATCGGCAGCTTGGACCAGGCGTCCTTGAGGCCCTTGGGCGGCTCGGGCTCCTTGAGGAAGGCCAGCAGCTTGCCGATTTCCCGCAGCTCGCTCACCGACTCGGCGCCCATGCCCAGCGCCACGCGCCCGGGCGTGCCGAACAGGTTGCCGAGCACGGGCATGTCGAAACCGACGGGGTTCTCGAACAACAGCGCCGGGCCCTGCTTGCGCAAGGTCCGGTCGCAGATTTCGGTCATTTCCAGCACCGGTGATACCGGCACCGCAATGCGCTTCAGCTCGCCGCGCTGCTCTAGCTGCCGCACGAAGTCCCGCAGATCCTTGAATTCCATCGCCCAGGTCACACTACAAAAGAGGCGCCTAGCTTACCTGCTATCCCTCGCCTGTGCGCAACCCCTCGGCGCATGACAGCAGCCGCTGCACCACGGTGCGCCTCGGGTGCGCCTGGGTAGCGAGCCCCAGCACGGCCCGCGGGCGCTCCAGCGCCAGGGCGCGGAAGGCCAGCCCTGGCCGCTGCATGCGCTGCATGGACGCCGGGACGATCGCCACGCCCATGCCGGCGGAAACCAGGTTGACCGCCGACGATACCTGCGGGGCCTGCTGATGGATCAGGGGGTTGAACCCGTGGGCACGACATTCGGCCACGATATCGGCGCTCAACCCATGGCCTGACTGACGCGCATAGAGCACGAAGCGCTCGTGACGAAGATCCTCCAGACACAGACGATCACGTCGCGCCAGAGCATGGCCGCTGGGTAACACCACCATGAGTGGTTCTTCGCTGAGGATGTGGAAGGCCAAGTCATCCGTGTCGGCAAAAGGAGGCCGGACGATGGCGGCATCCAGCTCCCCTTGGCTCAATCGCCGGATTAGCGTTTCGCTGTCATCTTCGAGCAGCGTGAGGCCGACGTCGGGACAGGCCTGCTGGTAACGGCTGATCAGCTGGGTGACCGTTTCGTTGAACGACGCCGACTCGGTGAATCCCAGGACCAATGTGCCAAGCTCGCCATTGGCCGCCCTGACGGCCTCTTTTTTCGCCTGCTCGACGCGCGCCAGGATATCCAGCGCCGACGTGAGGAACACGGCGCCCGCATCACTGAGCACCACGCCGCGGCCCTGGCGCAAGAACAGCGGCGTACCGACTTCCTGCTCGAGGGCACGTATCTGCTGCCCCAGCGGAGGCTGGGCGATGTGCAGGGCCTGCGCGGCCTTGGTGAAGCTCTGGGCCTGGGCCGTGGCGACGAAATAACGCAGATGACGAAGCTCCATGGAACCTTTTACATCCTAATCAGGTACTTTTTAAATATTAGACATCCTCGACAAGGCCCGCCAAGCTTTTCCCTCCTTCCCGAGAGCAAGAGGCAGAGGACGCCATGACCGTCACCGCACAGCTGCGTAAACACCTCGCCAGCGGCACCAGCCTGGTCGCCCCAGGCGCCTACGATGGGCTGTCCTCGCGCCTGGTCGAACTGGCTGGGTTCCAGGCCGTCTACGCCAGCGGCGGCGCCATTGCGCGCTCCACGGCATTGCCGGACATCGGCCTGCTGAGCTTCAGCGAAGTGCTCGAGCGCATCGAGAAAATCGTCGACGCCACCACGCTTCCCGTGATCGCGGATGCCGACACCGGCTTTGGCGGCGGTCCCAACGTCGAGCGAACCGTGCGCGCGTTCGAACGTATCGGTGTGGCGGCCCTGCACCTGGAAGACCAAGTCTTTCCCAAACGCTGCGGGCACCTGAACGACAAGACACTGATCGCCCCGTCGGAGATGTGCACCAAGATCCGCATCGCGCGCCATGCCCTGCAGGATCCGGACTTCGTACTGATCGCCCGCACCGATGCGATCGCCGTCGAAGGTTTCGAGGCCGCCCTGGACCGTGCCGAGGCCTACATCGAAGCGGGTGCCGACATGATCTTCGTGGAGGCACCGGAGACCCTGGCGCAGATCGAGGCGATCGCGCACCGTCTGCCCGGCCCGAAACTGATGAACATGTTCCACGGCGGCAAGACGCCCATGGTGCCGGTCGAGACCTTGGCAGCCTTGGGCTATCAGCTGGTGATCATCCCGTCGGACCTGCAACGCGCCGCGATCCACGCCATGCAGCAGACCTTGGCCGAGATCATGCGCAGCGGTGACAGCGCCGCGATGGCCGACCAGCTCACCAGCTTCACGGAGCGCGAAGCGATCGTGCGCACCCAGCGCTACCTGGCCTTGGAAAAAGGCTGAAACGGCGCATCCAATTTAGGATCCAATGTCTATCGTTGCGCAGTGACTATGGCTACTATCCGGCATCGGTCCTTGGTAGGGTTTGAGATGAAACACGGTAATGCAGGAAACGAGGTGGTTGCCGCCATCGAGCAGGCTGCCCATGCCAAGGGCTATACGCTCGATGCCTACCAGGTGGCCGCTGCACGGCGCTTGGGCGACTTGACCCAGACGCTGCTCAACCCTTCGTTGTTGATGCGACTCGGGCATCTGATGCCCCGTGGCCTCTACCTGTGGGGGCCGGTAGGACGCGGCAAGAGCTTCGTGCTGGATACGTTCTTCGCAGCCGTGCCCCTGCCCCAGAAACGTCGCATTCATTTCCATGCCTTCTTTCGTGAGTTCCACCAGCGCATGTTCGAGCATGCGGCCACGCCAAACGCGATCGAAACGGCACTGGACAGTCTGCTCGGCGATTGCCGCCTGCTGTGCTTCGATGAGTTCCACCTGCATGACATTGGCGATGCCATGCTGGTCAGTCGCCTGTTCAAGGCCTTGCTCAATCGCCGCTGCGTGATGGTCGTGACCTCCAACTACCCACCTCAAGGCTTGCTGCCGAACCCGCTGTACCACGAGCGCTTCCTGCCGACCATCGAACTGATCGAACAGCACATGGACGTCCAGTCCGTGGCGGGCGACCTGGATTATCGCGCCTCCAGTGACGCCTCGGCAGATGCCTTCAACCAGGGTGCCTTCGTGTCTCCCGGAACCGCCCAACAACGACAACACCTTGGCGTACCGGTCGGGTTGCCGGAGACGGGGCCGCTGACGGTCAATCACCGCGTGCTCGAGGGTCTGGTGCTGGATGACGACATGGTGTACTTCCGGTTCGCGGA
Source organism: Pseudomonas monteilii (assembly GCA_001534745.1). Lineage (NCBI taxonomy): Bacteria > Pseudomonadati > Pseudomonadota > Gammaproteobacteria > Pseudomonadales > Pseudomonadaceae > Pseudomonas > Pseudomonas alabamensis. Next base: position 4,501,453 of record CP013997.1, read on the forward strand.
CCTGTGCGAAGCCGATTCAGCCACCATCGACTATCTGGCCCTGGCCGATCGGTACACGCGCTGGGTGATCGATGCCGTACCCAGGTTGTCGACGGCCAGTGCAGCCGGGCAGCAACGCTTCCTCAACGTCATCGACGTGCTGTACGACAAACGCGCCACGCTGTTTCTGATCAGCGAACTGCCGTTCGACCAGATGATGGATGCCTGCGAGGCCGGCGACCTGGCTCGCACGCGCAGCCGTGTGAGCCAGTTGCGCGATACGCATCAGGCTCCATCGGAAGCGACGAACAGACCCGCAACGGTGTGCGACTAAAGAAGGGATCCAATCGGTGTTGCGCCGTATTGGGTGCTGATTTAGGATCCAAAACGAATTACCCACATAACAAGAAAGGACTCGTGTGATGATCGACGGGCTGACCATTGGATGGGCTCCCTACGCCCTGATTTTTGCCACCCTGCTATGTGCCTACGTGATTTTCGGCATTGCCGGGTTCGGGACTGCCCTGGTGGCGAGCCCCGTGCTGGCCCTGTTCCTGCCGGTTGCCAAGATCGTTCCGCTTCTGGCGCTGATGGACCTGTTCGCGGCCCTGGTCAACGTGAGCCGTGACGGTCGTAATGCCGACTGGCGCGAACTGCGCCGCCTGGTCCCCATGATGATCCTCGGCAGCCTGATCGGCGCGGCCATCCTGTTGGCCACACGCCCTGAGTACCTGCTGCCGGCCCTGGGTGTCTTCGTGGTCTGTTATGCCCTGTATTCGCTGAGCGGGCTCAAGCCCCAGCGCCACTTCAGTGCAGCGGCGGCCTACCCGTTCGGCTCGATTGGCGGCGTCTTCAGCGCCTTGTTCGGTAGCGGCGGGTTCATCTACGCGATCTACCTCAGCGGCCGGATCCCGACCAAGGATGCCATGCGCATCACCCAGACCACGCTCATCGGGCTGAGTACGCTGACCCGCGTGGTGCTGTTCGCGCTGGCCGGGGTGTACCTCGACACCAGCCTGCTGTGGCTGGCGCTCTTTCTCGCCCCTGGCATGTTGATCGGCGTCACCGTCGGGCGCCGCATCACGCTGAACATGTCGCGTGAACAATTCCTCAAGGTGATCAACATCGTGGTGCTCGTTTCCGGCATCACCTTGATCGCGCGTTATTACGTTTGACCTGCCGGCCTCTTCAGGAGGCCGCATCGGACCACGGCTTTCCCCACAACAACAACAAGGAAGTTCTGATGGACGCTGGTGCGCACAACGAAATGATGACAGGGGCCCAATTCCTGGACAGCCTCGACGATGGACGCGACGTGCATATCTATGGCGAGCGGGTGAAGAACGTCTGCGAGCACCCGGCTTTCCGCAATAGCGCCTACTCGCTGTCGCGGCTGTACGACGCGTTGCATGATCCGGCCACGCAGACGCTGATGACGGACATCGACCCGGACGGCTATCGAACGCATCGCTACTTCATGCCGGCACGCTCGTCCGCCGATCTGCTCAAGGCACGGGACGCCATCGCCCATTGGTCGCGTCTGTCCTATGGGTTCATGGGCCGTACGCCGGATTACAAGGCCGGCTTCACCGCGACCCTGCGCTCCGACCCACACCTCTATGCGCCGTTCCACGACAACGCCTTGGCCTGGTACCAGAAAAGCGCCCGCCAGGTGATGTTCCTCAACCACGTGTTGGTCAACCCACCCATAGGGCGGGCACGCAGCGTAGCGGAGATGCGCGACATCTACCTGCATGTGGAAAAGGAAACGGACGCTGGCATCATCGTGCGCGGTGTGAAGATGGTGGCCACCAGCGCCGCCTTGTCCAATGCCACCTTCGTCGCGCAAAACAGCGCGACCCAGTACCGGGCCGGTACCGAAGAAGACTTTGCCCTGTGCTTCATCCTGCCGATGAACGCGCCCAACCTGAAGATCATGTGCCGCCGCTCCTATGAAGCTGCAGCCCTGAGCCCGTTCGACAATCCGTTGTCCAGCCGCTTCGACGAAAACGATTCGGTGCTGATCTTCGATGGCGTGCTTGTGCCCTGGGAAAACGTCTTGATCTACCGGGACGTCGAGCGGGCGCGCAGCTTCTACGCCGCGTCGGGCTTCCTGAACCGTTACCCGTTGCAGTCCGGCACCCGCCTGGCCGTCAAGATGGACTTCATCTGCGGCCTGCTGGCCAAGGTGCTGGCATCCAACGGTTCGTCGGAATTCCGTGGCGTGCGTACGCGGCTGGCGGACATCGTGGCCCTGCGCAACATGCTGTGGACGTTGACCGAAAACCTGTGCCAGTCGCCCGAAGTCCGTCAGGATGGCTCGGTCGTGCCACGCCTCGAAGCCGCCGCCACCGTGCGCTACTTCGGCACCCAGATGATGAGCCAGCTCAAGCCGGTCTTCAACACTATCCTTGGTGGCTCGCCGATCATGCAGGTATCCAGCTGGCTGGACATGGCCGACCCCCAGACCCGGCCGTTGATCGATGACTATTACCAAGGCACGGGCCAGACTGCCTCCGAGCGCATGAAGCTGATCAAGCTGCTGTGGGACGCGCTGGGCAGCGAGTTCGCCGGTCGCCATGAGCTCTACGAGAACAACTACGCCGGCAACAACGAGCAGGTTCGCCTGGACATGCTGCGTCATTGCGAAACCGCCGGTGTGATGGATCAGTGCACCTCTCTGGTCGACCAGTGCCTGGGTGACTACGACGAAACCGGCTGGGCAGCGCCTGGCTGGCGGTTCGAGCCGCGACACCCCGAAATCCGCTGACCGCTGACCTTTGAAAAACGATGCCCTCGGGCATCGACGGCCTTTCTTTGCCTGAAAACAGGAGATACCGATGTTCTACACCGGTGAATGGAATCGTGACGAAGTCGACTACAAGGCGCTGGCAGGACAATGGCATGTGTTGTGCCGCAGTGAAGACGTCGGCGTGCAGCAGCCGCTGGCCGCCAAACTGCTGGGCGAAGACCTGGTGCTGTGGCGAGACGAAGCAGGCCAGGTCCATGCCTGGAAAGACTACTGCGGCCACCGTGGCGCGCGCCTGTCCCTGGGCTGCGTCAAGCAGGGTGAAATCGAGTGCCCCTACCACGGCTGGCGCTACAACGCCCAAGGGCAGTGCACACGGGTACCTGCCCACCCGGAACGCAGCGGACCGGCCTCGCACCGCCTGGTGTACCGGCACCATGCGCAAGAGCGCTACGGCTATGTCTGGGTCAGCCTGGAAACGCCTCAGCGGCCCCTGCCCGAGCTGCCGCAATGGGAAGACGACAGTTACCGGAAGGTCTACGCCGGTCCGTACCACTACAAGGCCAACGCGTTGCGGTCGCTGGAAAACTTCATCGACGCTTCGCATTTCCCCTTCGTCCATGCTCACCTCAACGGTCTGCCGGACGCACCGGAACCGTTGAAAAAGTACAGCGTTCACGAAGACGAACGGGGCTTGCACTCGTCGGAGATCACGGTGTTCCAGCCGTTCGGCGATCACCGTGGCATACCCGTCAACGCGCGCTATACCTACTCGGTGCTCAATCCCACCACCGCGTACTTCATGAAGAAAACCGGCGAAACCGAGCGTTTCTGCACGTTCTTCAATGCCACGCCGGTGGATGAAGCCGAGTGCATCATCTGGCTGATCGTGGCCATCAACTTCGGTCCGGAGCTGACCCTCGAGCAGATCCTCGCCCGTCAGAACACCGTGTTCGAGCAGGATCGGCGCATTGTCGAATCGCAACGCCCTGCCCGCCTGCCCTTGGATCCACGCGCGGAAATGCACGTGGTCAGCGACCGCATGGGCCTCGAATACCGCCGCTGGATCCATGCCCTGGGCCAGCGTGCGGTCAGCCAGAAGCAGGACTCCACCATCGCCACGGTTTCCCTTTGACAAGGACTGCCCCATGAACCCGAATGCTTTGCACATGCTGGCCGCACGAGAATCCAACGCCCGCACCTATGCCAGAAACATTCCCAGGCTTTTGAGCCAAGGCCAGGGCGCCGAGGTCATCGACAGCGAGGGTCGCCATTACCTGGACTGCCTGGCCTGCGCGGGCGCGCTACCCTTGGGCCATAACCATCCGTTCGTCCGCGATCGGGTGATCGCCTTTCTTCAATCGGGACAACTGCAGCAGGCGCTGGACATCGCCACTCCCGCGAAAGTCGACTTCGTCGAGGAGCTGTACCGGGCGCTTCCCGCCGAATTTGCCGCCAACGCTCGCTTCCAGCTCTGCGGTCCTACGGGCGCGGATGCCGCCGAAGCAGCACTCAAGCTGTTCAAGACCGCCACCGGGCGGCGTCCGGTCATCGTCTTCCAAGGCGCCTACCATGGCATGACCCACGGCACGCTGGGCATGATGGGCAATCTGGCGCCCAAGCATGCCATCAGCGGGTTGCCCGGCGAGGTGCATTTTGCGCCGTATCCCTATGCCTTCCGCAGCCCCTTTGGCGCAGGTGTGCATGCCGCAGACACCGATGCGCTGAGCCTGGCGTGCCTGGACAACCTGCTCAGCGACCCTGAAAGCGGCGTTGGCAAGCCCGCCATGGTGCTGCTCGAAGCCATCCAGGGCGAAGGAGGCTGCATTCCCGCCAGCGCCCATTGGCTGCGTCAGGTACGAGAGATCACCACGCGGCATCACGTTCCGCTGGTGATCGACGAGATTCAGAGCGGCATTGGTCGCAGTGGCGACATGTTCGCCTTCGAGCACGCCGGCATCACCCCCGACGCCATCCTGCTCTCCAAAGCCATCGGTGGAGGTTACCCCCTGTCCGTGCTGGTCTACCTGGACCAGTACGACCTGTGGAAACCCGGTGCGCACGCCGGCACGTTCCGGGGTAACCAGATCGCGCTGGTCAGCGGTGCCGCCACCCTGGAATACATTCGCCAGGAGGGCCTGCTCGATCATGTACGTCAGGTGGGCGCTCAACTGCGGGACGGCCTGCTACGACTCCAGCAGGAACATACCTGCATCGGCGACGTTCGAGGCCGGGGCCTGATGTTGGGCATGGAGCTGGTCGACCCAGAGGGCGCACTGGATACCCAGGGTCATCGTCTGGCTGCGGGTGAATTGGCCACACGCGTGAAGCGGGCCTGTCTGGACGAAGGTCTGCTCATCGAAACGGGCGGGCGGCACGGCGCGGTGCTACGTTTCCTGCCACCGCTGGTGATCACGTCCACGCAAGTGGAGCAGATCCTGCAGCGTCTTGGCCGCGCACTGCAACGCACGCTGGCTCAATCGCCCCAGGTGGCGAACGCACTGGAGGCGCAAGCATGAACCGTCTCTCGCCTGTCGTCGACATCCTGGGCATCGGCTTCGGCCCGGCCAACCTGGCCTTGGCCATCGCGCTCGAAGAGCTGGCACCTCACTTGGACGTGGCCTTTCTCGAGCGGCGTCTGGGGCCGCTCTGGCAGCCCAACATGCTGCTGCCCGGCTCGGACATCCAGAACCATCCGCTGCGCGACCTGGTGACGCCACGCAATCCACGCAGCCGCTATGGCTTCACCAACTTCCTCTTCGAGCAAGGCCGTCTCTACGAGCATTTGAACCTGCCGCTGCATTATCCCTTGCGCGAAGAGTACGCCCAGTACGTCACCTGGGCTGCCGGCTTCTTCGCCGACCGCGTGCAGTATGGCTGCGAAGCACAGGCCGTGGCGCTGGTCGAGGCGCCTGAAGGCGAGCGTCACTACCAGGTGACCTGTACCGACGGCCGTGTCGTGTGCGCACGGGCGCTGGTCCTGGCGCCCGGCCGCACCCCTCACATCCCGGCACCCTTCGCGGGGATCAGCGACGCCCGTGTTCGCCACCTGAACGACTACCTGCCAGCGCTGGCCGAAAGCATCGCTGCGACGGGCGGCCAATCTCGGGTGGCGGTGATCGGTGGCAGCCAGAGCGCCGTGGAAATCCTGCTCCATGCCAGCGAACAGTCGGGCGTCCGGGACGTGGTGGGCTTCACACGCAATTTCGGTTACCGGCAAAAAGACACCAGCCCGTTTTCCGATGAGGTCTACTTTCCTGCCTTCGTCGATACGTTCTACAGCGCCACCCCCGACCAGAAAGCACGGCTGCGCCGGGAGCTGGTACACACCAACTATTCGGCGGCCGATATCGACGTGCTCAACCAATTGTACGTGCGTCGCTACGAGCAGTCCCTGCGTGGTGAAAGTCGGCTGCAGTTGCGCACGTGCGAGGAGATCCAGGCGTGTCGTCCGTCGCCCGGACAGGTGGAGATAGAAAGCCGGCACGCCCTCGAGGGCCGTCATCATCGCCAAGGGTTCGATCTGGTCATCCTGGCCACCGGTTTTCTCGACCTTGGCCAGGGCGAACGACAGGAGCCTGTGCCGCCGCTGCTGGCCACGTTGGTTGGCGAGTACGCACACGCAGGGCTGTCGGTTCAGCGCGACTACCGCATCGACTTGGGCAACGCGCTACCGATCTATCTGAATGGTCTGTGCGAATCCACTCATGGGATGGGCGATGCGGGTTCCTTCAGCTTGCTAGCACTGCGCGCCCAGTCCATCGTCGAGTCGCTGAGCGCTTGCCTGGCGGCTCCAGAGCGCGTCGATCATGCATAGTCCAGGCTTGCGCGAATTGCTGACGGCGCCCTCGTGCTGGCAAGCCCGACTGACCTGCCGTCAGGTCCATGGCGCGCCCCTGCCCCTGCAAACCGATGTCGCCGTCATCGGTGCCGGTATCGGCGGCCTGGCCGCCGCGCAGCGGGCACTCGAAGCGGGGCTGTCCGTTACGGTACTGGAAGCGAACCAGGTAGGCAGCGGCGGCAGCGGTCGAAACTCGGGCTTTGTGGTTCCCGTGCCTGCTCGCCACACGCCAGACTCGCTTCGTCGATGCGTGGGCAGTGGTACCAGCGTCTTGATGGCAGCACTTCAAGAGGCTGTCCACGGTGTGTTCGAGCAGGCACCGGGCGCGGATCGGCGTGGCTGGTTGCAACCGTTCACGCCGACAGCATCCACCCAGGCACAGACACTGGCCGCCGGTTGGCGAGCCTTGGGCGTGGAGGTCACCGTACTCGAAGGTGAAGCCCTGGCGCATGCAATCGGCACCTCTCGCTATACGAAGGCGCTGCACTTCCCAGGTGGGGGAGCCATCAATCCCATGACCTTGCTGCAACAGATGGCCAATGCGATCCATCACCAGGGTGGCTCGATCATCGAGCAGTGTCCAGTCATCCGAGTTACCCCCAAGGGCCGTGGGGTCACCCTGGAAACGCCGGCAGGCTGCCTGAGTGCAGGTCGTGTCTTCATCGCCGGTAATGCCTACGGCACCGGAGCCAGCCGGGTGACCCGCCACGCCGTAGGCCCCCTTCCGCTCACTTTGGCCACCTTCGCGTTGCCTCGCCCTGCCGCATCCAGCCCGCTGCCTTTTTCCGACACTCACAAGGACATGTGGTTTGCGCGCTGGCTTGACGCCCGTACGGTCTTGACCGGATGTTTCGCCCTTCCGCTGCAGCGAGGGGCGAAAGCCTGTGGCGATCTGTTGCAGGCGCGCCTGGAAGGGTTGTACGGCCACCGCCCTGCGACACCGTGTCAACAGTGGGCCGGTTGGGTGGGCTTGACGCCCGACGGCCTGCCCAAGGTCCACGACAGCGAAGGACGCGTTCTCAGCTGGAGTGGCTGCAATGGCCGCGGTATCGCCCTTTCGCTGATGATGGGCCGAACCCTGATGGACCAGCTGTGCGGGCTGACCGGAATACGCCTTCCCCTGACTGCACCGGGCTGGCAACCGAGCACGGTGCTGGCCTGGCTGGCACAGGCCGTCATCGCTCGAGACCGTTACCAACAACGCCGCGCCCTGCTGGCGCTTTGAGCCTCTTTTACACGAGACACCACCATGAGCGCCTGTCCCTTTCATTATTCGCAGTACCGCTCCACCTCACCCCAACTGATCGACCGCTTCATCGACGCCTTTCCCCTGGCGGTTCTCACCTCGCACGAAGAAGGCCGCTTCTTTTCAAGTCATGTGCCGCTGCTGCGCCAGGCGGACGGTTCGCTGTTCGGCCATGTGGACGGCCGCAATCCTCAGTTTCGCGGCCAGGAGGAGATCCGTTGCCAGATCATCTTCATGGGGCCGTCTGCCTACATTCCGCCTGAGGCGTATGTCTCCTCTCAGCTACCGACCTGGAATTACCTCGCCGTGCACATGCAGGCCATCGTCCGTGTCTCCGAGAGCCTCCACCAGAACCTCGAGATCCTGCAGCAGACGGCTCAGCGATTGGCGACCAGCGACCGGAGCTACCGCGTTGACCCGACCGACCCCAGGGTGTCGAGCAATCTGCCCCATATCCTCGGCCTGAACATTCAGCCGATCTCCGTGGAGGGTCGCTTCAAGCTATCCCAGGACAAGACCGCGTTCGATGCCTCGGCTGCGCTGGACCATCTGCTGTCTCGAAGCCTCGACGAGCACCACGACCTGCTGGCCGACCTGCTGACGCCTGCCCCCTTGCATCCTACTGAGGCCTGAGCATGCCCATCGTACGTATAGAAGACCCCGTGCACCGAACCCCTGAAACACGCCAGGCGATCATCGAGACGGTTTACCGTTGCCTGCGCCAGGTATTCAAGGTCAGCGACGAGGAGCTGCAAGCGCGTTATCACACCTACGCCGCCCCTGATTTTCGCAGTCCGGGGGACTGCGAGGCCTTTCTCCAGATCGAGATCACTGTTTTCAAAGGGCGAACGCTGGAGACCAAGCGGCGGCTGTACCAGGCCATCAGCCAGGCGCTGTCGGAGCAGCTTCACCTGCCGGCGCAGGCCATGCTGATCCTGCTCGACGAGCGTGAGGGCGAGAACTGGGGCATGCGCGGCGGCATACCTGCGTGTGAGATCGATTTCGGCTATGCCATCGACATCTAGCACCGAGACGTCCCAGCGGGAGCAGTAAACGAAAACGGCGCCCGAAGGCGCCGTTTCTGTTCGAAGCGTCTGTTACTTGCGCTTCATCGACAAGAAGAACTCGTCGTTGGTCTTGGTCTGCTTGAGCTTGTCGACCAGGAACTCGACGGCGGCGATCTCGTCCATCGGGTGCAGCAGCTTGCGCAGGATCCACATGCGCTGCAGCTCGTCGTCGGCGGTCAGCAGCTCTTCGCGACGGGTACCGGAGCGGTTGATGTTGATGGCCGGGAACACGCGTTTTTCAGCGATTCGGCGGTCCAGGGGCAGCTCCATGTTGCCGGTACCCTTGAACTCCTCGTAGATCACCTCGTCCATCTTCGAACCGGTCTCGACCAGCGCGGTGGCGATGATGGTCAGCGAGCCGCCTTCCTCGATGTTACGCGCGGCACCGAAGAAGCGCTTCGGCTTCTCCAGGGCATGGGCGTCCACACCACCGGTCAGCACCTTGCCCGAGCTTGGGATGACGGTGTTGTAGGCACGGGCCAGACGAGTGATGGAGTCGAGCAGGATGACCACGTCCTTCTTGTGCTCGACCAGGCGCTTGGCCTTCTCGATCACCATCTCGGCGACCTGCACGTGACGGGTCGGCGGCTCGTCGAAGGTCGAGGCGACCACTTCACCGCGAACGGTACGCTGCATCTCGGTGACTTCTTCCGGGCGCTCGTCGATCAGCAGGACGATCAGGTGGCACTCAGGGTTGTTACGCGTGATGTTGGCAGCGATGTTCTGCAGCATGATGGTCTTGCCCGCCTTCGGCGGCGCGACGATCAGGCCACGCTGGCCCTTGCCGATCGGTGCGCACAGGTCGATCACACGACCGGTGAGGTCTTCGGTGGAACCGTTGCCGGCTTCCATCTTCAGGCGCTGGTTGGGGAACAGCGGCGTCAGGTTCTCGAAGAGAATCTTGTTCTTGGCGTTTTCCGGGCGGTCGAAGTTGATGGTGTCGACCTTCAGCAGCGCGAAGTAGCGCTCGCCCTCTTTCGGTGGGCGGATCTTGCCCACGATGGTGTCGCCGGTACGCAGGTTGAAGCGGCGGATCTGGCTGGGCGAGACATAGATGTCGTCCGGGCCGGCCAGGTACGACGCATCGGCGGAACGCAGGAAACCGAAACCATCCTGGAGAATCTCCAGCACGCCGTCACCCGAGATCTCTTCGCCGCTCTTCGCGTGTTTTTTCAGCAGGGAGAAAATCACGTCCTGCTTGCGCGAACGGGCCATGTTTTCGATGCCCATCTGTTCGGCCATTTCCAGCAGATCGGTAATCGGCTTTTGCTTGAGTTCAGTCAGGTTCATAAGGGGAGTGACGTAATCATGTAAGAAGGGAGGATTAAGCTTCTGGCTTAATGAAGCCGCGCCGCAAGAAGGCGACAGGATCGCGTACTGATTCGAATTGGGGGTGCATCGGCGACGGCGTGCAGAGGGCACTGGAGAAACAGTGCGAGGCCGAATGTATCACTTGCTTTTTTCGACGTCTAGTGATTTGCAAAAGAAAAGCCCCGGAAATCCGGGGCTTTTTCGTCGCTCGGGCCTGCCTTAGAGGTTGGCGTCGAGGAACGCGGCCAGCTGCGACTTGGACAGTGCACCCACCTTGGTGGCCTCGACGTTGCCGTTCTTGAACAGCATCAGGGTCGGGATGCCACGCACGCCGTGCTTGGCCGGGGTTTCCTGGTTTTCGTCGATGTTCAGCTTGGCGACGGTCAGCTTGCCTTCGTAAGTGGAGGCGATGTCGTCCAGCACAGGGGCGATCATCTTGCAGGGACCGCACCATTCGGCCCAGTAGTCGACCAGTACCGGACCTTCGGCCTTGAGCACTTCGGCCTCGAAGGTGGCATCGGTGACGTATTTGATCAGATCGCTCATGGATATCTCCATATCATAGGCAAGAAAACGTAACCCATCATAGCCGCACCGGCGCGCTACAGGAAGCTGCGGGCGATTGGCAGTCACTATAGCAGTGCTTGATTGCATCAATCGTGACGGCCCCATGACAGCCCTGCGCAGCCCGATTACCTGCTCTCCGTCAAGCTCACACGCAGCACGCGTTGGCGTGCGGCGTGGATCGTGGCACGATTGTCGGGTAATCGACCGAGAACCTCGAGATCATGCCGCATACCAAAGCGAAGAACCTGTCCCTGATCGCCGCCATCGACCTTGGCTCCAACAGCTTCCACATGGTTGTGGCCAAGGCCCACCTGACCGAGATCCGCATTCTCGAGCGACAGGGCGAGAAGGTTCAGCTGGCCGCCGGCATCGGCGAGGATCGCCTGCTCAGCGAGGAAGCCATGCAACGCGGCCTCGACTGCCTCAAGCGCTTCGCCCAACTGATCAATGGCCTGCCCGATGGCGCCGTCAGGATCGTCGGCACCAACGCCCTGCGCGAAGCCCGCAACCGGGCCGAGTTCATCCACCGGGCCGAGGCCATCCTGGGTCATCCCGTGGAGGTCATCTCCGGCCGCGAAGAAGCGCGCCTGATCTACCTGGGCGTTTCACACACCCTGGCCGACACCCCAGGCAAGCGCCTGGTCGCCGACATCGGCGGTGGCAGTACCGAGTTCATCATCGGCCAGCGGTTCGAACCCCTGCTGCGCGAAAGCCTGCAAATGGGCTGCGTGAGCTTCACGCAGCGTTATTTCCGCGACGGCAAGATCACCCCGGCGCGTTACGCACAAGCCTACACGGCCGCGCGCCTGGAGCTGATGAGCATCGAGCATGGCCTGCATCGGCTGGGCTGGGACGAAGCCATCGGTTCGTCCGGCACCATCCGCGCCATCGGCGCGGCCATCAAGGCCGGTGGACAAGGGTCTGGCGAAGTCAATGCGGCTGGCCTGGCCTGGCTCAAGCGCAAGCTGTTCAAGCTTGGCGAGACCGACAAGATCGACTTCGACGGGGTCAAGCCGGACCGCCGTGCGATCTTCCCGGCCGGGTTGGCGATCCTCGAAGCCATCTTCGATGCCCTGGAGCTGCAGCAGATGACCCACTGCGACGGCGCGCTGCGTGAAGGCGTGCTGTACGACCTGCTGGGCCGTCATCATCACGAAGACGTGCGCGAGCGCACCCTCAGCTCCCTGATGGAGCGGTACCACGCCGACCAGCAGCAAGCCGAACGCGTCGAGCGCAAGGCGTTGCATGCCTTCGATCAGGTGGCCGCCGCCTGGGGCCTCGAGGAAGGCAACTGGCGGGACCTGCTGGGCTGGGCGGCCAAGGTGCACGAGATCGGGCTGGACATCGCGCATTACCACTACCACAAGCACGGCGCCTACCTGATCGAACACTCTGACCTGGCGGGGTTCTCGCGCGAGGACCAGCAGATGCTGGCGCTGCTGGTGCGTGGCCATCGACGCAACATTCCCAAGGACCGTTTCGCGGAGTTCGGCGCAGAAGGCGAGACCTTGATCCGCCTGTGCGTGCTGCTGCGCTTCGCCATCCTCTTCCACCATATCCGCGGCACCCAGCAGATGCCCAAGGTCGAGTTGCATCCCGGGCACGACCGACTGGACGTGGTGTTCCCGGAAGGCTGGCTGGAACAGAACCAGCTGACCCAGGCCGACTTCGCCAACGAGGCGCAGTGGCTGGCTCGGGTCGGCTTCGTCCTCAGCGTACGCTGAGAACCGGGTTGCTCAGGCGCTCCAGCAGGGTCGCCTGGGCATTGCGTGGGTTCTGGTTGCCGGTCGGTGTGCTACGCACGTAGCGGCCATCGGACTGCAGGATCCAGGCGTGGGTGTTGTCGGTCAGGTAGCTGTCCAGCTCCTTCTTGACGCGCATGATCAGTTTCTTGCCCTCGACCGGGAAGCAGGTCTCTACACGCTTGTCGAGGTTGCGCTCCATCCAGTCGGCGCTGGACAGGAACATCTGCTCCTCGCCGCCATTGAGGAAATAGAACACCCGCGTGTGCTCCAGGAAGCGCCCGACGATCGAGCGCACCTGGATGTTGTGCGACACCCCCGGAATGCCCGGCCGCAGGCAGCACATGCCCCGCACCACCAGGTCGATGCGCACGCCGGCCTGGCTGGCCTTGTACAGGGCGCGGATGATCTTGGCATCGGTCAGCGAGTTGAACTTGGCGATGATGTGCGCAGGCTTGCCGTCCACCGCGAACTGCGTTTCGCGCGCGATCATGTCGAGCATGCCCTTCTTCAGGGTGAACGGCGCGTGCAGCAGCTTCTTCATGCGCAGGGTCTTGCCCATGCCGATCAACTGACTGAACATCTTGCCCACGTCTTCGCACAGCGCATCGTCGGAGGTCAGCAGGCTGTAGTCGGTGTACAGACGGGCGTTGCCAGCGTGGTAGTTGCCCGTGCCCAGGTGGGCGTAACGCACGATGTCGCCGGCCTCCCGTCGCAGGATCAGCATCATCTTGGCGTGGGTCTTGAAGCCGACCACGCCATAGATCACCACCGCGCCCGCTGCCTGCAGACGGCTGGCCATCTGCAGGTTGGACTCTTCGTCGAAGCGGGCGCGCAGCTCGATGACGGCGGTGACTTCCTTGCCATTACGTGCCGCGTCGACCAGTGCATCGACGATTTCCGAGTTGGCACCGCTGCGGTACAGGGTCTGGCGCACCGCCAGCACGTGGGGGTCCTTGGCAGCCTGGCGCAACAGGTCGACCACCGGCGTGAAGGACTCGAAGGGGTGCATCAACAGCACGTCCTGCTTGCCGATGACGCTGAAGATGTTGTCCGCGTTCTGCAGCAGCTTCGGAATGGCCGGCGTGAAGGGGGTGTACTGCAGCTCTGGGTGACTGTCCAGGCCCGTGATGCTGAACAGGCGCGTCAGGTTCACCGGGCCGTTGACCTGGTACAGCTCGCTCTCGCTCAGGTTGAACTGCTTGAGCAGGTAGTCGGACAAGTGCTTGGGGCAGGTGTCGGCGACTTCGAGCCGCACGGCATCGCCGTAGCGACGCGAGAACAGCTCGCCGCGCAAGGCACGCGCCAGGTCCTCGACGTCCTCGGAGTCCAGCGCCAGGTCGGCGTTGCGGGTCAGCCGGAACTGGTAGCAGCCCTTGACCTTCATGCCCTGGAACAGGTCGTCGGCGTGTGCATGGATCATCGACGACAGGAACACATGGTTGGCACCTGGCCCACCGACGTCTTCCGGTACACGGATCACCCGTGGCAGCAGCCGTGGTGCGGGGATGATGGCCAGACCCGAATCGCGCCCGAAGGCATCGACACCCTCGAGCTCGACGATGAAGTTCAGGCTCTTGTTGACCAGCAACGGGAAGGGGTGCGTCGGGTCGAGGCCGATCGGAGTGATGATCGGCGCGATCTCGTCGCGGAAATAGCGGCGCACCCAGGTCTTGAGCTTGGGTGTCCAGTAGCGTCGGCGAATGAAGCGGATCTGATGCTTGGCCAGCTCGGGCAGCAGCACATCGTTGAGGATGGCGTACTGTCGCTCGACTTCCAGGTGCACCAGTTCGCTGATCCGCGCCATGGCCTGATGGGGTTGCAGGCCATCGGCGCCGGCCTGTTCGCGGGCGAAGGCGATCTGCTTCTTCAGGCCGGCGACGCGGATCTCGAAGAACTCGTCCAGGTTGCTGGAAAAGATCAGCAGGAACTTCAAGCGCTCCAGCAGCGGATACGACTCGTCCAGCGCCTGTTCGAGCACGCGGATGTTGAACTGCAGCTGCGACAGCTCACGATGAATGTACAGACTGCTGTCGTCCAGCCCTGGAATGGCGATGGCCGGCACGGGTGCCGGAGCAGGCGCCACGGCGTCCGGGGCCGCCTCGAGGGCAGGCAGGTCTGGAGGCGTCTGCACCAGCTCGGTGGGCACCGCGTGGGCTTCCTGGGGGTCGAACGGTGTCGGCACTTCGTTATTCATCAGTCGTTCCTGAAGGGCCTTACTGCCCTTTCAACAGTTGAGCGGCACGCACGGCGAAGTAGGTGAGGATGCCATCGGCACCGGCCCGCTTGAAAGCCGTCAGGGATTCGAGAATGACCGCCTCGCTCAGCCAGCCATTCTGGATGGCGGCCATGTGCATGGCGTACTCACCGCTGACCTGGTAGGCGAACACCGGTACACGGAACTCGGTCTTGACCCGGTGGACGATGTCCAGGTACGGCATGCCCGGCTTGACCATGACCATGTCGGCGCCCTCGGCCAGGTCGGTCGCGACCTCGTGCAAGGCTTCGTCGCTGTTGGCCGGATCCATCTGGTAGGAGGCCTTGTTGGCCTTGCCCAGGTTGGCCGCCGAGCCGACCGCATCGCGGAAGGGACCATAGTAGGCGCTGGCGTACTTGGCCGAGTAGGCCATGATCCGCACGTTCACGTGGCCGGCCAGCTCCAGGGCCTCGCGAATGGCTTGCAGGCGGCCGTCCATCATGTCGGAGGGCGCGACCATCTGCGCGCCAGCATCGGCATGGGACAGGGCCTGGCGTACCAGCGCATCGACGGTGATGTCGTTCTGCACGTAGCCCTCGTCATCGAGGATGCCGTCCTGGCCGTGGGTGGTGAAGGGATCGAGGGCGACGTCGGTGATCACGCCCAGCTCAGGGAATCGAGCACGCAGGGCACGGGTGGCGCGCTGGGCGATACCGTCGGGGTTCCAGGCTTCGGCGCCGTCGAGGGTCTTTTTCTCCAGCGGGGTGACCGGGAACAGCGCCAGCGCGGGAATACCCAGCGCGACCCATTCTTCGGCCGCTTCGAGCAGCAGGTCGATCGACAGGCGCTCGACGCCCGGCATGGAGGCGATGTCTTCACGGCGGCCTTCACCATCCAGCACGAACACCGGCAGGATGAGGTCATCGACCGTCAGCACGTTCTCACGCATCAGGCGACGGGAAAAATCGTCCCGGCGATTGCGACGCAGGCGAGTGGCAGGGAACAGACGGTTGGCGGGGGTAAAGCTCACGGCAGACTCCTGAGCCCGCGCAGGCGGGCTAGCGCGACAGTTATAGGCGTCCATTATGACGCCTGCGTTACAGATCTGATCAACCTTGCGACCCATGGACGCAGTGATTGTCCCACGGAAGTCGTTCACGTCGAGACACATTTGGACACTTTCACGAATGCCTGCGAAGGGGTAGGCTGCGCGTTCATTTCGCCAGCACCTACGCCATGCTTCAACAATTCCTGCAGGATTTTGGCTACTTTGCCCTGTTCCTCGGCACGTTCTTCGAAGGTGAGACCATCTTGGTCCTCGCAGGCTTCCTTGCGTTCCGCGGATACATGGACATCAACCTGGTGGTGCTGACGGCGTTCTTCGGCAGCTATGCCGGCGACCAGCTGTGGTACTTCCTCGGACGTAGCCGTGGGCGTGCGTTGCTGGCGCGCAAACCTCGCTGGCAAGCGGCCGGGGACCGTGCGCTGGAGCACATCCGGCGGCATCCGGACATCTGGGTGCTGAGCTTCCGCTTCGTGTACGGCCTGCGCACCGTGATGCCCGTGGCGATCGGTCTTTCCGGCTATCCGCCACGCCGCTACCTGCTGCTCAACGGCATCGGTGCAGCGGTCTGGGCGCTTGCCCTGGGTGCGGCGGCCTACCATTTCGGCGCCATTCTCGAAGGCCTGCTGGGCAGCGTGAAGAAGTACGAGCTGTGGGTGCTGGGCGGGCTGCTGCTGATCGGTATCCTGCTGTGGATTCGCCGGCGTTTCCGTACCCTGCGCGCCGAGCGCAAGGCGGCGGCCGAGGCCAAGGCCGCGCAAGCGGTCACGCCCCAGGACGAGCCACCTGAGCAGCGCCCTTGAGCACGCCCGCCCGCTGACGTTCGTCTGATAACCGACCGCGGTTCTTTTCCAGGCCCTTTGGCACGAAGACATGCGTGGCACATACGGTGGCATGCCTTGAGCGTGCGTATCTGCCACACTGTCGTCATCGATGCCTCGACCTTGGAGAAACGAGCATGCAGAAGAAGATTGCGGTGATCTTGTCGGGTTGTGGCGTCTACGATGGCGCTGAAATCCACGAAAGCGTCATTACCCTGCTACGCCTCGATCAGCGTGGCGCACAGGTGCAGTGTTTTGCACCCGATATCGATCAGAAGCACGTCATCAACCACTTGACCGGCGAAGAGACCCCGGGCTCGCGCAACGTATTGGTGGAGTCGGCGCGCATCGCGCGTGGCCAGGTCAAGGACCTGCGCGAAGCCAGGGCCGATGAGTTCGACGGACTGATCGTGCCGGGTGGCTTCGGGGCCGCCAAGAACCTCTCCGATTTCGCTGACAAGGGCGCCGACTGCAGTGTGCAGCCCGAGGTACTGGCTTTCATCGAGGCTTTCGCCGAACAGGGCAAGCCCGTGGGCCTGATGTGCATTGCGCCGGCCTTCGCGGCGAAGATCTACGGTGAAGGCGTTGTGTGCACGATCGGCAACGATGCCGAGACCCTGGCAGCCCTGGTTGAGATGGGCGCCGCGCACGAAGAATGCGACGTGCACGACATCGTCGAGGACACCAAGCGCAAGCTGGTCACCACACCCGCCTACATGCGCACGCAGTCGATCAGCGAAGCGGCTGCAGGCATCTACAAGCTCGTGGACCGGGTGCTGGAGCTGACCCACGCCGACTGGTGAGGACGGCCGGCAGCCTGCTGAAGGCCTTGCAACATGGCTGACATCAGGCGCCTGCCTGACGCAGCAGCCGCGTCAGGATGCGATCCAGCGCATTGGCGAACGCCTGCTTCTCCCGTTCGCCGTAGGGCGCCTGCCCTCCTCCGACCTGGCCTTGCTCGCGCAACTCGGTGAAGAGGTTGCGCACGGCCAGGCGGTCGCCCATGTTCCGCTCATCGAATTCTCGGCCACGCGGATCCAGGGCGGCGACGCCCTTCTTGATCAACCGATCGGCCAGGGGTACGTCGCTGCAGATCGCCAGCTCGCCGGGCAAGGCGTTGTCGACCAGGTAATCGTCCGCAGCATCCATGCCGCTGGGCACGACGATCAGGCGCACGCAGGTCAGGGTGGGCTTGGCCAGGGCTTGGCCGGCGACCATCACCACCTCCAGCTTGCGCTTGAGGGCGAACTTGATCACCAGGTCCTTGGCAGCTTTCGGGCAGGCATCGGCGTCGATCCAGATACGCATCGTGGGTAGGCAGTCCTGAGTAGGGTCGGTGGGGAAGTATGGCCTAGCGGCGGGAGAGGCTTCAAACGGTAGGCGAAC
Organism: Pseudomonas monteilii; assembly: GCA_001534745.1. Taxonomy (NCBI): domain Bacteria; kingdom Pseudomonadati; phylum Pseudomonadota; class Gammaproteobacteria; order Pseudomonadales; family Pseudomonadaceae; genus Pseudomonas; species Pseudomonas alabamensis. The sequence continues at coordinate 4,519,422 of CP013997.1, forward strand.
GTGTGACATGGCGGGGTTCATGGACCCTGCGGTCCACTCTCCGTCACGTCGATGCCCGGGCGGACGCCCAGGCGTGGCGTCGATTCAGATCAATCCTTCTTCCTCGTCTTCCTTGATCAAGGTGGTCAGGCTCCCCAGCGCCTTGCGCGCATGCGAGCGGCTGAGCAGCTTGGCCTGTGCACCCGGCGGCAGATCGGTGATGCTGAAGACCCCTTTTGCCGTCAGCACTTCGATCAGGTCCTCGAGCACCCGGATCATGTCGAGGTCGCTCTGTTTCAACTGCTTCAGGCTGTTTTCCACCACATCGTCGGCGAACCAGTCCTGAATCTCGGCATGGTCCGGCGGCAGTGTCTCGGTGGATTCGGCATAGGGCGCAGCTTCCACACGCAGCAGCCGACCTCCGGCGTCGCGTTGCACGTAGAACATGGCGTGTTCCCTCATCACGATGATGCTTGTTGGTAGATCGCAGCATAGGCAAAGTTCACCCACTTCGCCGGCCAGAAGCGCGAGTATGCGCTGTGGACGGCGAGAGGCAAACCCTCCACGTCGCGATGGCCGGTCAAGGCCACCACGAACGCGTGGATCAGTTGTTGGAGTTGTCGATCTTGATGGTCGGGTCGGCACCGCTGATCAACGAGTTGATGCTGGAAGTCGACCAGTTGACACCTTCGAGCTTGATCGACACATCGGCGTTGGCCAGGCCACCCGCTGCGTTGAGCTTGCCCTCGCTGCTGACCTGCAAGGTCGAGCTGCCGTCGACCGTGCTGATCTTCAGGAAGTTGTCGATGGTGCTGGCCTTCTCGCCCTGCAACAGATCACGCAGATCGATACGGTCGCCTTCACTGGCCTTGAAGTCCTTGATCACGTCATTGCCCGTGTCACCTGCCCTCCAGATGAAGGTATCGGCACCCGTGCCGCCGGTCAGGGTGTCGTTGCCCTTGCCGCCGATGAGGAGGTCGTCGCCTTCGCCACCGTCCAGCAAGTCATTGCCGTTGCCGCCGAGCAGGATGTCGTTGCCCTTGCCGCCGTACAGCTTGTCGTCACCGCCCTGGCCGAACAGGATGTCGTTGCCATTGCCACCGTTGAGGAGGTCGCCCCCATCGTTGGTGCGCGAGACGTCGAACTCGTTGTAGTGCTCGGAGACGTACTTGTGCATCAGTCGCGCATCCACACCGCTGGCATCGACGCCCAGCTTGCCGGCCACGTACCCTTGCAGTGCCTCGACACCCGTGCCGGTCACGCCGTTGAAAGTCACCAGGTCACCGAACAGGATGTCGTTGCCGTCACCCCCGTTGACCGTATCGTTGCCTGGTGTGGTCGGCTCGGTATGGCTGAGGATGGCATCGGCCAGCTGACTCGGGTCGATGTTGGTCTGCGGCGTTTGGTCCGAATCATACGGCTTCAGGTCATTGGCATTGATATCGCTGTTCAGGCCAATGGCTTCGACGTTGGACAAATCAGAGAGCAGTTTGAAGCTGCCTTGCGAGTTGACCGTCGCGCTATCCGATGGGCTGCCTGTTCCTGCAGTGCTTGATAGCTCGAAACCGCCATTGCCTTCAGCATGAAGCTCGCCTTTCAAGACGGTCTTCATGTACGAGCTAAACAGCCAGTACTGCTTGACATCTACTGTCAACACGCCGTTGTTGACACTGACATAGGTGTTGCCATTGTCGAAATAGCGTCCGGCGATGGATCCGCCTGGCTGATACCCGTAGGTGCTCAGGTAGGTGTCCAAGGTGATACCGGACGAAGTCAGGGTCGGGTTGCTGTCTTCACCGGTCTGATAGGCCGTCGGTTGCCCGTCGGTTATGAAGTAGGTCTGATTAGTGCCTGTGCTACCGGCATTCTTGAGGTTCTGGAACCAGTTGGCAGTCGTCTTGAAAGCATCTTCATAGTTGGTCAAGCCATCCGATGCCATGGTAGACAGCGCATTTTTCAGCGTCGCCAGGCCCGCATCATTGAGCGTCACCGAGACGGTGCTCTTGACCTGGGTAGCGAAATCCACCAGCAGGACGTTCACCGTTCCAGACATGGAGCCCTTCACGCTTTCCGCCAGTTTCATGAACACCGTTTCCAACGACTTCTTGGCGGCGTCCACGCCCGTCTGACCCATGCTGCCCGACGTGTCGACGATGAAAGCGAGGTTATAGCTCTTGCCAGCTATCACCCGCAGGCCTGAAACGTCTGCCACGACGATGTCACTGCCAGTACCGGCGTTATACGTATCGTTGCCCGTGGTCAGGTTGGTGGCCGTGTAGGTGTCGGCATAGACCGTCACCTTCAAGGTCCCCTCGTTGATGGCCGTGCTGCCGCCGACGTTCTCCGAGGACATCGACGTCACCTTCACGTCGAACTGACCGGAGTAGTACGCCGGTGGCTTGATGGCCAGGTTCGACAGGTTCCAGCCCGTGACGTCCACGGCAGCCGAGCCGACCGTGACGCTGTGGCCTGCGTTGTCGCTGAGCACGGCACCTGCCGGAATGCCGCTGAGCTTGACGCTCAGGCTCTCGGAACCATCGGTATCGGTCAGCGCAGTACCGATACCGACCAGTTTGACGCTGCCGTTCTCCGGCCCTTCATTGAGCTTGTAGCCGTCATAGTAGGTCTGGCCGCTGGCGTTGGTATGCACATCCGATGGCGTCAGCCCGGCACCGGCCATGTCGCTCAGGCTCTGGTACATCGGGATGTTGGTACTGCTCAGGTCCGTGACCGCGCCGCTGCCGACCTTGATGTTCAGGTCATAGCTGCCCGGACCCGACTGGTTGGCATGGTACACCTCGATCGGGTAGTAGCCGCTGGTGGTCGGGGTGAAGCTGCCCGAAATGCTGCCACCGCCGCCCCAGGTCGCATTGACCACGCCTTTGCCGCCGATGGTGACGTACAAGCTGTCGTCGGCTACGCCACTGAAGGTGTAGACCTTGCCGGCTTCCAGGTACAGCAGGCCCGAGGTCTTGGAGCCGGTCTGGGCCGTCACGCTGCTGTCGGACTGCACGTTCGTGGTGGTCTCGCTGCGGTTGGCGCTGCCAGAGTTGGCGAACACCGTCTTGAGCGCTTCACCCGTGATGCCGTTGCCGTCGTTCCCAAGGCCCTTGAGGGTAGTCCAGGACTCCTTGGTCAGACCCAGAGAATTGACGTTGTTGCTGGCGATGCTCAGCGTCGGCTTGTCCGCCACCGGTGCGATGTCGATCTTCATCGTCGCTTCGGTGCCGACGTTGGTGCCGTCGAACGGTTTGAACTTGACCTGCGCGTAGTCGGCCTGCTTGTTGCCGACACCCGAACCACCATAACCATCGACGCCCGACTGGTTGGCCAGCGGCACGAACTTCAGGTAGCCCTTGCCGATGTCCGCCTGGCTGACCGTCTGGTTCAGCGTGACGTCCACCCAGGCCGTGCCGTTGAAGAACTTCAACGCGCCCAGGTCCGGCAGTTTGCTGATGCTCACGCTCAGACCGGTGTTGCCGTCGGCGTCCGTGACCTTGAAGTTGTCCCAGGTGAAGACGTAGTCGGTGTCTTCGACGCCGGTAACTGCGCCGCCGGTGGACACCGGGGCGTTGTCGTTGTCGATGATCGTCGTGGTGATGCTGGACTTGCTGGCGTCGATCGCCAGGTTCTCGAAGCCACCCCCGGTCGCGCTGGTGACCTTGACGACGAAGTTCTCCGCACCTTCGACCAACTGATCATCGATGGTCTTGATGTCGAAGCCCACGCTGCTGGCGTTGGCCGGGATCTTCACGGTGGTGACGCCGGTGTAGTCCTGGCCGTTGGTCGCAGTGCCGCTGTAGGTCAGCGTGACCGTGACTTCGCTCTTCGAGGGGTTGGTCAGGTTCAGCGTGTAGTGCGCCGTTCCGCCTTCGATCACCGAGGCATCGCCGCTGAGGGTCAGGCTGGTCAGGTCGCCCTGCCCGGCCGGCTCGTCGGTGACGGTGGTGGTGCGGGTTTCTCCACCCAGGGTCAGCTTCTCGAAGACCTCGCCGCCGCTGACCGAGGCCAGCTTGTTGACGATGTCCGCCTGACCACCCACGTAGGCATCGTCCTTGGCGACGATGGTCACGGTGCCCGTGGTGCTGCCGGCGGCGACCTTGAGCAGGGTGCCGTCGGTGAGAGTGAAGGTCAGGCCACTGTGGCCACCGACAGGCAGGCCCTGGGCATTGGTCAGGGTCACCGTGTAGGTGACCTGGCCGCCTTCGGTGACGGTGGTCTTGTCCGCCGTCAGGGTCGCCACGACCTCGTTGATCGTGTCGCTGATCTGCACGGTGGCGCTGCTGTTGATATCGAGGTTCTCGAACGACTTGCCGACCACGGCAGCGTCCTTGACGCTCAGGGTCAGCGAGCCTGCATCCTTGAACACGTCCTCGCCCTGGATCGGCGCCTTGTAGATCGCCTGGGTCTGGCCCGCGTCGATGACGACCTGCGCACCGTTGCTCAGCGTCACGGTGAGCGCTTGGTCGAGCTTCTGGCTGACCTTGATGGTGAACGACGGCTGCTCGGTTTCGTTGACGTCGCCATTGCTGACGATGGTCACCGAGACCTTGTCGCCCTGGTTGGTGGAGCCCGTCGTGCCGCTGCCTGGCTCGTCCTTCACCGAGGTGAAGACTTCGTCCTGGCTCATCGTCAGTTTTTCGAAGATGTCGCCGCCGGCTACGGTCACCAGTTTGTTGACGATGGTGGCATGGCCGCCGATGAAGACGTCGTCTGGCGCAGTGACTTGAGTGGTACCCGTGGCGCTGCCTGCGGCCAGGAACACCTTAGTGCCGTCGGACAGGGTGAAGGTCAAGCCATTGTGACCGCTGACTGGCAATCCTTGAGCATTGGTCAAGGTGACGGTGTAGTTGAACGTGTTGCCCTCGATGACCGATGTCTTGTCGACAGTCAGGGTTGCGATCACTTCGCTGACCGTATCGCTGATCTGCACGGTGGCCGCATCGCCCAGCTGCAGGTTCTCGAAGGCCTTGCCCGTGACCGCAGCGTCCTTGATGCCAACGGTCAGCGATCCGGCGTCCTTGAAGACGTCATCACCCTGGATAGGCGCCTTGTACTGGGCCTGGGTCTGGCCGGCCGCGATGACGACACTGGCGCCATTGGTCAGGGTCACGGTGAGGTCGCGATCCAGTATCTGATTGACCTTGACGGTGAAGGCTGGCGCCTGCGACTCGTCCACATCGCCATTGCTGGTGATGGTGACCAGCACCTTGTCGCCCTGGTTGTTGGAGCCAGTCGTACCCGAGCCTGGCTCGTCGGTGACGGTCGTGGTGCGGGTTTCGCCGCCCAGGGTCAACTTCTCGAAGTTGTCACCGCCGCTGACCGAGACCAGCTTGTTGACGATGTCGGCCTGGCCGCCGGTGTATACGTCGTCCTTCGCCACGATGGTCGCGGTGCCGGAGGTGCTGCCAGCCGGGATCTTGACCACGGTGCCGTCGGTCAGGGTGAAGGTCAGGCCGTTGTGGCCACTGACCGGCAGACCTTGGGCGTTGGTCAGGGTCACGGTGTAGGTGACCTGACCGCCTTCGGTGACGGTGGTCTTGTCAGCGGTCAGTGTCGCCACGACTTCGCTGGTGGTGTCGGTGATCTGCAGCGTGGCTGGCGTGGTGCTCAGTTGCAGGTTCTCGAAGCCTTTGTTGCCGGCATCGACTGCGCTCTGCACGCCCAGCTTCACGGTTTCGCCATCTTTGAAGACGTCGTCGCCTTGAGCCGCCAGGGTGTAGGTAGCCGTGGTTGCGCCGGCTTTGACGGTCACAGTGGCACCGTTGCTGAGGGTGACGTTGAGGTCACGCTCCAGCGTGCGGTTGAGGGCGACGGTGAAGGTCGCCGGCTGGTTCTCGTTGACGCTGGTCTGGTCGGCGGTGATGCCGACAGTGACCAGATCGCCGCCGTTCGAAGTGCCAGTACCGCCTGGGTTGCCAGGGGTGCCAGTCTCATCGGTGACGGTCGTGGTGCGGGTTTCGCCGCCCAGGGTCAGCTTCTCGAAGTTGTCGCCGCCGCTGACCGAAACCAGCTTGTTGACGATGTCGGCTTGACCGCCGGTGTATACGTCGTCCTTCGCCACGATAGTCGCGGTGCCAGTGGTGCTGCCCGCAGGTACCTTGACCACGGTGCCGTCGGTCAGGGTGAAGGTCAGGCCGTTGTGGCCACTGACCGGCAGACCTTGGGCGTTTGTCAGGGTCACGGTGTAGGTGACTTGGCCGCCTTCGGTGACGGTGGTCTTGTCGGCCGTCAGCGTTGCCACGACTTCGCTGGTGGTGTCGGTGATCTGCAGCGTGGCTGGCGTAGTGCTCAGTTGCAGGTTCTCGAAGCCCTTGCCGCCAGCATCGACTGCACTCTGCACGCCCAGCTTCACGGTTTCGCCATCTTTGAAGACGTCGTCGCCTTGGGCTGCCAAGGTGTAGGTAGCCGTGGTTGCGCCTGCTTTCACGGTGACCACGCCACCATTGGTCAGCGTGACGTTCAGGTCACGCTCCAGCGTGCGGTTGAGGGTGACGGTGAAGGTCGCCGGCTGGTTCTCGTTGACGCTGGTCTGGTCGGCAGTGATGCCCACGGTGACCAGATCGCCGCCGTTCGAGGTACCGGTACCGCCTGGGTTGCCAGGGGTGCCCGTCTCGTCGGTGACGGTCGTGGTGCGGGTTTCACCGCCCAGGGTCAGCTTCTCGAAGTTGTCGCCGCCGCTGACCGAAACCAGCTTGTTGACGATGTCGGCTTGACCGCCGGTGTATACGTCGTCCTTCGCCACGATGGTCGCGGTGCCAGTGGTGCTGCCCGCAGGTACCTTGACCACGGTGCCGTCGGTCAGGGTGAAGGTCAGGCCGTTGTGGCCACTGACCGGCAGACCTTGGGCGTTGGTCAGGGTCACGGTGTAAGTGACCTGACCGCCTTCGGTGACGGTGGTCTTGTCGGCCGTCAGCGTCGCCACGACTTCGCTGGTGGTATCGGTGATCTGCAGCGTGGCTGGTGTGGTGCTCAGTTGCAGGTTTTCGAAGCCTTTGTTGCCGGCATCGACTGCGCTCTGCACGCCCAGCTTCACGGTTTCGCCGTCTTTGAAGACGTCGTCGCCTTGTGCGGCCAGGGTGTAGGTCGCCGTGGTCGCACCCGCTTTCACAGTCACGGTAGCGCCGTTGCTGAGTGTGACGTTGAGGTCACGCTCCAGCGTGCGGTTGAGGGTGACGGTGAAGGTCGCTGGCTGGTTCTCGTTGACGCTGGTCTGGTCGGCAGTGATGCCCACGGTGACCAGATCGCCGCCGTTCGAGGTACCGGTACCGCCTGGGTTGCCAGGGGTGCCCGTCTCGTCGGTGACGGTCGTGGTGCGGGTTTCGCCGCCCAGGGTCAGCTTCTCGAAGTTGTCGCCGCCGCTGACCGAAACCAGCTTGTTGACGATGTCGGCTTGGCCACCGGTGTACACGTCGTCCTTGGCAGTCACGACGACGCTACCGCTGGCGTTACCGTTGGCGATCACGACCTTGCTGCCGTCGCTGAGGGTGAAGGTCAATCCACCATGGCCTGTCACCGGCAGCCCTTGGGCGTTGCTGAGGGTCACGGTGTAGGTGACCTGACCGCCTTCGGTGACGGTCGTCTTGTCAGCCGTCAAGGTCGCCACGACCTCGTTGGTGGTGTCGAGAATCTGCAGGGATGCCTGGGTGGCATCGATCTGCAGGTTTTCGAAGCCTTTGCCACCGGCATCGACAGCGGACTTCACGCCCAGCTGAACAGTCTGACCGTCCTTGAAGACGTCATCGCCTTGAGCCGCCAGGGTGTAGGTGGCTGTCGTGGCGCCGGCCTTGACGGTGACGACACTGCCATTGGTCAAGGTGACGTTCAGATCACGCTCGAGCGCGCGGTTGATCGTGACCGTGAAGGTCGCGGCCTTGTCTTCGGTCACCGACGGCTGATCGGCCGTGATGCCCACGGCAACGAGGTCGCCACTGTTTGGTGTACCGGTACTGCCCGGGTTGCCTGGCGTACCAGCCTCATCGGTGACCGTGGTGCACGTGCTGCCCGAGGTCGACAGCTTCTCGAAGACGTTGCCACCGGTAATGCCGGTGATCGACTTGATGATGCTTGCCTGACCACCGACGTAGACGTCGTCGGCCGTGGTCAGTACGTAAGTGCCGCTCGCCTTGCCAGCTTCGATGGTGACGACACCACCGCCTTCCAGCGTGAAGGTCATGCCTTTGTGGCCAGTGACCGGCAGACCGTCCTTGCTGATCAGGGTCACGGTGTAGGTGATCTGACCGCCTTCGGTGACGGTGGTCTTGTCGGCCGTCAGTGTCGCCACGACTTCGTTGATCGTATCGGTAATCTGCAGCGTTGCTGGGGTAGTGCTCAGTTGCAGGTTCTCGAAGCCTTTGCCGCCCGCATCGACCGCGCTCTGCACGCCCAGCTTCACGGTTTCGCCGTCTTTGAAGACGTCGTCACCTTGAGCGGCCAGGGTGTAGGTCGCCGTGGTCGCGCCTGCTTTCACGGTCACGGTATCGCCGTTGCTGAGGGTGACGTTGAGATCACGCTCCAGCGTACGGTTGATCGTGACGGTGAAGGTCGCTGGCTGGTTCTCGTTGACGCTGGTCTGGTCTGCGGTGATGCCGACAGTGACCAGATCGCCGCCGTTCGAAGTGCCAGTACCGCCTGGGTTGCCAGGGGTGCCCGTCTCGTCGGTGATGGTTGTGGTGCGGGTTTCGCCGCCCAGAGTCAGCTTCTCGAAGTTGTCACCGCCGCTGACCGAGACCAGCTTGTTGACGATGTCGGCTTGGCCGCCGGTGTATACGTCGTCCTTCGCCACGATGGTCGCGGTGCCAGTGGTGCTGCCCGCAGGTACCTTGACCACGGTGCCGTCGGTCAGGGTGAAGGTCAGGCCGTTGTGGCCACTGACCGGCAGACCTTGGGCGTTGGTCAAGGTCACGGTGTAAGCGACCTGACCGCCTTCGGTGACGGTGGTCTTGTCAGCCGTCAGCGTGGCAATGACTTCGCTGGTGGTGTCGGTGATCTGCAGCGATGCCGGGGTGGTGCTCAGTTGCAGGTTCTCGAAGCCTTTGCCGCCCGTATCAACTGCGCTCTGCACGCCCAGCTTCACGGTTTCGCCGTCTTTGAAGACGTCGTCGCCTTGGGCTGCCAAGGTGTAGGTAGCCGTGGTTGCGCCTGCTTTCACGGTGACCACGCCACCATTGGTCAGCGTGACGTTCAGGTCACGCTCCAGCGCACGGTTGAGGGTGACAGTGAAGGTCGCCGGCTGGTTTTCGTTGACGCTGGCCTGGTCGGCGGTGATGCCGACAGTGACCAGATCGCCGCCGTTCGAAGTGCCAGTACCGCCTGGGTTGCCAGGCGTGCCTGTTTCGTCAGTCACATCGGTGGTGACATAGCCAGAAGTCGACAGCTTCTCGAAGACATTGCCACCGGTGATGCCAGTGATGGATTTGGCGATGGTGCCCTGCCCACCGACATAGACATCGTCAGCCGTGGTCAGCACGTAGCTACCACTTGCCTTGCCAGCCTCGATGGTGACGACGCCGCCACCTTCCAGCGTGAAGGTCATGCCTTTATGGCCGGTGACTGGCAAGCCATCCTTGCTGATCAGGGTCACGGTATAGGTGATCTGACCGCCTTCAGTGACCGTGGTCTTGTCGGCCGTCAGTGTCGCGACGACTTCGTTGATGGTGTCGGTGATCTGCAGCGTTGCTGGAGTGGTGCTCAGCTGCAGGTTCTCGAAACCTTTGCCGCCAGCGTCGACCGCGCTCTGCACGCCCAGCTTCACGGTTTCGCCGTCTTTGAAGACGTCGTCGCCTTGGGCAGCCAGGGTGTAGGTGGCCGTAGTCGCGCCCGCTTTGACGGTCACGGTGTCGCCGTTGCTGAGGGTGACGTTGAGGTCACGCTCCAGCGTACGGTTGAGGGTGACAGTGAAGGTCGCCGGCTGGTTCTCGTTGACGCTGGTCTGGTCTGCGGTGATACCCACAGTGACGAGATCGCCACCGTTTGGCGTACCGGTACCGCCCGGATTGCCTGGCGTGCCAGCCTCATCGGTGACCGTGGTGCACGTGCTGCCCGAGGTCGACAGCTTCTCGAAGACGTTGCCACCGGTGATGCCGGTGATCGACTTGATGATGCTTGCCTGACCGCCGACGTAGACGTCGTCGGCTGTGGTCAGCACGTAGCTGCCGCTTGCCTTGCCAGCCTCGATGGTGACGACACCGCCGCCTTCCAGGGTGAAGGTCATGCCTTTGTGACCGGTAACCGGCAGACCGTCCTTGCTGATCAGCGTCACGGTGTAGGTGATCTGACCGCCTTCAGTGACGGTGGTCTTGTCCGCCGTCAGTGTCGCCACGACTTCGTTGATCGTATCGGTGATCTGCAGCGTTGCTGGAGTGGTGCTCAGCTGCAGGTTCTCGAAGCCTTTGCCGCCCGCATCGACCGCGCTCTGTACGCCCAGCTTCACGGTTTCGCCGTCTTTGAAGACGTCGTCGCCTTGAGCGGCCAGGGTGTAGGTAGCAGTGGTCGCACCTGCTTTTACGGTCACAGTGTCACCGTTGCTGAGGGTGACGTTGAGGTCACGTTCCAGCGTACGGTTGATCGTGACGGTGAAGGTTGCAGGCTGGTTCTCGGCAACGCTTGGCTGATCGGCCGTGATGCCGACAGCGACCAAGTCACCACCGTTCGAAGTGCCAGTACCGCCTGGGTTGCCAGGGGTGCCCGGTTCGTCAGTGACAGTCGTGGTGCGAGTTTCGTCGCCGAGGGTGAGTTTCTCGAAGTTGTCGCCACCGCTGACCGAGGCCAGCTTGTTGACGATGTCAGCCTGGCCGCCGACGTAGGCATCATCTTTCACCGCGATGGTTGCGGTGCCGGAGGTGCTACCAGCCGGGACCTTGACCACGGTGCCGTCGGTCAGGGTGAAGGTCAGGCCATTGTGGCCGCCGACCGGCAGACCTTGGGCGTTGGTCAGGGTCACGGTGTAGGTGACCTGGCCGCCTTCGGTGACTGTGGTCTTGTCGGCCGTCAGCGTGGCCACGACTTCGCTGGTGGTGTCATTGATCTGCAGCGATGCCGGGGTGGTGCTCAGTTGCAGGTTCTCGAAGTCTTTGCCGCCAGCATCGACGGCGCTCTGCACACCCAGGTTGACGGTTTCGCCGTCTTTGAAGACGTCGTCGCCTTGGGCTGCCAGGGTGTAGGTAGCAGTGGTCGCACCTGCTTTTACGGTCACAGTGTCACCGTTGCTGAGGGTGACGTTCAGGTCACGCTCCAGTGTGCGGTTGATCGCGACCGTGAAGGTCGCTGGCTGGTTCTCGGCAACGCTGGACTGGTCGGCAGTAATGCCAACGGTCAGCAGGTCACCACCGTTGTTGCCGCCTGGGGTACCTGGGTTACCAGGAGTACCCGGCTCGTCGGTGACACTCGTGGTGCGGGTTTCGCCGCCCAGGGTCAGCTTCTCGAAGTTGTCGCCGCCGCTGACCGAGGTCAGCTTGTTGACGATGTCAGCCTGGCCGCCGACGTAGGCGTCGTCTTTCACCACGATAGTCGCGGTGCCGGAGGTGCTACCCGCAGGTACCTTGACCACGGTGCCATCGGTCAGGGTGAAGGTCAGGCTGTTGTGGCCACCGACCGGCAAGCCTTGGGCATTGGTCAGGGTCACGGTATAGGTGACTTGGCCGCCTTCGGTAACGGTGGTCTTGTCGGCCGTCAGCGTGGCAATGACTTCGCTGGTGGTATCAGTGATCTGCAGCGATGCCGGAGTGGTGCTCAGTTGCAGGTTCTCGAAGCCCTTGCCGCCGGCATCGACTGCATCCTGCACGCCCAGCTTCACGGTTTCGCCGTCTTTGAAGACGTCGTCACCTTGAGCAGCCAGGGTGTAAGTCGCGGTGGTCGCGCCTGCTTTCACGGTCACGGTGTCGCCGTTGCTGAGGGTGACGTTCAGGTCACGCTCCAGGGTGCGGTTGATCGTGACAGTGAAGGTTGCAGGCTGATTCTCGGCAACGCTGGTCTGGTCGGCAGTGATGCCGACGGTCAGCAGATCACCACCGTTGTTGCCGCCTGGAGTACCTGGGTTACCAGGAGTACCCGGCTCGTCGGTCACAGTCGTGGTGCGAGTTTCATCACCGAGGGTGAGTTTCTCGAAGTTGTCACCGCCGCTGACCGAGGTCAGCTTGTTGACAATGTCAGCCTGGCCGCCGACGTAGGCGTCGTCTTTCACGACGATGGTCGCTGTACCGGAGGTGTTGCCAGCTGGGACTTTGACCACGGTGCCGTCGGTCAAGGTGAAGGTTAGACCGGTATGGCCGCCGACCGGCAGACCTTGGGCGTTGGTCAGGGTCACGGTGTAGGTGACCTGGCCACCTTCATTAACGGTGGTCTTGTCAGCGGTCAGCGTCGCTATGACTTCACTGGTGGTGTCGGTGATCTGCAGCGTGGCCGGGGTAGTGCTCAGCTGCAGGTTCTCGAAGCCTTTGCCGCCTGCATCGACTGCGCTCTGTACGCCCAGGTTGATGGTTTCGCCGTCTTTGAAGACGTCGTCGCCTTGTGCAGCCAGGGTATAGGTCGCCGTGGTCGCGCCCGCTTTCACGGTCACGGTATCGCCGTTGCTGAGGGTGACGTTCAGGTCACGCTCCAGGGTGCGGTTGATCGTGACAGTGAAGGTTGCAGGCTGATTCTCGGCAACGCTGGTCTGGTCGGCAGTAATGCCGACGGTCAGCAGATCACCACCGTTGTTGCCGCCTGGGGTACCTGGGTTACCAGGAGTACCTGGCTCGTCGGTCACAGTTGTGGTGCGAGTTTCATCACCGAGGGTGAGTTTCTCGAAGTTGTCACCGCCGCTGACCGAGGTCAGCTTGTTGACGATGTCAGCCTGGCCACCGACGTAGGCGTCGTCTTTCACGACGATGGTTGCGGTGCCGGTGGTGCTGCCGGCTGGGACTTTAACCACGGTGCCGTCGGTCAGGGTGAAGGTCAGGCCATTGTGGCCGCCGACCGGCAGACCTTGGGCGTTGGTCAGGGTCACGGTGTAGGTGACCTGGCCGCCTTCGGTGACTGTGGTCTTGTCGGCCGTCAGCGTGGCCACGACTTCGCTGGTGGTGTCATTGATCTGCAGCGATGCCGGGGTGGTGCTCAGTTGCAGGTTCTCGAAGTCTTTGCCGCCAGCATCGACGGCGCTCTGCACACCCAGGTTGACGGTTTCGCCGTCTTTGAAGACGTCGTCACCTTGAGCAGCCAGGGTGTAAGTCGCGGTGGTCGCACCCGCTTTAACGGTCACGGTATCGCCGTTGCTGAGGGTGACGTTCAGGTCACGCTCCAGCGTACGGTTGATCGTGACGGTGAAGGTTGCGGGCTGATTCTCAGCAACGCTGGACTGGTCGGCAGTAATGCCGACGGTCAGCAGGTCACCACCGTTGTTGCCGCCCGGAGTACCTGGGTTGCCAGGGGTACCCGGCTCGTCGGTCACGGTCGTGGTGCGAGTCTCATCACCGAGGGTGAGCTTCTCGAAGTTGTCACCGCCGCTGACCGAGGTCAGCTTGTTGACGATGTCAGCCTGGCCGCCGACGTAGGCATCATCTTTCACCACGATGGTCGCGGTGCCAGAGGTACTACCCGCAGGCACTTTGACCACAGTGCCATCGGTCAAGGTGAAGGTCAGGCCGGTATGACCGCCAACTGGCAGACCTTGGGCGTTGGTCAGGGTCACTGTGTAAGTGACCTGGCCGCCTTCGGTGACGGTGGTCTTATCGGCCGTCAGTGTGGCTACGACTTCGCTGGTGGTGTCGGTGATCTGCAGCGTGGCTGGCGTAGTGCTCAGTTGCAGGTTCTCGAAGCCTTTGTTGCCGGCATCGACTGCGCTCTGCACGCCAAGCTTCACGGTTTCACCGTCTTTGAAGACGTCGTCGCCTTGAGCAGCCAGGGTGTAGGTAGCAGTGGTCGCGCCCGCTTTGACGGTCACGGTGTCGCCGTTGCTGAGGGTGACGTTGAGGTCACGCTCCAGCGTACGGTTGAGGGTGACAGTGAAGGTCGCCGGCTGGTTCTCGTTGACGCTGGTCTGGTCCGCCGTGATACCCACAGTGACGAGGTCACCCCCGTTTGGCGTACCGGTACCGCCCGGATTGCCTGGCGTGCCAGCCTCATCGGTGACCGTGGTGCACGTGCTGCCCGAGGTCGACAGCTTCTCGAAGACGTTGCCACCGGTAATGCCGGTGATCGACTTGATGATGCTTGCTTGACCACCGACGTAGACGTCGTCGGCCGTGGTCAGTACGTAAGTGCCGCTCGCCTTGCCAGCCTCGATGGTGACGACACCGCCGCCTTCCAGTGTGAAGGTCATACCTTTGTGACCGGTGACTGGCAGGCCATCCTTGCTGATCAGGGTCACGGTGTAGGTGATCTGACCGCCTTCAGTGACCGTGGTCTTGTCGGCCGTCAGTGTCGCGACGACTTCGTTGATGGTGTCGGTGATCTGCAACGTTGCTGGAGTCGTGCTCAGCTGCAGGTTCTCGAAGCCTTTGCCGCCCGCATCGACCGCGCTCTGTACGCCCAGCTTCACGGTTTCGCCGTCTTTGAAGACGTCGTCACCTTGTGCTGCCAGTGTGTAGGTAGCAGTGGTCGCACCCGCTTTGACGGTCACGGTATCGCCGTTGCTGAGTGTGACGTTGAGGTCACGCTCCAGCGTGCGGTTAATCGTGACGGTGAAGGTTGCAGGCTGGTTCTCGGCAACGCTTGGCTGGTCGGCAGTAATGCCGACAGTCACGAGGTCACCGTTATTGGTGCTGCCTGGAGTCCCTGGATTGCCTGGGGTGCCCGGCTCATCGGTCACATCGGTCGTGACATAGCCAGAAGTCGACAGCTTCTCGAAGACATTGCCACCGGTGATACCAGTGATGGACTTGGCAATGGTGCCCTGCCCACCGACATAGACGTCGTCGGCCGTGGTCAGCACGTAGCTACCGCTTGCCTTGCCAGCCTCGATGGTGACGACGCCGCCACCTTCCAGGGTGAAAGTCATGCCTTTGTGACCGGTAACTGGCAGACCGTCTTTGCTGATCAGCGTTACGGTGTAGGTGATCTGACCGCCTTCGTTGACCGTAGTCTTATCAGCGGTCAGCGTGGCCACGACTTCATTGATGGTGTCGGTAATCTGCAGCGTGGCTGGGGTAGCGTCGATTTGCAGATTTTCGAAGCCCTTGCCGCCGGCATCGACTGCATCCTGCACGCCCAGTTTCACGGTTTCGCCATCTTTAAAGACGTCGTCGCCTTGAGCAGCCAGGGTGTAGGTCGCCGTGGTCGCGCCCGCTTTGACGGTCACGGTATCGCCGTTGCTGAGGGTGACGTTCAGGTCACGCTCCAGCGTGCGGTTGATCGTGACCGTGAAGGTCGCTGGCTGGTTCTCAGCAACGCTGGACTGGTCGGCAGTAATGCCGACGGTCAGCAGGTCACCACCGTTATTGCCGCCTGGGGTACCTGGGTTGCCAGGAGTACCCGGTTCGTCGGTCACGGTTGTGGTGCGAGTTTCATCACCCAGGGTCAGCTTCTCGAAGTTGTCACCGCCGCTGACCGAGGTCAGCTTGTTGACGATGTCAGTCTGGCCGCCAACGTAGGCGTCGTCTTTCACGACGATGGTTGCGGTGCCGGTGGTGCTGCCCGCAGGTACCTTGACCACGGTGCCGTCGGTCAAGGTGAAGGTCAGGCCGTTGTGGCCACTGACCGGCAAGCCTTGGGCATTAGTCAGGGTCACGGTATAGGTGACTTGGCCGCCTTCGGTGACGGTAGTCTTGTCAGCGGTCAGCGTGGCCACGACTTCGCTGGTGGTGTCGGTGATCTGCAGCGATGCCGGGGTGGTGCTCAGTTGTAGGTTTTCGAAGTCCTTGCCGCCAGCATCGACTGCGCTCTGCACGCCCAGGTTGATGGTTTCGCCGTCTTTGAAGACGTCGTCGCCTTGGGCTGCCAGGGTGTAGGTAGCAGTGGTCGCACCTGCTTTTACGGTCACAGTGTCACCGTTGCTGAGGGTGACGTTCAGGTCACGCTCCAGTGTGCGGTTGATCGTGACCGTGAAGGTCGCTGGCTGGTTCTCGGCCACGCTGGACTGGTCGGCGGTAATGCCGACGGTCAGCAAGTCACCACCGTTGTTGCCGCCTGGAGTACCTGGGTTACCAGGAGTACCCGGCTCGTCGGTCACGGTCGTGGTGCGAGTTTCATCACCCAGGGTCAGCTTCTCGAAGTTGTCACCGCCGCTGACCGAGGTCAGCTTGTTGACGATGTCAGTCTGGCCGCCAACGTAGGCGTCGTCTTTCACGACGATGGTTGCGGTGCCGGTGGTGCTGCCCGCAGGTACCTTGACCACGGTGCCGTCGGTCAAGGTGAAGGTCAGGCCGTTGTGGCCACTGACCGGCAAGCCTTGGGCATTAGTCAGGGTCACGGTATAGGTGACTTGGCCGCCTTCGGTGACGGTAGTCTTGTCAGCGGTCAGCGTGGCCACGACTTCGCTGGTGGTGTCGGTGATCTGCAGCGATGCCGGGGTGGTGCTCAGTTGCAGGTTCTCGAAGCCTTTGCCGCCGGCATCGACTGCATCCTGCACGCCCAGTTTCACGGTTTCGCCATCTTTGAAGACGTCGTCGCCTTGTGCAGCCAGGGTGTAGGTCGCCGTGGTCGCGCCCGCTTTCACAGTCACGGTATCGCCGTTGCTGAGGGTGACGTTGAGGTCGCGCTCCAGCGTGCGGTTGAGGGTGACGGTGAAGGTAGCCGGCTGATTCTCGGCAACACTCGTCTGATCGGCAATGATGCCGACAGTCAGCAGGTCACCACCGTTGTTGCCGCCTGGAGTACCTGGGTTACCAGGAGTACCCGGCTCGTCGGTCACGGTCGTGGTACGGGTTTCGTTACCGAGGGTCAGCTTCTCGAAGTTATCGCCACCGCTGACCGAGGTCAGCTTGTTGACAATGTCAGCCTGGCCGCCGACGTAGGCGTCGTCTTTCACGACGATGGTCGCTGTACCGGAGGTGTTGCCAGCTGGGACTTTGACCACGGTGCCGTCGGTCAAGGTGAAGGTTAGACCGGTATGGCCGCCGACCGGCAGACCTTGGGCGTTGGTCAGGGTCACGGTGTAGGTGACCTGGCCACCTTCATTAACGGTGGTCTTGTCAGCGGTCAGCGTCGCTATGACTTCACTGGTGGTGTCGGTGATCTGCAGCGTGGCCGGGGTAGTGCTCAGCTGCAGGTTCTCGAAGCCTTTGCCGCCTGCATCGACTGCGCTCTGTACGCCCAGGTTGATGGTTTCGCCGTCTTTGAAGACGTCGTCGCCTTGGGCTGCCAGGGTGTAGGTAGCAGTGGTCGCACCTGCTTTTACGGTCACAGTGTCACCGTTGCTGAGGGTGACGTTCAGGTCACGCTCCAGTGTGCGGTTGATCGCGACCGTGAAGGTCGCTGGCTGGTTCTCGGCTACGCTGGACTGGTCGACGGTAATGCCGACGGTCAGCAAGTCACCACCGTTGTTGCCGCCTGGAGTACCTGGGTTACCAGGAGTACCCGGCTCGTCGGTCACGGTCGTGGTGCGAGTTTCATCACCCAGGGTCAGCTTCTCGAAGTTGTCACCGCCGCTGACCGAGGTCAGCTTGTTGACGATGTCAGCCTGGCCGCCGACGTAGGCATCATCTTTCACCACGATGGTCGCGGTGCCGGAGGTGCTACCCGCAGGTACCTTGACCACGGTGCCATCGGTCAGGGTGAAGGTCAGGCCGTTGTGGCCACTGACCGGCAGACCTTGGGCGTTGGTCAGGGTCACGGTGTAGGTGACTTGGCCGCCTTCGGTGACGGTGGTCTTGTCAGCCGTCAGCGTGGCAATGACTTCGCTGGTGGTATCAGTGATCTGCAGCGATGCCGGGGTGGTGGTCAGCTGCAGGTTCTCGAAGCCTTTGCCGCCAGCATCGACTGCGCTCTGCACGCCCAGGTTGACGGTTTCGCCGTCTTTGAAGACGTCGTCGCCTTGGGCTGCCAGGGTGTAGGTAGCAGTGGTCGCGCCGGCTTTGACGGTCACAGTGTCGCCGTTGCTGAGGGTGACGTTCAGATCACGCTCCAACGTACGGTTGATCGTGACGGTGAAGGTCGCTGGCTGGTTTTCGTTGACGCTGGTCTGGTCAGCAGTGATGCCAACAGTCAGCAAGTCACCACCGTTGTTGCCGCCTGGGGTACCTGGGTTACCAGGAGTACCTGGCTCGTCGGTCACAGTTGTGGTGCGAGTTTCATCACCGAGGGTGAGTTTCTCGAAGTTGTCACCGCCGCTGACCGAGGTCAGCTTATTGACGATGTCAGCCTGGCCACCGACGTAGGCGTCGTCTTTCACGACGATGGTTGCGGTGCCGGTGGTGCTGCCGGCTGGGACTTTAACCACGGTGCCGTCGGTCAGGGTGAAGGTCAGGCCATTGTGGCCGCCGACCGGCAGACCTTGGGCGTTGGTCAGGGTCACGGTGTAGGTGACCTGGCCGCCTTCGGTGACTGTGGTCTTGTCGGCCGTCAGTGTGGCCACGACTTCGCTGGTGGTGTCATTGATCTGCAGCGATGCCGGGGTGGTGCTCAGTTGCAGGTTCTCGAAGTCTTTGCCGCCAGCATCGACGGCGCTCTGCACACCCAGGTTGACGGTTTCGCCGTCTTTGAAGACGTCGTCACCTTGAGCAGCCAGGGTGTAAGTCGCGGTGGTCGCACCCGCTTTAACGGTCACGGTATCGCCGTTGCTGAGGGTGACGTTCAGGTCACGCTCCAGTGTACGGTTGATCGTGACGGTGAAGGTCGCTGGCTGGTTCTCGTTGACGCTGGTCTGGTCGGCCGTGATGCCGACAGTGACCAGATCGCCGCCGTTCGAAGTACTAGTACCGCCTGGATTGCCAGGGGTGCCGGTCTCGTCGGTGACGGTCGTGGTACGGGTTTCGCCACCCAGGGTCAGCTTCTCGAAGTTGTCACCGCCGCTGACCGAGACCAGCTTGTTGACGATGTCGGCCTGGCCACCGGTGTACACGTCGTCCTTCGCCACGATGGTCGCGGTGCCGGAGGTGCTGCCCGCAGGTACCTTGACCACGGTGCCATCGGTCAGGGTGAAGGTCAGGCCATTATGACCAGCCACTGGCAGACCTTGGGCGTTGGTCAGGGTCACGGTGTAGGTGACTTGGCCGCCTTCGGTAACGGTGGCCTTGTCAGCGGTCAGCGTCGCCACGACTTCGCTAGTGGTGTCGGTGATCTGCAGCGATGCCGGGGTGTTGCTCAGCTGCAGGTTCTCGAAGCCTTTGCCGCCAGCATCGACTGCGCTCTGCACGCCCAGGTTGACGGTTTCGCCGTCTTTGAAGACGTCGTCGCCTTGGGCTGCCAGGGTGTAGGTAGCAGTGGTCGCACCTGCTTTTACGGTCACAGTGTCACCGTTGCTGAGGGTGACGTTGAGGTCACGTTCCAGCGTACGGTTGAGGGTGACAGTGAAGGTCGCTGGCTGGTTCTCGGCAACGCTTGGCTGGTCGGCAGTAATGCCGACAGTCACGAGATCACCGTTATTGGTGCTGCCTGGGGTCCCTGGGTTGCCCGGGGTACCTGGCTCGTCGGTCACATTGGTAGTCACATAACCGGAAGTCGACAGCTTCTCGAAGACATTGCCGCCGGTGATGCCAGTGATGGACTTGGCGATGGTGCCCTGCCCACCGACATAGACATCGTCAGCCGTGGTCAGCACGTAGCTACCACTTGCCTTGCCAGCCTCGATGGTGACGACGCCGCCACCTTCCAGCGTGAAGGTCATGCCTTTATGGCCGGTGACTGGCAAGCCATCCTTGCTGATCAGGGTCACGGTATAGGTGATCTGACCGCCTTCGGTGACGGTGGTCTTGTCGGCCGTCAGTGTGGCTACGACTTCGTTAATGGTGTCGGTGATCTGCAGCGATGCCGGAGTGGTGCTCAGTTGCAGGTTCTCGAAGCCTTTGCCGCCAGCATCGACTGCACTCTGCACGCCCAGCTTCACGGTTTCGCCATCTTTGAAGACGTCGTCGCCTTGTGCAGCCAGGGTGTAGGTAGCAGTGGTCGCACCGGCTTTCACGGTCACAGTATCGCCGTTGCTGAGGGTGACGTTCAGGTCACGTTCCAGCGTGCGGTTGATCGTAACGGTGAAGGTTGCAGGCTGATTCTCGGCAACGCTCGACTGGTCGGCAGTGATGCCAACAGTCAGCAGATCACCACCGTTGTTGCCGCCCGGAGTACCTGGGTTACCAGGGGTGCCCGGCTCGTCGGTAACGGTCGTGGTGCGAGTCTCATCACCGAGGGTCAGCTTCTCGAAGTTGTCACCGCCGCTGACCGAGGTCAGCTTGTTGACGATGTCAGCCTGACCGCCGACGTAGGCGTCGTCTTTCACCACGATGGTCGCGGTGCCGGAGGTGCTGCCTGCCGGGACTTTGACCACGGTGCCATCGGTCAAGGTGAAGGTCAGGCCGGTATGGCCGCCAACTGGCAGACCTTGAGCATTGGTCAGGGTCACGGTGTAAGTGACCTGACCGCCTTCGGTGACGGTGGTCTTGTCGGCCGTCAGCGTCGCCACGACTTCGCTGGTGGTGTCGGTGATCTGCAGCGTCGCCGGGGTGGTGCTCAGTTGCAGGTTCTCGAAGCCCTTGCCGCCGGCATCAACTGCGCTCTGCACACCCAGGTTGACGGTTTCGCCGTCTTTGAAGACATCGTCGCCTTGAGCCGCCAGAGTGTAAGTAGCAGTGGTCGCGCCCGCTTTGACGGTCACAGTGTCGCCGTTGCTGAGGGTGACGTTCAGGTCACGTTCCAGCGTGCGGTTGATCGTAACGGTGAAGGTTGCAGGCTGATTCTCGGCAACGCTGGTCTGGTCGGCAGTGATGCCAACGGTCAGCAGGTCACCACCGTTATTGCCGCCTGGGTTACCAGGAGTACCCGGCTCGTCGGTCACGGTCGTGGTACGGGTTTCGTTACCGAGGGTCAGCTTCTCGAAGTTGTCACCGCCGCTGACCGAGGTCAGCTTGTTGACGATGTCAGCCTGGCCGCCGACGTAAGCGTCGTCTTTCACCACGATGGTTGCGGTGCCGGTGGTGCTGCCCGCAGGTACCTTGACCACGGTGCCGTCGGTCAAGGTGAAGGTCAGGCCGTTGTGGCCACCGACCGGCAAGCCTTGGGCATTGGTCAGGGTCACGGTATAGGTGACTTGGCCGCCCTCGGTAACGGTGGCCTTGTCAGCCGTCAGCGTGGCAATGACTTCGCTGGTGGTGTCGGTGATCTGCAGCGATGCCGGCGTGGTGCTCAGTTGCAGGTTCTCGAAGCCTTTGCCGCCAGCATCGACAGCGCTCTGCACGCCCAGCTTCACGGTTTCGCCGTCTTTGAAGACGTCGTCGCCTTGTGCGGCCAGGGTGTAGGTCGCCGTAGTCGCGCCGGCTTTGACAGTCACGGTAGCGCCGTTGCTGAGGGTGACGTTGAGGTCACGCTCCAGCGTGCGGTTGAGGGTGACGGTAAAGGTCGCCGGCTGATTCTCGGCAACGCTTGGCTGGTCAGCCGTAATGCCGACAGTGACCAGATCGCCGCCGTTCGAAGTGCCAGTACCGCCTGGATTGCCGGGGGTACCCGGCTCGTCGGTGACAGTCGTGGTGCGGGTTTCGCCGCCCAGGGTCAGCTTCTCGAAGTTATCGCCGCCGCTGACCGAAACCAGCTTGTTGACGATGTCCGCTTGACCGCCGGTGTACACGTCGTCATTTGCCACGATGGTTGCAGTACCAGTGGTACTGCCAGCCGAGACCTTGACCACGGTGCCATCGGTCAAGGTGAAGGTCAGGCCGTTGTGGCCGCTGACCGGCAGGCCTTGGGCGTTGGTCAGGGTCACGGTGTAAGTGACCTGGCCGCCTTCGGTGACGGTAGTCTTGTCGGCCGTCAGCGTCGCCACGACTTCACTGATGGTATCGGCGATCTGCACCGTGGCAGGCCCGCTGAGCTGCAAGTCTTCGAAGGTGCGTCCGTCGACTGCCGCATCCTGGACGCCAACAGTCACCGATCCGGCATCCTTGAAGACGTCGTCGCCTTGGGCATCGACGCGATAGGTCGCCTCAGTCTTGCCTGCTGCAATGACGACCTTGTCGCCATTGCTTAGGGTGACGGTAAGATCACGATCCAGCGCCTGGTTCACACGTACGGTGAAGGCCGG
Source organism: Pseudomonas monteilii (assembly GCA_001534745.1). Lineage (NCBI taxonomy): Bacteria > Pseudomonadati > Pseudomonadota > Gammaproteobacteria > Pseudomonadales > Pseudomonadaceae > Pseudomonas > Pseudomonas alabamensis. The sequence continues at coordinate 4,541,539 of CP013997.1, forward strand.
CTGCTGATCTTCGGTGACATTGCCATTGCTGACGATGGAAACAGTCACCGTGTCGACGGTGTCGTTGACCGTCGTGCTGACAGGTGTTTTGTCCGGCACCACGCTTTCGAAATTGCCGCCGGACGTGCCGACGATGCTGGTGGTGACGACCGGATTATCGGTGTAGACGTTGTTCGGAGCCGTGTAATCCACCGAAGCCGAGCTTGAGCCGACTGGAATGGTGATGGTCTGACCATTGGCAAGCGTTACGACCAGGGGCGATTCGGTCACAGGTGCCGTGATGCTGGCGGTGTAGGTGATGACACCGCCTTCGGTGACCGATGGGGTCGCCGTCAGCGTCACGGTGCTGATGTCGATGGTATCGGTCACGGCAGTGACTGCTGGCGTGCCGTTGATTGCCAGGTTTTCAAAGTTGCCGCCGGTGGCAGTGGTGATAGTCGCATTGACCGAACCGGCGTCGATGTACGGGTCATCACCAGGGGCTGCAACTGTGATACTGCCTGCGGTCTGACCTGCGGCGATGGTGATTACCGAGCCGTTGCTCAAGGTCACGCTAACTGGCGTCTGCGCAGCATTGGTCAGGGTCGCGGTATAGACGATCTGACCACCTTCGGCCACGGTCGGCGTCGCGCTCAGCGCAACGGTCGTGGTGTCGTTGGTGCCTGGGCCATCGGTGACGGTGGTGCTTGGCGTGCCCGCAGCGACCAGCTTCTCGTAGTTACCGCCACTGACGTCAGTGATGCTGTTGGTTACAGCCGGATTGGTGGCGTACACGTTGTCGGGGGCGGTGAAGTTCACCGAGCCCGAGCTTGCACCGACCGGGATCATGATGGTCTGGCCGTTGGCCAGGGTCACGACCAGCGGAGCTTCAGTTACCGGCGCAGTGACGCTCGCGGTGTAGGTAATCACGCCGCCTTCGGTCACCGATGGGGTCGCGGTCAGCGTCAACGTCGAAGTATCGATAGTGTCGGTGACAGCAGTCACTGCTGGGGTGCTGCTAACAGCCAAGTTCTCGAAGTTGCCGCCGGTGGCGCCGGTGATAGTTGTGCTGACAGAGCCCGCATCGATATATGGATCATCACCAGGCGCTGCAACCGTAATGCTGCCCGCGGTCTGACCTGCGGCAATGGTGATTACCGAGCCGTTGCTCAAAGTCACACTAACTGGCGTCTGTGCAGCGTTGGTCAGGGTCGCCGTGTAAACGATCTGGCCACCCTCGGCCACGGTCGGCGTCGCGCTCAGCGCTACAGTCGTCGTGGTGCTGGTACCTGGGCCATCGGTCACGGTGGTGCTCGGTGTACCGGCAGTCACCAGGTTTTCGTAGTTGCCGCCGCTGGTGGTCGTGATGCTGTTAGTCACAGGCGGATTGGTGGCGTACACGTTGTCCGGCGCGGTGAAGTTCACCGAGCCCGAGCTGGCCCCGACCGGGATGGTGATGGTCTGGCCGTTGGCCAGGGTCACGACCAGCGGAGCTTCGGTAACGGGTGCAGTCACGCTCGCGGTGTAGGTGATCACACCGCCTTCGGTCACCGATGGTGTGGCCGTCAGGGTTACCGTCGAAGTGTCGATGGTGTCGGTAACAGCAGTCACTGCTGGCGTGCCATTGATCGCCAGATTCTCGAAGTTGCCACCCGTGGCACCGGTGATGGTCGCATTGACCGAGCCGGCATCGATGTATGGATCGTCGCTAGGTGCAGCGACGTTCACAGAGCCGGAAGTCTGCCCTGCAGCAATGGTAATGACCGAGCCATTGCTCAAGGTTACGCTAACTGGCGTCTGAGCAGCGTTGGTCAGGGTCGCGGTGTAAACGATCTGGCCGCCTTCGGCCACGGTCGGCGTCGCGCTCAGCGCTACAGTCGTGGTGTCGTTGGTGCCTGGGCCATCGGTGACGGTGGTGCTTGGCGTGCCCGCAGCGACCAGCTTCTCGTAGTTACCGCCACTGACGTCAGTGATGCTGTTGGTTACAGCCGGATTGGTGGCGTACACGTTGTCGGGGGCGGTGAAATTCACCGAGCCCGAGCTTGCACCGACCGGGATCGTGATGGTCTGGCCGTTGGCCAGGGTCACGACTAGCGGAGCCTCGGTGACGGGAGCAGTCACGCTAGCGGTATAGGTAATTACGCCGCCTTCGGTAACCGATGGGGTCGCAGTCAGCGTCACCGTCGAAGTATCGATAGTGTCAGTGACAGCAGTCACTGCTGGTGTGCCGTTGACCGCCAGGTTCTCAAAGTTGCCGCCGGTGGCACCGGTAATGGTCGCATTGACCGAACCAGCATCGATGTATGGATCGTCGCCAGGCGCTGCAACCGTGATGCTGCCTGCGGTCTGGCCAGCCGCGATGGTGATTACCGAGCCATTGCTCAAGGTCACGCTAACCGGAGTCTGAGCCGCATTGGTCAGAGTCGCGGTGTAGACGATCTGACCACCTTCGGCCACGGTCGGCGTCGCGCTCAGCGCTACGGTCGTCGTGGTGTTGGTGCCTGGGCCATCGGTCACGGTAGTGCTTGGCGTACCGGCGCTGACCAGATTTTCGTAATTGCCGCCGCTGGTGGCCGTGATGCTGTTGGTCACAGGCGGATTGGTGGCATACACGTTGTCTGGCGCGGTGAAGTTCACCGAGCCTGAGCTTGCACCGACCGGGATCGTGATGGTTTGGCCATTGGCCAGGGTCACGACCAGTGGAGCTTCGGTAACGGGTGCAGTCACGCTAGCGGTATAGGTAATTACGCCGCCTTCGGTAACCGATGGGGTCGCAGTCAGCGTCACCGTCGAAGTATCGATAGTATCAGTGACAGCAGTCACTGCTGGTGTGCCGCTGACAGCCAGATTCTCGAAGTTGCCGCCGGTGGCACCGGTAATGGTCGCGTTGACCGAACCGGCATCGATGTACGGGTCATCGCCAGGCGCTGCAACCGTGATGCTGCCTGCGGTTTGACCTGCGGCGATCGTGATCACCGAGCCATTGCTCAAGGTTACGCTAACTGGCGTCTGAGCCGCATTGGTCAGGGTGGCGGTGTAGACGATCTGGCCGCCTTCGGCCACGGTTGGCGTGGCAGTCAGGGCAACAGTTGTAGTGGTGCTGGTACCTGGGCCGTCAGTGACGGTGGTGCTTGGTGCACCGGCAGTGACTAGGTTTTCGTAATTACCGCCGCTGGTGGCCGTGATGCTGTTGGTCACAGGCGGATTGGTGGCGTACACGTTGTCTGGGGCGGTGAAGTTCACCGAGCCCGAGCTGGCGCCGACTGGGATCGTAATGGTCTGGCCGTTGGCCAAGGTCACGACCAGCGGCGCCTCGGTAACCGGAGCAGTAACGCTGGCGGTGTAGGTAATCACACCCCCTTCGGTCACCGATGGTGTGGCCGTCAGGGTTACCGTTGAAGTGTCGATGGTGTCGGTGACAGCAGTTACTGCTGGCGCGCCATTGACTGCCAGATTCTCGAAGTTGCCACCGGTAGCGCCAGTGATAGTCGTGCTGACAGAGCCCGCATCGATATACGGATCATCACCAGGTGCTGCAACCGTGATGCTGCCTGCAGTTTGACCTGCCGCAATCGTGATGACCGAGCCATTGCTCAAGGTCACGCTAACGGGCGTCTGCGCAGCATTGGTCAGCGTTGCGGTGTAAACGATCTGGCCGCCTTCAGCCACGGTTGGCGTGGCAGTCAGGGCAACAGTTGTAGTGGTGCTGGTACCTGGGCCGTCAGTGACGGTGGTGCTTGGTGCACCGGCAGTGACTAGGTTTTCGTAATTACCGCCGCTGGTGGCCGTGATGCTGTTGGTCACAGGCGGATTGGTGGCGTACACGTTGTCTGGGGCGGTGAAGTTCACCGAGCCCGAGCTGGCGCCGACCGGGATCGTGATGGTCTGGCCGTTGGCCAGGGTCACGACCAGCGGCGCCTCGGTAACCGGAGCAGTCACGCTAGCGGTATAGGTAATCACGCCGCCTTCGGTAACCGATGGGGTCGCAGTCAGCGTCACCGTCGAAGTATCGATAGTGTCAGTGACAGCAGTCACTGCTGGTGTGCCGTTGACCGCCAGATTCTCGAAGTTGCCGCCGCTGGCACCGGTAATGGTCGCGTTGACCGAACCGGCGTCGATGTATGGATCGTCACTAGGCGCAGCTACGTTCACCGAACCAGAGGTCTGACCTGCAGCAATCGTAATGACCGAGCCATTGCTCAAGGTCACGCTAACCGGAGTCTGAGCTGCATTGGTCAAGGTCGCGGTATAGACGATCTGACCACCTTCGGCCACGGTTGGCGTCGCGCTCAGCGCTACGGTCGTCGTGGTGCTGGTACCTGGGCCATCGGTCACGGTGGTGCTTGGTGTGCCGGCAGTGGCCAGGTTTTCGTAGTTGCCGCCGCTGGTGGCCGTAATGCTGTTGGTCACAGGCGGATTAGTGGCATACACGTTGTCTGGCGCGGTGAAGTTCACCGAGCCCGAGCTGGCGCCGACCGGGATCGTGATGGTCTGGCCGTTGGCCAGGGTCACGACCAGCGGCGCCTCGGTAACCGGAGCAGTCACGCTAGCGGTATAGGTAATCACGCCGCCTTCGGTAACCGATGGGGTCGCAGTCAGCGTCACCGTCGAAGTATCGATAGTGTCAGTGACAGCAGTCACTGCTGGTGTGCCGTTGACCGCCAGATTCTCGAAGTTGCCGCCGCTGGCACCGGTAATGGTCGCGTTGACCGAACCGGCGTCGATGTATGGATCGTCACTAGGCGCAGCTACGTTCACCGAACCAGAGGTCTGACCTGCAGCAATCGTAATGACCGAGCCATTGCTCAAGGTCACGCTAACCGGAGTCTGAGCTGCATTGGTCAAGGTCGCGGTATAGACGATCTGACCACCTTCGGCCACGGTTGGCGTCGCGCTCAGCGCTACAGTCGTCGTGGTGCTGGTGCCTGGACCATCGGTCACGGTGGTGCTCGGTGTACCGGCAGTCACCAGGTTTTCGTAATTGCCGCCGCTGGTAGCCGTGATGCTGTTGGTCACAGGCGGATTAGTGGCATACACGTTGTCTGGCGCGGTGAAGTTCACCGAGCCCGAGCTTGCACCGACCGGGATCGTGATGGTCTGGCCGTTGGCCAAGGTCACGATCAGCGGGGCTTCAGTTACCGGAGCAGTGACGCTGGCAGTGTAAGTAATCACGCCGCCTTCAGTGACCGACGGAGTCGCCGTCAGCGTGACGGTGCTGGTGTCGATGGTGTCGGTTACAGCAGTGACTGCTGGCGTGCCATTGACCGCCAGGTTCTCGAAGTTGCCGCCAGTGGCGCCGGTAATGGTCGCGTTGACGGAACCGGCATCGATGTACGGGTCATCACCAGGGGCTGCAACTGTGATGCTGCCTGCGGTCTGACCAGCTGCGATGGTAATGACCGAGCCGTTGCTCAAGGTCACGCTAACTGGCGTCTGCGCAGCATTGGTCAGGGTCGCGGTGTAGACGATCTGGCCGCCCTCGGCCACGGTCGGTGTGGCGCTCAGCGCTACAGTCGTCGTGGTGCTGGTGCCTGGACCATCGGTCACGGTGGTGCTCGGTGTACCGGCAGTCACCAGGTTTTCGTAATTGCCGCCGCTGGTAGCCGTGATGCTGTTGGTCACAGGCGGATTAGTGGCATACACGTTGTCTGGCGCGGTGAAGTTCACCGAGCCCGAGCTTGCACCGACCGGGATCGTGATGGTCTGGCCGTTGGCCAAGGTCACGATCAGCGGGGCTTCAGTTACCGGAGCAGTGACGCTGGCAGTGTAAGTAATCACGCCGCCTTCAGTGACCGACGGAGTCGCCGTCAGCGTGACGGTGCTGGTGTCGATGGTGTCGGTTACAGCAGTGACTGCTGGCGTGCCATTGACCGCCAGGTTCTCGAAGTTGCCGCCAGTGGCGCCGGTAATGGTCGCGTTGACGGAACCGGCATCGATGTACGGGTCATCACCAGGGGCTGCAACTGTGATGCTGCCTGCGGTCTGACCAGCTGCGATGGTAATGACCGAGCCGTTGCTCAAGGTCACGCTAACTGGCGTCTGCGCAGCATTGGTCAGGGTCGCGGTGTAGACGATCTGGCCGCCCTCGGCCACGGTCGGTGTGGCGCTCAGCGCTACAGTCGTCGTGGTGCTGGTGCCTGGACCATCGGTCACGGTGGTGCTCGGTGTACCGGCAGTCACCAGGTTTTCGTAATTGCCGCCGCTGGTAGCCGTGATGCTGTTGGTCACAGGCGGATTAGTGGCATACACGTTGTCTGGCGCGGTGAAGTTCACCGAGCCCGAGCTTGCACCGACCGGGATCGTGATGGTCTGGCCGTTGGCCAAGGTCACGATCAGCGGGGCTTCAGTTACCGGAGCAGTGACGCTGGCAGTGTAAGTAATCACGCCGCCTTCAGTGACCGACGGAGTCGCCGTCAGCGTGACGGTGCTGGTGTCGATGGTGTCGGTTACAGCAGTGACTGCTGGCGTGCCATTGACCGCCAGGTTCTCGAAGTTGCCGCCAGTGGCGCCGGTAATGGTCGCGTTGACGGAACCGGCATCGATGTACGGGTCATCACCAGGGGCTGCAACTGTGATGCTGCCTGCGGTCTGACCAGCTGCGATGGTAATGACCGAGCCGTTGCTCAAGGTCACGCTAACTGGCGTCTGGGCCGCGTTGGTCAGGGTCGCGGTGTAGACGATCTGGCCACCTTCGGCCACGGTTGGCGTGGCCGTCAGCGCCACGGTCGTCGTGGTGCTGGTGCCTGGACCATCGGTCACGATAGTGCTCGGGGTGCCGGCAGTAACCAGGTTTTCGTAGTTGCCGCCGCTGGTGGCCGTGATGCTGTTGGTCACAGGCGGATTAGTGGCGTACACGTTGTCTGGCGCGGTGAAGTTCACCGAGCCCGAGCTGGCACCAACTGGGATGGTAATGGTCTGGCCGTTAGCCAGAGTCACGACCAGCGGAGCCTCGGTAACCGGCGCAGTGACGCTCGCGGTATAGGTGATCACACCGCCTTCGGTAACCGATGGGGTCGCGGTCAGGGTTACCGTCGAAGTATCGATCGTGTCAGTGACAGCAGTCACTGCTGGCGTGCCGTTGACTGCCAGATTCTCGAAGTTGCCGCCGGTGGCACCAGTAATGGTCGCATTGACCGAACCGGCGTCGATGTACGGGTCATCACCAGGCGCAGCCACGTTCACCGAACCAGAAGTCTGTCCTGCGGCGATGGTAATCACCGAGCCATTGCTCAAGGTCACGCTAACCGGGGTCTGCGCAGCATTGGTCAGGGTCGCGGTATAGACGATCTGGCCGCCTTCAGCCACGGTCGGCGTGGCAGTCAGAGCAACTGTCGTCGTCGTGCTGGTGCCTGGGCCATCGGTCACGGTGGTGCTTGGTGTGCCGGCAGTGGCCAGGTTTTCGTAGTTGCCGCCGCTGGTGGCGGTAATGCTGTTGGTCACAGGCGGATTGGTGGCGTACACGTTGTCCGGCGCAGTGAAGTTCACCGAGCCCGAGCTGGCACCGACTGGGATGGTAATGGTCTGGCCGTTGGCCAGAGTCACGACCAGCGGAGCCTCGGTAACCGGAGCAGTCACGCTGGCGGTGTAAGTAATCACACCGCCTTCAATGACCGACGGAGTCGCCGTCAGCGTGACGGTGCTGGTGTCGATGGTGTCGGTGACAGCAGTGACTGCTGGCGTGCCGTTGACCGCCAGGTTCTCGAAGTTGCCGCCGGTGGCGCCGGTAATGGTCGCGTTGACGGAACCGGCATCGATGTACGGATCGTCGCCAGGCGCAGCCACATTCACCGAACCAGAAGTCTGGCCAGCTGCGATGGTAATGACCGAGCCATTGCTCAAGGTCACGCTAACTGGAGTCTGAGCAGCGTTGGTCAGAGTCGCGGTGTAGACGATCTGGCCACCTTCGGCCACGGTTGGCGTGGCCGTCAGCGCCACGGTCGTCGTAGTGCTGGTACCTGGGCCATCGGTCACGGTAGTGCTCGGGGTGCCGGCAGTGACCAGGTTTTCGTAGTTGCCGCCGCTGGTGGCCGTGATGCTGTTGGTCACAGGCGGATTGGTGGCGTACACGTTGTCCGGTGCGGTGAAGTTCACCGAACCCGAGCTGGCGCCGACCGGGATCGTGATGGTCTGGCCGTTGGCCAGAGTCACGACCAGTGGAGCTTCGGTAACCGGCGCAGTCACACTGGCAGTGTAAGTAATCACGCCGCCTTCAGTGACCAACGGAGTCGCGGTCAGCGTGACGGTGCTGGTGTCGATGGTGTCGGTTACAGCAGTGACTGCTGGCGTCCCATTGACCGCCAGGTTCTCGAAGTTGCCGCCGGTGGCACCGGTAATGGTCGCATTGACCGAACCAGCATCGATGTACGGATCGTCGCTAGGTGCTGCAACCGTGATGCTGCCTGCGGTTTGACCTGCAGCGATCGTGATCACCGAGCCGTTGCTCAAGGTCACGGTCACTGGCGTCTGCGCAGCATTGGTCAGAGTTGCGGTGTAGACGATCTGACCGCCTTCGGCCACGGTTGGCGTGGCCGTCAGCGCCACGGTCGTAGTCGTGCTGGTGCCTGGGCCATCGGTGACGGTAGTGCTTGGTGCACCGGCAGTCACCAGGTTTTCGTAGTTGCCACCGCTAACGCCAGTGATGCTGTTGGTTACAGGCGGATTGGTAGCGTAGATGTTGTCCGGCGCGGTTGCATCGACGGTGCCAGAGGACTGGCCGACCGGAATGGTGATGGTTTGGCCGTTGGCCAGGGTTACAACCAACGGTGCTTCGGTGACGGGCGCAGTGACGCTCGCGGTGTAGGTAATCACACCACCTTCAGTGACCGACGGAGTCGCCGTCAGCGTGACGGTGCTGGTGTCGATGGTGTCGGTGACAGCAGTCACCGCTGGCGTACCATTGACTGCCAGATTTTCGAAGTTGCCGCCGGTGGCACCAGTAATGGTCGCATTGACCGAACCGGCGTCGATGTATGGATCGTCACCTGGCGCTGCAACGTTCACCGAGCCGGAGGTCTGTCCTGCAGCAATAGTAATGACTGAGCCATTGCTCAAAGTCACAGTCACTGGCGTCTGGGCAGCATTGGTCAGAGTCGCGATGTAAACGATCTGACCGCCTTCGGCCACGGTTGGCGTGGCAGTCAGCGCCACGGTCGTCGTGGTGTTGGTACCTGGGCCATCGGTCACGGTAGTGCTCGGGGTGCCTGCAGTCACCAGGTTTTCGTAGTTGCCACCGCTAACGCCAGTGATGCTGTTGGTCACAGGCGGATTGGTAGCGTAGATGTTGTCCGGCGCGGTCGCATCGACGGTGCCGGAGGACTGGCCAACCGGAATGGTGATGGTCTGGCCGTTAGCCAGGGTCACGACCAAGGCCGAGCCAGTGACTGGGGCAGTCACGCTGGCAGTGTAGGTGATCACGCCGCCCTCAGTGACCGACGGAGTCGCGGTCAGCGTGACAGTGCTGGTATCGATGGTATCGGTAACCGACGTCACCGCCGGGGTGCCATCGACCGCCAAGTTCTCGAAGTTGCCGCCGGTGGCACCGGTAATGGTCGCATTGACCGAACCGGCGTCGATGTACGGGTCATCGCCAGGTGCTGCAACCGTGATACTGCCTGCGGTCTGGCCAGCCGCGATGGTGATCACCGAGCCGTTGCTCAAGGTCACGGTCACTGGCGTCTGCGCAGCATTGGTCAGCGTCGCGGTGTAGACGATCTGGCCGCCTTCGGCCACGATCGGCGTAGCAGTCAGCGCTACGGTCGTGGTGGTGCTGGTGCCTGGGCCATCGGTCACGGTAGTGCTTGGCGTACCGGCGCTGACTAGGTTTTCGTAGTTGCCACCGCTAACGCCAGCGATGCTGTTAGTTACAGGCGGATTGGTGGCATAGATGTTGTCCGGCGCGGTCGCATCGACGGTGCCGGAGGACTGGCCGACCGGAATGGTAATGGTCTGGCCGTTTGCCAGGGTCACGACCAAGGCCGAGCCAGTGACTGGCGCAGTCACGCTGGCCGTGTAGGTAATCACGCCGCCTTCAGTGACCGACGGCGTCGCCGTCAGCGTGACGGTGCTGGTGTCGATGGTATCGGTCACGGCAGTCACTGCTGGCGTGCCATCGACCACCAGGTTCTCGAAGTTGCCGCCAGTGGCACCAGTAATGGTCGCATTGACCGAACCGGCATCGATGTACGGATCGTCGCCAGGCGCTGCAACCGTGATACTGCCTGCGGTTTGACCCGCGGCGATCGTGATCACCGAGCCGTTGCTCAAGGTCACGCTAACCGGAGTCTGAGCCGCATTGGTCAGGGTCGCGGTGTAGACGATCTGGCCACCTTCAGCCACGGTCGGCGTGGCAGTCAGGGCAACAGTTGTGGTGGTGCTAGTGCCGGGACCATCGGTGACAGTGGTGCTTGGTGCACCGGCAGTCACCAGGTTTTCGTAGTTGCCACCGCTAACGCCAGTGATGCTGTTAGTTACAGGCGGATTGGTCGCATAGATGTTGTCCGGCGCGGTCGCATCGACGGTGCCGGAGGACTGGCCGACCGGAATGGTGATGGTCTGGCCGTTTGCCAGGGTCACGACCAAGGCCGAGCCAGTGACCGGCGCAGTCACGCTGGCCGTGTAGGTAATAACGCCGCCTTCGGTGACCGACGGCGTCGCCGTCAGTGTGACGGTGCTGGTATCGATGGTATCGGTGACGGCAGTCACTGCTGGCGTGCCATCGACCGCCAGGTTCTCGAAGTTGCCGCCAGTGGCACCAGTAATGGTCGCATTGACCGAACCGGCGTCGATGTATGGATCGTCGCCAGGCGCTGCCACCGTGATACTGCCTGCGGTCTGACCAGCCGCGATGGTGATGACCGAGCCATTGCTCAAGGTCACGCTCATGGGCGTCTGAGCCGCGTTGGTCAGCGTCGCGGTATAGACGATCTGACCGCCTTCGGCCACCGTGGGCGTGGCGGTCAGGGTCAAGGTGGTCGTGTCGATCGCATCGTTGATCACCGTCTGCGCTGCAGTCGGGTCGATGGCCAGATCTTCGAAGTTGCCGCCGGAAGCAGCGGTGATCGTGGTGCTCACCGTCGTGCTGCCTGCGTATACGTCATTGCCAGTCTGGAAGTCGACGCTGGCACTGCTGGCGCCAGCAGCGATGGTCAACGTCTGCCCATTGGACAAGGTGACGGACACTGGCGTCTGTGCAGGGTTGTTGAGCGAGACGGTATAGGTGATCGCACCGCCTTCAGTCACGCTTGGGGTAGCAGTCAAGGTAAGGGTCGTGGTGTCGATGGTATCGACTACCTGCGTCACGGCCGGGGTCTGGTCGGCCGTCACGGTCAGGCCACCACCGGTGGTGCCGGTGATCGTGGCCGAGATGTCGCGTGGGTCGATGTAGACCGTGTCATTGGCCGCCACATCGACATTCACGGTGCCTGCCGTCTGCCCGGCAGCGATCACGATCACCGCGCCATTGGACAGTGTGACGGTCAGGTCGGACGTCGGCGCCTGGCCAACGATCGCGGTATAGACGATGACGCCGCCTGCTTCGCTGATCGAGGGCGTAGCGCTCAGGACGACAGTCGTCGAGCCACCACCGCCCGTGTCCGTTGCAGTTGCCGCGTTCGTCGTGTTCACACCACCGACAGGTGGGGTCGGCTGGCCGAATTCGCTGCCGATCGGACCCGTAGGGAAACCGACCGTCGGATCCACGACGCCTGCGGTTTCTTGGTTGATCACGAACGTGTGACCACCGCCGGCCTCACCGCCGCCTGCAGCCGTCGGGCCTGCAGCTGGCGCTTCGAGATCGACCGTCGGGTCGGCACCGGCAGCGATGGCTTGTTGCAGTTCCTCGACCGAAGGCGCTGCCTGGGCCGTTGCCTCGGAAAGGTCCGTGCTGCTATCTGGCGTATCGGCGCTCCACTGGGAGTCCCGGCCCAGGTCCAACATGCGCCCATCGGCCAGCTCGAGCGTGATGGCTCCGCCAGGCCCGGTGAGCACCTGCTCGCCTGCGAACAAGCGGTCCCCTTCCACCAGCACACGCCGGATGCCCTCGGGGGAAACTGCGACCACTTGACCGACGACGCTTTTGACGATGGCAACGACACTGCTCATTGAGGACTCTCCGGGTACCGATTCGGTTGCTTCCATGCACACCGATCGTACGAGACGGTTGTTCGATGGAATGCTTCATGAGGTGGACAATGTTTTGGCGTCAAACTATTGTCTATAGCGCAAAACTATCGCCACCTTAGCCAAACTATTGACCTAATTTGCCAATCCTAAACAATCAGCAAAATAATGTCACATTGATATTTTCACAGAAGGGCAAGCCCCTGATGTATGGCAAAAAATGGATGTTTCACATGGGCTTCCAGCGATTTCAAACTGTCGTTTCACAGCCCTCGTCATTCTGAACGCGCATGATTTTCAACACCTGTCACCAAAGGAGCCAATTGCCCGACACAGAGCGGCCCCAAGCACAAAGCTTGCCTGCTTTGAGGGGCGCGTGCCCTATGACAAGCGGCATCCGATGAAAGGTCAACGCGAGCAGGCCGCTTTAGCAAAAGCGATAGTTACGTAGCAAAGCGTCAGAAGAAATTTAGCCAGAGCCGTATGGACTTGCTAGTTTGTAAACAGGCGAATGAAAACAATGATTGAAGAAGCAAGTCGATAATATTTTGACGAGTAAGCAAAACGGCGTATAAGTTCAAAAAAATTGTCAATTTGTTGACCGAATTGCACGGAAGGAACGCTACCGTCTGGAGGTAGCGCATCCAACAACCGTTGCACGCTCCGAAAGCCTTGAGGTTTTCAACAGAAAATCTGCGAAACCTTCAGGGTGCGTTGTCGTCTTGTATAGCGAATGTGCGTGGAAATGTTTACTCCACCCACATTCGGGGCGACCATGGCGCTTAGCTACCATCCAGATGAGTGGCGGTGGTAGCGCAGAGCACCCTCCATTGGCGACGTGACCTGACCTCGGTCAGCCCTTCGCCCCCATTTCTAGCAAGGTTTTAAGAGAGCGCCGCGTGGAATCCGAAGTCAGTCGAGTCCAACTCAGCCACGATCCCCGCAGTCAGCATGACGATCCCTTGCTGGATAGCCTGCTGAACCTGTGTGTCCTACACCAGAAACCCGCCAGTCGCGCCATGCTGACCACGGGCCTGCCGCTGCCGTCGCAGCGCATGACGCCGGAGCTGCTGCCGCGCGCAGCCGCTCGTGCCGGCCTGCAGGGTCGACTGCTCCAGCGCAAGCTCGAACAGATTCCCGATATCGCCATGCCGGTCATGCTGCTGATGAAGGAAGGCCGTTGCGCCGTTCTGCTGGGCTGGCAGGACGCCGGCACCGCGCGTCTGCTGCTCAGTGAAAGCGACGGCGGCGAAGTTCACGTCAGCCGCGAGAAGCTGCAGGCCGACTACAGCGGCAAGGTGTTCTTCGCCCAGCCTCAGCACAAGTTCGACGTCAATCACGGCAACCTGATCCCGCGCACGCGTTCCTGGTTCCGCGATACGCTGCTGCGCAGCAAATGGCTGTACATGGACGCCATCGCCGCGAGCCTGGTGATCAACATCATCGCCCTGGCTGCGCCCTTGTTCGTGATGAACGTTTATGACCGCGTCGTACCGAACCAGGCCACCTCGACGCTGTGGGTGCTGGCGCTCGGCATTTTCGGTGCCTACATCTTCGACCTGATTCTTAAGGGTCTTCGAAGCCTGTGTCTGGACCTGGCCGGCAAGAAGACCGACCTGATCATCTCGGCGACCCTGTTCGAACGCATCGTCGGCATGTCGATGAAGTACCGGCCGGCCCGCGTCGGCAGCTTCGCCCAGAACATTCACGAGTTCCAGGGGCTGCGGGACTTCCTGGCGTCGCTGACGCTGACCAGCCTCATCGACCTGCCATTCACCCTGTTGATCCTGATGGTCATCGCCATCATCGGCGGGCACCTGGTCTGGATCCCCATCATTGCCTTCCCGCTCGCGCTGGGCATTGGCTATGCGCTGCAAAAACCGCTGCTGGCGACCATGGAGCGCACCATGGCACTGGCGTCCGAACGCCAGTCGAGCCTGATCGAGACACTCGCTGGCCTGGACGCGGTCAAGGTCAACAATGCCGAGAGCGAACGCCAGTACATGTGGGAACAGACCCTGGGCACGCTCAGCCGTCTGGAACTGCGGGTCAAGATCCTCTCGGGCCTGGCGATGAACATCACCCTGCTCATTCAGCAGCTGGCGGGCGTGGCGATGATCTGCGTGGGCGTGTACATGATCATCGACGGCAACCTGACCATGGGCGGCCTGGTGGCCAGCTACATGCTCAGTGGTCGCGCGCTGGGCCCCCTGAGCCAGCTCAACGGGCTGCTCGCGCGCTACCAGCAGGCCAAGGTCACCATGAGCTCCACCGACCAGATGATGAGCCTGCCCCAGGAGCGCAACTTCGAGGAGCGACCGCTCAGCCGTCAGGTACTGCAGGGCGCCATCGAGTTCCGTGGGGTGGACTTCACCTACCCCAACCAGCAGAACATGGCGCTCAAGGGCATCAACCTGAACATCCGACCGGGCGAGAAGGTGGGGATCATCGGGCGCAGCGGCTCGGGCAAGAGCTCGCTGGCCAAGCTGATCGTCGGCCTGTACGAAGCCAATGCCGGCTCGCTGCTGGTCGACGGTGTCGACATCCGGCAGATCGATGTCAGCGAACTGCGCCATAACCTGGGCTACGTTCCCCAGGACATCCAACTGCTGGCCGGCACCCTGCGTGACAACTTGGTCAGCGGCGCGCGCTACATCGAGGACGAGCTGATCCTGCAGGCTGCGGAGCTTTCGGGCGTCCATGAGTTCGCACGCCTGCACCCTGATGGCTACGAACTGCAAGTCGGCGAGCGTGGGCAAAACCTGTCCGGCGGTCAGCGCCAGAACGTGGCCCTGGGTCGCGCCCTGCTGCTCAACCCGCAGATCCTGCTGCTTGATGAGCCCACCAGTGCCATGGACAACACCGGTGAGGAGCGTCTCAAGCAACGCTTGCAGGCCGTCATCGAAAACAAGACCGTGTTGCTGGTCACTCACCGGGCCTCGTTGCTGTCGCTGGTGGACCGGCTGATCGTCATCGACCGTGGACAGATCGTCGCGGACGGCCCGAAAGCCGCCGTCATGGAAGCGCTGAAGAAGGGGCAGATCAGTGTCGCGTAAGCTCGACGTGGGGCAAATCAAGGACAATCTGCGGCGCTACTTCAAGGGCTCGGATTCACTCAGTGGACAGCCGTTGCCCGAGGTCAGCAAGTCGCTGATCGAAGACGCACCGCGGGTGGTGCGCATGACCATCTGGGGCATCATCGCCTTCTTCCTGTTCCTGGTCGTCTGGGCATGCTTCGCGCCCATCGACGAGGTGACCCGGGGTGAAGGCAAGGCCGTGCCGTCCTCGAAGGTGCAGAAGATCCAGAACCTCGAGGGCGGTATCGTCGCCGAGATCTACGCCAAGGAAGGGGAAGTGGTCGAGGTCGGGCAGCCATTGCTGCGCCTGGACGAAACGCGCTTCGCCTCCAACGTGGGCGAGACCGAAGCCGACCGCCTGGCCATGGCGCTACGCGTGCAACGCCTGAGCGCGGAGGTCGAAGACACCCCATTGAAGATCGACGAAGAGCTGCGCAAGGCTGCGCCGAGCCAGGCCGCCAGCGAGGAGTCGCTGTACAACAGCCGACGCCAGCAGTTGCGCGACGAGATCGGCGGGCTCGAAGAGCAGTTGGTGCAACGCCAGCAGGAGCTGCGCGAATACACCTCCAAGCGCGCCCAGTACGCCAATAGCCTGCAACTGCTGCGACAAGAGATCGCCATGTCCGAGCCCTTGGTGGCCAAGGGTGCGATTTCCCAGGTGGAAATCCTGCGCCTGCGCCGTGCCGAGGTGGAAACCCGGGGTGAAATGGACGCGACCGGCCTGGCCATTCCTCGTGCTGAAGCGGCCGTGCGTGAGGTCAAGAGCAAGGTCGAGGAGACCCGCGGGAAATTCCGTAGCGAGGCGCTGACCCAGCTCAACGAGGCGCGCACCGAGTTGAACAAGGCGACGGCCACCAGCAAGGCGCTGGACGACCGGGTCAGCCGTACGCTGGTCACTTCGCCAGTAAGGGGCATCGTCAAGCAGTTGCTGGTCAACACCATCGGTGGCGTCATCCAGCCAGGCAGCGACATCATCGAGATCGTACCGCTGGACGACACCTTGGTGATCGAGGCGAAGATCCTGCCCAAGGACATCGCGTTCCTGCACCCTGGCCAGGAAGCGACCGTGAAGTTCACGGCCTACGACTTCACCATCTACGGTGGCCTGAAAGCCAAGCTGGAGCAGATCAGCGCGGACACCATCACCGATGAAGACAAGAAGACCACGTACTACCTGGTCAGGCTACGGACCGACCGCAGTCACCTGGGCACCGATGAGAAGCCGTTGCTGATCATCCCGGGCATGGTGGCGTCGGTGGACATCCTGACGGGCAAGAAAACCATCATGAGCTATCTGCTCAAGCCGATCATGAAGGCACGTGCCGAGGCGCTCAGGGAGCGGTAAGCGGCAGGCGTTGGAATGTGCGGCAGCTATCGCGGCCCGCCTCCACGGCGGGCCGCACCTCTTACTCCACCACCGGGTACCGCGCGGCGGCGCTGCGCAGGATCCGGGCGATCTCCTCCCGTAGCGCCAGCGGCCGCTCGACGACCAGACCATTCCCCTGGCTCAGCAACCAGCCCCGCAAGGACAGCCCGTCACTCACCGTGGCCTGCAGCCGGTGCCCTTCACCCAGCGCCGTCAGTTGCATGTCGGCGGCCAACGGCGTCTGGCGCAATTGCCGCGCCAATTCGTCGCTCACCCAGGCCTGCAACTGCATGCCGTCCTTCTCTGGGGGCTGGGGCATGCTCCTGCGCAGGTAATCCTGCAAATCCACATGGCTGCGCGGCTCTGTGCCCAGGTTAATCGACCAGTACCAGCCGAAAGGGATGCTCTTGTCATTGCGCTCGAGAGCGAAGATCAGCGACAGCTCGTTCAGGTCACGCTCGATGGTTCGCTTGCTGACACTGAAACCCACATCGCTCAGACGCCAGACCAACTCTGCGCTGGTCACTCCCGGTGAGCGGTTGGGCAACTGACGCAACAGCGCCCACTGTCGACTGAGGGTGGCACGGGTGGTAGCAGAGGGCAAAAGGTAACGTCCTTGTAAGAACTTGCGCCGACTAGCATGGCGACAGCGATAGCGCCTGGCAATTAGCCACGGGCGGCTCAGATCAAGATATGGCCGTTTGAGTGCGCCCTGCCCGTTCGACCGCGACGGGTTTTGTCGCTGGGCTGCGCAGAATCACTGCTCACGCCCGCGTGGTAGGACACCGCAGGCCGTTCAACGAGGATGAACATGTCGGCTGTCAGCACCCTTCATTCGCTGCTGGAGCACCTGCTGCCCACGCATATCGTGCCGCTTGCACAGGGGCGTGTTCGCCGCGACTGTCTCGGTTTCGGCCTCCCCAGCCGCCGCACGGCACTGGGTAACCGCTTCACGCTGATCTCACGCCTGGACGAGGCCGTGGACCTGCAAAGCGTCTATACCGAACTGCGTGCCCAGGCACTGAACGGGAGCGTCACGGTACTGACCGATCTGGGCTGGCTCTGGCTCAACGGCACGTACTGGCAGGCCAACCCGTTGCTGGCGCGTCGGCTGTTTCGCATGGCAGGCCGGCAAGGGGATGCCACGGCCTGGTTCAATCTGGCTGAACAAGCCTATGTGGGACGGGGCGTGGAGGTCTCTCATGCAGAGGCGGCCCGGTGCTACGAACACGCCTTCGAAGCCGGGATGGATCGCGCCGCCGCGGCGCTTGGCGACTTGTTCGAGGAAGGATGGCCCTCGATGCCCTTTCCACGAAGCGCCCCTTCGATGGCGTACCGCTGGTTCCTGAAAGGCGCTCAACGCGGTGAGGCACGCTGTCGCTTCGAAGTCGGCCGACGCCTGTTGCAGGGCACGCAGGTCGAACTCGACGTCAAGGCAGGCCTGTACTGGTTGGAACTGGCTGCGGCGGGTGGCGTCGTACAGGCAGCGGAAGCCCTGACGGTGTATTTCGCGCAGGGCGACGGGGCGCCTTACCGGCATTGGCGTGACCATGCCATCCTCTTGGGCAGCCGCCTGGCGCTGGGTCTCAAACTCAGGGATCAGGTTCGCTGCTGATACCTGTTCGCTCGCCCGTCTTCGTACCTCGTCTGCACGTCTCGTCGACAAGCATTGGCATTGCACGGCGAAATGGCAGTATATTGATAGTTAGCAAACTATGGATCTACGGATACTTCTTCGATGTCACTCGATGCACTGCGGTTGAAAGTCAGCAGCGGCCTCGTCGTTTCCGCGCGCCACTGGCGGCGGATCTGTCACGGTGCCCTGACCGCCTACGGTATCTCCGAAGCCTGTGCGGTCCCTCTGCTGATGATCGTGCGCCTGGGTGATGGCGTGCATCAGGTCGCGGTGGCTCAGGCGGCAGGTCTTGAAAGCCCCTCACTGGTCCGTCTGCTCGACCAGCTGTGCAAGGCGGGCCTGGTGCGTCGCAGTGAAGACCCGAACGATCGCCGTGCCAAGGCGCTGAGCCTGACCGAGCAAGGGCGCACGCTGGCCGACTCGATCGAGACCGAGTTGGTGCGCCTGCGTCGCGAGGTGTTGCGCGATATCGACCCGGGTGATCTGGAAGCCGCTCTGCGAGTGATGCGCGCCTTTGAAAACGCCGGGCTACAAGGGCCAGAGGCAGCGGCATGAACACGAACGGCTTCTTCAGCTCGGTACCACCCGCACGAGACTGGTTCTACGGCGTGCGCACCTTCGCCGCCTCGATGATCGCGCTGTACATTGCCCTGTTGATGCAACTGCCACGGCCTTACTGGGCCATGGCGACGGTCTACATCGTCTCGAGTCCTTTCGTCGGACCGACCAGCTCCAAGGCGCTGTACCGCGCGCTGGGCACGCTGCTGGGTGCTGCCGGCGCCGTCCTGCTGGTACCGCCCCTGGTGCAGTCGCCCGAGTTGCTGAGCGTCGCCATCGCCCTGTGGACCGGTACCCTGCTGTTCCTCTCGCTGAACCTGCGCACGGCCAACAACTACGTCCTGATGCTGGCCGGCTACACCCTGCCGATGATCGCCCTGGCCGTGGTGGACAACCCCCTGGCGGTCTTCGATGTGGCGTCTTCGCGTGCGCAGGAGATCTGCCTGGGCATCGTCTGTGCGGCCATCGTCGGGGCGATCTTCTGGCCTCGCCGCCTCGCGCCGGTGGTCGTCACGGCCACGGGCAACTGGTTCAGCGAAGCCGTGCGCTACAGCGAGACCTACCTGAACCGCCAGGTCTGCGCGGAGAACGTCGGCGCCATGCGCACGTCGATGGCGGCCACCTTCAACAGCCTGGAGCTGATGATCGGCCAGTTGGGGCACGAAGGTGCAGGCCCGCACACCTTGAAGAACGCCCGTGAACTGCGTGGGCGGATGATTCACCTGTTACCGGTGCTCGATGCACTGGACGATGCCCTGGTGGCCCTGGCCAAGCGCGCGCCGAGCGAGCAGGCCAGGCTGCAACCGCTGCTGGACGACGCCCGAGACTGGCTCGCTTCCACCCTCGAACAACCCTCGCTGGCGCGCTGGAGCCTGCTGCGCGAGCACATCGACCGGTTGCAGCCTGACCCGGGGCAACTGGATCAACGCCCTCTGTTGCTGTTTTCGAACGCCCTGTATCGACTGTCCGAATGGGTGGACCTGTGGCAGGACTGCTGCACGCTGCAGCATGCCCTGCGCCAGGACGATGCCTCGCCGTGGCGGGCGGTGTACCGTCACTGGCGGCTGGGTCGCCTGACACCGTTCTTCGACCGTGGCCTGATGCTCTACTCGGTCGTCTCCACCGTCCTGGCGATCATCGTCGCCAGCGCGTTATGGATCCTGCTGGGCTGGAAAGACGGCAGCAGCGCGGTGATTCTCGCGGCCGTCGCCTGCAGCTTCTTCGCCGCCATGGACGATCCTGCCCCACAGATCTACCGGTTCTTCTTCTGGACGATGCTGTCGGTGGTGTTCTCCAGCATCTACCTGTTCCTGGTGCTGCCGAACCTGCACGACTTCCCGATGCTGGTGCTGGCCTTCGCCGTGCCGTTCATCTGCGTCGGTACCTTGACCGTGCAACCGCGCTTCTACCTGGGCACCTTGCTGACGATCGTCAACACCGCCAACTTCATCAGCATCCAGGGCGTCTACGATGCGGACTTCCTGACCTTCATCAACGTCAACCTGGCGGGGCCGCTGGGCCTGTTGTTCGCCTTCATCTGGACGCTGGTGTTCCGCCCCTTCGGCGTCGAGCTGGCTGCCAAGCGCATGACCCGCTTCAGCTGGCGTGACATCGTCGAGATGACCCACCCGGCGACGCTGGCCGAACAGCGCAAGGTCGGTGTGCAGATGCTCGACCGACTGATGCAACACCTGCCGCGCCTGGCGCAAACGGGCCAGGAGGGCGGCGGTGCACTGCGCGATCTGCGTGTCGGCCTGAATCTGCTGGATATTCTGGCCTACCTCCCTCGCGTCGACGCGACTGCACAGAGTCGGCTGCACACCGTGATCGAGGAAGTCGGCGCCCACTACGCGGCCTGCCTACGCGCAGGTGAGCGACAGGAGGCGTCCGCTACCCTGTTGCAGACCATGGATCAGGCGCGTCTCGCGCTGGTCGAGCCCTCGCTGAACGAGCGCGCCGAGGCCAGGGTCCATCTGTTGCACGCACTCAGTGGCCTGCGCCTGGCGCTGCTGCCAGTGGCCAACGTGGCCCTGACGCCCGTCGACCCGCCTCCACCCCTGCCACACGGCATCGACGGAGCCCCTTTGTGATCGGTGATGTAGATATCAGTGGGGTGTTCCTGCCCACGCTCCTGGTGATGATGATCGCCACGTACCTGTTGTTTCTGGGCGTACACGCCCTGTTGCTGCGCCTGGGCTTCTATCGCCTGGTCTGGCACCGGGCGCTGTTCAACGTCGCTCTCTACGCCGTGCTGCTCGGTACGGTGGATCACTTTTGCAGAAACCTGATGCTGCCATGAAAAAACCTTTGCTGACCTTGGGCCGTGTGGTCCTGACCTTGCTGGTGGTGGCCTTCGCGGCCGTGCTCGTCTGGCAGATGGTCGTCTATTACCTGTTCGCGCCCTGGACGCGCGATGGGCACATTCGCGCCGACGTCATCCAGATCGCGCCTGACGTGTCGGGCCTGATCCAGAAGGTCGAGGTGCGCGACAACCAGATGATCAAGCGCGGCGACGTGCTGTTCACCATCGACCAGGACCGCTTCGGCCTGGCGCTGCGCCAGGCCCGCGCCACCCTCGCCGAACGTCAGGAAACCCTGGCCCAGGCGGCCCGCGAAACGCGGCGCAACCGCAAGCTCGGTAACCTGGTGGCGGCCGAACAACTGGAAGAAAGCCAGTCGCGCGAGGCCCGTGCCCGCTCGGCGGTCAACGAGGCCCAGGTGGCCGTCGACACTGCCCAGCTGAACCTGGACCGCTCGGTGATTCGCAGCCCGGTGGACGGTTACCTCAATGACCGAGCGCCACGCGCCCACGAATTCGTCACCGCGGGTCGAGCGGTCCTGTCGGTGGTCGACAGCGCCTCCTACCACGTCGATGGCTACTTCGAGGAAACCAAGCTCGGCGCCATCCATGTAGGCGACGCCGTGGACATTCGCGTGATGGGCGACGACACCCGTCTGCGTGGGCATGTGCAGAGCATGGCCGCCGGCATCGAGGACCGTGACCGCAGCAGCGGCTCCAACCTGTTGCCCAACGTCAACCCGGCGTTCAGCTGGGTTCGGCTGGCGCAGCGTATTCCCGTGCGCATCGCCTTCGACGATGTGCCCGTCGACTTCCGCATGATCGCCGGGCGAACCGCCACGGTGTCGATCATCGAGGAACCTGCACGATGAAACGTTCGCTGTGGTTGGGATGCCTGCTGTGCCTGAGCGCCTGCACGACGGTCGGCCCCGACTACGCGGTGCCGAAGAACGCGGCCGTGCAGCGGGGCGACCTGAACGGCCCCCTGCGCCAGGATGCCGACAGCGTGGTCTCGGCGCCCGTGCCGGAGAACTGGTGGCAGCTATACCAGGACCCGCGCCTCGATGCGCTGGTACGCCAGGCCCTGGCAGCCAACAGCGACCTGCGCGTGGCCACGGCGAACATCGCCCGGGCACGTTCGCAAGTCGAGGTGGCCGAATCCCAGGGTGGCTTCGGGGCCAGTGGCAAGGCGGCGGCGCAACGCTTGCAGGAGTCGGGCGAGGCCTTCTTGCTGACCGAGAAGGTGCCCGTGGCCAACATTGGTGAAGCCATTCTCAGCGCGTCGTATCAGTTCGATCTCTGGGGGACCTTCAAGCGCGGCACCGAGGCCGCCCAGGCCAATGCCGATGCGGCGCAGGCGGCCGCCGACACGGCGCGCATCACCGTGGTGGCGGACGTGGTCAAGGCCTACACCCAGGTCTGCTCGGCCAACGAGGAGTACCACATTGCCCGTGAGTCCCTGGACTTGCAGGAACAAGGGGTACGACTGACGCAACGCTTGCGCGATGCCGGCCGTGGCGATGAAACCCAGGTGACGCGTACCCAGACCCAGTTCAAGTCGTTGCGGGCCGAACTGCCGCGTTTCCAGGCCGAGCGTGAAGCCGGGCTGTTCACCTTGGCGGCGCTGCTGGCCACGCCGGTCGCGCAGCTGCCGGCCGGTACTGCCGAGTGCGCCGAGCTGCCGCAACTCACCCAACTCATCCCAGTCGGCGATGGCGCCGCCTTGCTCAAGCGCCGCCCCGATGTCCGCCAGGCCGAGCGCCAACTGGCCGCGGCCACCGCCAGCATCGGCGTGGCGACCGGTGCGCTGTACCCGGACATCAGCATCGGCGCGCAGGTGGGCACCATCGGTATTCTCGACAACCTGGGCGAGCCGGCGACCAACCGCTGGGGGTTCGGCCCCCTGGTCAACTGGACCCTGCCCACCAACGGCACGCGCGCACGTATCCGTGAAGCCGAGGCCTCGACCCAGGCGGCGCTGGCGCGTTTCGACGGTGTCGTGCTCAATGCCATCCGCGAAACCCAGACACGGTTGGCCCAGTACAGCGCCCTGCTCGATCGCCGGGAAGCACTGGCCGATGCTGAACGCTCGGCGAAGCAGGCGGCGGATCAGACGCACCAGTTCTACCAGGCGGGACGTGCGTCCTTCCTGGAAGACCTGCAGGCAACCCGGACTTACACCACCATGCGTGGACAACTGGCTGCGGCCGATGCACAGGTGGCGCTCGGGCAGATCAACGTGTTCCTGGCGCTGGGCGGTGGCTGGCACACGCCCACGCCTGCGCCTCGTACGACACCGTCACGCTGACAACCCAGGCTACGCCCCTGCGTCTCATGACCAAGGGGCCGGCACGGCAACCCGCTGCCCCTGGACACCCTGCACGCCCATTTCCTGCAACACCTTCAATTCGCCTTCGGTTTCCACACGCTCGGCGATGAGCGGCAGGTCGATGCTGTGCGCAGCGCGCTGGATGGCCTCGATGAACAGCCGCTTGTGCTGCTCCTGATCGATGTTGCGGATGTAGCCGCCGTCGATCTTCAGGTAGGCCAGGCCCAGATGGGCCAGGTTGCCGATCATGCTGAAACGACCGCCGAAGCGCTGCAAGGCCAGGCTGAAGCCCAGGTCGCGCAGGCGACGCGTCAGCTGTGCCAGGCTGGCGTGGTCCGGCAGTTGCTCTTCACCGATCTCGAATGTCAGGCGCGGGCCCAGGGCGCGGTGCTGGCCGAGCAAGTCATACACCTGTTGCAGCGCCTTGGCATCGTTCAGCGTGGCGGCCGACAGGTTCAGCGCCAGCGACTGCTCGTGTGTCTGCAGGTGCTTGAGCACCTTGTCCAGCATCAGCAGGTCGAGTCGCGCCGACCAGCCGAAGCGCTCGAGCCACGGCAGGAACCGTCCGGCCGCAACGGTCTGGCCCTGTTCGTCCTGCAAACGTGAGATCACCTTGTAGTGAAGGACGCGTGCCAGGTCGTGGCTGTCGACCACCGGCTGGAAGAACAGCTCGAACTGCCCGTTGGACAGCGCGCGGTCCAGCCGTGTGTGCCAGTCGTGGTGACTGTCGGCGGCCTGGGCCGCGACGCCTTGCTCCAGACACACCCAACCCGGATCGGCCTTGCTCTCGGCCATGGCCAGGGCTTCGTCGGCCAGCTTGAGCAAGGCAGGCGGCGCGTCACCCGGGGTGTAGGGCGCCATGCCGATGCAGGCCACCGGCGACACATCGCTGGCACCGGTTTCGTGCAGGCTCTGAAGCGTGACTTCGAGCGCCTGGGCCAGCTGAATGGCTTCCTCATGCACCATGCCGGGCGCCAGTACCGCGAACTCGCCGCCGCGGCTGCGGGTGATCAGGTTGTTGGTTTCAGGGAAGCGCGCGCAGGTGCGTTGCAGCTGCTGCCCGATGGCCTGGAGCAACTGGTCGGTACGCTGCCCGCCCAGACGTGCATTGAGGCCGGTCAGGTCCTGCACTCTCAGCAGCAGCAGATAGCCTTGTCGCGCATCCTCGAGGTTGCTGACGCGTGCAGCCAGTTGCATTTCGAAGTACCGCCGGTTGGCCAGCCCCGTGAGGCTGTCCTGGTAGGACTCGACCCGGAGCCGCTCGCTGCGTTCGGCCTGCTCCTGGAACAGCGCCTTGAGCTTTTCGACCATCTGGTTCATCGCCTGCACCACCCGGCGCAGTTCCGGCGTACTGGGCAAATCGGGCAGGCTGAGAAATTCGCGTCGGGCGATGGCGTGGGACTGCGCCACCATGTAGTCCAGCGGGCGCAGTTGTCGACGCAGCAGCAATGCACCGAGCACCGCACTGACGGCACCGCACAGCAGCAGCCAGCTCAGGCTGCCCAGGGCGCTTTGCCAGAGCTTGGACAAGGCGAACATCGGGTGGCTGATCACTTCCACCCGTGCGGCCTGTTGCCAGCCGCGGCTGACGATGGCATCGCCGCCGGCCGCTTCCAGGCCGATCAGGCGTATGAACCAGCGCGGCACGCCATTGGTATCGGGCTCGGCATGCCGTTCGACCAGCACCGCATTGGAACTCAGGTCCACGACCTTGATGCTGGCGTAGTAGCCACTGTCGAAGATCGAGCTGACCATCAACTCGACCATTGCCGGATCATCGATGTTCGGCGTCAGCGACAGTGCCAGGGCGGTGGCCGCATCCTGCGCATGGGAGCGCAACTGGTTGACGTACTGACTGCGCGAGCTTTCCAGGCTGACCATGAAGCTGCCGCTGAAGGCGACGACCAGGAACAGGCAGATGGCCAACAGCAATTGTTTGAACAGTGACATCGGTGATCCTCAGTAGACCGGTTCGGCCGGGAACCCTTCGGCCTGCATTTTCTTGAGTACATCCTGCCAGCGCGACAGACGCTTGGTATCGCCGACTTTCTTGTTGCCCGCCGCGCCCGTCAGCCACAACCCTTCGCCGTTGAAGGCATAGACCGGCAGCAGGTCGGGTCGTTGGTTGGCGGGCTTGATCGGATCGATCAGGCTGTCGAGCACCAAGGGCATCGCCTCTGGGCTGGCATAGTACGTCAGGACCATGTGCGCACGGTTCTGGCGCAAGGCCTTGACGTAGGTGATGCGCAGTTTCTCGCTGGGGATGCCCATGCGACGAAGGCTGAAATACTTGGCGATGGCGTAGTCCTCGCAATCGCCGGCGCCCTTGATCAGCGCCTGGACCGGCGTGGCCCAGTAGTCGGCCTCGTGCCACAGGTCGATATCCTCGACATAGCGCAGCTGCTGGTTGAAGAAGCGGTTGACCACTTGCAGACGCTCCAGCTCGCTCCCTTGTGCTTGGGTGGCCAGCAGGTTCTGCCAGGCGTCGATCCGTGCCTGACCAGCCCCCAGGGGGCCATACAAGGCTTGCGCACGCCGGCTGATCTGGGAGAAATCCCAATCCGCGTGCAGGCCGCCTAGCAGCAGGCAACCCAACAACACGGCCTGACCCAGACGTTTCAGGGTCAGGTGGAAGATCCAAGGTATCGCCACGGCGAGCGCTCGAGCAGATCGATCGGAAGGGCCGATGGTGCGGCTTGGCCTCGTAAAAGACAATGGCACCTTGCGATCATTGATGCCTCTAACCCTTGTGCCAGACGGACGGGTTGTACCCTTTGCCGTGGAGGGGTGCGACTTCTTGCGCCATAGCCTTTATCATGCCGTCCAATGGTACGATTGGCTTGTAACCAGGTTTGACAAGGACTGCTTCCCATTTAAGGTTATTGAATCCAATGCATTCAGGCATCAGGCGTAGACCCCGTGGCCACTAAAACCAAACTGCTCAGTACTGTATTGGGTGGTGAACAGCTGTCGCCCCATCTGGCGCGCAGTGTCATCGAAGAGCGGCTGCGAAGTGCCATTCTCGATGGTCGCCTGCCGCCTGGAACGGCTATTCGTCAACAAGAACTGGCCACCTTGTTCGGCGTCAGCCGCATGCCCGTTCGTGAAGCCATCCGACAACTCGAAGCACAGTCGCTGCTCAAGGTCGTGATGCACAAGGGCGCCGTCGTGGCGCCGTTGATTGGCGAGGATGCGGTCGATACCTACGACCTGCGGCTGATTCTGGAAAGTGAGGCACTGCGTCAGTCCATTCCCTTGCTCGACGCGACCGACATCGCCCTTGCGCGCGATTACATCCGTCAGTTGGAAACCGAAACGCGTCATGCCGAGATCGGTCGATTGAATCGCCTGTTCCACATGACGCTGTACGGCAAGGCGACGAATCAGAAGCTGTTGCGTCTGATCGACAATGAATTGAGCGAAGAAGAACGCTTCTTGCGCTTCCACCTGTCGTCCATGGGACTGGGCCAGCTGACGCAAGACGATCACACTGCGCTGGCCGACGCCGCCAGCGACAAGCTCATCGATGAAGCCTTGTTGGTGCTGGAGCGCCATTTGAGCAATGCCTCACGAACCATCCGCGCCTATCTGAACCGCCAAGTGAAGCCTTGAATCCTGCACCTCGAACCCCTGCTGGGCGGTCCGCGATCACCGCCCAGGGGTCGACCTTGTGTTTCAAGCTGTTGCTACAAGACGCGCAGCATCCCTTCTGAACCCCCCTTCTGAACCGCTCGCCTTCGCATCCAGGCGAGGCCCCTCACGCGAGCATGCGTCGAAAACCCAGCGCTTTTGCGGCTTCTGACCGGCTGCATGGCTGGGTGTATGGCCATTGCGGTGAGGCACGTATTTGGACGCGCCAACGATCGGCGCTTGGAGCAAACCCTTACTTTTTGTGATGGCACCATGGCAGCAGCCATGAATCCGGGCACACTCTATGGCGCGGCACGACTGCTGATCGCCTACGGGCAGCCCTGGTCGGCCGCTGACCATCACTTGCAGAAGGAGTCTGCTACCGGGCACAGGACCGATTAACGATCAGCCGCCCCTTCGACTTCAACTCATCGCCCTCTCCCTTTCTCAGTGCTCGGGTGAAGCATTCACTCACTGTCTTATTTTGATTAGTTCTAATCGAAAGGCACTGACTCATAAATAACATTGCTCGCTTACTTGCAATGACATTCCAACTCGCCCCCAATAAAGTTGCAGTGTTAAAAAGATTAAAAATACATTGCGACTTCCGATCGGACTGATCTAAGTTAATTAGGCCGGCATCGAAACAACCCCACAGCCTCTCTGGCAGTAGGGTCTCGACTGCGCACTCGGCAACTTAAACTTGTGACGATAGTTCGCCTTACTCAGGCCGGCGACGCTGTGCGCCCCTGTGTCTGGCGGGTCGACCGTCTTTCATGACCCTGATAGGAACGCACGATGAACGCTTTGAATACCGAACTGCACATGTGCAAGTTGGCGCTGTCGCGCCACCCGCTCTTTTCATCCATCACGACGCCGACGTTATTGTGCCGTTTCATGGAAACCCATGTCTTTGCCGTATGGGACTTCATGTCGCTGACCAAGCGTCTGCAGCAGGAGTTGACCTGTATCCACTTGCCTTGGCTGCCGCCGCAGGATCCCGCCGCGGCCCGCCTGATCAACGAGATCGTGTTGGGCGAAGAGTCCGATGATCGACTCGATCACGGGCACTACAGCCACTTCGAACTATACCTGGACGCCATGCGTGAAGTCGGCGCCGACACCCAGGCCATCGAACGCTTCATCGCCCTGCAGCGCGAAGGCATCGCCCCACTCGACGCCTTGCAGGCATGCGGCGCTAGCGAAGCGGCCCAGGCGTTCGTCGTCGACACGCTGGAAGTGGCCCTCACGGCACCGGCGCACTGCGTGGCAGCGGCGTTCCTGCATGGGCGCGAGAGTGTCATCCCGATGATGTTCCAGCAGATCCTCGACGAGTGGGGCATCGGCATGGAGCAGGCACCGACCTTCCGCTATTACCTGCAACGCCACATCGATGTCGATTCCGAAGATCATGGTCCGGCGGCCGAGCGTCTGCTCGCACGCCTGGTGGGCGACGACACCCACAAGCAGCGGCAGGTGTTGCAGGCCGCCCTGGCCGCTATCGCCAGTCGCGAACGGTTGTGGAATCGCGTCCATGCCGACTTGCAGGTCGTGGCCGTCGAGGTGGCCCCATGAACGCTCAGGACTACCGCTCCTTCGCCGACACCTGGGAAGCACGCGCCACCATTCGCACACGCCCACGGCGCATGGTCGAAGACGACCACCGGCTGATCTACCCCCTCAGCCGACAGCCGCTGGCCCTGAGCGCGACCTTGCAGCGCGACTGTCCCCACCTGCGCGACTTCGTGCTGGTGCAGAGCCTGTACAAGTTCATCAACGACGTGGTGATCTTCGAGACCGAAATCGTCGACCGAACGGCGCGCCGCATCGCCAAGGACACCTTCGCCGTGCGCTTTCCCTTCGCATGCCGCTATGACGCCATGACCGTGGTGGTGGATGAGGACTATCACGCGCTGGTGGCGCTGGACTTCCTTCAGCAGACCATTGCCCTGACCCAGGTCGAGCCGATCGACCTGCCAGCGGAGATCGAGTTGAGTCGGGCGATTCCGGCAGCGTTGCAGCACGTACCTGCGAGGCTGCGCGATGCCGTCGAGCTGATCTGTGTGGGCATCGCCGAGAACACCCTCACCGACGACGTGGCGGCATTTGCCCGCGACGACACGGTCAAGCCTTCGGTGAAGGGGCTGATGGCCGACCACCTGCTGGACGAGGGGCGACACTCCAGCTTCTGGGCACGACTGACGCGGATCTATTGGCAGTCCGCGCCCGAGGCCGACCGTGAAGCCATTGCCCAGGTACTGCCGGTCTTTCTGGCGCAGTACCTGACCAGTGACATTCAGCAACGTTTCGACTCCGCCTTGATCGAGGCGCTGCCCGTCACGGAGGCCACCCGCGATGCACTGCGCGAGGAAGTCCGCGGCCTGGCCTACCCGATCCACCGACAGCACCCCTTGCTCGGCAACATCCTGCGCTTTTTCCGCACCAGTTCGATGCTCGACAGCGCTTGCGTCCAGCAGGCGTTGCACGACTACCTGCCTTAGGAGGCTGCCATGAAACGTCTGAACATTGCCTTGGTTGGCCAAGGCCACGCCCTGGAACGCCTCGTCGGGCTGCTGGAAGAACAAGGCCATGCTGCCATTGTGCATGCGCACTACGCCCACCTGTCGGCGGCGAGCGACCTGATCATCGAGGATGGCAGCGCGTCCATCCCAGGTGATGACCCATCGGCCTTGCCGCACCTTCCGGTGTTGGGCGTGCGCCTGACGGTCAGCGACACACCTCTGGAGATCGCTGTGGATATCTCCTTCAGGGGTGGTGTAATCGAGGCACCTCATCTCATCGAGCAGCGGCGCGTTCAGCCCGATTCGCCCACGGGCAACGGTCAGCAATGGCGTCTTGAAACGCTGCAGGTCGTGGAAGAGCAGCTGACGCTGCAGGTCGCCCGGTATGCCCGTGATCCACAGGCCCTGTACGAAGCGCCCTCTCTCGCCACACCGCGTTCAGGACAGTCGAGGACACTCGATTGGCTCGAGCAGCTGGCCTTTGTCCATGCCTTCAACGAGACCTCGCACGCAGGCTGGCAGGAGGCGGCTTCGCACGACCTGCTCTCGGCGCTGCACCCAGGCCTGCTCACCTTTGCCGACCGCACAGCGCTCAGCCTGGACGGTCAGCGCTGGAGCTACAGCCAGTTGCATGCGCTGACGAATACCTTGGCCCAGGCCCTGGCGCAGCATCTACCGGCGGACGGTGAGCGGGTACCTGTGGTCGGGGTATGCCTGCGCAAATCGCCTGCGCTGTACGCCAGCCTGATCGCCGTCCTGCGCAGCGGCGCCCTTTATCTGCCGATCGATCCGGCCACGCCCCTGGCACGCCGCGAGCACATCCTGCGCGATGCAGGCGCCTGCGTGGTGCTGCACGACGAGCAGGCCCACGCGGACATCGTATCGCTGGATGTGCGCGACGTGCCGTTACTCCCCAATACGGCACGACCGGCGCCCAGTACCTCGGTGTCGCTGGCGCCCGATCGCCCGTGTGTGGCGATCTATACCTCGGGCACCACGGGCCAGCCCAAGGGCGTGCTGCTCAGTCGTCGCAACCTGGCGCACTTCATCGCCTGGTACATCGATCACGTGGCGCTCAACGCGCACAGCCGGGCGTTGCAGTTTTCCACCATCGGGTTCGATGCCTCGCTGCTGGACAGCCTGCCGGCACTCGCTGTCGGTGCCGAGCTGGTCATACCCAGCGAGCCGCAGCGTCAGGATCCCCATGCCTTGAGTGCGCTGATCCGCCACGAGTCGGTCACCCACGCCTTCCTGCCGCCAGCGCTGCTGAGCCTGCTGCCCAGCGAACCGCCTCTGGGCCTGCAGCACCTGGTGACAGGCGGAGACGTCTGCGAACCCCAGGCCATCGCCCGCCTGGCGCCCCAATGCCGGCTGCACAACATCTACGGGCCGACCGAAACCACGGTGCTGGCCACCACACGGGTATTCGCGGCCGAGGACGACAACCGCAACGTGGGTCGGCCGATCGCCAACACGCAGGTGCTGATCCTCGACGAGGCCCTGCGACCGGTGGGCGACCAGGTGCCTGGCGAGCTGTACATCGCCGGTGCAGGTGTCGGACTGGGCTACGTCAACAACCCTGCCCTGACCGCCGAGCGCTTCAGGCACCTGCCGCTACCGGGGGGCGATACCGTGCGCGTCTATCGCACGGGTGACATCGCCCGGTGGACGGCCGACGGCATCGTACTGTGCGGACGGCGCGACAATCAGGTGAAGATTCGCGGCTTTCGGGTCGAGCCCGAGGAGATCGAGCACTGCCTGCGTCGCAGCCAGGCCTATGGCCAAGTCGCGGTGGTGATCGACGCGCAGCAGCGGATCCTGGCGTTCGTCGCCCAGCCGCGCGATGGGCAGGCCGACGCCAGGGTACGTGATCACGCCCGCCAGCACCTGCCGGACTACATGGTGCCGACGTTCTACCGTGAGCTGGAGAGCCTGCCCGGCACGGCCAATGGCAAGGTCGACCGTCAGGCGCTGCTGCGCAGTCAGCCCGCGCCTGCCGCCGCACGACCCCGCCTGGCACCGCAGACACCGACCGAACAGCGCTTGCTCGCGCTGTGGAGCGAGCTGCTCGAACAACCCGAGGCCGACCTGTCCATCGACGACAGCTTTTTCGAGAAGGGTGGCCACTCGATTCTGCTGTCGCGCCTGCTGCTGGCCGTGCGGGAGCGGTTCGGCCAGGGCGTGGCGATCAACCAGTTCATCGAGCAGCCGACCGTGCGGCGACTGGGCGCCCTGCTCGATGGAACCGGTGACGCCATCCAGGGCCTGGCCGAGCGTCTCGAACGTGATGCCCAGCGACCGTTCGATTTTCAGGTGCAACCCTTGGAGCGCCTGGGCGATGTGCACCGGGTGATCGTCACCGGCGCCAACAGCTTCCTGGGGGTTCACCTGGTCGAGGCGCTGCTGGACTGGAGCAGCACGGAAGTGGCCTGCCTGGTGCGCCGCGGTGAAGGCCGCAGCGCGCAGGCACGGTTCGCCCAGGCGCTGGCGGACAATCGCCTGACCCTGGACATGACGCGTGTGCGGGTGTTCGAGGCAGACCTGCGCCGACCGCGTCTGGGGCTGAGCGAAGCCGATCATCGCTACCTGGACGAACACTTCGGCGCTCTGGTGCACAACGCGGCCCAGGTCAACCACGTGCTGGACTACCCCGCCTTGGCCCCGGACAACGTCGAGCCGCTGTTCGAGTGCCTGCGCCTGTGCGAAGGCGCGCGCAAGAAGGTCTTCAACTTCGTCTCGACCCTGTCCGCCTGCAGTGCGGTGGACGAGCACGGGCGGGTGCTCGAGCAGGAAGCGGCAGCGACGCCGCCGGTCTACCTGCGCAATGGCTACAACCTGAGCAAATGGGTCGGCGAGCGGATCCTCGCCCGGGCACGCGCCCAAGGGGTCCGGGTCAACCTGTTCCGGCCAGGCAACATCACCTTCGACAGCCGCTCGGGCGTCAGCCAGCCGGAGCGCAATCGCTTGATGCTGATGCTCAAGGGGTCGCTGCAGCTGGGCCAGGTGCCACGCCTGCAGATCGATTTCGACCTGATGCCGGTGGATTTCCTCGCCCGCTTCGTCGCCTTCCACGCCAGCCGGCATCACCCCGAGGCCTGCGTGTTCAACCTGCACAACCCTGAACCGCTGCGCTGGGAGGACTACCTGGCGAGCTTTCGCGCCCATGGGCATGCCTTCGACCTGGTCAGCACAGAGGAATGGCAGCGGCAACTGCACCGGGTCGATCGCGACAATGCGCTGTTCGACGTGCTGGGGTTCTACCTGGACGGCTTCGGCGAAGACATCGGCGACATCTCGTCGATCGAACACCACAACGCACGGATCGGGGTGCAGCGCATGGGCACGCGCTACCCGGCCAAGACGCCGGCGCTGCTGCAACGCGGCTGCCAGTACCTGAACGACATCGGTTTCATCTGACCTCACCCCTACAGGAGCTTTACCCATGCACACACTCACACCCGATACCCTGATCGCCCACCCGCAAGGCTGCGAGGTCATCTCCAGCGTCGAGATCGCGGCACCTGCCGCCAGCGTCTGGGCCATGGTCGGCAACTTCGCAGGCTTTGCGGTGTTCATCCCGGCGCTCGCGCACATCGAGATGACCGGCAGCGGCGTACGCTCGGTGCGCAAGAAACTGTTCAAGGATGGCAACGTGGTGATCGAGCAGCTGAACAGCCGCGATGATTCAGCGATGTTCATGACCTGGAGCCTGATCTACACCAGCCTGAACATCGGCAACCTCTGGGCGGCCATGCAGGTGGAACCGCTCGGCGAGGGTCGTAGCCGGGCGACCTGGACCATCCAGGCCGAACCCTGGGAAGGGGGCGAGGCGGCATTGCCCGCTTTCCAGGCCTTCCTGCAGGGCTTCGCCGATGAGGCGATGGGCACGGTGCGCCAGTTGCTGAGTTAACCGTTCGAGGGCGCCAGGGGGTCTACCCCTGGCGCTTGCTCCCGCAGTAGTTGCAAATTGCCTCAGGCACGCGAACAATGAGACTAATTATCATTCATTGCGTAGCCGACGCCCTCCATGCCTTCCTCAGATTTCGTGCACCAGTTGTACAGCGAACACCATGGTTGGCTTCGCGGCTGGTTGCGCAGCCACCTGAACAACGCGGCCGATGCGGCCGACCTGGCCCACGATACCTTCGTACGCCTTCTGCAACGCCGGGAAACCCCCCAGCTGTCCACGCCGCGCGCCTTCCTGCGTACGGTCGCACGCGGCCTGGTGATCGACCACTGGCGACGTGAAGAACTGCGGCGTGCCTATCTGGAGGCCCTGGCACAGCTGCCCGAGGCCCAGGCGCCTGATGCGGAAACGCGCGAGGTGGTACTGGAACTGCTCGAGCGCATTGATCGTCTGCTCGATGGACTCAAGCCCAAGGTCCGCCAGGCGTTCGTGCTGGTGCAGTGCGAGGGGCTGAGCCAAAAGGACGCGGCGGCCCGCCTGGGCATTTCCCTGCGCTCGGTCGAGCGCCATGTCGCCGACGCGCTCTATCACTGCTACGTACTGCGCTACGAGCAGGCGCCCCCTGCCGATGGATGACTCTGCACTCCCGCCGGCCGTCGTGCGCCAGGCCATCGCCTGGATGCTGACGCTGCGCGAGCAGGGTCACGCACGCACCCTGCTGGAACAATGCGCCTGCTGGCGTGCTGCGCATCCGAGTCATGAGCTGGCCTGGCAGCGGGTGACCGGGCTGGGCCAAGAACTCGACCTCAGCACGCTGCCTGGCCCGCCTGTAGCCTGGCGCGCCCTCGAGCCTGCCCGTGCCCGTCTGCACCGGCGTCAGGCCTTGAAGGTGCTCGCAGGCGTAGCGTTGGTAGGATCGGCCGGCTGGCTGAGCAGGGACCTCGATACGCTGAGCGACTGGCGTTCGGACTATGTCAGCGCGCTTGGCGAGCGCCGCCGGTTCACGCTGCCCGACGGCTCGGTGCTTCAGCTGGATACCTGCAGCGCAGTGAACCTGGCCTTCGATGCGCAACAACGTGCGCTCGAGCTGGTGCATGGTCAGTTAATGCTGAGCTGTGACCCTGGGCGCGCGGATCAGCGGCCTGTCCACATACGGACACAGCAGGCGTGGGTCCAGAGCCTGAAGGGCCGCTTCGTGGTCCGCCAGCACGCGCAAGCGACGTCCATCAGTGTGCTCGAGGGTCAGGCGGCGATTCACGAGGTACACACGGCGGGCATGCTGGTCATGGCCCAGGCCGGACAATCCTATCGTCTCGATGGGCAAGGGATTCATCGACTCGGCGCGCTGCCGCTGCAGGCTGACGCCTGGGCGCAGGGCCTGATCGTCACCCGCGGCATGCGTCTGCAGGATTTTCTGGCCGAAGTCGGTCGCTACCGACGCGGCTACCTGGGCTGCAGCGCGGCAGTGGCCGACTGGCGTCTGTCGGGGGTGTACCGTCTTGAGGACACCGACCAGCTGCTGGCCATCCTGCCGCAGAGCCTACCGGTGAGGCTCGAGCGTCGCACACGCTGGTGGGTGCGTGTCGAACGCGCGGGTTGAACCGTTTTGGCGGGTTTGCGCGCGTCGTTCGGCCTTGAGAAGCGCAGTTCTTTTCTTGGATCAACGGACCTTTCCATGCCCAACGCTTCTTCTTCCCTACGCCCTCTGCCCGCACAGGTCGCGCCTGCCTCACGTCTTGGCGGCGCCGTGCGCGCGGCCCTGTTCGGTACCGCCCTTGGCCTGAGTGGCCTGCCCGCGCTGAGCCAGGCAGCCGATGCCTATGCCGTCAGCCGCGTTTACGACATTCCCGCCGGTAGCCTGGGCGATGTGCTCAATCGATTCGCCCAGCAAGCCGGCATCACCCTGTCCGGTACGCCGCGCCAGGTCGATGATCTGCAATCGCCAGGCTTGCAGGGCAATTATGCCGTCGATCAGGCGCTGCGCCGTCTGCTGGCCGGCACTGGCCTGGAAGCCGTCACCCAGGGCGGCGGTAGCTATGCCCTGCGTACCCAATCCACGGAGGCTGCACTGGCCCTGCCGGACACTGACGTGCGCAGCTTCAGCCTGGGCAACGCACTGGGCAGCATGGACGGCTACAACGCCACCCACAGCCAGGTCGCGACCAAGACCAGCACGGCGCTGCTGGAGACCTCACAGTCGGTGTCCGTGGTCACCCGGCAACAGCTGGACGACCAGGGCTCGCAGACCGTGGCCCAGGCCATGCGCTACACGCCCGGCGTGATGACCAGCCCGTATGGTGCGACCCACCGTTACGATTACGTGGCCATGCGCGGTTTCAACGATGGCTCGGTGGACAACATCTACCTGGATGGCTTGAAGTCCATGGGGGACAACGGGACCTACAGCACCATGCAGGTCGACCCGTACTTCCTCGAGCGGATCGACGTGCTCAAGGGGCCGTCTTCGGTGCTGTACGGGCGCAGCTCCCCGGGCGGCCTGGTGGCCTTGACCACCAAGAAACCCCTGTTCGAGGCTTTCCACCAGGTGCAGGCGACGGTGGGCACCCAGGGGCAACGTGGCATGGGTTTCGACCTGAGTGGCCCCCTGGACGATGACAAGCGCATCGCCTACCGACTGACGGGCCTGGCGGACCATTCCGATACCCAGTTCGACCATAACGAAGAAGAGCGCTATGCGATCGCGCCGGCCGTCAGCATCGATTTCAGCGAAGACACGTCCCTGACGTTGCAGGCGTACCTGCAGCACGATCCGGACGGTGGTTACCATGGCGGCAATCCAGCAGCCGGCATGCTGCATCCGCGCAATGGCCTGCGCCTGTCGGACCACTTCTTCGAGGGTGAGCCGGACATCGACCATTACGAGCGGACGCAGCAGTCGTTCAGCTACCAGTTCGAGCACCGTTTCAACGACGTGCTGACGGCGCGGCAGAACTTCCGCTACCAGGACTCGGACGTGTCGATGGACCAGGTGTATTCGGCAGGCTGGGCGGATGCGCAGAGCAACGTGCTGAACCGTGCCTACACCGGGGGCGACGAGCGCCTGCACTCCTTCATCGTCGACAACATGCTGCAGGCCGAGCTGTTCGCGGGGTCGGCCAAGCATACGGTCTTGCTGGGTGCGGACTACCAGCGGCGCAAGGCCAATGTGGACTGGCGATATGGCTCGGTAGATCCGCTGGATGCAGGGGCACCGGTCTACGGCAATGGCAACCTGGAGCGTCAGGGCGAAAACCGTTACCTGCGACGGTTGCAGCAGACCGGCGTGTACCTTCAGGACCTGGTGGAGTGGGACCAGTGGCGTTTTTCGCTGGGCGTACGCCAGGACTGGGTGAAAGTATCGGAAGAGAATCGGGATACCGGCATCCGTGTCAGCGATGACCGCAGCAAATTCAGCGGGCGCGCAGGCGTGCTGTACGTGTTCGAGAATGGCCTGGCGCCGTATGTGAGCTACTCGGAGTCGTTCAACCCCAATACCGTCTCCGACCAGGAAGGCCGCCCCCTGGCGCCGACTGAAGGCACGCAGTGGGAAGCCGGCCTCAAATACCAACCGCCGGGCACCGACAACCTGTTCACGGCGTCGGTCTTCCACATCGAACAGGAAAACCTTGCCTCCAAGCAACCGAACGAAGACTTCTACCGAGCCGTGGGTCAGGTGCGCTCGCAGGGCCTCGAACTGGAAGCCCATGTGCAGGTAACGGACAACCTCAAGCTGATCGGGGGCTATACCTTCACCGACATCGAATACAGCAAGACCATGCCGAGCCTGGCCCTCCCTGGACAGGACAACCGTGGTCATTCACCAACCCAGGCGCCCAAGCAGATGGCCTCGCTGTGGGCCGACTACAACGTGCGCCAGGGGCCCCTGGATGGCCTTAGACTAGGCGGTGGCGTGCGGTATGTGGGCTACAGCTGGGTCGATGCCGAGAACAGCATGAAGGTGCCTTCGTACACCGTCTTCGATGCCTCGATCGGCTACGACATGGGCAAACTGGGCGTGAAGGGTCTGGACCTGCGCCTGAATGCCAACAACCTGACCAACGAGAGCTACATCACCTCCTGCGCGAGCCTGAACTACTGCTACATGGGCGAAGAGCGCAGCGTGAGCGCGACGGCCAGCTACCAGTTCTGATGGCAGACGCCTGAAAAGACAAAACCCCTACCTGCCTGCGCAGATAGGGGTTTTGCGGAATGAATCTTGACGATGACCTACTCTCACATGGGGAAACCCCACACTACCATCGGCGATGCATCGTTTCACTGCTGAGTTCGGGAAGGGATCAGGTGGTTCCAATGCTCTATGGTCGTCAAGAAAACCGGTGTGCTGAACGGCCAGTGGGCCACTCGGCGAAATTAGGGTCTCTCTACCTAAAGACAAAACCCCTACCTGCATGCGCAGATAGGGGTTTTGCGAAATGAATCTTGGCGATGACCTACTCTCACATGGGGAAACCCCACACTACCATCGGCGATGCATCGTTTCACTACTGAGTTCGGGAAGGGATCAGGTGGTTCCAATGCTCTATGGTCGCCAAGAAATTCGGTAGCCGGACCGTCGTATCGACAGGCCAGCAGATTCGGATATGTGATCTTTGTGTGTTCGCGAACTTTCGGTTCGTGTGTCTTCACACCCAACCTGCGCTTGGCAGATTGCTTGGGTGTTATATGGTCAAGCCTCACGGGCAATTAGTATTGGTTAGCTCAACGCCTCACAGCGCTTACACACCCAACCTATCAACGTCGTAGTCTTCGACGGCCCTTTAGGGGATTCAAGATCCCAGTGAGATCTCATCTTGAGGCAAGTTTCCCGCTTAGATGCTTTCAGCGGTTATCTCTTCCGAACATAGCTACCCGGCAATGCCACTGGCGTGACAACCGGAACACCAGAGGTTCGTCCACTCCGGTCCTCTCGTACTAGGAGCAGCCCCTCTCAAATCTCAAACGTCCACGGCAGATAGGGACCGAACTGTCTCACGACGTTCTAAACCCAGCTCGCGTACCACTTTAAATGGCGAACAGCCATACCCTTGGGACCGGCTTCAGCCCCAGGATGTGATGAGCCGACATCGAGGTGCCAAACACCGCCGTCGATATGAACTCTTGGGCGGTATCAGCCTGTTATCCCCGGAGTACCTTTTATCCGTTGAGCGATGGCCCTTCCATACAGAACCACCGGATCACTAAGACCTACTTTCGTACCTGCTCGACGTGTGGGTCTCGCAGTCAAGCGCGCTTTTGCCTTTATACTCTACGACCGATTTCCGACCGGTCTGAGCGCACCTTCGTACTCCTCCGTTACTCTTTGGGAGGAGACCGCCCCAGTCAAACTACCCACCATACACTGTCCTCGATCCGGATAACGGACCTGAGTTAGAACCTCAAAGTTGCCAGGGTGGTATTTCAAGGATGGCTCCACGCAGACTGGCGTCCACGCTTCAAAGCCTCCCACCTATCCTACACAAGCAAATTCAAAGTCCAGTGCAAAGCTATAGTAAAGGTTCACGGGGTCTTTCCGTCTAGCCGCGGATACACTGCATCTTCACAGCGATTTCAATTTCACTGAGTCTCGGGTGGAGACAGCGCCGCCATCGTTACGCCATTCGTGCAGGTCGGAACTTACCCGACAAGGAATTTCGCTACCTTAGGACCGTTATAGTTACGGCCGCCGTTTACCGGGGCTTCGATCAAGAGCTTCGCTTGCGCTAACCCCATCAATTAACCTTCCGGCACCGGGCAGGCGTCACACCCTATACGTCCACTTTCGTGTTTGCAGAGTGCTGTGTTTTTAATAAACAGTCGCAGCGGCCTGGTATCTTCGACCGGCATGGGCTTACGGAGCAAGTCCTTAACCCTCGCCGGCGCACCTTCTCCCGAAGTTACGGTGCCATTTTGCCTAGTTCCTTCACCCGAGTTCTCTCAAGCGCCTTGGTATTCTCTACCTAACCACCTGTGTCGGTTTGGGGTACGGTTCCCGATTATCTGAAGCTTAGGAGCTTTTCTTGGAAGCATGGCATCAACCACTTCGTCGCCTAAAGGCAACTCGTCATCAGCTCTCGGCCTTGAGATCCCGGATTTGCCTAAGATCTCAGCCTACCACCTTAAACTTGGACAACCAACGCCAAGCTGGCCTAGCCTTCTCCGTCCCTCCATCGCAATAACCGGAAGTACAGGAATATTAACCTGTTTTCCATCGACTACGCTTTTCAGCCTCGCCTTAGGGACCGACTAACCCTGCGTCGATTAACGTTGCGCAGGAAACCTTGGTCTTTCGGCGTGGGAGTTTTTCACTCCCATTGTCGTTACTCATGTCAGCATTCGCACTTCTGATACCTCCAGCCAGCTTCTCAACTGACCTTCACAGGCTTACAGAACGCTCCTCTACCGCATCACCTAGTGGTGATACCCGTAGCTTCGGTGCATGGTTTGAGCCCCGTTACATCTTCCGCGCAGGCCGACTCGACTAGTGAGCTATTACGCTTTCTTTAAAGGGTGGCTGCTTCTAAGCCAACCTCCTAGCTGTCTAAGCCTTCCCACATCGTTTCCCACTTAACCATGACTTTGGGACCTTAGCTGACGGTCTGGGTTGTTTCCCTTTTCACGACGGACGTTAGCACCCGCCGTGTGTCTCCCATGCTCGGCACTTGCTGGTATTCGGAGTTTGCATCGGTTTGGTAAGTCGGGATGACCCCCTAGCCGAAACAGTGCTCTACCCCCAGCAGTGATACATGAGGCGCTACCTAAATAGCTTTCGAGGAGAACCAGCTATCTCCGAGCTTGATTAGCCTTTCACTCCGATCCACAGGTCATCCGCTAACTTTTCAACGGTAGTCGGTTCGGTCCTCCAGTCAGTGTTACCTAACCTTCAACCTGCCCATGGATAGATCGCCCGGTTTCGGGTCTATACCCAGCGACTGTTCGCCCTATTAAGACTCGCTTTCGCTACGCCTCCCCTATTCGGTTAAGCTCGCCACTGAATATAAGTCGCTGACCCATTATACAAAAGGTACGCAGTCACCTAACAAGTAGGCTCCCACTGCTTGTACGCATACGGTTTCAGGTTCTATTTCACTCCCCTCTCCGGGGTTCTTTTCGCCTTTCCCTCACGGTACTGGTTCACTATCGGTCAGTCAGTAGTATTTAGCCTTGGAGGATGGTCCCCCCATATTCAGACAAAGTTTCTCGTGCTCCGTCCTACTCGATTTCATTGAAAGAAGATTTTCGTGTACGGGGCTATCACCCACTATGGCCGCACTTTCCAGAGCGTTCCACTAATCTTCAACCAACTTAAGGGCTGGTCCCCGTTCGCTCGCCACTACTAAGGGAATCTCGGTTGATTTCTATTCCTCAGGGTACTTAGATGTTTCAGTTCCCCTGGTTCGCCTCATGCACCTATGTATTCAGTGCAGGATACTCAGCTTATGCTGAGTGGGTTCCCCCATTCAGAGATCTCTGGATCACAGTCTGTTTGCCGACTCCCCAAAGCTTATCGCAGGCTACCACGTCTTTCATCGCCTCTGACTGCCAAGGCATCCACCGTATGCGCTTCTTCACTTGACCATATAACCCCAAGCAATCTGGTTATACTGTGAAGACGACATTCGCCGAAAATTCGCATGTTGCGCTCTCGCGCAGAACTCACAAATTTTACCTTAGCCTGATCACCACCAGTGAAAGTGGCCATCAGTCTATTTCTATCACATATCCGAATTTTTAAAGAACGATCTGACAAAAGTCAGAAATCAACATTTCACAGCCTCAGGCTGCAAATGTTCATTTCTAAGTTCTGAACAGCGGCGACGATGGAAGTGGTGGAGCCAAGCGGGATCGAACCGCTGACCTCCTGCGTGCAAGGCAGGCGCTCTCCCAGCTGAGCTATGGCCCCGTGTGTCGTAGCATCAAGCCGCACCATGAAATGGTAGGTCTGGGCAGATTTGAACTGCCGACCTCACCCTTATCAGGGGTGCGCTCTAACCAACTGAGCTACAGACCTATAACAGGGTCGCGTTACAGCATCGTCTTCGTACAAAGAATCAAGCAATTCGTGTGGGAGCTCATCAGCTGGCTGATGTCGTCGA
This sequence comes from Pseudomonas monteilii, assembly GCA_001534745.1. Taxonomy (NCBI): domain Bacteria; kingdom Pseudomonadati; phylum Pseudomonadota; class Gammaproteobacteria; order Pseudomonadales; family Pseudomonadaceae; genus Pseudomonas; species Pseudomonas alabamensis. The sequence continues at coordinate 4,583,052 of CP013997.1, forward strand.
TTAAGGAGGTGATCCAGCCGCAGGTTCCCCTACGGCTACCTTGTTACGACTTCACCCCAGTCATGAATCACACCGTGGTAACCGTCCTCCCGAAGGTTAGACTAGCTACTTCTGGTGCAACCCACTCCCATGGTGTGACGGGCGGTGTGTACAAGGCCCGGGAACGTATTCACCGCGACATTCTGATTCGCGATTACTAGCGATTCCGACTTCACGCAGTCGAGTTGCAGACTGCGATCCGGACTACGATCGGTTTTGTGAGATTAGCTCCACCTCGCGGCTTGGCAACCCTCTGTACCGACCATTGTAGCACGTGTGTAGCCCAGGCCGTAAGGGCCATGATGACTTGACGTCATCCCCACCTTCCTCCGGTTTGTCACCGGCAGTCTCCTTAGAGTGCCCACCATAACGTGCTGGTAACTAAGGACAAGGGTTGCGCTCGTTACGGGACTTAACCCAACATCTCACGACACGAGCTGACGACAGCCATGCAGCACCTGTGTCAGAGTTCCCGAAGGCACCGATCCATCTCTGGAAAGTTCTCTGCATGTCAAGGCCTGGTAAGGTTCTTCGCGTTGCTTCGAATTAAACCACATGCTCCACCGCTTGTGCGGGCCCCCGTCAATTCATTTGAGTTTTAACCTTGCGGCCGTACTCCCCAGGCGGTCAACTTAATGCGTTAGCTGCGCCACTAAAATCTCAAGGATTCCAACGGCTAGTTGACATCGTTTACGGCGTGGACTACCAGGGTATCTAATCCTGTTTGCTCCCCACGCTTTCGCACCTCAGTGTCAGTATCAGTCCAGGTGGTCGCCTTCGCCACTGGTGTTCCTTCCTATATCTACGCATTTCACCGCTACACAGGAAATTCCACCACCCTCTACCGTACTCTAGCCTGCCAGTTTTGGATGCAGTTCCCAGGTTGAGCCCGGGGCTTTCACATCCAACTTAACAAACCACCTACGCGCGCTTTACGCCCAGTAATTCCGATTAACGCTTGCACCCTCTGTATTACCGCGGCTGCTGGCACAGAGTTAGCCGGTGCTTATTCTGTCGGTAACGTCAAAATTGCAGAGTATTAATCTACAACCCTTCCTCCCAACTTAAAGTGCTTTACAATCCGAAGACCTTCTTCACACACGCGGCATGGCTGGATCAGGCTTTCGCCCATTGTCCAATATTCCCCACTGCTGCCTCCCGTAGGAGTCTGGACCGTGTCTCAGTTCCAGTGTGACTGATCATCCTCTCAGACCAGTTACGGATCGTCGCCTTGGTGAGCCATTACCTCACCAACTAGCTAATCCGACCTAGGCTCATCTGATAGCGCAAGGCCCGAAGGTCCCCTGCTTTCTCCCGTAGGACGTATGCGGTATTAGCGTTCCTTTCGAAACGTTGTCCCCCACTACCAGGCAGATTCCTAGGCATTACTCACCCGTCCGCCGCTGAATCCAGGAGCAAGCTCCCGTCATCCGCTCGACTTGCATGTGTTAGGCCTGCCGCCAGCGTTCAATCTGAGCCATGATCAAACTCTTCAGTTCAATACTGCTTGGGTTTTTAAGAAACCCTAAACTTGGCTCAGCAATCTCAAATGACTACTATGATTACTCATGTGTCACTTGTGATGCTGATAATCTATGTGACTATCAGTCCAAACTCACAAGCACCCACACGAATTGCTTGATTCAATTTGTTAAAGAGCGTTTGGCTGAGAAGCTTTCATCTCAACCGAGGCGCGCATTCTACGCTATCCTCGTTGTGTGTCAAGCGTTTATTTTGAAGTTCTTTTCGGGAAACCCTAACAACTTCAACCACTTGACTCGCTGCGATCTCTCGAAGCGGGAGGCGAATCATACAGCGTTACAACCTGCTGTCAACTGCCTTTTTCACCGCTTCCGGTCGGGACCGAAGCCCTTCCAGTTTCGTTTCGATTCACGCAACCTGTTGATTAACAAGGCGTTTATCGTTCCGACTGCGTTGGAAGTGGTGCGCATTATAAGGGGATCTGAAACCCCGTCAACCCTTTATTTCAAATAAAGTTCAAATACTTACGCACACCCTGAAAACCTTCAGATCACCCGGGTTTCGCGCAGCGCAGTGATCTGTGCGTCAGTCAGGCTCAGCACGCTCTTCAGGACCTCTACCGTGTGTTCACCTAATAGAGGAGGCGCATGCCGATACTCTACAGGTGTACCCGACAGCCGCAATGGGCTGGCCACCTGGGGCACACGGCCCGCCAGCACATGGGGCAGCTCGAAGGCCAGACCGCGGGCGATCACCTGGGGATCCTGGAAGGTCTGCGCAACATCGTTGACCGGGCCACACGGCACCCCGACCGCCTCCAGCTCATCGACCCACTGCGCCGTGGTCTTGAACACGGTGGCCTGCCGGATCAGAGGGATGAGCTCGGCCCGGTGCAGTACCCGCGCACGGTTGCTGGCAAACCGGGGATCCTGCGCCCACTGCGGCTGCCCGGCCACCTCGGCGAAACGCTGGAACTGGGCATCGTTCCCCACGGTGAGAATGATGTCGCCATCGGCGGTAGGGAAATCCTGATAAGGCACGATGTTCGGATGGGCATTGCCCAGCCGCTTGGGCGCCACCCCCGTGGTCAGGTAGTTCATCGCCTGATTGGCCAGGCAGGCGACCTGGACGTCCAATAACGCCATGTCGATGCGCTGGCCGACGCCCGCACGGTCACGATGGGCGAGCGCGGCCAGGATCGCCACGCTGGCATAGAGCCCTGTGAGGATATCGGTCAGCGCCACCCCGACCTTGACCGGCCCGGCACCGGCCTCAGGCTCTGGTTTGCCGGTCAGGCTCATGAGCCCACCCAGCCCCTGCACCATGAAGTCATAACCGGCACGTCCGGCATAGGGTCCCGTCTGACCGAAGCCCGTGATCGAGCAGTACACCAGGCGCGGATTGAGCGCCGAGAGGCTTTCATAGTCCAGGCCGTAAGCCGCCAGCCCACCCACCTTGAAGTTCTCGATGACCACGTCCGAGGCCGCGGCCAACTCCCGCACCAGGCGCTGGCCTTCCGGTTGCGTGAAATCGATGGTCACCGACTGCTTGTTGCGATTGGCCGCCAGGTAATAAGCCGCCTCACTTGTGTCATGACCATTGGCATCCTTCAGGAAGGGCGGCCCCAGGCCCGGGTATCGTCGCCGCTACCCGGCCGCTCGACCTTGATGACCTCGGCGCCCAGGTCGGCCAGGATCTGGCCCGACCACGGCCCGGCCAGCACGCGCGACAGGTCCAGCACACGCAGATGCGACAGCGCCCCCATGCTCGCCCCCCTTCTCTCTATCTATTAATAGAACGCCTGGATACCGGTCTGGGCCCGCCCCAGAATCAGCGCATGGACGTCATGGGTACCTTCATAGGTATTGACGACCTCGAGGTTGACCAGATGGCGCGCCACACCGAATTCGTCGGAGATGCCATTGCCGCCGAGCATGTCCCGGGCCAGGCGCGCGATCTCCAGCGCCTTGCCGCAGGAGTTGCGCTTGAGCAAGGAGGTGATCTCCACCGCCGCACTGCCTTCATCCTTCATCCGCCCCAGGCGTAGGCAGCCCTGCAGCCCAGGGTGATTTCGGTCTGCATGTCCGCCAGCTTCTTCTGCATCAGCTGATTGGCGGCCAAGGGCCGACCGAACTGCTTGCGGTCGAGGGTGTATTGGCGCGCCGTGTGCCAGCACGCTTCGGCCGCACCCAGCGCGCCCCAGGAGATCCCATAGCGCGCCGAGTTCAGGCAAGTGAAAGGCCCCTTCAAGCCACGCACCTCGGGGAAGATGTTGTCCTCGGGCACGAAGACGTTGTCCATGACGATCTCGCCGGTGATCGAGGCGCGCAGTCCGACCTTGCCGTGAATGGCCGGCGCACTGAGTCCCTCCCAGCCTTTTTCGAGCACGAACCCGCGGATATCGCCGTCGTCGTCCTTGGCCCAGACCACGAACACGTCGGCAATCGGACTGTTGGTGATCCACATCTTGCTGCCGGAGAGCCGGAACCCACCCTCGACACGCCTGGCACGGGTCAGCATGCCGGCCGGATCGGACCCATGGTCGGGCTCGGTCAGGCCGAAGCAGCCGATCCACTCGCCACTGGCCAGCTTCGGCAGATAACGCTGCTTCTGCGATTCACTGCCGGAAGGCATGGATCGGCACCATGACCAGCGATGACTGCACGCTCATCATCGAGCGATAGCCCGAATCGATCCGCTCCACCTCACGCGCGATCAAGCCATAGCAGACATAGTTCAGGCCGCTGCCGCCATATTGCTCGGGGATGGTGGCCCCCAGCAGCCCGACCTCGCCCATTTCACGGAAGATCGCAGGGTCGGTGCGCTCGTGCCGAAAGGCTTCCAGCACGCGGGGTGCCAGCTTGTCCTGGGCGAAGGCCGCCGCGCTATCGCGCACCATGCGCTCTTCTTCGGTGAGTTGCTGGTCGAGCAACAGCGGGTCGCTCCAGTGGAACTGCGCCTTCGTGGTCATGAACACCTACCTCGCGGTCATTCAAGGGGATCTGTGTTCAGCCTAGGCAGGGCCCGCATTGAGAGCAAACGAGGATTGCGCACGCAGCTGTGGCAATAACCTCACTCTATATAGACGGGATGAACGAGGCTTACGAGCCTGCGAAGTGAGATTTTCGTATGCGACGCAAGATTCCAAGCACCACGGCCTTGATCTGCTTCGAAGCGGCCGCCCGACACCAGAGCTTCACCCGCGCGGCGAAGAACTGGCCCTGACCCAGGGCGCTGTCTGCCGTCAGATAGGCGGCCTGGAAAGCTTCCTTAATGTCGAACTGTTCCACCGTAGCCCAGCGAGGTGTCCGACTGACCGAGGCAGGCCTGTCCTACAGCCGCCGGATCGCGACCCAGCTGGATGCGGTAGAGCGGATACCTTGTCGGTGATGCGCCAGCAGGGCGCCAACGTCATCGAACTGGCCGTCGTCCCCACCTTCGGCACGCAGTGGCTGCTTCCACGGCTGAAGGACTTCCAGCAGCGGTTTCCCGAGGTGACCGTCAACCTGACGAACCGCACCCGGCCTTTCTGTTCGCCGACACGACGTTCGACGCCGCGATCTATTTTGGCGAGGGCGAGTGCCCGGCACCCAGGTCGATCGGCTGATGGGAGAGGGCCCGGTCCCGGTCTGCTGCCCCTCCGCTGCTCGAAGGTCACCGCACGCTGAGCGCCCGTCAGATCGGCGAGCTGCCGCTTCTGCAGCAGACCACACGCCCTTATGCCTGGCGACAGTGGTTCGACAGCCAGCAGGTGAGTGTGGCCCTCGACATGACAGCCCACGCTATGAGCTATTCTCGATGCTGGCCAAGCAGCCATGCACGCCATGGGCATCGCGCTGATCCCACCCTCCTGATCCAGCGCGAACTCGAGGAGGGCAGACTGGGTGATCGCCAATCCGCATGCCCTGACCAGCACCAAGGCGTATTACCTGGTCGTGCCCGAGCGCAAGACCGAGTCGGCGTCCCTGCGCGCGTTCCAGGCCTGGCTGATCGAGCAGGCGCAGCGCTATGCGGCAGGGGGAGAAGCCTAGTAAACAATTTTAAACACTCTTCGGAAGTAGCCGAAGACGCCTGAAGGTACGTTGTCACTCGTCATACAACCTCATGAAGTTCCCGTTTCCCGGGCGCTTTCGATCATTTGCGACGCTCACGTTTGCAATCGCGCACCGGCGCTCGTACTTGCGATTTTTTCTTTTACTCTGCGTAACGCCCGGCCTTTCCGGGTGGCCCAGTCGTGACTGGCGATACACAACTACAAAGGCTCAGCGCAGGAGAGAAGACGTGCACATTGGTGTTCCGTTGGAGACGCAAGCAGGCGAAGCGCGGGTTGCCGCCACGCCGGAAACCATCAAGAAGCTGGTCGCTCAGGGCCATCGGATCACTGTCCAGCGTGGTGGCAGGCCTTCGGGCCAGCGGTGCCAGACAGTGCCTACGAAGGCTGCAGGGGCCACGTTGGCAGCGCTGCGGACGCCCTGGGTGCCGAACTGGTCCTCAAGGTCGCCGCGCCGGATCCTCAGGAGTTGAAGCAGATCCAGCCCGGTGCGGTGCTGGTCGGCATGCTCAACCCGTTCGACGCAGCGCGGATCGCCCAGTTCGCCGCCCACGGCATCACCGCCTTCGCCCTGGAAGCCGCGCCCAGAACGTCCCGGGCGCAGAGCCTCGATGTGCTGTCTTCCCAGGCCAACATCGCCGGCTACAAGGCAGTCCTGCTGGCAGCCTCCCACTACGCACGCTTCATGCCCATGCTGATGACGGCAGCGGCACCGTGAAGGCAGCACGCGTGCTGATCCTGGGGGCGGCGTGCAGGCTTGCAGGCGATCGCTACGGCCAAAGCGCTGGGCGCAGTGATCGAAGCCTCGGACGTACGCCCCGCGGTCAAGGAACAGATCGAATCGCTGGGCGCCAAATTCATCGACGTCCCCTACGAGACCGATGAGGAACGCGCCTGCGCCGAGGGCGTCGGGGGTTACGCCCGGCCCATGCCGCCAGCTGGATGCAGCGCCAGGCCCTGGCCGTGCACGAACGCCAAGCAGGCCGACATCGTCATCACCACGGCGCTGATTCCAGGCCGCAAGGCGCCGACGCTGATCAGCACCGAGACGGTCGCACAGATGAAGCCAGGCTCGGTGATCGTCGACCTGGCCGCCGCCCAGGGGGGCAACTGCCCGCTGACGGTGGCCGACCAGGTGGTGGTGGAGCAGGGCGTGATCATCGTCGGGCCGACCAACCTGCCGGCCCAGGTTGCAGCCGATGCCTCGGCCTTGTACGCACGCAATCTGCTGGATTTCCTCAAGCTGATCTGCACCCCGGACGCCACGCTTTCGATCGACCTTGAAGACGACATCGTCGCGCCTGCCTGATGTGCCGCGATGGCACCGTCAGCCGTGCGGCTGCCTGAGGAGCCAGAACCATGCAAGACATGCTGATTTCAGACGGGTTGTACAACCTGATCATCTTCGCTGCGCCATCTACGTGGGCTACCACGTGGTCTGGAACGTCACGCCCGCCCTGCACACACGTTGATGGCCGTGACCAACGCCATCTCGGCCATCGTGATCGTCGGCGCCATGCTGGCGCGCCCTCACGGTGACGCCCCCGCGGCAAGGTGATGGGCACGCTGGCCGTGGCCCTGGCCGCGGTCAATGTGTTCGGCGGCTTCCTGGTGACGCGTCGCATGCTGGAGATGTTCAAGAAGAAAGCCAAGACCGAGGAGCGCAAGCAACCATGAGCATGAACCTGGTAACGCTGCTCTACCTGATCGCCTCGATCTGCTTCATCCAGGCACTCAAAGGGCCTGTCGCACCCGACCACCTCGCGGCGCGGCAACCTGTTCGGCATGGTCGGCATGGCCCTGGCCATCCTCACCACGGTCGGGCTGGTCTACAAACTCGGTGCGCAGATGAGTTCGGTCGGCATCGGCTACGTGGTGCTGGGCCTGCTGGTGGCGGCACGGCCGGCTCGATCATGGCCAAGCGCGTGGAAATGACCAAGATGCCCGAGCTGGTCGCCTTCATGCACAGCATGATCGGCCTGGCGGCGGTGTTCATCGCCATCGCCGCGGTGCTCGAAGTCGCTGGGCATCGTCGCCGGTATCGCAGACCCGATCCCGACCGGCAACCGGCTCGAGCTGTTCCTGGGCGCGGCCATTGGCGCCATCACCTTCTCCGGCTCGGTGATCGCCTTCGGCAAGCTGTCGGCAAGTACCGCTTCCGCCTGTTCCAGGGTGCGCCGGTACAGTTCGTCGGCCAGCACAAGCTCAACCTGATCCTGGCTTGATCACCTGGCCTTGGGCCTGCTGTTCACCTTCACCGGTCACTACAGCGCGTTCACGGCTGATGCTGGTCCTGGCGTTCGTCATGGGCGTGCTGATTCATCATCCCGATCGGCGGCGCCGACATGCCGGTCGTGGTGTCGATGCTCAACAGCTACTCGGGCTGGGCCGCTGCCGGGATCGGCTTCTCGCTGAACGAACTCCATGCTGGATCATCGCCGGTTCGCTGGTGGGCTCCAGCGGCGCGATCCTGTCCTACATCATGTGCAAGGCATGAACCGCGTTTTCGTTCTCAACGTCAGCCTCGGGGCTTTGGTGGGGACGTCGAAAGCGGGGGTCCCGCTGCGCCCAGGAACAGCGTCCGACCCGCTCCGGCTCGGCCGACGATGCGACCTTCCTGCTCAGCAATGCCGACAGCGTGATCATCGTCCCGGGTTACGGGCTGGCCGTGGCACGCGCTCAGCACGCCTTGAAAGAGCTGACCGAAAAGCTGACCCACCAGGGGGTCACGGTCAAGTACGCGATCCACCCGGTGGCCGGTCGCATGCCTGGGCACATGAACGTCCTGCTGGCCGAGGCCGAGGTGCCTTACGACCAGGTGTTCGAGATGGAAGACATCAACGCCGAGTTTGGCCAGGCCGACGTGGTCCTGGTGCTGGGTGCGAACGACGTGGTCAACCCGGCGGCGAAGAACGATCCAAGTCGCCGATCGCCGGCATGCCGATCCTGGAAGCGTTCAAGGCCAAGACCATCATCGTCAACAAGCGCTCGATGGCCAGCGGCTATGCCGGCCTGGACAACGAGCTGTTCTACCTGGACAAGACCATGATGGTGTTCGGCGACGCCAAGAAGGTCCTGGAGGACATGGTCAAGGCCGTGGAGTGAGCCCTGGCGAACGCTGCGCCCGTCGCGCCGCCCGTGCCCGGACCTGTCCAGGCACGGGGGACGCACGACCTGAGTTAGAACCTCAAAGTTGCCAGGGTGGTATTTCAAGGATGGCTCCACGCAGACTGGCGTCCACGCTTCAAAGCCTCCCACCTATCCTACACAAGCAAATTCAAAGTCCAGTGCAAAGCTATAGTAAAGGTTCACGGGTCTTTCCGTCTAGCCGCGGATACACTGCATCTTCACAGCGATTTCAATTTCACTGAGTCTCGGGTGGAGACAGCGCCGCCATCGTTACGCCATTCGTGCAGGTCGGAACTTACCCGACAAGGAATTTCGCTACCTTAGGACCGTTATAGTTACGGCCGCCGTTTACCGGGGCTTCGATCAAGAGCTTCGCTTGCCGCTAACCCCATCAATTAACCTTCCGGCACCGGCAGCGTCACACCTATACGTCCACTTTCGTGTTTGCAGAGTGCTGTGTTTTAATAAACAGTCGCAGCGGCCTGGTATCTTCGACCGGCATGGGCTTACGGAGGCAAGTCCTTAACCTCGCGGGCACCTTCTCCCGAAGTTACGGTGCCATTTTGCCTAGTTCCTTCACCCGAGTTCTCTCAAGCGCCTTGGTATTCTCTACCTAACCACCTGTGTCGGTTTGGGGTACGGTTCCCGATTATCTGAAGCTTAGGAGCTTTTCTTGGAAGCATGGCATCAACCACTTCGTCGCCTAAAGGCAACTCGTCATCAGCTCTCGGCCTTGAGATCCCGGATTTGCCTAAGATCTCAGCCTACCACCTTAAACTTGGACAACCAACGCCAAGCTGGCCTAGCCTTCTCCGTCCCTCCATCGCAATAACCGGAATACAGGAATATTAACCTGTTTTCCATCGACTACGCTTTTCAGCCTCGCCTTAGGGACCGACTAACCCTGCGTCGATTAACGTTGCGCAGGAAACCTTGGTCTTTCGGCGTGGGAGTTTTTCACTCCCATTGTCGTTACTCATGTCAGCATTCGCACTTCTGATACCTCCAGCCAGCTTCTCAACTGACCTTCACAGGCTTACAGAACGCTCCTCTACCGCATCACCTAGTGGTGATACCCGTAGCTTCGGTGCATGGTTTGAGCCCCGTTACATCTTCCGCGCAGGCCGACTCGACTAGTGAGCTATTACGCTTTCTTTAAAGGGTGGCTGCTTCTAAGCCAACCTCCTAGCTGTCTAAGCCTTCCCACATCGTTTCCCACTTAACCATGACTTTGGGACCTTAGCTGACGGTCTGGGTTGTTTCCCTTTTCACGACGGACGTTAGCACCCGCCGTGTGTCTCCCATGCTCGGCACTTGCTGGTATTCGGAGTTTGCATCGGTTTGGTAAGTCGGGATGACCCCCTAGCCGAAACAGTGCTCTACCCCCAGCAGTGATACATGAGGCGCTACCTAAATAGCTTTCGAGGAGAACCAGCTATCTCCGAGCTTGATTAGCCTTTCACTCCGATCCACAGGTCATCCGCTAACTTTTCAACGGTAGTCGGTTCGGTCCTCCAGTCAGTGTTACCTAACCTTCAACCTGCCCATGGATAGATCGCCCGGTTTCGGGTCTATACCCAGCGACTGTTCGCCCTATTAAGACTCGCTTTCGCTACGCCTCCCCTATTCGGTTAAGCTCGCCACTGAATATAAGTCGCTGACCCATTATACAAAAGGTACGCAGTCACCTAACAAGTAGGCTCCCACTGCTTGTACGCATACGGTTTCAGGTTCTATTTCACTCCCCTCTCCGGGGTTCTTTTCGCCTTTCCCTCACGTACTGGTTCACTATCGGTCAGTCAGTAGTATTTAGCCTTGGAGGATGGTCCCCCCATATTCAGACAAAGTTTCTCGTGCTCCGTCCTACTCGATTTCATTGAAAGAAGATTTTCGTGTACGGGGCTATCACCCACTATGGCCGCACTTTCCAGAGCGTTCCACTAATCTTCAACCAACTTAAGGGCTGGTCCCCGTTCGCTCGCCACTACTAAGGGAATCTCGGTTGATTTCTATTCCTCAGGGTACTTAGATGTTTCAGTTCCCTGGTTCGCCTCATGCACCTATGTATTCAGTGCAGGATACTCAGCTTATGCTGAGTGGTTCCCCCATTCAGAGATCTCTGGATCACAGTCTGTTTGCCGACTCCCCAAAGCTTATCGCAGGCTACCACGTCTTTCATCGCCTCTGACTGCCAAGGCATCCACCGTATGCGCTTCTTCACTTGACCATATAACCCCAAGCAATCTGGTTATACTGTGAAGACGACATTCGCCGAAAATTCGCATGTTGCGCTCTCGCGCAGAACTCACAAATTTTACCTTAGCCTGATCACCACCAGTGAAAGTGGCCATCAGTCTATTTCTATCACATATCCGAATTTTTAAAGAACGATCTGACAAAAGTCAGAAATCAACATTTCACAGCCTCAGGCTGCAAATGTTCATTTCTAAGTTCTGAACAGCGGCGACGATGGAAGTGGTGGAGCCAAGCGGGATCGAACCGCTGACCTCCTGCGTGCAAGGCAGGCGCTCTCCCAGCTGAGCTATGGCCCCGTGTGTCGTAGCATCAAGCCGCACCATGAAATGGTAGGTCTGGGCAGATTTGAACTGCCGACCTCACCTTATCAGGGGTGCGCTCTAACCAACTGAGCTACAGACCTATAACAGGGTCGCGTTACAGCATCGTCTTCGTACAAAGAATCAAGCAATTCGTGTGGGAGCTCATCAGCTGGCTGATGTCGTCGATTAAGGAGGTGATCCAGCCGCAGGTTCCCCTACGGCTACCTTGTTACGACTTCACCCCAGTCATGAATCACACCGTGGTAACCGTCCTCCCGAAGGTTAGACTAGCTACTTCTGGTGCAACCCACTCCCATGGTGTGACGGGCGGTGTGTACAAGGCCCGGGAACGTATTCACCGCGACATTCTGATTCGCGATTACTAGCGATTCCGACTTCACGCAGTCGAGTTGCAGACTGCGATCCGGACTACGATCGGTTTTGTGAGATTAGCTCCACCTCGCGGCTTGGCAACCCTCTGTACCGACCATTGTAGCACGTGTGTAGCCCAGGCCGTAAGGGCCATGATGACTTGACGTCATCCCCACCTTCCTCCGGTTTGTCACCGGCAGTCTCCTTAGAGTGCCCACCATAACGTGCTGGTAACTAAGGACAAGGGTTGCGCTCGTTACGGGACTTAACCCAACATCTCACGACACGAGCTGACGACAGCCATGCAGCACCTGTGTCAGAGTTCCCGAAGGCACCGATCCATCTCTGGAAAGTTCTCTGCATGTCAAGGCCTGGTAAGGTTCTTCGCGTTGCTTCGAATTAAACCACATGCTCCACCGCTTGTGCGGGCCCCCGTCAATTCATTTGAGTTTTAACCTTGCGGCCGTACTCCCAGGCGGTCAACTTAATGCGTTAGCTGCGCCACTAAAATCTCAAGGATTCCAACGGCTAGTTGACATCGTTTACGGCGTGGACTACCAGGGTATCTAATCCTGTTTGCTCCCCACGCTTTCGCACCTCAGTGTCAGTATCAGTCCAGGTGGTCGCCTTCGCCACTGGTGTTCCTTCCTATATCTACGCATTTCACCGCTACACAGGAAATTCCACCACCCTCTACCGTACTCTAGCCTGCCAGTTTTGGATGCAGTTCCCAGGTTGAGCCCGGGGCTTTCACATCCAACTTAACAAACCACCTACGCGCGCTTTACGCCCAGTAATTCCGATTAACGCTTGCACCCTCTGTATTACCGCGGCTGCTGGCACAGAGTTAGCCGGTGCTTATTCTGTCGGTAACGTCAAAATTGCAGAGTATTAATCTACAACCCTTCCTCCCAACTTAAAGTGCTTTACAATCCGAAGACCTTCTTCACACACGCGGCATGGCTGGATCAGGCTTTCGCCCATTGTCCAATATTCCCCACTGCTGCCTCCCGTAGGAGTCTGGACCGTGTCTCAGTTCCAGTGTGACTGATCATCCTCTCAGACCAGTTACGGATCGTCGCCTTGGTGAGCCATTACCTCACCAACTAGCTAATCCGACCTAGGCTCATCTGATAGCGCAAGGCCCGAAGGTCCCCTGCTTTCTCCCGTAGGACGTATGCGGTATTAGCGTTCCTTTCGAAACGTTGTCCCCCACTACCAGGCAGATTCCTAGGCATTACTCACCCGTCCGCCGCTGAATCCAGGAGCAAGCTCCCGTCATCCGCTCGACTTGCATGTGTTAGGCCTGCCGCCAGCGTTCAATCTGAGCCATGATCAAACTCTTCAGTTCAATACTGCTTGGGTTTTTAAGAAACCCTAAACTTGGCTCAGCAATCTCAAATGACTACTATGATTACTCATGTGTCACTTGTGATGCTGATAATCTATGTGACTATCAGTCCAAACTCACAAGCACCCACACGAATTGCTTGATTCAATTTGTTAAAGAGCGTTTGGCTGAGAAGCTTTCATCTCAACCGAGGCGCGCATTCTACGCTATCCTCGTTGTGTGTCAAGCGTTTATTTTGAAGTTCTTTTCGGGAAACCCTAACAACTTCAACCACTTGACTCGCTGCGATCTCTCGAAGCGGGAGGCGAATCATACAGCGTTACAACCTGCTGTCAACTGCCTTTTTCACCGCTTCCGGTCGGGACCGAAGCCCTTCCAGTTTCGTTTCGATTCACGCAACCTGTTGATTAACAAGGCGTTTATCGTTCCGACTGCGTTGGAAGTGGTGCGCATTATAAGGGGATCTGAAACCCCGTCAACCCTTTATTTCAAATAAAGTTCAAATACTTACGCACACCCTGAAAACCTTCAGATCACCCGGGTTTCGCGCAGCGCAGTGATCTGTGCGTCAGTCAGGCTCAGCACGCTCTTCAGGACCTCTACCGTGTGTTCACCTAATAGAGGAGGCGCATGCCGATACTCTACAGGTGTACCCGACAGCCGCAATGGGCTGGCCACCTGGGGCACACGGCCCGCCAGCACATGGGGCAGCTCGAAGGCCAGACCGCGGGCGATCACCTGGGGATCCTGGAAGGTCTGCGCAACATCGTTGACCGGGCCACACGGCACCCCGACCGCCTCCAGCTCATCGACCCACTGCGCCGTGGTCTTGAACACGGTGGCCTGCCGGATCAGAGGGATGAGCTCGGCCCGGTGCAGTACCCGCGCACGGTTGCTGGCAAACCGGGGATCCTGCGCCCACTGCGGCTGCCCGGCCACCTCGGCGAAACGCTGGAACTGGGCATCGTTCCCCACGGTGAGAATGATGTCGCCATCGGCGGTAGGGAAATCCTGATAAGGCACGATGTTCGGATGGGCATTGCCCAGCCGCTTGGGCGCCACCCCCGTGGTCAGGTAGTTCATCGCCTGATTGGCCAGGCAGGCGACCTGGACGTCCAATAACGCCATGTCGATGCGCTGGCCGACGCCCGCACGGTCACGATGGGCGAGCGCGGCCAGGATCGCCACGCTGGCATAGAGCCCTGTGAGGATATCGGTCAGCGCCACCCCGACCTTGACCGGCCCGGCACCGGCCTCAGGCTCTGGTTTGCCGGTCAGGCTCATGAGCCCACCCAGCCCCTGCACCATGAAGTCATAACCGGCACGTCCGGCATAGGGTCCCGTCTGACCGAAGCCCGTGATCGAGCAGTACACCAGGCGCGGATTGAGCGCCGAGAGGCTTTCATAGTCCAGGCCGTAAGCCGCCAGCCCACCCACCTTGAAGTTCTCGATGACCACGTCCGAGGCCGCGGCCAACTCCCGCACCAGGCGCTGGCCTTCCGGTTGCGTGAAATCGATGGTCACCGACTGCTTGTTGCGATTGGCCGCCAGGTAATAAGCCGCCTCACTTGTGTCATGACCATTGGCATCCTTCAGGAAGGGCGGCCCCCAGGCCCGGGTATCGTCGCCGCTACCCGGCCGCTCGACCTTGATGACCTCGGCGCCCAGGTCGGCCAGGATCTGGCCCGACCACGGCCCGGCCAGCACGCGCGACAGGTCCAGCACACGCAGATGCGACAGCGCCCCCATGCTCGCCCCCCTTCTCTCTATCTATTAATAGAACGCCTGGATACCGGTCTGGGCCCGCCCCAGAATCAGCGCATGGACGTCATGGGTACCTTCATAGGTATTGACGACCTCGAGGTTGACCAGATGGCGCGCCACACCGAATTCGTCGGAGATGCCATTGCCGCCGAGCATGTCCCGGGCCAGGCGCGCGATCTCCAGCGCCTTGCCGCAGGAGTTGCGCTTGAGCAAGGAGGTGATCTCCACCGCCGCACTGCCTTCATCCTTCATCCGCCCCAGGCGTAGGCAGCCCTGCAGCCCCAGGGTGATTTCGGTCTGCATGTCCGCCAGCTTCTTCTGCATCAGCTGATTGGCGGCCAAGGGCCGACCGAACTGCTTGCGGTCGAGGGTGTATTGGCGCGCCGTGTGCCAGCACGCTTCGGCCGCACCCAGCGCGCCCCAGGAGATCCCATAGCGCGCCGAGTTCAGGCAAGTGAAAGGCCCCTTCAAGCCACGCACCTCGGGGAAGATGTTGTCCTCGGGCACGAAGACGTTGTCCATGACGATCTCGCCGGTGATCGAGGCGCGCAGTCCGACCTTGCCGTGAATGGCCGGCGCACTGAGTCCCTCCCAGCCTTTTTCGAGCACGAACCCGCGGATATCGCCGTCGTCGTCCTTGGCCCAGACCACGAACACGTCGGCAATCGGACTGTTGGTGATCCACATCTTGCTGCCGGAGAGCCGGAACCCACCCTCGACACGCCTGGCACGGGTCAGCATGCCGGCCGGATCGGACCCATGGTCGGGCTCGGTCAGGCCGAAGCAGCCGATCCACTCGCCACTGGCCAGCTTCGGCAGATAACGCTGCTTCTGCGATTCACTGCCGAAGGCATGGATCGGCACCATGACCAGCGATGACTGCACGCTCATCATCGAGCGATAGCCCGAATCGATCCGCTCCACCTCACGCGCGATCAAGCCATAGCAGACATAGTTCAGGCCGCTGCCGCCATATTGCTCGGGGATGGTGGCCCCCAGCAGCCCGACCTCGCCCATTTCACGGAAGATCGCAGGGTCGGTGCGCTCGTGCCGAAAGGCTTCCAGCACGCGGGGTGCCAGCTTGTCCTGGGCGAAGGCCGCCGCGCTATCGCGCACCATGCGCTCTTCTTCGGTGAGTTGCTGGTCGAGCAACAGCGGGTCGCTCCAGTGGAACTGCGCCTTCGTGGTCATGAACACCTACCTCGCGGTCATTCAAGGGGATCTGTGTTCAGCCTAGGCAGGGCCCGCATTGAGAGCAAACGAGGATTGCGCACGCAGCTGTGCAATAACCTCACTCTATATAGACGGATGAACGAGGCTTACGAGCCTGCGAAGTGAGATTTTCGTATGCGACGCAAGATTCCAAGCACCACGGCCTTGATCTGCTTCGAAGCGGCCGCCCGACACCAGAGCTTCACCCGCGCGGCCGAAGAACTGGCCCTGACCCAGGGCGCTGTCTGCCGTCAGATAGGCGGCCTGGAAAGCTTCCTTAATGTCGAACTGTTCCACCGTACCCAGCGAGGTGTCCGACTGACCGAGGCAGGCCTGTCCTACAGCCGCCGGATCGCGACCCAGCTGGATGCGGTAGAGCGGGATACCTTGTCGGTGATGCGCCAGCAGGGCGCCAACGTCATCGAACTGGCCGTCGTCCCCACCTTCGGCACGCAGTGGCTGCTTCCACGGCTGAAGGACTTCCAGCAGCGGTTTCCCGAGGTGACCGTCAACCTGACGAACCGCACCCGGCCTTTTCTGTTCGCCGACACGACGTTCGACGCCGCGATCTATTTTGGCGAGGGCGAGTGGCCCGGCACCCAGGTCGATCGGCTGATGGGAGAGGGCCCGGTCCCGGTCTGCTGCCCCTCGCTGCTCGAAGGTCACCGCACGCTGAGCGCCCGTCAGATCGGCGAGCTGCCGCTTCTGCAGCAGACCACACGCCCTTATGCCTGGCGACAGTGGTTCGACAGCCAGCAGGTGAGTGTGGCCCTCGACATGACAGGCCCACGCTATGAGCTATTCTCGATGCTGGCCCAAGCAGCCATGCACGCCATGGGCATCGCGCTGATCCCACCCTTCCTGATCCAGCGCGAACTCGAGGAGGGCAGACTGGTGATCGCCAATCCGCATGCCCTGACCAGCACCAAGGCGTATTACCTGGTCGTGCCCGAGCGCAAGACCGAGTCGGCGTCCCTGCGCGCGTTCCAGGCCTGGCTGATCGAGCAGGCGCAGCGCTATGCGGCAGGGGGAGAAGCCTAGTAAACAATTTTAAACACTCTTCGGAAGTAGCCGAAGACGCCTGAAGGTACGTTGTCACTCGTCATACAACCTCATGAAGTTCCCGTTTCCCGGGCGCTTTCGATCATTTGCGACGCTCACGTTTGCAATCGCGCACCGGCGCTCGTACTTGCGATTTTTTCTTTTACTCTGCGTAACGCCCGGCCTTTCCGGGTGGCCCAGTCGTGACTGCGATACACAACTACAAAGGCTCAGCGCAGGAGAGAAGACGTGCACATTGGTGTTCCGTTGGAGACGCAAGCAGGCGAAGCGCGGGTTGCCGCCACGCCGGAAACCATCAAGAAGCTGGTCGCTCAGGGCCATCGGATCACTGTCCAGCGTGGTGCAGGCCTTCGGGCCAGCGTGCCAGACAGTGCCTACGAAGCTGCAGGGGCCACGTTGGGCAGCGCTGCGGACGCCCTGGGTGCCGAACTGGTCCTCAAGGTCGCCGCGCCGGATCCTCAGGAGTTGAAGCAGATCCAGCCCGGTGCGGTGCTGGTCGGCATGCTCAACCCGTTCGACGCAGCGCGGATCGCCCAGTTCGCCGCCCACGGCATCACCGCCTTCGCCCTGGAAGCCGCGCCCAGAACGTCCCGGGCGCAGAGCCTCGATGTGCTGTCTTCCCAGGCCAACATCGCCGGCTACAAGGCAGTCCTGCTGGCAGCCTCCCACTACGCACGCTTCATGCCCATGCTGATGACGGCAGCGGGCACCGTGAAGGCAGCACGCGTGCTGATCCTGGGGGCGGGCGTGGCAGGCTTGCAGGCGATCGCTACGGCCAAGCGCCTGGGCGCAGTGATCGAAGCCTCGGACGTACGCCCCGCGGTCAAGGAACAGATCGAATCGCTGGGCGCCAAATTCATCGACGTCCCCTACGAGACCGATGAGGAACGCGCCTGCGCCGAGGGCGTCGGGGGTTACGCCCGGCCCATGCCCGCCAGCTGGATGCAGCGCCAGGCCCTGGCCGTGCACGAACGCGCCAAGCAGGCCGACATCGTCATCACCACGGCGCTGATTCCAGGCCGCAAGGCGCCGACGCTGATCAGCACCGAGACGGTCGCACAGATGAAGCCAGGCTCGGTGATCGTCGACCTGGCCGCCGCCCAGGGGGGCAACTGCCCGCTGACGGTGGCCGACCAGGTGGTGGTGGAGCAGGGCGTGATCATCGTCGGGCCGACCAACCTGCCGGCCCAGGTTGCAGCCGATGCCTCGGCCTTGTACGCACGCAATCTGCTGGATTTCCTCAAGCTGATCTGCACCCCGGACGCCACGCTTTCGATCGACCTTGAAGACGACATCGTCGCCGCCTGCCTGATGTGCCGCGATGGCACCGTCAGCCGTGCGGCTGCCTGAGGAGCCAGAACCATGCAAGACATGCTGATTTCAGACGGGTTGTACAACCTGATCATCTTCGTGCTGGCCATCTACGTGGGCTACCACGTGGTCTGGAACGTCACGCCCGCCCTGCACACACCGTTGATGGCCGTGACCAACGCCATCTCGGCCATCGTGATCGTCGGCGCCATGCTGGCGGCGGCCCTCACGGTGACGCCCGCGGGCAAGGTGATGGGCACGCTGGCCGTGGCCCTGGCCGCGGTCAATGTGTTCGGCGGCTTCCTGGTGACGCGTCGCATGCTGGAGATGTTCAAGAAGAAAGCCAAGACCGAGGAGCGCAAGCAACCATGAGCATGAACCTGGTAACGCTGCTCTACCTGATCGCCTCGATCTGCTTCATCCAGGCACTCAAGGGCCTGTCGCACCCGACCACCTCGCGGCGCGGCAACCTGTTCGGCATGGTCGGCATGGCCCTGGCCATCCTCACCACGGTCGGGCTGGTCTACAAACTCGGTGCGCAGATGAGTTCGGTCGGCATCGGCTACGTGGTGCTGGGCCTGCTGGTGGGCGGCACGGCCGGCTCGATCATGGCCAAGCGCGTGGAAATGACCAAGATGCCCGAGCTGGTCGCCTTCATGCACAGCATGATCGGCCTGGCGGCGGTGTTCATCGCCATCGCCGCGGTGCTCGAACCGCAGTCGCTGGGCATCGTCGCCGGTATCGCAGACCCGATCCCGACCGGCAACCGGCTCGAGCTGTTCCTGGGCGCGGCCATTGGCGCCATCACCTTCTCCGGCTCGGTGATCGCCTTCGGCAAGCTGTCGGGCAAGTACCGCTTCCGCCTGTTCCAGGGTGCGCCGGTACAGTTCGTCGGCCAGCACAAGCTCAACCTGATCCTGGGCTTGATCACCGTGGCCTTGGGCCTGCTGTTCACCTTCACCGGTCACTACAGCGCGTTCACGCTGATGCTGGTCCTGGCGTTCGTCATGGGCGTGCTGATCATCATCCCGATCGGCGGCGCCGACATGCCGGTCGTGGTGTCGATGCTCAACAGCTACTCGGGCTGGGCCGCTGCCGGGATCGGCTTCTCGCTGAACAACTCCATGCTGATCATCGCCGGTTCGCTGGTGGGCTCCAGCGGCGCGATCCTGTCCTACATCATGTGCAAGGCCATGAACCGCTCGTTCTTCAACGTCATCCTCGGGGGCTTTGGTGGGGACGTCGAAAGCGGGGGTCCCGCTGGCGCCCAGGAACAGCGTCCGACCCGCTCCGGCTCGGCCGACGATGCGACCTTCCTGCTCAGCAATGCCGACAGCGTGATCATCGTCCCGGGTTACGGGCTGGCCGTGGCACGCGCTCAGCACGCCTTGAAAGAGCTGACCGAAAAGCTGACCCACCAGGGGGTCACGGTCAAGTACGCGATCCACCCGGTGGCCGGTCGCATGCCTGGGCACATGAACGTCCTGCTGGCCGAGGCCGAGGTGCCTTACGACCAGGTGTTCGAGATGGAAGACATCAACGCCGAGTTTGGCCAGGCCGACGTGGTCCTGGTGCTGGGTGCGAACGACGTGGTCAACCCGGCGGCGAAGAACGATCCCAAGTCGCCGATCGCCGGCATGCCGATCCTGGAAGCGTTCAAGGCCAAGACCATCATCGTCAACAAGCGCTCGATGGCCAGCGGCTATGCCGGCCTGGACAACGAGCTGTTCTACCTGGACAAGACCATGATGGTGTTCGGCGACGCCAAGAAGGTCCTGGAGGACATGGTCAAGGCCGTGGAGTGAGCCCTGGCGAACGCTGCGCCCGTCGCGCCGCCCGTGCCCGGACCTGTCCAGGCACGGGGGGACGCACGGGCGGCGGCATTCGACCTTGGTCGCGGGACGGGGCAGGGCGAAATCACTAGACTGCGCATCTAGCTTGAGCAGCCCGAGATAACAACCATGTACCGTGATCGTATCCGCTTGCCCTCTCTGCATGACAAGGTCATGAGCGCGGCCGACGCCGCCGGCCTGATCCAGAACGGCATGACCGTCGGCATGAGCGGCTTCACCCGCGCCGGCGAAGCCAAGGCCGTGCCCCGTGCCCTGGCCGAACGGGCGCGTCAGTCGCCGCTGAAGATCAGCCTGATGACCGGCGCCAGCCTGGGCAACGACCTGGACAAGCAGCTGACCGAGGCCGGTGTCCTGGCCCGGCGCATGCCCTTCCAGGTGGACAGCACGTTGCGCAAGGCCATCAACGATGGCCAGGTGATGTTCATCGACCAGCACCTGTCCGAAACCGTGGAGCAGTTGCGCAACCAGCAGCTCACCCTGCCGGACATCGCGGTCATCGAAGCCGTGGCCATCACCGAGCAAGGGCACATCGTGCCGACCACCTCGGTGGGCAACTCGGCCAGCTTCGCCATCTTCGCCAAGCAGGTCATCGTCGAGATCAACCTGTCGCACAACGCCAACCTCGAAGGGTTGCACGACATCTATATCCCGACGTACCGGCCGACCCGCACCCCGATCCCACTGGTCAAGGTCGACGATCGCATCGGCAGCACGGCGATCGCCATCGACCCGGCCAAGATCGTCGGCATCGTCATCAGTCAGCAGCCTGACTCGCCTTCCACGGTCCTGCCCCCAGACAGCGAAACCCAGGCCATCGCCGATCACCTGATCGACTTCTTCAAGCGTGAAGTGCAGGGCGGGCGCATGACCAACCGCCTCGGCCCCCTGCAGGCCGGTATCGGCAGCATCGCCAATGCGGTGATGTGCGGCCTGATCGAGTCGCCGTTCGAAGACCTGACGATGTACTCCGAAGTCCTGCAGGACTCCACCTTCGACCTGATCGATGCCGGCAAGCTCAGCTTCGCCTCAGGCAGCTCGATCACCCTGTCCGAACGCCGCAACGCCGATGTCTTCGGCAATCTCGAGCGCTACAAGGACAAGCTGGTACTGCGCCCGCAGGAGATCTCCAACCACCCGGAAGTGGTACGCCGACTCGGGATCATCGGTATCAACACGGCGCTGGAGTTCGACCTGTACGGCAACGTCAACTCGACCCACGTCTGCGGTACGCGAATGATGAACGGCATTGGCGGTTCGGGCGACTTCGCCCGCAACGCCCACCTGGCGATCTTCGTCACCAAGTCGATCGCCAAGGGCGGTGCGATTTCCAGCGTGGTGCCGATGGTCAGTCACGTGGATCACACCGAGCACGACGTGGACATCCTGGTCACCGAGCAGGGCCTGGCCGATCTGCGCGGGCTGGCGCCGCGCGAACGGGCGCGGGCGATCATCGACAACTGTGTGCACCCTGATTATCGCGCTGCCTTGAACGACTATTTCGAGCGCGCCTGTGCACGGGGCGGACACACGCCTCATCTGCTCCGCGAAGCGCTCGCCTGGCATGACAACCTGGAAATCACGGGACGCATGCTGGCAGTGTAGGGCGGTACCGAAGCCTGCTCGGCTGTCGTCCTGCGACAGTCAGGCAGGCTTCATTGGCTTTGCCAGGCTGTTCACCGTTACAACTGAAGCAGTCACCACAGCTGTTCTGCCAAAACTGTTCTACTGTTATGGTAATCCTGCCCTTTTCTGCTTGAAATCGCGATTTTCTAGTCAGGTAAGCACCTTTATGGTGCAGACCAGTACAGTTGTGCAAATTTGCAGTGCAACAGTCGCATTCAACAGTTAACTGGAGCACTGCATTACCCCCTAACTGTACCTACTGTAATGGACAGAAGAAGAGGATCATTGGCATCAGTTGAAATCACTTACTCGATGCCGCCACAAGCGGAAGGATGACTCATCATGGAACGTACCCTCAGTTCCGGCCTGGTTTTCGAAACCAACACCCAAGAATCCAAAGCGTCGCTGCCTCTGCGCGTCGCCTCCAACCTGCTGCTCTGGCAGCGTCGCGTTTCCAGCCGCCGTCAACTGGCTCGACTGGACGCCCGCCTGCTGGCCGATGCCGGTATCAGCGAAGCCCAGCGCCAGCAAGAGCTGAGCAAGCCATTCTGGCGCTAAGCAGGTCGCTGGCTCGACCAGCGCTCTTGAAGAAACCCGTCGTGGACACCACGGCGGGTTTTTTTTGGTCTGCAGTAAACCCGGCAGCAGGGGGCGACCATAACAGTTTTATGGAATCCAATATTGTCAGGTACAGTTTATGACGCCCGTGTGACTATCGGTCCGACTCACGTGATAGTCTTGCTCTACCTGAGCTATCGGAATGCCGACGATTGTCCTACAGTCCGCTCTAGACGTTCATAATCTTCTTTCTCTTCAGGAGTTGTCCCATGTCTCGTCTTTCTCTTCTTGGCGGCGCCATGCTCTTGACCCTGGCTGGCGTGGCCCAGGCGTCCAGCTTCGTCGTCACTACCGATTCGCTGGTACGTGGCATTGCCGCGTCGACCGATGCCACTTCCGACGCTTCGTCCTCGCTGCGTGACAACAAGATCGTCGAAGCGGCCCGTGACGACGCTGCCAGTTTCGTCGGCAGTCAGGGCGCGATCCGTGGCGCCAAGCTGGAAAGCGCGTTTGCCTACCTGCGTCAGCAAGCGCCAACGCTGCAGGCCAGCGACGCGCAACTGGCCCAGGCCATTCTGGCCCATTGAACCCTGTTGTTTCGTCGCGCACCTGGCGCGACGTGCTGCGCCCTTTCGAGATCCGTGTGAAGCGTTCCATGCGTCAAGCTCTTCCCTGGCTACTGTTCTGTGCCTGCATCGGTAGCGCCCAGGCCTTCGACACCACGACTCAAGGCCTGGTGATCTCAGGCTATGCGACGAGCCAGGTCACCACCGGGCCTTTCGACAGCAAGCTCGTGCGCCAGGCGCGCGACGATGCGGCCATGTTCGTGGCGACCGACGGACAGGTGGAAGGCGTGCGCCTGCATGCGGCGCTCGACCACCTGCACCGCGTACTGCCTGCGCAGGTTCACGATGACCTTGAACTGGCACGCGCCATTCTCGTCCAATGACCATTCCTCGACTCCCTGTACTTTCCGGAGATGCTCCATGCGTAAACCGCTGATCGCCGCCGCTCTCGGCTTCCTGCTCCTGGCCGACGTGGCCCATGCCCAGACCCTGGTGGCCACCAGCAACATCATCGTGCGCGCCTTCGGCCGCTCGATCGACTTCACCTCGGACACCACCACCTCGATTCGCGACTCCAAGGTCGTGCGCGAAGCACGTGACGACGCCGCCAGTTTCGTCGCCAGCCGTGGCGACATCCGCGGTGCGCAGCTCGAAGCCGCGTTCAATACCCTGCGTCAGCGTGTGCCTGAAGCGCGCGACGCCAGCGATCAGGTTCTGGCTGAAGCCATCCTGTCCCTGTGAGGCGGCTGCGTGCCTGGCTGCTCGGCTGCGCTCTGACGCTGCTCGGCACGCCCGTCCTGGCTGACCTGCAGTTACAGTTGCAGGCACAGGACCTCGACGCCCCACAACGCCAGGCGACCCAGGCGCTGCTCGACGAAGCCCTGGCAAAACTGCCGCCTTCGTTCAAGCAGCACCTGGACCGCACGGTCCAGGTCAGCTGGGCCTCGGGCATGCGCCATGATGCCTACGGCCAGGCCTCGCCGAACGCTACCCTGACCCTCAACGCGCGGCTGTTGCCCGGCCTGGTCGATGGCAGCGCCGCCAAGGCCCCCACGGGCCGCACCCACGGCACTGTGCGCCAGGAGTTGCTGGCCACGGTCCTGCACGAACTGACCCACGTCTACGACCGGGCACGCCTGTGGCCCGAGGCCGAGCGCCGCGTGATCAACCGGTGCCGACGCCAGCACGACACCCTGGGCGCCGTCGGCCTGCCTCACGATTGTCGCGGCCAGACCGAGCGCCGTTTCACCCTGAGCGACGACCCACGCCTGCTCGACCTGGCCGGCTGGCCGCAGTACGTAGGCCGGCGTGGCGAGCGCGAACGGCACAACGGCCAGGTCGCACGCAGCCCGGACAGCTACGAGCTGGACAGCCCCAAGGAATTCATCGCGGTCAACATGGAATATTTCCTGCTCGACCCGAGCTACGCGTGCCGACGCCCTGCCATGAATGCCTACCTCACCGAGCGCTTCGGCTGGGCGCCGGTGCAATCGGCCTGCCCCAAGGGTCTGCCGTTCCTCAACGCCGGCAACGACTTCGCCCGCGAGCCCCTGGGCGAGATCGACCCGGAGCGCGTCTATGCCGTCGACTACCTGCTCGCCGAGGCCAACCAGAACTGGGTCAGCCGCTGGGGGCACAGCATGTTGCGCCTGGTCATCTGCGCGCCAGGGCGGCCTCGCGGACCGGACTGTCGCCTCGACCTGGACCAGCACCTGGTGCTGTCGTATCGGGCCTTCGTCAATGATGTCCAGCTGTCGAGCTGGGACGGTCTCACCGGTGCGTACCCCTCGCGCCTGTTCGTGCTGCCCTTGGGCCAGGTGATCGACGAGTACACCAAGACCGAGCTGCGCAGCCTGGCCTCGGTGCCGCTGAAGCTGGACCGTCCTGCGCTGGAGAACCTGATCCGCCAGGCGGCCGAGATGCACTGGAGCTACGACGGCAGCTACTACTTCATTTCCAACAACTGCGCGGTCGAGACGCTCAAGCTGCTGCGCAGCGGCACCGGCGACCCTCGCCTCAATGACATGGACAGCATCATGCCCAACGGGCTGCTCGAGGTGCTCGAAAGCCGTGGGCTGGCCGATACCCACGTGCTGGACGATCCGCGCGAGGCGCTGCGCCTGGGGTACCGGTTCGATTCGTACCGCGACCGCTACCAGGCGATGTTCAAGGTGCTCAAGCAGCAGCTGCCAGTGCCCCAGGCCACGGTCGAAGACTGGCTGGCGCTGGAACCCGAGGCGCGTCGGCCCTGGTTCGCGCAAGCGGACCTGCGCACCAGCGCGGCGCTGCTGCTGCTGGAACAGGCCAGCCTGCGCCGTCAGTTGCTGCTGGCCCAGGATGAAGTCAAGCAACGCTACCTCAATGCCCAGGCCCTCAAGGACGGCACCATCGACAAGGCCAACGACGCCCTGCAGCAGATCCTCGCCAACAGTGGCTTCCTCAGCCGCCCGGCGGAGCTGCTGCCCAACACCGGCTATGGGTTGCCCCAAGAGGACGAGCGCAGTGCCCTGCAGACGGTCAGTCGCGAGCGCCAGGCGCAGTTGAACCGACTCAGCACTCACCTGGACCAGGAAATCCGCGCCCTGCTCGAACCGGCGCGGGCAGCCGCCATCGTGGCCGTGGAAGGGAACGTGAAGCAGATCGGTGAACACCTGCGAGGGCTGCACAAGGCGGCGGGGGGTCTGGAGCTGCCTTGACGGAGCGACGCCGCGATGAGGCAACGTATCGCGGCCCCTGTGGGAGCTGGCTTGCCAGCGATAGGGCGTGTACATCCGCCTCAGCATCGGCAGGCCAGCGCCTGACCTGCTGACCATGCGGTGAAGCTGCTGCTGCCATCGCGGGCAAGCCCGCTCCCACAAGGGGGGGTGGGGTAGATTCCACCGGGGCATCCGACCGGTCGGGGCTGGATCTGCAGAGTCCACGACCGTCAGAAAGACGTGGCACAGTCACCCCTGATCCGCCCGCCCCGATTCGACCTACTCGATCCGCCCCAGGTTCTCGGCCACGTGGTCCTCCACCACGTCACCCCCCAACGTCTCGCCCTGCTCGCCAGGGAGGTGCTCGTCCAGGTGCAGCCATGACAGACGGCTGTCGACCCAGATATGCCCCCGCGGCCTGACCTGCTCCGGCCTATCGAGCGTGCCCACCGTGACATCCACGGTGTCCGGGCTGCGCTGTGTCAATAGCGCCACCTGGGCGCCGCAGGCGCTGCAGAAACACCGGACGCAACTCGACGGTGCGGTATAGCGCCCTGGCTCCCCCGCCAGCCAGCGGAACCCCGAGCGCGGTACGGTCAGCCAGGTGACCACCGGCGCACCGCTGGTCCGACGGCAGATCGAGCAGTGGCAATGGGCAACGTCCGACAGATCGCCTTCGACCTGGTAGCGCAGCCCACCGCAATGACATCCTCCTTCCAGCACGTTCGACATACGTCCTCCGGTCAGCTTTCGTGAAGCGAAAGCTCGGTGAAAGCTTTCGGCAATAGGATTGGGACACCACCGGCACAAGACCGGTCGGCCAGCGTCCGGTAAAAAATCCTGGCGCGGCTCAAATCAACAACAACAATGGTGATTCCGATGTCCTTCCGTGCCCGCCTGCACCTCGCATTCCGTCCGCCCCTCCTCGCGAAGCGCCAACCCCGCTGATCCGCCCCGAATCGTCCTGACTTTCGTCGCGCCACGCCTGGAGTACCGCCATGCTGACCTTCCTCGGCTTTGCCATGGTCATCACCTTCATGTACCTGATCATGACCAAGCGCCTGTCGGCCTTGATCGCGCTGATCCTGGTACCGATCCTGTTCGCCCTGTTCGGTGGTTTCGCCACCGACATCGGGCCAATGATGCTGCAAGGCATCAGCAAGCTGGCGCCCACGGGCGTGATGCTGATGTTCGCCATTCTGTATTTCGCCCTGATGATCGACTCCGGCCTGTTCGACCCGGCCGTGCGCAGGATCCTCAAGCTGGTCAAGGGCGACCCGCTCAAGGTGTCGGTCGGCACCGCCGTGCTGGCCCTGGTGGTCTCGCTGGACGGTGACGGCGCCACCACCTACATGATCTGCTGCGCGGCCATGTTGCCGATGTACAGCCGCCTGGGCATGAGCCCGCGCATCATGGCCGGCCTGATCATCCTGGCCGGGGGCGTGATGAACATGACGCCCTGGGGTGGACCCACCGCCCGCGCTGCCAGCGCCTTGCACGTCGACCCCTCCGACATCTTCGTGCCGATGATCCCGGCCATGGCCTTCGGCGTGCTGGCGATCCTCGGCATCGCCTACGCCTATGGCAAGCGCGAACGTGCACGCCTGGGCGAACTGAGCCTGCCGACCGACGACACCGACCACAGCCAGATCAGCGTCTCGCAGTTCCCGGAAGCCCGGCGGCCCAAGCTGCTGTGGTTCAACGCGGCCCTGACCCTGGTGCTGATGGTGGCGTTGATCGCTGGCCTGCTGCCGCTGCCGGTGCTGTTCATGATCGCCTTCAGCATCGCCATGATCGTCAACTACCCGTGCCTGCAGCAGCAGAAGGACCGGATCGCCGCCCACGCCGGCAGCGTCCTTGCGGTCACCGGGCTGATCTTCGCGGCCGGGATCTTCACCGGCATCCTGTCGGGGACGGGCATGGTCGACGCCATGTCCAAGAGCCTGCTGGCGGTCATCCCGGACGCCCTCGGCCCTTACCTGGCCGTGATCACCGCGATCGTCAGCATGCCGTTCACCTTCTTCATGTCCAACGACGCGTTCTACTACGGTGTGCTGCCGGTGCTGTCCGAAGCTGCTGCGCACTACGGCATCACCCCGGTGGAAATGGCCCGTGCCTCGATCGTCGGCCAACCCGTGCACCTACTCAGCCCTCTGGTACCCTCCACGTACCTGTTGGTGGCCCTGGCCGGCATCGAGTTCGGCGACCATCAGCGCTTCACCCTCAAGTGGGCAGTGCTGGTGTGCCTGTGCATAATGTTCGCCGCGTTGCTGATGGGGATTTTCCCGCTGTTCAGCAGTCTGTAGTACAACGTCCCCTTACACCGCACGCCCCGTCCTTTCGGGGCGTCGCCATCATCGCCCGAAGGAATTGACATGGAATGGCTGACTAGCCCAGAAATCTGGGTTGCCTTTTTCACGCTGACTGCGCTCGAGATCGTGCTCGGGATCGACAACATCATCATGATCTCGATCCTGGTCAGCCGCATGCCCAAGCACATGCAGCCCCGCACGCGCATCTTCGGCCTGGCGCTGGCCATGGTCACGCGCATCCTGCTGCTGCTCTCGATCACCTGGGTCATGCGCCTGACCGCCGACCTGTTCGTGGTCCTGGGCCAGGGCATTTCCGGACGTGACCTGATCCTGTTCTTCGGTGGCCTGTTCCTGTTGTGGAAAAGCTCCCAGGAGATCTTCCACGGCCTGGAAGGCGAGGAAGAAGCCTCCGAAGAGCCCAAAGGCGGTGGCGGCAAGTTCTTCTACACCATCGTGCAGATCGCCATCATCGACATCGTGTTCTCCCTGGACTCGGTGATCACGGCGGTGGGCATGGTTTCCCACGTGCCGGTGATGATCGCCGCGATCATCGTCGCCGTGCTGGTGATGATGCTGTGCGCCGGCACCATCGCCGACTTCATCGACAAGCACCCGTCGCTGAAGATGCTGGCGCTGTCGTTCCTGATCGTCGTGGGCACCGTGCTGATCGCCGAAGCCTTCGACGTGCACGTGCCCAAGGGCTACGTGTACTTCGCCATGGCTTTCTCGCTGGCCGTGGAAGCCATCAACATCCGCATGCGCACCTCCATGGCGCGCAAGAAGGGTGAGGCCGCCGAGGCGGTCAAGCTCAAGGATACCGTCGGCCACTGAGGCCAGACCCGCTCGTCGAACAAGGCCGCCTCGTGCGGCCTTGTCCGTTTCTGCGTCTCCCTGCGCCTTGATCGGGCGTGTGTGCTGGCAACCTGACCGGGCAGCGACTACAGCTTAAACCAGTACCCTGCAATCGCTGGCCACCGGGCCGAACGTCACTGGAGGACCTGGCCATGCTGACCTTGCTCGACCTGTTGTCTGCCGTCACCTTGCTGGTCTGGGGCACGCACATCGTGCGCACTGGCATCCTGCGGGTCTACGGCTCGAGCCTGCGCCGCGTGCTGGGCCAGAACATGAGCCGACGGCCCTTGGCCTTTCTGGCCGGCATCGGCGTGACTGCCCTGGTGCAGAGCAGCAACGCCACGGCGATGCTGGTCACCTCGTTCGTCGGCCAGGGCCTGATGACCATGACCCCGGCCCTGGCGATCATGCTCGGCGCCGACGTCGGCACGGCGCTGATGGCCCGGGTGCTGACCTTCGACCTGTCATGGCTCTCGCCGCTGCTGATCTTCCTGGGGGTGATCTTCTTCCTGTCGCGCAAGCAGACCCAGGCCGGGCAGTTGGGACGCGTGGGCATCGGGCTGGGCCTGATCATCCTGGCGCTGCAGCTGATCGTGCAGGCCGCGGCGCCCATCACCCAGTCCCAGGGCGTGCAGGTACTGTTCGCGTCGCTGACCGGCGACATCCTGCTGGACGCGCTGGTCGGCGCGTTGTTCGCGCTGGTGTCGTACTCCAGCCTGGCGGCCGTGCTGCTGACCGCCACCCTGGCCGGTGCCGACCTGATCGGCCTGCCAGTGGCCATCGGCCTGGTGATCGGCGCCAACATCGGCAGCGGCCTGCTGGCTTTCCTGACCGCCACCTTGCAGAACGCCGCCGGTCGTCGGGTCGCGCTCGGCAGCCTGCTGTACAAGCTGATCGGCCTGCTGCTGGTGATCCCCGTGCTGCACCCGCTGGTGGACTGGATGCAGACCTTGAACCTGCGCCCCCAGGAGCTGGTGATCGGCTTTCACCTGCTCTACAACACGTTGCGCTGTGTCGTGCTGCTGCCCACGGTCGGGCTGATGGCCACCCTGTGCGAGGCCTGGCTGCCTGATCGGCGTGAGCCGGTCAGCGCCGCGCAGCCGCGCCACCTGGACCCGACTGCGCTGGACACGCCCAGCCTGGCCCTGGCCAACTCGGTGCGCGAGACCCTGCGCCTGGGGGACTTGGTCGACAGCCTGCTGGACGTCCTGCGCCAGGCCTTGCAGGGCGACGGCAGCGCCTTGCCCCGGCAGGCGCGGCAGCTCAGCGAGGAAGTCGACGTGCTGTACAACGCCATCAAGCACTACCTGGCCCGGATGCCGCGCGAAGACCTGCCCGAACAGGACAGCCGGCGCTGGGCCGAAGTGATCGAGCTGGCCATCAACCTCAAGCTGGCCAGCGACCTGATCGAGCGCATGCTGCGCAAGATCCAGCAGCAGAAGACGGCCCAGCGCCGCGCCTTCTCCGAGGTCGGTCTGGAGGAGCTGACCACCTTGCAACAGCCCTTGCAGGCCAACCTGCGCCTGGGCCTGTCGGTCCTGCTCAGCGCCGACCCCGACAGCGCACGGCAACTGCTGCGGGAAAAGCGCCGGTTCCGGGCACAGGAACGGCGTCTGGCCCATGCCCATGTCAGCCGTCTGCAACGCCGCATCGTTCAAAGCATCGAGACCAGTTCGCTGCACCTGGAGCTGATCGCCGACATGAAGCGGTTGAACTCTTTGTTTTGCAGCAGTGCCTATGTGGTACTGGGTGGCTCGGACACGGGCGGGCTGATGCTCGACACCGTGCCGGATGAAACCCGCCTGCCTTGAACGCGTCTCCGACGCAGACCGGCCTGGAAGCTTGCCCATGCGTTGCCTGATGTTCGTCGTACTGCTGTTTTGCGCGTTCCCCAGTGTCGCCCTCGACCGCTCACGCGTAGAAGGCTACCTGCTGCCCAATGGCCTGCAGGTCATTCTCAAGTCGGGTTACGAACGCGACCACGTCTCCATCCGCCTGGTCGTCGGTGTCGGGCTGGACGACTTCGGGTGCGATCAGCGAGAACTGCCCCACCTGCTCGAACACTTGCTCTTCAGTGGCCTGGACGGGCAGGACGAAGGTGGGCTGGAAGCCCGCATGCAAGCCCTGGGTGGGGAATGGAACGCCTTCACCAGCAGCGCCGACACGACCTTCGTCATCGAAGCCCCGGCGCGCAACCAGCGCAAGGTGCTGGACCTGCTGCTGGAGATCGTTCGCGACACCCGCCTGGACGAGAAAGACCTGGCGGTCGCCAAGCAGATCATCGAGCGCGAGGATGGCGGCCACTACGGGCATCTCCAGCGCTGGCTGGACCGCCAGGACATCGGTCACCCTGCCAGCGACCAACTGGCCACCGAACTGGGCCTGAAATGCAGCGAACGCTCCGACGTCCAGGCCATGACCCTGAAACAGGTCGAAGACCTGCGCAACCGCTGGTATGCCGCCAACAACATGAGCCTGATCGTGGTCGGTGGCCTCGACAAGCTGCTGCCGGCCTACCTGGACCGCACCTATGGCGAGCTGCCAGCCACCGAGCCGGAAGACCGTCGCGCGCTGGACAGCATCAGCGAACAGGCCGAGCCACGCCGCGAGCTGGTGCGGGGCTGGGTCGGTGACAACGTCAAGCTGCACTGGCTGTTCATCGAGCCGGTACTGGACACAGCCCATGACCAGACGTTGGAGCTGGTAGCGCGCTATCTCGACTGGGCCTTGTACGATCAATTGCGCCTCAAGCAAGGCCTGTCCTACGGCCCCTCGGTAAAACGCCAGAGCTTCGGCGACAGCGGCATGCTCAGCCTCAATGCGGACCTCGAACGGGGCGATGTGGACCAGGCCATCGAGGCCCTGCAAGGCCTGTTCGAGCGTCTGCGCACGGACGGCCTCGACCCGAAGACCTTCGCACGGATCCAGCAAGCCGCCATCGCCCGGGAAAGCTGGACGACCCAGGGCAACCCGGCGCTGGCCGACTATTACTGGGGCGCCCTCAACACCTACGCCGAGGGCCGCTTCGAAGACCCGGCGAGCACCTTGCGTGAGGTGACGCTGGAGGACGCCAACGCAGCCCTCAAGGCCCTGCTGAAGGAGCCGGGCTATGTGCGCATCGAGGCCCCTCTGTTGAGCGATGAGGGTCTCTACGGCGTGCTGGCGTTACTGGCCGTGGTGGCACTGGCCTTGATCTGGCTGCGTCGACGCCGACGCCGCCGTCGCCAGCGCGCTCCCCAGGCTCGCCCAAGCGGCGCTACACGACGGCGCTGAATCGACGGTATGCTGTGAGAGGTTTCCCATGCAGTCCTCATCGATGTCACATCTCTCCCATTGGCTGCACCGCCTGATCGAGC
Source organism: Pseudomonas monteilii (assembly GCA_001534745.1). Lineage (NCBI taxonomy): Bacteria > Pseudomonadati > Pseudomonadota > Gammaproteobacteria > Pseudomonadales > Pseudomonadaceae > Pseudomonas > Pseudomonas alabamensis. Next base: position 4,615,199 of record CP013997.1, read on the forward strand.
TGCTCAAGCGCTACCCGGGCATCATCGCCCTGGGTGGCTTCCTGTCCGGTATCGGCAGCTTCATCCTGGTCGATCGCCAGGCCAGCCTGGCCAGCTGGATCGCCGTGGTGATGCTGGTCAGCTGGGTCTGGCTCATGCTCGAGAACACCCTGACCCGGTTGTTCGCGCGCGCCTTCAAGCGCGAGATTCCGCAGCCGCTGCTGCGCTACGCCACCCAGATGATCCACCAGGAAAGTCTGTTCTTCGTGCTGCCGTTCTTCTTCGTCACCACCACCTGGAACAGCGGCCAGCTGGTGTTCACCGGCCTGCTGGCGGCCGCCGGCCTGGTATCGATCATCGACCCGCTCTACTACAAATGGCTGGCGCCACGGCGCTGGCTGTTCATGGCCCTGCATACCCTGACGCTGTTCGCCGCGCTGTTGACGGCCTTGCCGATCATCCTGCACCTGACCACGGCCGAAAGCTTCAAACTGGCGCTGGGCGCGGCCATGCTGCTGTCCTTCCCGAGCCTGGCCAGCAGTTTTCCGATCACCGGCTGGCGTCGTGCGCTGGCGGTGCTGGGGCTGACCCTGGCGGTCGGCGCCGGAGGCTGGCTGCTGCGCTCCTGGGTCCCACCGGCCACCTTGTGGATGACCGAAGTGGCCGTGAGCACCCAGGTGCAGGGCCGTGAGCCTGGCGATTCGCTCAAGGAGGTCAACGTGGACCAGCTGAGGAGCAACGGGCTGTATGCCTACACGGCCATCAACGCCCCACGCGGCCTCGACGAGCGCATCTACCATGTCTGGCAGTTCAATGGGCAGGAAGTCGATCGCATCGCCCTGGACATCCACGGGGGACGCAAGGAAGGCTACCGGGCCTGGACCCACAAGCAGAACTTCCCGCCAGACCCCACCGGACGCTGGCAGGTGAGGGTGCTGACCGAAGACGGTCAAGTCATCGGCGTGCTGCGCTTCAAGGTCACCCAGGGGGCCCAGCGCACGTGATTCCTGTCCTGCATGCCGTGCATTCCTTCGTCCGGCGCGTGATACGGCCTTAGGCGAAGAACCAGTAGCAGACCAGGATCGCCGCCACCACGCCAGAGAACTCGGCCAGCAGCGCGCACCCGACGGCGTGCCGGACACGCTGGATGCCCACCGCGCCGAAGTACACGGCCAGCACGTAGAAGGTGGTCTCGGTGCTGCCCTGGATGGTCGCCGCCACCAGCGCGGGGAAGCTGTCCACGCCTTTGGCCTGCATGGTCTCGATCAACAACGCCCGAGCAGCGCTGCCGGAGAAGGGCTTGACCAGCGCCGTGGGCAAGCCGTCGACGAAGCGTGTGTCCAGGCCCATCCACTGCACGGCATGGCGGATGCCGTCCAGGGCCAGGTCCAGGGCACCGGAGGCACGCAGCACGCCGACGGCGCAGAGCATGGCCACCAGGTAGGGCAGCAGGCTCTTGGCCACGTCGAAACCTTCCTTTGCCCCTTCCACGAATGCTTCATACACCTTCACCCGCCGCAGCGCGCCAATGACCAGGAACAGCATGATCACGCCGAACAGGGTCAGGTTGCCGAGAATGGACGACAGCAGGGCCAGGGCAGAGGTCGACAGGGTGGCGAGGAAGGCCATGAAACCGCCCAGCAACAGGGCACCGGGCACCATGTAGGCCAGCACCACCGGGTCCCACAGCCGCAGCCGCTGCATGACGGCGACCGACAGCAGACCCACCACGGTGGAGACACTGGTCGCCAACAGGATCGGCAGGAACACCAAGGTCGGATCGGGTGCACCTTGCTGGGTGCGGTACATGAAAATGGTGACCGGCAGCAGGGTCAGCGATGAGGCATTGAGCACCAGGAACAGGATCTGCGCATTGCTGGCGGTGGTCGCGCTGGGGTTGAGTTCCTGCAGGGCACGCATGGCTTTCAGCCCGATGGGCGTGGCGGCGTTGTCCAGGCCCAGGCCATTGGCCGCAAAATTCAGGGTGATCAGCCCCAGGGCAGGGTGACCTGGTGGCACGTCCGGCATGAGCCGGGCGAACAACGGGCCGAGCATCTTGGCCAGCCATTCGACGATACCGGCCTGCTCGGCGATCTTCAGAAACCCCAGCCAGAGCGTGAGGGTACCGAACATCAGCACCATGACGTCCACCGACAGCTTGGCCATGGCGAAAATGCTTTCGACCATCGCGGCGAAGATGCCGGTGTTGCCTGCGAACAGCCACTGGGCCATGGCCGAAACGGCCGCTACCAGGAAAAAGCCAAGCCAGAGGCCATTGAGCATGCGCGCCACCCTTTGTGAAATGCGGGCGATGATAACGCATTGCGGCGCAGGGCTTCAGTGAGCGAAGGGGCTGGCCTGACGAGAGACAGTCTCCCTCAGGCCCGGAGACGGCCCACCCGCAGGTGAGCCGTGGGGACGTTTCAGCGCTTGGCGGGTTCGCCGACCGTTGCCGACGAGGCCTGCTTGCTGAGATGCGGCAGGGAATTCCAGTAGGCCTCACCCTTGGCCGCGTCGTACATGCCTTCCCAGCGTGCGATCACCAGCGCCGCCAGGGCATTGCCGACCACGTTCAACGCTGTACGGGCCATGTCCATGATGCGGTCGACGCCTGCAATGAAGGCCAGGCCTTCCAGTGGGATACCGACGCTGCCCAGGGTGGCCAGCAGCACCACGAATGAGACACCCGGTACACCGGCGATGCCCTTGGAGGTCACCATCAGCGTCAGCACCAGCAGCAATTGCTGGCTGATCGACAGGTCGATGCCGTACAGCTGTGCGATGAATAGGGCGGCGATGCTCTGGTACAGGGTCGAGCCATCGAGGTTGAACGAGTAGCCGGTCGGCACCACGAAGCTGCAGATGGACTTGGGCGCGCCGTAGGCCTCCATCTTCTCGATCACCCGCGGCAGTACCGTTTCCGAACTCGAGGTGGAGTAGGCCAGGATCAGCTCGTCTTTCATGATGCGCATGATCTTCAGGATCGAGAAGCCGAACAGGCGTGCGATCAGGCCCAGCACCATGAAGGCGAAGAAGGCGATGGCGAAGTACACCAGCAGGACCAGCTTGGCCAACGGCAGCAACGAGGAGAAGCCGAAGTTGGCGACCGTCACGGCGATCAGGGCGAACACGCCGATCGGCGCGTAGTTCATGATCATGTGGGTGACCTTGAACATGGTCTCCGAGACGCCCTGGAACGTGCGTACCAGCGGCTCGCGCAGGTCCGCCTGCAGGCTCGACAGGCCGAGACCGAACAGCACCGAGAAGAAGATGATCGGCAGCATCTCGCCGCGCATCAGGGCCGCGAAGATGTTGGACGGAATCAGGTTGAGCAGGGTTTCGATGAAGGCGTGCTCATGCTGCACTTCCGCTGCGGTCGCCTGGTACTTGGAAATGTCCACGGTGCCCAGGGTGCTCATGTCGATCCCGGCGCCCGGATGGAACAGGTTGGCTAGCAGCAGGCCGACCACGATGGCGATGGTGGTCACGATCTCGAAGTACAGGATGGTCTTCAGGCCGATGCTGCCCAGCTTCTTGGCATCGCCCACACCGGCAATGCCGACGATCAGGGAGGAGATGACGATCGGCACGACGATCATCTTGATCAGACGGATGAAGATGTCACCCGCCGGTTGAAGCACGTTGCTGATCCACCATGCCTTTTCTGCACTGAAATGATTCAGCAAGGCACCGACGGCCACGCCAAGGACCAGGCCGATGAGAATCTGCCAAGCGAGGCTTAGTTTTGCCTTCTTCATGTCTTCACCTTCTTGTTTGCACATCTTAGATATCTGGCTGGAAGCCGCTGCTTAGAGCGGTTCCTGCGCAAAATCGCTAGGGCCCGAGACGACACACCCGCCAAGCGGTCGGCAGACCTGGCACGGGCACCGGGAACAGAGCCCGGTGAAAAAGTCGGCAACTATTGCGATGACGGCCACCCTCGTCTAATGCCGTAAACGAGTGGGCCATGCCGAATCGGCATGAGATAAGGCGGATCCTGCCGTGACTTCGTTGCCGACGGAGACGTACGTTCGGATTGCCGAACAGCCGGGGAACGCCGTTTCCAGGCGGAGCAGGAAGGGATCAATCAGACGCGATCAATGTGTTCGACAATCCGAATGCCCGCAGACGGGCGCCTGCAAACGAGCCGGGCAAAGGAAAAAAAGATGGATGGCAGGTGTGGGAAAAGAAGACGCTGGAGGGAAGAAGTAGCGCTTCGGAAGCCAGATCGATCGACGCTACAACAGTGAGCGTTGATCGATCTGATGCTTCCGATGCCGCTTCGCCTGACCCGGCCCCCTGAAAGGAGGTACTCCCTGTACCCCTAGGCCGCTTCGACACGATAGGTCAAAACAGCCCGGCCCCTTGGTCATGCGCTGCGCCCTCATCGAGGCAGCGCACCATAGAAGCTGCAATCCTGAAAAGGTTCAGCTTCCGTTGATAACCAGACGCAACCGGTGGTCAGTACCAGGCCGGGTCGCGTTTCAACTGCTCCTGGAGCAGCTTCTTCATGCCGTCATCTGGATCGCCCAGCCAGGTGTAGGTGGCGTGACGCGTCGGTGACTTGTCCTGCGGCAGACCTTCGGGAACTTCGACCAGCATCCCGTAGGCATCGTCCTTGTCCCAGCTGAAGGCGACGATCAAGCGCTTGTACGTGCAGTTGCCTTCGGACTCGCAGACCGGACCCACTAAGTACTTGTCACCGTCCTCGGTGACTGCCGACATCTGCTGAGGTGAACTGCCACTCAGGTTGATCACCCAATCGGGCAGACGCTCCTGCGTGCGGACCACCTTGGCCCATGTCTCACGGTATTCGGTGTCCGAACCAAGCAACTGGTTGGCCCGGACCTGGCCATCATTGGCCGCCATTGCCGCACTGCTGCCGCCCAGAACGAGCGCAGCAGCCAAAGCTCGGCAGAGCACTGCCTTCATTGCGACTATCTCCTGCCACGGCCGAAGAAGAACGACGCCACGAACAGCACCAGGAACACGATGAACAGAATCTTCGCGATACCGGTAGCGGCGCCAGCGATACCACCGAAGCCCAGAACGGCCGCGACGATGGCGATGATCAAGAAGGTAATGGCCCAGCTCAGCATGGTGTATCTCCTTTTTACTCTTTATTGAATCCTGATGCCGGGTCAGAAGACCCAACTGTCTTGGTGAACAACGCTGTCCGTGGTCGCGGAAGACGCCTGCGAAACGGGCAGGTGGGCTGGCGCGCTGACGGGCATGCTCGCCCGGGTGGCCTGAATGTGCGCGATCAGAGCGGTTTGTGCCGCGACCTGATCGGCCATGCGGGCCGACTGCCAGGTGTGGTACAGCTGGCCGATCAACAGGGTGACCATCAGCGCGAACGTGACGAGCAGCACCTGACGCAGGGGCAGGGCAAGGTTCGTTTCGCGGTGGGTGGTCTGGCCGTTCATGCCGGTACTCCTGTTGTTCGTATTCTGCGGTTCGTGCAGATAACAGTGCAGCCAGCATGCCAGTCTTGAATCGACTTAAAAATCCTTTAAAAACAAAGAGTTATCTAAAACCAAAAAGACCGTGTAGGACGTATCCTGCACGATCTTCGAAATAGTTCCGTGCGATTTGCACGATCACCCCTCGACCTTGGTCGCCACCTTGAGCAAATCAGGGTCTACGCCTCGTACACCGAGGATCTGTCGAGCGATCTCCACGGCAATCGACTTCTGCTGAGCACTCACTACCTCGCCCGACAAACGCACCATGCCTTCTGCACTGGCCACCTTGATCTTCAGCACATCCAGATTGCGGCTGAAGCGAAAGCTTTCCTGGATCTTGTCGACGATCCACTCATCGTTCGGCTGAGCCCCCGTGGAGACCTCGGCGGGTGCGGTACGCGCCTGGGCCATGGCCACGCTGTCCAGGCTGATGAGGTTGTTCACCATGTACACACCCTCGGTGCTGCGCGCCAGGACGCCGGCCAGTTCCTTGGCCGGCGCATTGTCGACCTTGCCACGCAACGTCACGACACCGTCCTGTGTGTTCACCTCGACGGCAGTCTGCTGCGTCAATGTGCTCCAGGCCAGGCGAGAGCGGACGATGGCGGACAAGGTCGCGTCTTCCAGGCGTTGCGCGTAGGCCTTGAGTTCCAAGGGTTGTTCGACCAGTTGAGGATTCACATGCAGTTGGTTATCCACCTGCTCAATGCCTCGGGTCGCCTGCGCCACGTCCTCTGCCAGCCGACGCTGCACGTCGTTCTCCACCTCGCCTGTCAGCGTGGCGGCCTGGCCATCGACCTGGGCTTTGATCGCAAGGGTGTTGAGTACACGGTTGAGCGACAGGGCCGTCTGCACGGCGCCCTCCAGCCGTGCGTCCTGCGCGGTCTCGGCCTGGGCCATGGGTAGCAGGCAGGCTTGGCCAAGCATCCAGAGGCCGATCCAGGCCGCATTTCGGTAAGGGGTAGGCATGTCCATCTCCTTTAAGGCATTAGAAACAGCAGTTCGCAATGACCATGCCAGCCCTGGATCGAGCTAAAAACCATATTTTTCAATGATTTAAGCCCTGCGACATAAAGCAGCTAGCATGCATTCAGCAAAATCAATCAGAATTGACCATGCAACTTGCCCGATTTTTCCGACACTAACCGAGATAATTCTTAAAGGAGCGTAGGAAATGGAGTCAGCCCAAGACAGTCAGGGCCGTATTCTGCTTGTGGATGATGAGTCAGCCATCCTGCGGACCTTCCGTTATTGCCTGGAAGACGAGGGTTACAGCGTCGCGACGGCCAACAGTGCCGCCCAGGCCGACACCCTGCTGCAACGCCAAGTGTTCGACCTGTGTTTCCTGGACCTGCGCCTAGGGGAAGACAACGGTCTGGACGTGCTCGCCCAGATGCGTATCCAGGCGCCCTGGATGCGCGTGGTGATCGTCACCGCGCATTCGGCCATCGACACTGCCGTGGACGCAATCCAGGCCGGCGCCGCCGATTATCTGGTCAAGCCCTGCAGCCCGGACCAGCTGCGCCTGGCCACGGCCAAGCAGCTGGAAGTGCGTCAGCTGTCGGCACGCCTGGAAGCCCTGGAGGGGGAAGTCCGCAAGCCCAAGGATGGCCTGGACTCCCACAGCCCGGCGATGATGGCGGTGCTCGAGACCGCACGGCAGGTCGCCACTACCGATGCCAACATCCTCATCCTGGGTGAGTCCGGGACCGGCAAGGGCGAGCTGGCACGGGCCATCCATGGCTGGAGCAAGCGGGCACGCAAGGCCTGCGTCACCATCAACTGCCCTTCGCTGACCGCCGAGCTGATGGAAAGCGAGCTGTTCGGCCACAGCCGCGGCGCGTTCACCGGGGCCAGCGAAAGCACCCTGGGCCGGGTGAACCAGGCCGACGGCGGCACGTTGTTCCTCGACGAGATCGGTGACTTCCCGCTGACGCTGCAACCCAAGCTGCTGCGCTTCATCCAGGACAAGGAGTACGAGCGGGTCGGCGACCCGGTGACGCGTCGCGCCGATGTGCGCATCCTGGCGGCGACCAACCTGAACCTTGAAGAAATGGTCCGCGAGGGCAAGTTCCGCGAGGACCTGCTGTACCGCCTGAACGTCATCACCTTGCACCTGCCGCCGTTGCGAGAGCGCAGCGAAGACATCCTCACACTGGCCGATCGCTTCCTGGCACGCTTCGTCAAGGAATACTCACGCCCGGCCCGTGGCTTCAGCGAAGAGGCTCGCGCCGCGCTGCTCAACTATCGCTGGCCAGGCAACATCCGTGAGCTGCGCAACGTGATCGAGCGCGCCAGCATCATCTGTGGCCAGGAACGGGTGGAGATTGCCCACCTGGGCATGGGCGAGCAACCTGCGGGCAATGCGCCGCGGGTCGGCGCGTCCATGAGCCTGGACGAACTGGAACGGGCCCACATCGGCGCCGTGCTGGCCACCAGCGACACCCTGGAGCAAGCCGCACGGACCCTGGGGATCGATGCGTCCACCCTGTACCGCAAACGTAAGCAGTACCACCTATGAAGTGGGCGATGAAGCTGCGCACGCGGCTCTTTCTCAGTATTTCCGCGCTGGTCAGCGTGGCGCTGCTGGGCTTGCTGCTCGGGTTGGTGAGCGTCATCCAGATGGCCTCGGTGCAGCAGGAACAGGTGCGTGAAACCACCCAGTCGCTGGCATTGGGCCTGAAGCTGCGGCAGAACCTGGGCGATCAACTGGCCCTGATCCTGAAGGCCGACTCCGACCGAGAGCGCCTGCTGAGCCTGCAGAACGAGTTCCAGAACGTGCTGGACGACAGCGCTGACCTGGCCAGCGCCAAGTCCGGCTTCGGCAAGACGCGTGCGACCTACCAACGCTTCCTGCAGGCCTACCGCGAGTCCGCACAACCGTGGCGCGACATGAGTCCGGAGGCGCCACTGGGCGCCGCGTTCAACGCCATTCGCACCGACCTGATCGATGTCCACCAGAATGCCCTGGCGTACATCAGCCAGAGCGGCGAGCAGGCCCGCGACCGTTCTTTATTGGTCGGCGGCCTTCTGGGCATCATGGGGCTGACCGTCCTGGTGCTGGGCTTCATCACCGCGCACAACATGGCGCGCCGGTTCGGCCAGCCGATCGAGGCCTTGGCCAAGGCCGCCGACCAGGTGGGCGAGGGCAACTTCGATGTCACCCTGCCCGTGACCCAGGGCCAGGAGCTGGGCCTGCTGACCAAGCGGTTCGGGCTCATGGCCGATGCCTTGCGCAAGCATCAGGCGACCAACGTCGACGAGCTGCTGGCCGGCCAGCAACGCTTGCAGGCCGTGCTCGACAGCATCGACGATGGCTTGCTGATCATCGACCGCCAGGGCCGGCTGGAGCACCTCAACCCCGTGGGCCAGCGCCAGCTCGGCTGGGACAACAGCCGTGTGGGCATCAGCCTGGCCGAAGCGCTGCAGCGGCCTGAGCTCGAGCAGCAGCTGCGTCAGGTCTTGCGCGGCGGCAGCCTGGACCGGCCACCCGAGGACCTGAGCCTGGAAGTGGACGACGAATCGCGTCTGCTAACCTACAGCCTCACCCCCGTCAGCCACCCCCAGGGCCCGATCCTGGGTGCGGTCATGGTCTTGCACGATGTCACCGAGCAGCGCGCCTTCGAACGGGTGCGCAGCGAATTCGTGCTGCGTGCGTCCCACGAACTGCGCACGCCGATCACAGGGATGCACATGGCGTTCGGCCTGCTGCGCGAACGGCTGAAATTCCCGGCCGAGGCCCGTGAGAACGACCTGCTGGACACCATCGGCGAAGAAATGCAGCGTCTGACGCAGTTGATCAACGACCTGCTCAACTTCTCGCGCTACCAGAGCGGCCTGCAAAAGCTCGAGCTGGCCCCCTGTACGGCCGAGGATCTGCTGCAACGTGCCATGGACCGGTTCGCGCTGCAGGCGCAGGCCAAGGCCATCGAGCTGGTCCAGGAGCTGGAACACCCCCTGCCGCGCCTTCAGGCCGACGTCGCCCAGCTCGACCGCGTCCTGGACAACCTGCTGCACAATGCCATTCGCCACACGCCCCAGGGCGGGCGTATCTGCCTGCAGGCGCGACGCCATGCCGAACGTGTGATCATCAGCGTCGAGGACAATGGCGAAGGCATCGCCTACGGGCAGCAGGGCCGTATCTTCGAGCCGTTCGTCCAGGTGGGGCGCAAGAAGGGCGGCGCAGGGTTGGGTCTGGCGTTGTGCAAGGAAATCGTCCAACTGCACGGTGGCCGCATGGGCGTGTTCTCCCGACCGGGGCAAGGCACCCAGTTCTACATGGCCCTGCCCGCCTAGCCATGATCAACGCGAGGTCAGTGTCCGGCGCTGACCCTCGCTGACCAACTGGATGAACTGACGGGCCGTCAAGGGCCGGGCGAACAGCCAACCCTGCCCGTACTCCACGCCTTCGCTGCTGAGCAGCTCCGCCTGGTCTTCGTACTCCACCCCCTCGGCGATCACCTGCAACTGCAAGGCGTGGGCCATGCGCACGATGTGCGGGGCGACGCCACTGCTGGCGGCATCGTGCCCCAGGGCATCGATGAAGGCCTTGTCGATCTTCAGACAATCCACAGGCAAGGTCTGCAGATAGGCCAGGCTGCAGTAGCCCGTGCCGAAGTCGTCGATCAGCACTTTGTGGCCCATGCTGCGCAAGGCCTGCAAGTGGTCGCGGGCCACCTGCACGTCCACCAGGCCTCGCTCGGTCACCTCGAAGGCGATCTGTCGCGCGTCAACGCGGTGCAGGGCCAGCAGACGCGTCGCCACCAGCCCGATGCGCGGCGCGGTGACATCGCAGGCTGCCAGGTTGATCGAGATGTACAACTGCGCATGGGTGCGCAGCAGGGCGCCCAGCTGCTCGAGCACACGTTGCAGGACGAAATCGGTCAATGGGCGAATCTGGCCGGTGTCCTCGGCCAGTGGAATGAACAGTTCGGGGCTGGTCAGGGTGCCATCCGGACGCCGCCAGCGCACCAGGGCTTCGGCACCCACGCAGCGGCGACTGGCCAGCGTGAAGATCGGCTGGTAGAGCACCTGAAGCTCGCCACGCCGCAAGGCCCCTTGCAACTCGGCACTCATCGAGCGGCGCTGCAGCGCCAGTTGCCCCACCAGCCAACCGATGCAGCAGGCGCTCAGCAGGCTACCGACCACCAGCAGCCACAGCAGCCAGCCCAGCTCCAGGGGTGCAGAGGCCCGGGGCACGATCAGCGCCAATTGATAGTCGGGCGATCGGGTCGGCATGCGATAGATGAGGCGATCCGGCAGCTCGATCAGGGCCTGTGCCGAATCGACGGGCCACGAGGCGCGGGGCGGCCAGGGCTGTATGGGGCCCAGTACCGGGATGGCGCGCGCGCCCTGATCAAGCAACACCAGCACACTGCCTCCGGCGGGCAGGTCCACCACGTCGGTCAGGTGCCCGCGGGAGGTGGAGACCAGAAAGCGCCCGCGTCCCAGCATCAGGACGGCCAGGTTGTCGTCAGGCTCGGTGGAGGTATTGAGCCAGATGCTGTAGACCGGTCCATTGATATCCGGCGCCCGCAGCGGCGCCTCCCAGCGGGCACCTTCGCGTATCGAGCAGACGGTGGCGCCATCGACGTAAGCGGCCTCGTAGACGAAACGGTAGCGAAACCCCACCTGCCGCAAGGCGCTCAGCATCGCGCCATCACACCGTCGCGACGGCAGCGACTGCAGTTGGTCCACGCCTTGGCGCAGCTGCCCGAAGACCTGCTCGAGGCGCTCCAGAAAGCGCTCGCCGCGCGCGTTCATCGAGGCGATTTCCTGCTGCTTCACCTGGTGCAGGGCCAAGGTCAGGCTGATGGCCAGCAGCAGGCTTGCGCTGAGCAGCGTCGTGACCAGGGCCAGCAGCCGTGGTCGCTGCAACAGGTAGGCAAAAACGGGGGCGAGGGCTGACATCCGCGGTATCCGGTCGAGTGTCCATGAGCAGGGCAACTGTCCGGCAAGTCAGTCTCTCGCAAGAGCGCTTCAATGCATGCTGTTCAGCACTTGCAGGATAGCTGCGGTTTGCGCATCCGCCACGCCATCGTAACGCTGGGGCCGGAAATGCATCTGGAAGGCCGTGAGTGTCGCACGGGTGGCCGGGTCCCAGACGCCGGTCGGTGCGATGGCGTAGCCGGCGCGGGCCAGCTGCTGTTGATACCAGCCGATGCTCGGCGGGTTCGCGGCATAGTAGAGCTGCTGACGGGCCACGGCGTTTGCGTCAGGCCAGAGCCCCAGGCCGGCCTCGGCCAGGCGCTGCCAGGGGAACAGCGGACCCGGGTCCTGCTTGCGGCCAGGGGCGATGTCGCTGTGGCCGATGATGTTGCGCGGCGAGATGCCATGGCGCTTGACGATGTCCTTGACCAGGGCGATCACCGACTGCACCTGGGCCTCGCTGTAGGGGTACCAGCGGCGGCCATTGGGGGTATCGGTGAAGCCAGGGTTGACGATCTCGATCCCGATCGAGCTGGCGTTCAGCCAGGTTCGCCCCTGCCATTGGCTTTCGCCGGCATGCCAGGCCCGGCGGTTCTCGTCCACCAGCTGGTAGACCGTGCCTGGGCCATCGCCGATCAGGTAGTGGCTGCTGACCTCGCCTTGGGTCAGCAGCGCCAGCGAACGCTCCAGCGAGGCATTGGTGTAATGCAGAACGACGAACTGGACACGGCTGTCCTGATTGGCCGAAACGTGACTGCGGTCGATGCGTAGCCCCGAAGAGCACCCCGCGAGCAGCAGCAACAGGGAGGCGAGCACGAGTTTTTTCATAGGACGAACGAGCATCTGGTCAGAAGAGTGGCGTCAGTATAACGGGCTGACCCGCCAGCGCACGTGGTGCACGACGGACCGCGTCCATCGCCCAAGACACGCTCGTCAGACCCTCAGCGGTCGGTCTGGACCTGATTGCGGCCCTGGGCCTTGGCCCGGTACAACGCCTGGTCGGCACGCTTAAGCACCGCCTCGGCCAGGTCGCCGGTCTGGAAGGCGCTGATCCCGATCGAGACGGTCACGGTGACCCGCTCGCCCTTGAAATGAAACGGGCAGGCCTCCACGGCGGCACGCAGGTCGTCGCTCAACGCACGGCCGGCCGCCAGTACGCTGCCGGGCAGCAGCAGCACGAACTCCTCGCCGCCGAAGCGTGCGATGAAGTCCCGACCCCGCAAGCGTGTGCGCAGCACATTGGTGACGATCTTGAGGACCTTGTCTCCGGCCAGGTGCCCATAGCTGTCGTTGATCCGCTTGAAGTGGTCCAGGTCGAGGATCGCCAGGCACAGCGGCTCACCGGTGGCCTGCCAGGCCTGCACGTCGTGCTCGAGGCGTTCGCTCCAGGCGGCCCGGTTGGGCAGCCCGGTGAGCGGGTCGATCAGGGCTTTCTGGCGCTGCTCTTCGAGATGGCCGCGCACATCCAAGGCTTCCTGCTCCATCGCCGCCACGCGTTCGGCAAGCCCTTGCAGACGACCGGCCAGCGCCTGCTCACGCTGGTCCCGTGCGTGGCAGTGCTCGTCCAGCGTGGTCAGCAGGCCTTCCAGACGGTTGTCCAGCAGCACACGCAGGCTCGCCAGGTCGGTGGCGCCTTGGACGCTGCTCTGCAAGCCGTCGACCTGCTCGCGCAACTGGTGGTCCAGCTGGCGTGAGGCCGAGCGGTGGTCAGCGTGACCGCTGCTGGCCGCCTGCAAGTGGCTCTGAAAGGTTTCCAGGCGCCCATTGAGCTGCTGCAGATAGGCCTCGAATTCGTGCTGGCCGCTGTCATTGATCGCCAGCATCAGCACGGCCAGATCGTCCAGCACGGGGATCAGTTCGTACCAGTTCAGGCCGCTGGCGACCCGTTCGCGCATGGCCAGTGCCTGGGTCTTGTGCCGCTCTGGCAAGGTCAGATCGTCGAGCAGGCCGAGCAGCGTCTGCTCGATGTGCGCCGCCACGCTGCTGTAAGGGGGCTCGACGGCATAGGGCAGGGCATAGGGGCCGTCGTCGAGCGGCGCGTCCGACACCGTTTCGTCGACGGTTGCCGATGGCTGCACCGAAGCCAGCGCGGGCAGGGGCAGCACGCTCGGCACAGGGGAGACGGGCGCAGCCTCAGAGGGTGCCTGCACGGAGGGCATGGCGTCTGCCGCGGAAGGCGCGAGCACAGGGTGCACGTCGCCTGCCACCGGCGTTGCCGACACAGATGGATCTACGGACGGCGGACCGATCGGGGCAGGCGCAGCCTCAGGTGCAGGCGCCGATTCAGGCTCAGGCGTTGGTGCGGGGGCGGGGGCGGGGACGGGTACAGCCGTGACCGGCCCGGTAGCCGGAGCCTCGCTGTCACGGGATCCGAACAACCGTTGCAGCAGGCCGGGCCCCGAGGGCGGCGCCTGCGTGCGCAAGGCCTGTAGCGCACGCCCCTGCAGGTTGCTGAGTTCGCTCAGCAGCAGGGGCATCTCCCTGGCCTGGCCGACGCGCTCGTCGAGTTGCTTGGCGAATTTCTTCAGCGGCTTGCCCACATCGCTGGGCAGGGGCAGGTGCTGCAACTGCTGCACCAGTGCCGACAAGGCCGTGCTGACCTGGCCTAGGCGCGTTTCACGCCGCTGCTCGGAATCGAGTACGGCTTTTTCCAGGCGCGGGATGAGCCCAGCCAGTGCGGTGTCGAGGTTGTCGCCGCGAATGACCTCGCGCATCTCCTTCATGCACGCGTCCACCGCCTTGTCGCTGCCTTCGGCCGCCAGCGTGCTGCGCACCAGACCCCGGCGCAGCAGGTCGAGACGTGCTTCCCAACGCCGCTCGAGCGCTTCCTGCTGCTCGAGGCTTTCCAGGTATTTGTCTTTCCAGCGCTGGGCGTCGTCGGTCATGCCTGGATCCGCATTCGGAAAAAGGGCTGTCAGCTCACGACCGGCAGCGTATCCACAGTCAATGCGTCAGGCAAACGAATCTCCACGGCCACCGGCAAATGGTCGGAAATGGGCTGCGACAGCACCTCGACCCGCTCCAGCGTCAAGGTCGGGCTGAGCAGGATATGGTCCAGGCAACGCTGGGGTCGCCAGCTGGGGAAGGTGGCCTCGACCTGAGGTGCGATCAGGCCCAGGTCGCGCAGGGGCGAGTGCTCGAGCAGGTCATTGGCGTGGGTGTTCATGTCGCCCATGAGCACCTGGTGACGGTAGCCGCCGATCAGTTCACGGATGTAGGCCAGCTGCAGGGCGCGGGTCTTGGCGCCCAGTGCCAGGTGCATCATCACCACGACCAGCGCATCTTCACCCTCGCCGAAACGTACCAGGATCGCCCCGCGGCCTGCCGGCCCAGGCAAGGGATGATCCTCGAGCGCGTGAGGCTTGAGACGGCTCAGCACACCGTTGCTGTGCTGGGCGAAGCGCCCGAGGTTGCGGTTGAGTTGCTGGTACCAGTAGGGGAAGGCGCCCAGCTGCGCCAGGTGCTCCACCTGGTTGATGTAGCCCGAGCGCAGACTGCCCCCGTCGACCTCCTGCAAGGCGACCAGATCGAAGTCGCCGATCAGCGCGCCGATCTTCTGCAAGTTGCCGGCACGACCGGTGTGCGGCAGCAGATGCTGCCAGCTGCGGGTCAGGTAGTGCCGGTAACGCTCGGTACTGATGCCCACCTGGATGTTGAAGCTGAGCAGCCTGAGCCGCCCATCGGCAGGCAGCTCGGTGCCTTGCAGATGGGCCGGGTTGACCTGCGGCTGATGCAGGCCAACGCCTCGCGTGGTCTTCAAGCGGGCCATGGTCAGCGCCGCTACTTGGCGGCGCGCTCCTTGGCGATCAGCTGGTCGGCGACCTGCAGGACACCTTCAGGCCCACCGGCGGTGCCGAGGTCGAAGCGGTACTTGCCATCGACGACCATGCTCGGCACGCCCGTGATTTCGTACTTCTTCGCCAATTCCTTGGCCTGGTTGACCTGGCCCTTGATGGCGAAGGAGTTGAAGGTGGCCAGGAACTTGTCCTTGTCCACGCCCTGAGTGGCGAGGAACTCGGCCATTTCCTCAGGCTTGGTCAGGCGCTTGCGCTGGTTCTGGATGGCGTCGAACACGGCGTTGTGCACCTTGGCTTCCACGCCCATGGCTTCGAGGGTCAGGAACATCTGCCCGTGGGCATCCCAAGGGCCGCCGAACATGGCAGGCACGCGCTTGAAGACGACGTCCTGCGGCAGTTTTTCGACCCACGGGTTGAGGGTCGGCTCGAAGTGGTAGCAGTGCGGGCAGCCGTACCAGAACAGTTCGACGACTTCGATCTTGCCGGGCACCGAAACAGGAACCGGATTGCTCAGCTCGATGTATTGCTCGCCGGCGACAGGCTCCGCGGCCTGGACGGCGGCTACTCCGAAAGCGCTGGCGGCGACCAGCGCGGCGCTGAGAAACAGTTTACGCATGCTTTGCTCCTGAGGCAGTCATTGGCCGCTTGGCGACCTTGCTGAATAGTCTGAGACCGATCGTAAAGGGTCGAGTTCTCGAGTGTAACGGTTGCGGTCATGAAAAAGGGTGAATGGTGTCGGGTATGCACCCGGCAAGCCGGCATCGAATCGGACACCGGCGAGCGACGGCCCCCTTGTTACCCCGGCACCATTAACCTTGTGTTAACGACCGCTCAATGCAAGCCCTGGATGTAGCTGGAAAGGGCTTCGATGTCCGCATCGCTCAGCCTCCCGGCGATCGACTCCATCACCGCCGCGGCGTCCGCTTCGGTGCGCTGGCCCTCACGAAACGCCTTCAGTTGCTTGCTCACGTAGGCGGCATGCTGCCCGCCCAGCCGCGGAAAGCCTGCCGAGGCCACCCCGGCGCCATCAGGCGCATGGCAACCGATGCAGGCGGGCAGGCCGCTCTGCAGATCGCCGCCGTTGAACAGCGCACGGCCTCGTTCGACCAGGGCAGGGTCGGCGAAGCCTGTGCTCACCGACTGGCTGGCGTACCAGGCCGCCAGGTCGGCCAGGTCCTGATCGCTCGAGGAGGTCAGCAGGCCGGTCATTTCCGGTACGGCTCGCGCGCCCGAGCGAATGTCGCGAAGCTGCTCCAGAAGGTAGCGCTCGCCTTGGCCGGCGAGTTTGGGAAAGATCGGCACCAGGCTGTTGCCATCGGGGTTATGGCACGCGCCGCACACGGCGCTCTTGGCCTGGCCTGCCGCCGCCTCCCCTCGCAAGGGTTCTGCCTGGGCAGCGCCCACGCTGCAGAGCGTCAGCAGCACGCCGGCCGCGTACCGGCGCAGGCGTTGGCGCAGGGCGCCCTGGCAAGCAAGCGCCAGGGTGTGACGTGGACCCGGTTGGTCTGGGGAATCGTGCAATGCCTTGGAATCCTGTGTAGCCTGCGCGAACGGCGGCTCGTTGACGTCGCCTCGGTGGCCTGAGGCCAGGGCCGGTGTCGGTGCAACGCGCACACGAAAACCGCGTCACTATATACTTGCGACCTTCAAACGGAAACGCACCGCTTGCCGCGCCCAGGCCCGGCAACGCCCCTATCGGAAACCCCATGCACGTCAAGAACCCCATCCTCGGCCTCTGCCAGCAGGCTCGTTTCGCCATCAGCGCGGCCAAGGTCGAGCAATGCCCCGATGACCAGGGCTACGAAGTCGCCTTCGCCGGCCGCTCGAACGCCGGCAAGTCCAGCGCCCTGAACACGCTGACCCACGCCAACCTGGCCCGCACCTCCAAGACGCCGGGCCGCACCCAGTTGCTGAACTTCTTCGCCCTGGACGACGAGCGCCGCCTGGTCGACCTGCCCGGCTATGGCTATGCCAAGGTGCCGATTCCGCTCAAGCAGCACTGGCAGCGCCACCTGGAAGCCTATCTGGGCAGCCGCGAGTGCCTGCGCGGCGTGATCCTGATGATGGACGTGCGCCACCCGATGACCGACTTCGACAAGATGATGCTCGACTGGGCCAAGGCCAGTCAGATGCCGATGCACATCCTGCTGACCAAGGCCGACAAGCTCACCTTCGGCGCCGCGAAGAACACGCTGCTCAAGGTGCAGGCGGAGATCCGCAAAGGGTGGGGTCAGGGCGTGACCATCCAGCTGTTCTCGGCACCCAAGCGCCAAGGGCTGGAAGAGGCCTATGGTGTCCTGGCCGGCTGGATGGAACTGGAAGACAAGCCCGCCGCCGAGTGAGCCGCGGTGCCTGGCGAACCACCAGGGCCGGTCGACCGCTGGCCCGGATCGCCAAACGGCAGGCAAAAAAAACCCCGGACTTCATGGGGGGAGGGGGAAGTTCGGGGTCCAAGTTCGGACCGCTAGGGCGGGGTCCGAATATCTGCCAACACTTAACACAACATAGGAGCATCGAACGGCTTGCTCAGCCATTCAGGGACTCTGAGTCGCATTTCACCCCTTAAGTTCCCCGGCAGTGAAAATGATTTTTATCCCCGTGCCCTGAGCCTTGGCACACGGGAGGCGTCCGACCCGGCCCACGCGCCAGCGGCCGGACACCTGAAGGCGTCAGTGCGCCTCGTCCCAGTTGGGGCCGGTACCGACCTCCACCAGCAACGGCACGTCGAGTTGCGCAGCGCCGCTCATGTGCTCGCGAATCTCTCGGCTGACCTGTTCGACCAGGTCCTCGCGCACCTCCAGCACCAGTTCGTCGTGCACCTGGAGGATCACCCGCGCATCCAGCCCGCTTTCCTCCAGCCACTGGTCCACCGCGACCATGGCGCGCTTGATGATGTCGGCCGCCGTGCCCTGCATGGGTGCGTTGATCGCCGTGCGTTCGGCGCCCTTGCGCAGGGAAGGATTCTTGGCATTGATGTCCGGCAGGTACAGGCGACGGCCGAACAGGGTCTCGACGAAGCCTTGTTCGGCAGCCTGCTTGCGGGTGCGGTCCATGTAGGCCAGCACGCCCGGGTAGCGCGTGAAATAACGGTCGATGTAGTCCTGGGCCTGCTTGCGATCGACGCCGATCTGCCGCGCCAGGCCGAACGAACTCATGCCGTAGATCAGGCCGAAGTTGATCGCCTTGGCGCTGCGGCGCTGATCGTGGGTCACCTGCTCCAGCTCGACGCCGAACACCTCGGCGGCCGTGGCCCGGTGCACGTCCAGGTCATTGCGAAACGCGTGCAGCAGCCCCTCGTCCTTGGCCAGGTGGGCCATGATGCGCAACTCGATCTGCGAGTAGTCGGCAGCCAGCAGGCGATAGCCCGGGCTGGCGACGAACGCCTGGCGAATGCG
The DNA here is from genome assembly GCA_001534745.1 of Pseudomonas monteilii. Classification (NCBI taxonomy): domain Bacteria; kingdom Pseudomonadati; phylum Pseudomonadota; class Gammaproteobacteria; order Pseudomonadales; family Pseudomonadaceae; genus Pseudomonas; species Pseudomonas alabamensis. The sequence goes on from CP013997.1 coordinate 4,633,763, forward strand.
ACGGCCCTCGGCGGTGCGGATGGGGATGTTCTGCAGGTTCGGATCGCTCGACGACAACCGCCCGGTGGCCGCCACGGCCTGATGGTACGAGGTGTGGATACGCTGGGTGCGCGGGTTGATCTGCTCGGGCAGGCGGTCGGTGTAGGTGCTCTTGAGCTTGCTCAAGGTGCGGTACTGCGTCAGCACCTTGGGCAGCGGGTAGTTCTGCTCGGCCAGCTCGGTCAGCACCGCTTCGGCCGTCGAGGCCTGGCCCTTGGCGGTCTTGCTCAGCACCGGCATGCCGAGCTTTTCGTAGAGGATCGCGCCCAGCTGCTTGGGCGAGCCCAGGTTGAAGGTCTCGCCCGCCAGGTCGAAGGCTTCGCGCTCCAGCTCGGCCATCTTCAGGCCCAGTTCCTGGCTCTGTACCGCCAGCGGCGCCGGGTCGACCAGCGCGCCCTGGCGCTCGATCTTGGCCAGCACCTGCACCAGGGGCATTTCGATGTCCATCAGCACCGGTTCCAGGCTCGGCGTCTTCGCCATCCGCTTCTGGAAGACCTGGTGCAGGCGCAGGGTGATGTCGGCGTCTTCCGCGGCATAAGGCCCGGCCTTGTCCAGGGGGATCTGGTTGAAGGTCAGCTGCTTGGCGCCACGGCCGGCGATGTCTTCGAAGGCGATGGTCTTGTGGCCCAGGTACTTGAGCGCCAGGCTGTCCATGTCGTGGCGCGTGGCCGTGGAGTCCAGCACGTACGATTCGAGCATGGTGTCGTAGGCGACACCGCGCAGCTGGATGCCCTGCGCCGGGTCACCGCCGAGCGCGCAGTTGGCGAGGATGTTGATGTCGTACTTGGCATTCTGCGCGACCTTGGCCTTGGTCGGATCCTCCAGCAGGGGCTGGAGTGCGCGCAGGACCGTGTCCCGGTCGAGCTGGGCCGGCGCATCGGGATAGTCGTGGGTCAACGGCACGTAGGCCGCCTCGTGCGGCTCGACCGCGAAGGACACCCCAACCAGCTGCGCCTGCTGGGCATCCACGCTGGTGGTCTCGGTGTCGAAGGCGAACAGCGGCGCCTGGCGCAGCTTTTCCAGCCAGGCCTCGAAGCGTGCCGGGTCGAGCACGGTCTCGTAGTTCGGCTCGACCAAGGCCTGCGGCTCTTCGGCCGGCTCCAGCGCCGTGCCGGCCTGGGCGGCCTCACGCTGCAGATCGGCGATCCAGCCCTTGAACTCCATCTCGGTGTACAACGCCAGCAACGCGTCACGATCGGGCTCGCCGCACACCAGCGCATCGACCTCGATGTCCAGCGGCACGTCGATCTTGATGGTCGCCAGCTCGTAGGACATGAACGCCGCCTCGCGGTGCTCCTCGAGCTTGGCGGGCAGCCCCTTGGCGCCCCGGATGGGCAGCGTCGGGACCTTGTCGAGGTTGTCGTAGAGGTCGCGCAGCCCCCCACCGATGCCCGTCAGCAGGCCCACGGCCGTCTTCTCGCCCACCCCCGGTACGCCTGGGATGTTGTCGACCTTGTCGCCCATCAGCGCCAGGAAATCGATGATGTGCTCGGGGCCGACGCCGAACTTCTCGTGCACGCCGTCGATGTCCAGCACGCTGCCGGTCATGGTGTTGACCAGGGTGATGTGGCCATCGACCAGCTGCGCCATGTCCTTGTCACCCGTCGAGATGATCACCGGGCGCCCCGCCGCGGCGCTGCTGCGCGCCAGGGTGCCGATCACGTCATCCGCCTCCACGCCTTCCACGCACAGCAGGGGGTAGCCCGACGCACGCACGCTGGCGTGCAGCGGCTCGACCTGCAGGCGCAGGTCATCCGGCATCTTCGGTCGGTTGGCCTTGTACTCGGCGAACAGCGTGTCGCGGAACGTTCCGCCCTTGGCATCGAAGACCACGGCGAACAGGCTGTCCGGGTACTGCCGGCGCAGGCTCTTGAGCATGTTCAGCACGCCCTTGACGGCACCGGTGGGCAGGCCCTTGGACGTGGTCAGCGGCGGCAGCGCATGGAAGGCCCGGTACAGATAGGACGAACCGTCCACCAGGACGAGAGGGGGTAGGCTCATGAGCAGAATCAACCTTTTCGACGGGTCCGGCGCTAGAATGGCCAGAATCATTGACAACAAAGGGACAAGGTTATCATGCGCTCATTCAATCGCCTGTTATTGCTCGGTCTGCTGGTCACCCTGCCAGTCATCGCCCAGGCGGCGGACGATGCGCCCTCGGCCGACCCCGAGGTGACCATTCGCACGGAAGGCGACCGCACCATCCAGGAGTACCGGCAGAACGGTTTCCTGTACGCCGTCAAGGTCACGCCCAAGCACGGCAAGCCTTATTTCCTGGTCCGCGCCGACGGCACCGACGCCAACTTCATCCGCTCCGACCAACCGGACATGCTGATCCCCGCCTGGAAGATCTTCGAGTGGTAAAGTGAGGCGCTTTCACATCAACTCGGCGCCTTCCAACGGAGGCGCCCCCACGAGCTTTCTTTCATCATGTCCGTCTTCACGCCCCTGACCCGGCCGCAACTGGAAACCTTCCTGGCACCTTATGGCCTGGGCCGCCTGCTCGACTTCCAGGGCATCGCCGCCGGTACCGAGAACAGCAATTTCTTCATCAGCCTGGAACAGGGGGAGTTCGTGCTGACGCTGGTCGAGCGCGGCCCGGTCGAGGATCTGCCGTTCTTCATCGACCTGCTGGACGTGCTGCACGAGGCCGACATGCCGGTGCCCTATGCCTTGCGCGACGTCGAGGGCAATGCGCTGCGCGAGGTCGCCGGCAAACCGGCACTGCTGCAGCCGCGCCTGTGCGGCAAGCACATCAAGACCCCCAACACCCAGCATTGTGCCCAGGTTGGCGAGCTACTCGCGCACATCCACCTCGCCACCCGCGAGCGGATCCTCGAGCGCACGACCGACCGGGGGCTGGCCTGGATGCTCGAGGCCGGCGCCGAGCTGTTGCCGCGCCTGGATGCGGATCAGCGTCAGTTGCTGCAGACCACGCTCGACGAGATCGTCACGCACCGCGCGCAGATCCTCGGCTTGCCTCAGGCCAACCTGCACGCCGACTTGTTCCGCGACAACGTGATGTTCGAAGGGACCCACCTGACGGGTGTGATCGACTTCTACAACGCCTGCTCCGGGCCGATGCTGTACGACATCGCCATCACCCTGAACGATTGGTGCTGCACGGCGGACGGCAGCCTCGACCTGCCACGTGCCCAGGCGCTGCTCGGTGCCTATGCGGCCCTGCGGCCTTTCACTGCCGCAGAGGCCGAACTGTGGCCGGTCATGCTGCGCGTGGCCTGTGTACGGTTCTGGCTGTCACGCCTGATCGCGGCCGAGTCGTTCGCTGGCATGGACGTGATGATTCACGACCCGGCGGAGTTCGAGGTGCGCCTGGCGCAACGGCAAGAGGTCGTGGTGCGGTTGCCGTTCGCACTGTAAGGCGGCGCTGACGCCGCTGCAGGCGGTGACGGGGCGGACGTCATCGCGGGCAAGCCCGCTCCCACAAGCGGCTCGCGCAGCCTGCCTACACTGGCGGCTGCAGAGGTTTCCTACAAGCTGCTTGCGCAGCCGTGCCTACACCCACGGCCGCAGAGGTCTCCTACAAGCTGCTTGCGCAGCCGGGCCTATACTGGCGGCTGCAGAGATCTGGGTGGGAGCTGGCTTGCCAGCGATAGGGCCCTGGCAGGCGCCGGAGCGGCTGCAATGGGGTCCGCAGAGCCTGTCCAGGCAGCCATCTCTCGCTGTCAGCCAATTTTGATGGATCAGTCGCTCCAGCTTACGGCTTGAAGGGTGCGGCTCTCTGCCTCGCACGCTTTCAAAGCGACTCCAGGCACCCCGCCAGCCCGTTCCCCAGGTTCTCCAGCAGGCGTTCATACCCATGGGCATCCACCGGATCGGTGCCCCCGAGCGCATCCAGCTCTGCCAGCCGCACCGGCAGCCCGGCCGTCAGGGTCTCGGCCAGGCGTGGGCGCATGGGCGGCTCGCTGAACACGCAGGTCTTGCCCACGTCCTGCAGACGCGCACGCATGGCCGCCACGTGCTGGGCCCCGGGCTGGACTTCCGACGCCACACTGAACACGCCGGTATGGTTGAGGCCATAGGCGGCCTCGAAGTAATCGAAGGCTTCGTGGAACACGAAATAGGGCTTGCCAGCCACCCCGGCCACGCGGGCCTGGATGCGCTGGTCCAGCCCATTCAGGCGCTCGGTGAATGCCGTCAGGTTGGCCTGATAGCGCGCCGCATGGGCAGGGTCGACCTGGGCCAGGTCGGCGGCCATCTTCGCGGCGATCACGCGTGCATTGGCCGACGAGAGCCACAGGTGGGCATCCAGGCTGCCCGGGCGGTGGTCATGGTCGTGTTCGTCATGACCGTGTGCAGCATCATGGTCATGCCCATCATGATCGCCCTCGTGCGAATGGCTGTCCTGCCCGAAGTGGCGCAACGTCAGGCCAGGCAGTGACTGCACGGCGACGGTGGTCTTGCTGCGGCTACCCAGTACCCGTGGCAGAAAGTTCTCCATGTCAGGGCCGATCCAGTACAGCAGGTCGGCCTCGCCCACCCGGCGCACGTCCGATGGGCGCAGCGCATAGTGATGGGGGGACGCACCCGGCGGCAGCAGCACATCGGGTGTACCCACCCCGTCCTGTACGGCGGCGGCGATCTGCTGCAAGGGCTTGATGCTCGTCAGGACGCGTACGTCGGCTTGAGCATTCAGGGCCGTGAACGACCCGAGGAAAGCGACGAAGAGAACCAGTAATCGGGACATGGTGCATACTCGAAAGGGCCAAAAACGGGTAACATAATAACGTCTCTGCCTGGAATCGTCGCTCCCCATGTCCATCACGCCGCTGGCCCATCGTCCCCACGACCATTCTCACTGCGTCCACAGCGCGCTCTCTGAAGCCGATGCCATCTGCACCCGCCAGGGCCTGCGCCTGACCGCGCTGCGCCGTCGTGTGCTGGAGCTGGTCTGGCAGAGCCACAAGCCGCTGGGGGCCTACGACATCCTCGCGGTGCTGAGCGAGCAGGACGGTCGCCGCGCGGCACCGCCCACGGTCTACCGCGCCCTGGACTTCCTGCTGGACAACGGCCTGGTGCACCGCATCGCCTCGCTCAACGCCTTCATCGGCTGCAGCCATCCGGAACATGCCCACCAGGGTCAGTTCCTGATCTGCCGGGTGTGTCACGTGGCGCTGGAGCTGGAGCAGGAAAGCATCAGCGGTGCCATCGTCAGCAGCGCCAAGGCGGTGGGCTTCGCGGTCGAAGGGCAGACGGTGGAAGTGGTCGGCATCTGCGCCAGCTGCCGGAGCGCGGCATGAGCGAGGCGCTCATCCGTCTCGATCAGGTCGGCGTCACGTTCGCCGGCGAGGTGGTGCTCGACGCCATCGACCTGAGCGTCGCACCCGGCCAGATCGTCACCCTGATCGGCCCCAATGGCGCTGGCAAGACCACCTTGGTGCGCAGCGTGCTCGGCCTGCTCAAGCCGCACCGCGGCACGGTCTGGCGGCGGCCACGCCTGCGGATCGGCTACATGCCGCAGAAGATTCAGGTAGACCCTACGCTGCCCTTGTCGGTGCTGCGTTTCCTGCGCCTGGTGCCCGGTGTGGACCGGGCGGCCGCGCTGGAGGCGCTGCGCGAAGTCGGTGCCCAGCAGACCATCGACAGCCCGATCCAGACGGTGTCCGGCGGCGAAATGCAACGTGTGCTGCTGGCCCGGGCGCTGCTGCGCAAGCCGGAGCTGCTGGTGCTCGACGAGCCGGTACAGGGCGTGGACGTGGCGGGGCAGTCCGAGTTGTACAGTCTGATCACTCGGCTGCGTGATCGCTACGGCTGCGGCGTGCTGATGGTCTCCCACGACCTGCACCTGGTAATGAGCACGACCGACCAGGTGGTGTGCCTGAATCGGCACGTCTGCTGCTCCGGCCATCCCGAGCAGGTCAGCGGTGATCCGGCCTTCGTCGAGCTGTTCGGCCATCATGCACCCAGCCTGGCTGTCTATCACCATCATCACGACCATAGCCATGACCTGCATGGTTCGGTCATCACGCCTGCGCCCCACGTTCATGGAGACCATTGCAAGCATGGCTGATTTTCTACTGTATGCCCTGCTTGCGGGACTGGCCCTGGCCGTGGTGGCTGGACCACTGGGCTCGTTCGTGGTCTGGCGACGCATGGCCTATTTCGGCGATACCCTGTCCCATGCCGCGCTGCTGGGCGTGGCGCTGGGCTTCGCGCTGGACGTCAGCCCCACGCTGGCGGTGACCGTCGGCTGCCTGCTGCTGGCGCTGGCCCTGGTCACCTTGCAGCAACGCCAGCCCCTGGCGTCCGATACGCTGTTGGGTATCCTGGCGCCCAGCACGCTGTCGCTGGGCCTGGTGACCTTGAGCTTCATGCACGATGTGCGCATCGACCTGATGGCCTACCTGTTCGGCGACCTGCTGGCGATCAGCCCGACCGACCTGGGCTGGATCCTGGGAGGCAGTGCGCTGGTGCTGCTGTTGCTGGTCGTGTTGTGGCGTCCATTGCTGGCGGTCACGGTGCACGAAGAGCTGGCCAGGGTCGAAGGCTTGCCGGTCGCCGGACTGCGCCTGGCCCTGATGTTGTTGATCGCGGTGGTGATCGCGGTGGCCATGAAGATCGTCGGCGTGTTGCTGATCACCTCGCTGCTGATCATTCCTGCCGCCACGGCGCAACGCCACGCCCGCTCGCCCGAGCAGATGGCGCTGGGCGCCAGCGTCCTGGGCATCGTCGCGGTCTGTGGCGGGCTGGCGATGTCCTGGTTCAAGGACACCCCGGCCGGGCCCTCGATCGTGGTCTGTGCAGCGGTGCTATTCTTGTTGAGCTTGGCGCTGCCCAAGCGATAAGCGGAGCGCGCCTGGCGCGCCCTGCAACCTTTCCTCCGCGCCTGTGTCAACAAGACCTGTTCCCGAGCGTGTGTACCTGGGTGTAGACTTGCTCGCTTTTTTGCGCAATCAGAGAGTCGCAGGAATGAAGCCGTTCGCTACCCGTTATCTGCTCCTTGCCGTCTTTTCGCTGCTACTGGCAGCGTGTTCCCATGCGCCGACGGAGCCTCCGGCCGTGCCGCCGCAAGCCGACCCTTGGCAGCAACTGCAGGACAGCATCACCCGCAACGAGCTGGCCACCGCGGAAGATCAGTTGAGCACCCTGCAAACGCAGGCACCCGACGACGAACGTCTGGAGTCCTTCCAGCGGCAGCTGGCCGAGGCCTACCTGCAACGCAGTCAGATCGTCCTGCAGAAGGGCGACGTCAATGCGGCCGCCACGGCCCTGGCCCGGGCACGTACGCTGATGCCACAGGCGCCGGCATTGACCGGCGGCACCAATGGCGCCCTGGTGCATGCGCGCAAGGTCGAGCTGGAAAAGGCCGAAGCGGCGTTGAAGGCGGCCGAATCCAAACCCAAGGCCCGCGTGATCGACCCGACCGCACCCAGCACCGTGATCGCGCTGGAAACCACCGATATCCAGGCCATGCGCCGCCAGCTCGACGCGATCGCGGCCGACGTGGTGAATTACCAGTGCGAGGTGGTGTTCCAGGTGCCCCGCAAGCAGGATGCGCCCTGGCTCAAGACCTTGCTGCGCAAGCGCGTGGCGCAGATGGATGCCGATTTTGCGTTGCGTCAGCGGCATGAGATCCAGCGTGCATTGCCAGCGCAGGTGGTATTGGTGCCGCACCAGCAGTAAGGGCAGGGGGACTCTTTGCTGAACGAGCCCCTTGGGGCCTGCCTGCAAGACAGGCGGTGCCGGACCAGTCGCCATCGCGGGCAAGCCCGCTCCCACAGGGGGCAGTGATAGCCTACAACGCCGCAGTGGGGCTACGGGTGTAGGAGCGGCCCCTGTGCCGCGATGGGCCGCAAAGCGGCCCCAGAAATCGATCAGAGATAAAGCCTCTAGCCATGCCAGCTATCGCCATGTTCTCTGCGCGACAGCGCGGCGCTAAGGCGGCAGGCGGACTCCCACAGGTCTGTGACAGCCGGTCTTTGTGTGGTGTGCCCAGAGTAAGTCGCCCTGCGAGGCGGCGGGCGGACGTTCATGAGAGAACCCAGCGTACTGCGCACCGCACGCGGCCCATAAACGAACAGTGGCCGCCCAAGGGCAGCCACTGCAGAAACAGCCTGTCGAAGCGCCGGACCGCTCAATGCGGCCGGCGCTTCGTTCGTTACGCCGGGATGGCTTCGGCCGCGGCCTCGCGATCCCAGACGCGGTGCTCCAGCAATACCTGGACGAACGCATCCACGGTCTTCTGGTCATCGCCCAGCAGCAGGCCCTTGTCCTGCTGCAGGCCCAGGCTGTCGAGCAGGTCCTTGGCGCCGCTGGCCAGCCCCATCGGCTTGAGGTGCTTGTACGCCTCCAGCAGGTAGTGCTTGGCCAGGCCGCTGGCGGCCAGGGCCTTCAGGGCTGCATCGCCTGCCGGTACCCAGAGACCATCGATCATCACCGACGGCATGCCCTCCATCGACGCGTCCACCGGCAGCTGCTTGCCATCGGCCGTCTTCACCGGCGCCGAGGACGGGCCGAGCAGCAACACGCGGGCGCTCTGGGCTTCGAAGGCCTTGACCAGACGATCGACACTGGCGCCGTCCACACCGTTGGCCACCAGCAGGCCGATCTTGCGGCCCTTGATGCCGACGGTGCCCGGATGGTTCATCTGGCTCAGGGCAGGCGAGGTGGTGGGGCTTGGCTTTTCAGCCTTGCCCGGCTCCTTGACGTTGACCGTGCCCTGGGTCGGTGCCGGCAGGCCCAGGTTCTCGGCCACGGCAGCGGCCAGGTCGAGGTCGATGTTGGCGAGGATCTCGTTCACCTGGCGGGCACGGATGTATTCGCGCTCGACCTTGCCCAGCTCGAAGCTGTAGGCCTTGATGATGTGCTGCTGCTCGTTCGGGCTCATGCTCTTGTAGAACAGGCGTGCCTGGGAGAAGTGATCGCCGAACGAATCGCTGCGCTCACGCACCTTGCGGGCGTCGACACGCTCCTGGTACGTCTCGAAACCACCGTCGCGTGCCGCCGGCGGGGTTTCCTTCGGCCAACCGCCGTCGATCGAGTTCGGCTCGTAGGCAGCGCGACCCTTGTCGATGGTCATGCGGTGCATGCCGTCGCGCTGGCCATTGTGGTTGGGCGAAACCGGACGGTTGATCGGGATTTCGTGGAAGTTCGGCCCACCCAGGCGGCTGATCTGCGTATCGGTGTAGGAGAACAGGCGCCCTTGCAGCAGCGGGTCGTTGGTGAAGTCGATCCCGGGCACGATATGGCCGGGGCAGAAGGCGATCTGCTCGATCTCGGCGAAGAAGTTGTCCGGGTTGCGGTTGAGCACCATCTTGCCCAGGGGCGTCACCGGCACCAGCTCTTCAGGAATGATCTTGGTCGGGTCCAGCAGGTCGAAGTCGAACTTGTGCTCGTCGGCTTCCGGCACGATCTGCACGCCCAGCTCCCACTCGGGGTAGTCGCCGGTCTCGATCGCTTCCCACAGGTCGCGACGGTGATAGTCGGTGTCCTTGCCCGCCAGCTTCTGGGCTTCGTCCCACAGTACCGAGTGTACGCCCTGCTTGGGCTTCCAGTGGAACTTGACGAAGGTGGCCACGCCCTCGGCGTTGATCAGGCGGAAGGTGTGGACGCCGAAGCCTTCCATCATCCGCAGGCTGCGCGGGATGGCGCGGTCGGACATGGCCCAGACGACCATGTGGGCCGACTCCGGCACCAGCGAGACGAAGTCCCAGAAAGTATCGTGGGCCGAGCCGCCCGTCGGGATCTCGTTGTGCGGCTCGGGTTTGACCGCGTGCACGAAGTCCGGGAACTTGAGCGCATCCTGGATGAAGAACACCGGCATGTTGTTGCCGACCAGGTCGAAGTTGCCTTCGTCGGTGTAGAACTTCACGGCAAAGCCGCGTACGTCACGCACGGTATCGCCAGAGCCACGAGGCCCCTGCACCGTGGAGAAGCGCACGAAGACCGGCGTGGTCTTCTCCGGATCCTGCAGGAAGCCGGCCTTGGTCAGCTCGGCGTGGTTGCCGTAGCTCTGGAAGTAGCCGTGGGCACCGGTACCACGGGCGTGGACGATGCGCTCCGGAATGCGCTCATGGTCGAAGTGGGTGATCTTCTCACGCATGATGAAGTCTTCGAGCAGCGAGGGCCCGCGTGCACCGGCCTTGAGCGTGTTCTGGTTGTCCGAGACTTTCACGCCCTGGTTGGTGCGCAGCGCCTGGCCAGTGGCATCGCTACGGAACGCTTCGAGCGTCTGCAGTTTCTCATTGGTGTTGGCACGGTCCGGCGTCTGTGTGCCGGCGAGTTCGCTGTGCTTGGGTGTATCCGTATGCTTGCTGGCCATTTTCGGCTCTCCCCATCAGTATTCAGGCCGCCCATCGGGACGTTGTCCAGCTAGTGACTGATGAGGCCGTGCAAGCGTTCCGTCGGACTTGCCAGCCGTCGCGTTATGCCAACGCCCGAGGTTCGACCTCAAATAAATGCTAAGAACGCCTCACGGAAAAGGCTAAAATGCGCCACCCGGCACACCGCCGACCTCCATTCATGCGCCCCACAAGGTTCGCTAAGTGATTGAGTTTCAAGATGTTCACAAGACCTACCGCGTTGGCGGCAGGGACATTCCGGCGCTTCAGCCGACCCAGCTGGTCATCGAGGATGGCCAGGTCTATGGCCTGATCGGCCACTCCGGCGCGGGCAAGAGCACGCTGCTGCGTCTGATCAACCGCCTCGAGGCGCCGACCGGCGGCCGCATCATCGTCGATGGCGAAGACGTCACGGCGTTCGATGCCAACCAGCTGCGGCGCTTCCGCCAGCAGGTCGGCATGATCTTCCAGCATTTCAACCTGCTGGCCTCCAAGACCGTCGCCGACAACGTGGCCTTGCCGCTGACCCTGGCGGGTGAGCTGTCACGTGGCGAGATCGACCAGCGGGTGAACGAGCTGCTGGCCCGGGTCGGCCTGGCCGACCACGCCCGCAAGTACCCCGCGCAACTGTCCGGCGGGCAGAAGCAGCGCGTGGGCATCGCCCGAGCCCTGGCCACCCGGCCCAAGATCCTGCTGTGCGACGAGGCCACCAGCGCCCTCGATCCACAGACCACGGCGTCGGTATTGCAACTGCTGGCCGAGATCAACCGCGAGCTGAAGCTGACCATCGTGCTCATCACCCACGAGATGGACGTGATCCGCCGGGTCTGTGACCGCGTGGCGGTGATGGACGCCGGCCGTATCGTCGAGCAGGGTGCCGTGGCCGACGTGTTCCTGCATCCGGTCCACCCGACTACCCGACGCTTCGTGCAGGAAGACGAACAGGTCGACGAAGGCGAGCAACGCGACGACTTCGAGCATGTGCCTGGGCGCATCATCCGCCTGACCTTCCAGGGCGAGGCCACCTACGCCCCCCTGCTGGGCACCGTCGCCCGTGAGACCGGGGTCGATTACAGCATCCTTGCCGGACGCATCGACCGAATCAAAGACGTTCCCTATGGGCAGTTGACGCTGGCCGTGACCGGTGGCGACATGGATGCGGCCTTCGACCGCTTCACGGCCGCCGACGTGCATATGGAGGTATTGCGTTGATGGACGCCCTGAATTTCTTCGCCAACGTCGACTGGGCCGAGATCTGGCTGGCCACGGTCGATACCCTGATCATGCTGTTCGGCTCGCTGCTCTTCACCGTGCTGCTGGGTCTGCCGCTGGGTGTGCTGCTGTTTCTCTGCGGCCCTCGGCAGATGTTCGAACAGAAAGGCGTCTACGCGCTGCTGTCGCTGGTGGTAAACGTCCTGCGTTCGTTACCGTTCATCATCCTGCTGATCGTGATGATCCCGTTCACCGTGCTCATCACCGGCACCTCGCTGGGCGTGGCCGGGGCCATCCCGCCGCTGGTCGTCGGCGCCACACCGTTCTTCGCCCGGCTGGTCGAGACGGCGCTGCGTGAAGTGGACCGTGGCATCATCGAGGCGACCCAGGCGATGGGCGCGACGACACGTCAGATCATCACCCATGCACTGCTGCCGGAAGCGCGCCCGGGCATCTTCGCCGCGATCACCGTCACTGCCATCACCCTGGTGTCCTACACGGCCATGGCCGGCGTGGTCGGTGCCGGCGGCCTGGGCGACCTGGCCATCCGCTTCGGTTACCAGCGGTTCCAGACCGATGTCATGGTCGTCACCGTGGTGCTGCTGCTGATCCTGGTGCAGGTGCTGCAGAGCATCGGTGACAGGCTGGTCGTGCATTTCTCTCGCAAGTGAACCCAACCCGGTCGGTCGAGAGCCGAGAAGGCTCTCTCTAAGGAGTGTCAATGAAAAAGCTGCTTGCTATCGCCGCCGCGGTCGCGGCCTTCTCGGTCCAGGCCGAGACCCTTACGGTCGCCGCCACCCCGGTGCCGCACGCCGAAATCCTCAAGTTCGTCCAGCCGCAGCTGGCCAAAGAGGGCGTGGAACTGAAGGTCAAGGAGTTCACCGACTACATCCAGCCGAACGTGCAGGTGGCGGAAAAGCGTCTGGACGCCAACTTCTTCCAGCACCAGCCGTACCTGGACGAGTTCAACAAGGCCAAGGGCACCGACTTGGTCAGCGTCGCTGGCGTGCACCTGGAACCTCTGGGCGCCTACTCGGACAAGCTCAAGAGCCTGGATGCCCTGCCGTCTGGCGCCACCGTGGTGATCCCGAATGACGCCACCAACGGTGGGCGCGCCCTGCTGCTGCTGGACAAGGCGGGCGTGATCAAGCTCAAGGACAATGGCAACATCCTGTCCACCGTCAAGGACATCGTCGAGAACCCCAAGAACCTCAAGTTCCGCGAACTGGAAGCCGCGACCATTCCGCGCGTGCTGACCCAGGTGGACCTGGCGCTGATCAACACCAACTATGCGCTGGAAGCCAAGCTCGATCCGAAGAAGGATGCGCTGGTCATCGAGGGTAGCGACTCGCCCTACGTGAACATCCTGGTCGCACGCCCCGACAACAAGGACAGCGAGGCCATGAAGAAGCTGGTCGAGGCCCTGCACTCGCCCGAGATGAAGCAATTCATCAACGAGAAGTACAAGGGCGCGGTCGTTCCCGCCTTCTGACCCCCGCGGCACGACGCCCGTCGTGCCCGAGCGCCAGGGTTTCCGAGCCGCCTGCCAAGGGCGGCTCGGCCCAGGCCGATCATTCCCCCTCCACCAGCCCCGGCAGACGCGCCACCAGCTTGTCCGTGTCGAACGGCGCACGCACGAATCCGCGCTGACGTCCATCCGGCCCGATGATCGCCAGGTTGCCGCTGTGATCCACGGTGTAGCCCGGGGTCCGGGTGTCGGCCGGAACGAACGGGATGCTCAGTGCGTTCGACAGGGTGCGGGTGTCCTCGATCGAGCCCCGCACGCCGAGAAAGTCCTTGTCGAAATAAGCGAGGTACTGCTTGAGCTGCGCCGTGGTGTCGCGTGCCGGATCGACGCTGACCAGCACGATCCGCAGGCGATCGACCGTCCGTTGCGGCAGCTGGCGCTTGATCTGTCGAAGCTGTGCCAGGGTAGTGGGGCAGATGTCCGGGCAGTAGGTGTAGCCAAAGAACACCAACGACCAGGCGCCTTTCAACTGGTCCAGCGCGACCGGTCGGCCGTGCTGATCGGCCATCTGCAACGGCGGCAGGTCACGGCCCTGGGGCAACAGGATGATCCCGGCCTGGGCGAGTTCGGTGGTGCTGGCCTGACCACCACCGGTCAAACGGACGGCGAAGACACAGACGATCAAGGCCAGCAGGCCGAAGAGGGTGAAGACGGTTTTCTGAGTGCGGGTCATGGCGCGGGGAGACCTGGATTCGGAGAGGGATTGCAGGCTGCAAGGGTGAGGGTTTTGCAGCACGGGATGCAACCGGCTTCGTTCGACATGCCTGGGTAAAACCCTATGCCCATTGGGGCACTCTATCGATACCTGCTAGGTCATATGCCAGTTGGCGCCATAAATATGACAATCTATAACAATTCCATCTTAGCTATCGCGCCCAGCAAGCTAATTTAGTGTCTTCCCTGTGTAATACCTGCCCCGGAGTCACCATGAACATCGCCGCATTGCGCGAGCAGATCACCCTTGCCCACCAACACGAAGACCGTACCGGCCAGCTTCGGCTGCGCCTGGGGCAGCAAGTGCCCCACCTGCACCGTGCCATTCAACTCCCTGCACAGGATGCCCCGGGCACATTGGCGCGCTTCGTCAGCGCCTACATCGAACAGGTACCTGAGCTGCTGCAAGCCGCCCATGCCGTGTCGCGCGAGGCGGGCATCGAGGCGCAGATCAAGCCCGTGCTGAAGATCGCCGAAGCCTACTTTCTCCAACCGCCTGCATGCCTCGACGATCACGTCGGCCTCGACGGCCTGCTCGATGAAGCCTACCTCGCCCATCGCCTGGTCGAGGAAGTGAACGACCTGTACATCCGGCACTTCCAGCAGCCACTGATTCCGCTGGACACGACCGTGGCGAACCTCATCGCCCATCAGCTGATCGGCGAAACGTTCGCCAACCGGCTGGACGAGGTGGTGCACCATTCGCTGGACCAGCTGCTCGACGAGGACACCTTCGCAGTGGACGCGGTCGAGCGCTACCGCGCTGCCTTGAGCAGCCCGGCCACAGGCGCCGCCTGGCAGCGCTGGCCTTGCCTGTCGCGTCAGCTGGATGTCGACCTGACCCTCGGCACGCTGCACTGAGGGCCTGCAGGGCGCGGCGTTCCGGGAAGAGGCTCCTGCTGACGCCGGTCCGATGTGGGTTGTTAGCGTCTGGAGGCCATCGTGCGATGGCCTATTCAACCAGACAGGAAGACACACTCATGGCAATCCGTTGGAATCGTCTTTTCACCGACCTGCTGCGTGGCAGTCGTTCCACCTTGTGGGGCAACTGGGCGCTGAACCCGATCATTCAACCTGGCGCGGTCGGCATCGTCGACCCGACCACGGGGGAGTTCACGCTGGTCAAGGACGCACTCCCCAAGGTCGATACCCTGACCGTCGTGCAGAGCCGCAAATGGGAGATCAGCTCCAAGGACGTGCACCGTCGTGAAACCCAGGCCACGGTCAGCGGTACCGTCCTGGACCCCGCCACGGGGGTGCAGGTCAAGCCCGATACCACCGTGGAGTGGCTGTTCGAAAACGAGGCATCGATCGCTTCGGAGTTCGCACTGCACTCCGAACAGCGCCTGAGCGACCTGGCCTTGATCGAGCAACAGTACGCCTGGCTCCAGGAACAGGCCAAAAGCGTGGGCATGGCTACCGATCACGGTATTTCCGAGGGGTTCGGCGTCGTGACCAACGTCATCTATGCCAGCAGTGGCATCAACGCCGGGGCGAAAAAGAAGAACGCCAAGTTCTCGCTGTCCGGGACGGCCAGCGGCCTGAACACCTTGCTTGGCGACAAAGGCATCGTCGGCAGTGGCAAGGCCAGCTTCATCCTGTCCCATGACAGCGCAGCCGTGGAATCCCATACCCTGCCGGCCAAGAGCGGTGAAGTCGCCACGCAGCCCATCCCGATCGCCTATGGTTTCGCCTCGTTCGCCGGCAGCCGGCTGCTCATGCCCAACTGGATCGCCAAGCTGGGCAGCTTGAAGCTGCACGTCGACAGCAAGGCCAGCTCGGCCACGACCTACATTGCCAAGGTCAATGTCAGCTATGACACACCCAAGGGTCGCGTGGAAAGAGCGACCACGGTACTGGGTGGCAGCTCGGCCAATTTCACCGACATCCCACTCTCGGCCACCCGGCTGAAGGTGATCGTCGAATTCGTCAACCTGGGCCCCAACGAGGTGCACGTACGGGAGTGGAACACGCCGCTGAGCCAGTGGGTAGGCGGAACCCGGACGTTGAACCTGACCGGCACCTGGCCCGGCTCGCCCAGACTGACAGTGGTCGAAGAAGACTGACCCTGCCAATCAGGTCTGACACCCTGCACACACGTGTCAGGGTGCCAGGCGCTCTCAATCGACGAGGGGGCTCATGCCCGTGCGGCCGTGCGCAGCCGTCCTTCGGTCCGGCGTTTCAGTCCGCGCTGCTCGATCATCAGCCGGGTCCCCATCGCCTTGTTCGCCCGACCCCAGTCCTCGAGCAGCTCCAGGCAGGCGTGGTCGATGTAGTTCAGGTGGGTCAGGGGTACGTGCAAGGTGGTACCCGCCGGCACGCTTTCCAGCACCTGGGTCAGGGCAGGCACCTTCAGGAAGGTGGCCGCGCCACTCAACCGCAGCTCCTTGTGCCCAGGCTCTGGCAGGTCCACCAGGTTGATCTTCAGCCGCGCCGCCTTGAAGGCCAGCTTGAGCAGGGTCAAGGCAAAGCCCAGCAGCACGCCGGTCAGCAGGTCGCTGAAGACGATGGCCAAGGCGGTCGCGGCATAGATCAGCACCGGCGAGCGACCATAGCGCTGCAGGCCACGCAGGGCCTTGAAGTCCACCAGCTTGACGCCGGTATAGACCAGCACGCCTGCCAGGCTGGCCACCGGAATCTGCTGCAGCACGCTGCTCAGCACCACCACGAACGCCAACAGCCAGACGCCGTGCAGGATCGCCGACGCCCGCGTCTTGGCACCGGCCTGCACGTTCGCCGAGCTGCGCACGATCACCCCGGTCATCGGCAGGGCACCCAGAATGCCGCACAGCATGTTGCCGATACCTTGCGCCGACAGCTCGCGGTCGAAGTCCGACCGCGGCCCGCTGTGCATGCGGTCCACGGCCGCCGCCGACAGCAGGGTCTCGGCGCTGGCGATGAAGGCGAGCGCCACGGCCGCCATCAGCAGGCTGGGATCGGCAAGTTTGAACAGATCGTCCAGGCGCAGCCAGTCGATGGCCTGCGACAGGTCGGTCGGCACCTCGACACGGTTGACCGGCAACGCCAGCAGCATGCTGATCACTGTCATCGTGGCCACCCCGAGCAAGGCGCCCGGGACGAAGCGCAGGCGCTGCGGCCGCCAACGTTCCCAACCCCACATCAGGGCGATGGTCCCCAGTCCCAGCAAGCCCGCTTGCCAGGCGCCGCTGCCGTGCTCCACCGGCAATGCGGTGGCCAGCGTGGACGGGAAGCCCAGCAGGTTCTGCATGCCCGAAGGCTGCGGCGCCGTGTCGAACATCACATGCACCTGGGAAAGCACGATCAGCACACCGATCCCGGCCAGCATGCCGTAGACCACGGCCGGCGCCGTGACCCTGAACCAGCAGCCCAGGCGCAGGCGACCGGCCAGCAGTTGCAGCAGGCCTGCCACCAGCAGGATCGGCCCCAGCATGGCGATCCCGTGCTGGCGCACCAGCTCGAAGACCAGGACTGCCAGGCCCGCGGCCGGCCCGCTCACCTGCAGGGGCGAGCCGGCCAGAAAGCCCACCACGATACCGCCGATGATGCCGGTGATCAGCCCTTTGGCCGGCGGCATGCCCGAAGCGATGGCGATGCCCATGCACAAGGGCAGGGCGACCAGAAAGACCACTATCGACGCCAACAGCTCACGCGGCAGGGCCGCTTTCATCTGTGTCATGTTCACCGTGTTGCTCCTTTCTCGTTTCTCTCGACCCTTCCAGCGGTCATGGGCACGGGTTTCCAAACGGCGCGCAGGCGTCGACCGCCAAGGTCGTCGGCAGGCTGTTCGGAAGATTCAAGGCAGTGAAGACCAGGCCGCCCAGGAGGGCGGCCGGTCAGCAGAAGAGGTTCAGCGTGTCAGGAGCGCTCAGTAGCGCCCTCTCGGGGTGGCACAAGGCACGGTGTCGCCTTCGCCCAACGGCAGGAAGCTGTCGGTGGTGGCATCGTAGGCCTCGATACGGCTGGTCTCGATGTCGTAGATCCAGCCGTGGATGTACAGCTGTCCTGCGGCCAGGCGCGAAGCGACCGAGGGGTGGGTGCGCAGATGGTGCAGCTGGGCGATGACGTTTTCCTTGGTCAGTACCTGCATGCTTTCATGCTCGGTACCGCAGGAGCAGTTGTCCTCGACCACGGTACGGGCGACTTCGGCATGGCGCAACCAGGCCTTGACGGTCGGCATCTTCTCCAGCGACTGCGGGTTGAGCACCGCGCGCATGGCACCGCAATCGGAGTGGCCACAGATGATGATGTGATGAACACCGAGTGCCATCACGGCGTATTCGATCGCCGTGGAGACGCCGCCATTCATCTGGCCATAGGGGGGAACGACGTTACCCACGTTGCGGGTGACGAACAGGTCGCCGGGCGAGCTCTGGGTGATCAGTTCAGGCACGATGCGCGAATCGGCGCAGGTGATGAACATGGCGCGCGGCTTCTGGGCGGTGGCGAGCTTCTTGAACAACGCCTCCTGCTCCGGGAACACTTCGTGGTGGAAGCGCAGGAAGCCGTCGACGATCTGCTTCAGGGCGGCATCGGCGCTCTCGACCGGTACGGTCGGAGCCGGCTTGGATGGGTCCTTGACGGGCATGATTCATCCTCTTGACGATAGGTGGGCAAGTCCATTTTACCGGTGATGTATGCAGGCCATGCAGATCTTGGATGACACGTTCACGGCAAAAATCACAGTCGCTTCGGACTGATTTCCTACGCTACCGGGGTAAACTTAACTGAAACTGAATTCGCAGGCTCTAGGACGGGCGTCCTGTGCGAAAAGAGGCGGGACCTAAATGATAGCAAAAAAGCATTAAGGACGACCACTGGGCCGTGGAGGTGCCGAGGCCGATCGCGTGGTGTCGAACGGCCGGGCGACAGGCCCGGCCGTTCGAGGGGGCCTTCAGCTATCGGATTTCTTCAGCTTCGGGTTGGGGAAGAACTGCACGGTCTGGACCGTCTGCGCCTTGGCCGGGGCCTTTGGCGACAAATGGTTGACCCGCGTCCCCAGCTCCTTGGGTACCGACAAGCCTTGTTCGTTGAGGGTGTCGGAAAAACCGCACGCCACGCATTCGCGGTGCGGTACGCCGTCCTCATCCCACATCTTCAGCTTGTCGGCCTCGCTGCACGCCGGGCAGACGGCCCCGGCGATGAAACGCTTCTTGGTCTTGCTCACGGTCACCTCGCTCACGCCGCGGCGTCTTCGCTCAGGCCACTGTGGCGCATCAGCGCATCGATGGACGGCTCACGGCCACGGAAATCGACGAACAATACCATCGGCTCACGCGAACCGCCGCGAGCCAGGATGGCTTCACGGAACGCCCGCCCGGTCTCGGCGTTCAGCACACCGTCTTCCTCGAAGCGCGAGAAGGCGTCGGCCGACAGCACTTCGGCCCACTTGTAGCTGTAGTACCCCGCCGCGTAACCACCGGCGAAGATGTGCGCAAAGCTGTTGGGGAAGCGGTTGTAGGCTGGCGGCCGCATCACCGACACTTCGTCGCGTACGCCCTCGAGCACCTCCAGCACGCTGCGACCATCGCCATGGCTGGCGTGCAGTTCGAAGTCGAACAGCGAGAACTCCAGCTGACGCACCATCATCAGGCCGGACTGGAAGTTCTTTGCCGCCAGCATCTTCTCCAGCAGGTCCTGCGGCAGGGCTTCGCCGGTCTGGTAGTGGCCGGAGATCAGCGCCAGGCCCTCAGGCTCCCAGCACCAGTTCTCCATGAACTGGCTCGGCAGCTCGACGGCGTCCCAGGCCACGCCATTGATGCCTGATACACCGGCATGCTCGATGCGGGTCAGCAAATGGTGCAAGCCATGGCCGAACTCGTGGAACAGGGTGGTCACTTCATCGTGGGTCAGCAGCGCAGGCTGGCCTGGCGAAGCGGGGGTAAAGTTGCACACCAGGTTGGCCACCGGGCTCTGCAGCTCGCCAGCGGCGGTGCGGCGACGATCGCGGGCACCATCCATCCAGGCACCGCCACGCTTGTTGGCGCGGGCATAGAGGTCGAAGAAGAAACGCCCGACGTGCTGACCGTGCTCGCTGATCTCGAACAGGCGCACCTCTGGATGCCAGCGGTCGAAACCGTCCAGTTCCTTGATCTCGATGCCATACAGGCGCTGCACGATGGCGAACAGGCCCGACAGCACCTTGTCGATCGGGAAGTACGCGCGCAGGGCTTCCTGCGACACGCTGTAGCGTTGCTCGCGCAGCTTCTCGCCATAGTAGCCGACGTCCCAGCTGCTCAGGTCCGCACAGCCCTGTTCCTGGGCGTACGCCTTCAGTTCGGCCAGGTCCTGGGCCGCGAACGGCTTGCTGCGGTGCGCCAGGTCGCGCAGGAAGCTCAGCACCTGGTCGCTGGACTCGGCCATCTTGGTGGCCAGGCTCAGCTCGGCGAAGTTGGCATACCCGAGCAGCTCGGCCAGTTCCTGGCGCAGGTCGAGGATCTGGCGCATCACCGGACCGTTGTCGAATTGCCCGGCGTTGGGGCCCTGGTCCGAGGCGCGGGTGCTGTAGGCTGCATAGACTTCTTCACGCAGGGCGCGATTGGCGGCGTACGTCATCACGGCGTAGTAGCTGGGGAATTCCAGGGTGATCAGCCAGCCGTCCAGGTCCTTGGCCTGGGCGGCCGCGGCCATCTGGCCCTTGGCCGACTCGGTCAGGCCGTCGAGCAGCGCCTCGTCGGTGACGTGCTTGGTCCAGGCCTGGGTGGCGTCGAGCAACTGGTTGGAAAAACGGCTGCCCAGTTCGCTGAGCGTGCTCTGCACCTCGGCATAGCGCTGCTGCTTGTCCGCCGGCAGGTCGATGCCCGAGAGGCGGAAGTCGCGCAGGGCGTGTTCGAGGGTGGTGGTCTGTGCCACGTCGAACCCAGCGGCTTCAGGGCTGTTGGCCAGCGCTTGGTAGGCGTCGAACAGGGCACGGTTCTGACCCAGCTCGGTGGAATAGGCGCTCAATGCCGGCAGGCAGGACTCGTAGGCTTCGCGCAGCTCGGCGCTGTTGCACACCGCATTGAGGTGGCTGACCGGGCTCCAGGCCGCGCCGAGCCGATCGTTGAGTTCATCCATGGCCAGGACCAGGCCGGCCCAGGTCGGGTGCTGGCCTTGCGTCTCGAGGATCCGGGCGATGGCGGCGCGGTTGTCGGCCAGGATCTGCTCGATCGCCGGCAGCACGTGTTCGGCGCGGATCGCCGAGAAGGGCGGCAGGTCGTAGGACTGCAGGAGCGGGTTGTTCGCACTCACGTTGGGATACCTTGGCAGGAGAAACACGGGACCATCTTAATTACAATCGACCCTGACCGCAGCAGGCGGCCACCTATCAGGCTTCAAGAGGGGCACTATACATGGCCATCCGGACCTTCCGGCAGCACACTCCCCAGTTGGGACCCCGCGCGTTCGTCGACAGTTCGGCCATCGTCCTGGGCGACGTGGCGATCGGCGAAGACAGCTCGGTCTGGCCTCTGACCGTGATCCGCGGCGACATGCACCGCATCCGCATCGGCGCGCGTACCAGCGTCCAGGATGGCAGCGTGCTGCACATCACCCACGCCGGCCCGTTCAACCCTGACGGCTTCCCGTTGCTGATCGGCGACGAGGTGACCATCGGCCACAAGGTGATGCTGCATGGCTGCACCTTGGGCAATCGCATCCTGGTCGGCATGGGCAGTACGGTCATGGACGGCGCGGTGGTCGAGGACGACGTGATCATCGGTGCCGGCAGCCTGGTGCCGCCAGGCAAGCGTCTGGAAAGCGGCTACCTGTACGTCGGCAGCCCGGTACGTCAGGCGCGGCCGTTGACCGACAAGGAGCGTGCCTTCTTCAGCTACAGCGCCCGCAACTACGTCGCGCTCAAGGACCAGCACCTGGCCGAAGGCTACGACGCGCTTTGATTCCCAGACCCGAGATTTCCATGCATCAGCACACGATCCTGTTCGACCTCGACGGCACGCTCACCGACCCGCGCCTGGGCATCACCCGCTCCATCCAGCATGCGCTGGCCAGGCTCGGCATCGACGAGCCCGACCTGACCCGCCTCGAGCCTTTCATCGGGCCGCCCCTGCTGCAGGCGTTCATGCAGTTCTACGGGTTCGACGAGGCCAAGGCCTGGGACGCGGTGAACCACTACCGCGAACGCTTCAGGGTCACCGGGCTGTACGAGAACCAGGTCTTCGAAGGCATACCTGCGCTGCTCTCGACCTTGGCCGGGCAGGGCCGCACCCTGTACATCGCCACGTCCAAGCCATGGGAATTCGCGCGCGAGATCGCCCGGCACTTCGCCTTCGATCGACACTTCAAGATGATCTACGGCAGCGAACTGGACGGCACGCGTACCGACAAGGTCGAACTGATCCGCCATCTGCTCGACGAGGAGCGCCTGGACCCGGCCCAGACCTTGATGATCGGCGATCGCAAGCATGACCTGATCGGCGCGCGCAGCAATGGCCTGCAGTCGGTGGCGGTCGGCTATGGGTTCGGCAGCCGCGAGGAATTGCTGGCCGAGTCCCCGGACTTCCACTTCGAGACGCTGGCACAGCTGCATGCGGCGTTCCTGCAGGGTCACGACGTTTAGCCTGCTTCAGGGCGGGGCGCTGGCGGCCAGGGCCGCTAACGCCTGGTGTCGCGCCGCTGGCGGCAGGCGCCCGAGGGCCTGCACGCGCTGGTGGAAGCATGCCCAGTCGCCCGCTGCCTGGCGGTACAACGCCTCGAAGGCCGGAACCCAGCGGTCGTAGAGCCCGAAGGGCAGGAGCGTGGCGTTGTTCAGTGGGCCTTCGATCCAGGCGTCGTACCGGCCCACGCCGCCCCATTGGCTGTCGCGCAGTTGGCGGTAGTCGCGGCGTAGCCGCTCGAATTCGGCCTGTTTGCCCCGGCGCTTGCCCTCGGCATCCAGCGGGCTGTCGTACAAGGCCTGCAAGCGCTCGCGACTGGCCAGCACCAACTGGACAAAGGCTTCACGCTGACCTCGCTCGCCCTCGGGCACAGGCGCCAGGCCCCGTGCGCGACGCCACTGCCGGCTGCCTTCCTGCTCGACGAAGGTGGCATAGGACTCGTTGAATTCAGTGTCGTCCTTCACGTAGACGCGCTGGTGCGACAGTTCATGAAAGATCAGCGTGGCCAGGCGTTCGTCACCCCAGCCGGTCATGGTCGACAGGATCGGATCGTCGAACCAGCCCAGCGTCGAATAGGCTTCGACACCGCCCACGTAGACATCCAACCCTTGCTGGCGCATCAGCGCGGCGGCCCCCCGGGCACTGTCCTGGCTGTAGTAGCCGCGGTAGGCCACGCACCCGGCGATCGGGAAGCAGTGGGTGACCGGGTGCAGGGACAGGGCCGGGGTGGCGAACACGTTCCAGACCACGAATCGACGGCCCAGGTCGGCATAGACCCGGTAGCTGCGGTTGTCCGGCAGCTTCAAGTGGTCGCTGGCGAACACGCGCGCCTCTTCGGCCTGTATCAGGCGCTGGCGCAAGGTCGGGTCCGTCGCAGGATCGTCGATCACCTGCGTGATCGGCGTCCGGGCACGAAGCAGCTGCCATTGCCCCTGGGCCAGCTGCCCATAGTACGACGCACTGGAGCAACCGGCGATCAGTCCGCAGGCCAGCAGGGGAACAAACCGCACCAGGAAACGGTCGAGTGCCGCAAGGCTCGAACGCAGCAGAACAGGTCGGCACATCAGGGCGATTCCTCTCGCTCAGCCAACGGTGGCCGCCAGACTACTTGCCCAGGAGACGTTTCGCCAATGCGTACAAGGTTCACCATCGCAGCCCTCGCGCTGCTTGCTGGCTGCTCCACCTTGCCCGAGCCAGATCCGGGCCAGGCGTGGGTGGACCTGGCCCCTGAACAGAACACCGCGCTGCACGCGCTGGAAGTGGACGATCACGCCTGGGACGACAAGCGCTACTTCGAAGTCCCGCCGGGCCAGCACGAACTCACCGTGCGCTATCAGTTTCCCGTGGCACCGAGCAACATCGGTCCGGATGCGGAGTCGCTCTGGCGCGATTGTCAGCTCAATGTCACCTTCAAGGGCTTCGATGCCGGTCAGCGCTATCGCCTGCAGGCCGGCAGCATCGGTTTCCGCCCGTGGGTCAAGCTGTACGACCAGCAGCAGAACCTGCTGGGTCAGGGGGCACCTGCCGGTTGTCAGCGCAGTTGATCGCGCAGCGCGCTATGCTGTGACCTACCCGGAACAGCCAGCAGGATGAAGACCATGCGCCCGTACACGATGCTTGCCGCCCTTGGCGTATTGGGCGGATGCGCCAGCCCCTTGCCGCCCAAGGATCCCGGCCAGGCCTGGGTCGAGCTGCGCACGCTCGTCCCCGGCAAGCTAGTAATGGCCGACCGGCTGGATGGCCAGCGCCTGGAAGATGGGCGTTACTTTCAGGTCACGCCCGGACGCCACGAGCTGGTGGTGCGCTTCGACTACGAAGTCTATTCCGGTGGATTCTCCACCGACCCCACCGACCGGACCTGCTACCTCACGCTGCGCTACGGCGCCTTCGAGGCAGGCCGTCGCTATCGACTCGAGGCGCGTGCGCCGGCCATGCAGCCGACTGCGTTGCTCTATGACGAACAGCGGCGGGTGCTGGTGGATGAACCAAGCAACGTGTTCTGCATCCCATGAGGGTGCAGACGGGTCAGTTGTCGTTGCGCTGGTAGATAACTTTCTTGGTACCGTTCTCGCAGCTGCCCACCACCATGTTGGGGTCACTGACCTCGCTGTTGGGCACGACTTCCAGGGTGTAGGACGTCACACCGCTGGCCTGGATCTTGGCCTCGATCTCGGCCTTGAGTTCGTCACAGGGCTTGGGGGCTGCCAGGGCAGCTGTCGCCAGCAGGGACGTGGCGACAACCAGAAGGGGACGGATCATGGAGCGGTTCCTCGACAATGGCCCGATGGCCGGTGGATGAATCAAGAATACACCGCTCCTGACCTGGGGATCACTGCTGCAGCGTCGCGTCCAGGCTGATCGTGGCGTTCAGGACCTTGGAGACTGGGCAGCCTTCCTTGGCCTTGTTGGCCAGTTCCTGGAATTTCTGCTCGTCGACACCTGGCACCTTGGCCTGGAGCACCAGGTGCACGGCGGTAATGGCAAAGCCATCCGACTGTTTTTCCAGCGTCACTTCAGCCTTGGTGTCGATGCTGTCGGGCGTGAAGCCGGCTTCGCCGAGAATCATCGAGAAGGCCATCGAGAAGCAGCCGGCATGGGCGGCACCGATCAGCTCTTCCGGGTTGGTGCCTGGCGTGTCTTCGAAACGGGTGTTGAAGCCGTAGGCGTTGTCTTTGAGCGCACCACTTTGCGTGGAGATGTATCCCTTGCCATCCTTCAGACCGCCTTGCCAGTGTGCCGATGCTGTCTTTTTCATGATGCCCTCCAGGACATTGAGGTTGGGTACGTAAGGTTTGAGAAAACACACCCCCAGGCAAGTTCCAACCGATCGACGGGCCATTGATTCTCATCGATCCGCCCATACAGAGAGAGGAAGGCCCGATGGCCACCCCTTTTCTGGAGACCCTCATGACGCACGTGCGCGACCTCAAGTTTTCCGTGCTGGACCTGGTGCCGGTACGTGCCGACCAGGGCACGGCCCAAGCGCTGCACAACTCGCTCGACTTGGCCAGGCACGCCGAGCGACTGGGCTACAACCGCTTCTGGATCGCCGAGCACCACAACATGGATGGCATCGCCAGTTCGGCCACCGCCGTGCTGCTGGGTCACCTGGCCGGCGGTACCTCGACCCTGCGCGTGGGGGCCGGCGGCATCATGCTGCCGAACCATGCGCCCCTGGTGATCGCCGAGCAGTTCGGCACCCTCGCCAGCCTCTACCCGGGTCGCATCGACCTGGGCCTGGGTCGAGCGCCGGGCTCCGACCAGCTGACGGCGCGTGCGCTGCGCCGCGAGCGCTCGGGGAGCGCCGACGATTTTCCCGACGACGTCGAGGAGCTGAGCCGCTACCTGGGGCCGCGCACGCCTGACCAGCGTGTGATCGCCGTACCGGGCTACGACACCGACGTGCCGATCTGGCTGCTGGGGTCGAGCCTGTTCAGCGCACAGCTGGCCGGGATGCGCGGGCTGCCCTATGCCTTCGCCTCGCACTTCGCACCGCGCTACATGCATGAGGCGATTCGCATCTACCGCGATCACTTCCAGCCGTCCACGGTGCTGGACAAGCCTTATGTGATGCTGGGCGTCCCCATGGTAGTGGCTGACACTGACGCACGCGCCGATTACCTGGCCACGTCGGTGTACCGCCGGATCTTGGCGTTGATCCGCGGCCAGAGCCTGATGCAGCAGCCGCCGGTCGACAGCATGGAAGGTCTGTGGCTGCCCCACGAGCGGGACGCGGTGTCGAGCTTCCTGGGCCTGGCGATGATCGGCAGCCCGCAGAAGGTTCGCGCCAAGGTCGAGGTGCTGTTGGAGCAGACGGGGGCCGACGAGCTGATCTTCACCTGCGATCTGTACGAGCACGAGGACCGATTGCAGTCCTACGCGCTGTTGGCCGAAGCCTTGCAGGCGGCGTGAGGATGAATGGGGCCAGGGAAGGCCGTCATCCCGTACCGAGGTGTGTGCGTGCCCCTCTGCGAATGAGTGGGCACTGGCAGGCAGGCTGACCATGGCGACACGCTGTCAGCCCCTGTCTGATATGAGCCTCTGGTGCCCAGAGGCTCACAGGCATCGTGACGCCACGCAGGCCGTCCCGACAGGGCTTGGCTCAGCCTTCGCGACGGTAGACGATGTCCTTGGTGCCGCCTTCGCATGAGCCGACGACCTTCCCGCCACCGGTGCCCTTGTCCACCACTTCCAGCACATAGTTGCTGACGTTCTTGGCATCGAGCTTGGCCTCGATTTCCTGTTGCAGCTCGGCGCAGGGCTTGCCAGCCGCCAATGCGGTGCCTGCCACGGCCATGAGCCCTACCGCCATCACCAGTTTTTTCATCGACCCTGTTCCTCTTGGCTATCACTGCGAACCAGGGCATCGACGATGCCCTGACACTCAAAACGCTGGGTACACCGGCACGGCGGCCAGGGTCAGCTGGCGATGATGCGGAAGCCGACCTTGAGCGATACCTGGAAATGCCCGACCTTGCCGTCCTGGATGTGACCACGGGTTTCGGTCACTTCGAACCATTCCATGTTCTCGATGGATTTGCCGGCTTCGTCCAGGGCGTGATGGATGGCGTCTTCGATGCTGGTGGTGGACGAGCCGACCAGTTCAACGAGCTTGTAGGTGTGATGGTCCGACATGAGCGTTCTCCTTGGGTAACGTCAGCGATGGTCCGGCACCCGGACCTTGTCTAGCTGCGAGCCTTGACCAAGGCAGAAAGTTCGATCGCACTTTCCCCTACCCATGCAGTCGCATTCCTGTACAGCTCATCCCACTGCGAAGGAGATACACCATGGCCAATCACTCGTTGCGCAAGAACTCGCTGGAAAGCATGGAAGCGGAAATCGAAAGCCTGCTCAAATCCCTGGAAGGCCTCAAGAACGATGCCTCCGATGAGTCCACCAAGAGCCTCAAGGCCATTCGCGAAAACGCCGAGAAAGCCCTGAAGCACTCGCGCAGCCTGCTGGGCGATGCCTACACCGAAGTCAAGGCGCGCACCCGCCAGACCGGCATCGCGACCCGTGACTACGCTCAGGAAAACCCATGGACCACCGCCGGCGTTGCCGTAGGCGCCATCGGCCTGATCGCTGCCCTGATGCTGTGCAAGCGCGGTTAATCGACCCGTCGCTCCAGCTCGGCGCGTAGCCACTGCGCCAGGCGTTCGGCGCGCCGGTCATTGGCGCGCCGAGGCACCCACAGCGATAAGACCGCCGTGGTCGGTGTGAACCCCCACGGCGCGACCAACCTGCCCGAGCGCAGGTCGTCCGCCACCAATGGCTCAGGGGCGATCGCCACACCCAGCCCTGCCAGGGCCGCTTCCAGCAGATAATACAAATGTTCGAAATCCTGACCGAACGTCAATCGGGCCGGGTCGAGGTGCTGTTGCCGTGCCCAGCTCGGCCAGGCCTGCGGCCGAGAGCGGGTCTGTAGCAGACGCTCTTCGAGCAGCCGCTCGGGCGGGGCCTGATGCAGAAGCTCGCTACCCTTCACGTAAGGGCTCATGACAGGGCCGATACGCTCCTGCGCCAGCACGTGCACCTGCATGTCCGCCGGCCAAGGTGGTTCGGCGAATACCAGCCAGGCATCCAGGCCCGTTCGCCGGGGATCGGCGTCGCCATCGCCTGCGGACAAATGCAGGCGCAGGTCAGGCAGTTCTGCCTCCAGGCGCCCCAGGCGTGGGATGAACCAGCGTGCCAGCAGGCTGCCCGAGCAACCCAGCACGAAGGGCGCCTGGTCCTGAGCCTGCCCCAGTTCGGCACAGACCTGGCGCAGACGGTCGAACGCTTCGCTGCTGGCATCGAGCAGACGCTCACCGGCATCCGTGAGCTTGAGGCCACGGCCTTCCTTGCGAAACAGCGCGACACCCAGGTGCTCTTCCAGCAGCTTGATCTGCCGGCTCACCGCGCCATGGGTGACGTGCAGGGATTGCGCCGCCTGGCTGACGCTGTTGAGCCGTGCGGCGGCCTCGAAAGCCTTGAGCGCATTGAGCGGAGGAAGATCCTGGGCCATGGTCGTGTGAGTTTTCCTGACAAGTCATCACGATCTTATCGGTTTTCACGCGGTCCTGCGCTGGTTACAGTAGCTGTCATTGCCCTTGTTCATGCTGGAGAACGTCATGACCCAGACCCATTACCGCGCCGGCCCCGATGCGAACGGCCTGTTCGGCTCGTTCGGCGGCCGTTATGTCGCCGAAACCCTGATGCCCCTGGTACTGGACCTGGCACGCGAGTACGAGGCGGCCAAGGCCGATCCGGCGTTTCTCGAGGAGCTGGCCTACTTCCAGCGTGACTACATCGGCCGTCCCAATCCGCTGTACTTCGCCGAGCGCCTGACCGAGCATTGCGGCGGCGCCAAGATCTACTTCAAGCGCGAAGAGCTCAACCACACCGGCGCGCACAAGGTGAACAACTGCATCGGCCAGGTGCTGCTGGCCAAGCGCATGGGCAAGAAGCGTCTGATCGCCGAGACCGGCGCGGGCATGCACGGCGTGGCCACCGCCACCGTCGCGGCACGCTTCGGCCTGCCCTGTGTGATCTACATGGGCGCCACCGACATCGAGCGCCAACAGGCCAACGTCTTTCGCATGAAGCTGCTGGGTGCCGAGATCGTACCGGTCACTGCCGGCACCGGCACGCTCAAGGATGCGATGAACGAGGCCCTGCGCGACTGGGTCACCAACGTCGACGACACCTTCTACCTCATCGGCACCGTGGCCGGCCCACACCCTTACCCGGCCATGGTCCGCGACTTCCAGTCGATCATCGGCAAGGAAACCCGCGCCCAGTTGCAGGAGAAGGAAGGGCGCCTGCCCGACAGCCTGATCGCCTGCGTGGGCGGCGGCTCCAATGCCATGGGCCTGTTCCACGAATTCCTCGACGACCCGAGCGTGCGCATCATCGGCGTGGAAGCCGGTGGCCACGGCGTGACCACCGACAAGCATGCCGCCAGCCTTAACGGCGGCGTACCCGGCGTGCTGCACGGCAACCGCACCTACCTGCTGCAGGACGACGACGGGCAGATCACCGATGCCCACTCGATCTCGGCCGGTCTGGACTACCCCGGTATCGGCCCCGAGCATGCCCACCTGCACGAAGTGAAGCGCGTCGAGTACGTCAGCATCACCGACGACGAAGCCCTGCAGGCCTTCCACACCTGCTGCCGGCTCGAGGGCATCATCCCTGCCCTGGAGAGTGCCCACGCCGTGGCCGAAGCCCTGCGTATCGCCCCCTCGCTGCCCAAGGATTACCTGATGGTCATCTGCCTGTCCGGGCGTGGCGACAAAGACATGCACACCGTGATGAACCACATGGCCGCCCAGGAGACCGTGGCATGAGCCGCCTCGAACACCGTTTTGCCGAACTGAAAGCCGAGGGCCGCGCGGCGCTGGTCACCTTCATCACTGCAGGCGACCCGGGCTACGACGCCTCCCTGGCGATCCTCAAGGGCCTGCCGAAAGCAGGCGCGGACGTGATCGAGCTGGGCATGCCCTTCACCGACCCGATGGCCGATGGCGTGGCCATCCAGCTGGCGACCCTGCGTGCCCTGGAAGCCGGCCAGACCCTGGCCAAGACGTTGCAGATGGTGCGTGACTTCCGTCTCGATGATCAGACCACGCCGATCGTGCTGATGGGCTATTACAACCCGATCCATCGTTTTGGCGTGGAGCGCTTCATCGGTGAGGCGCGAGAAGCGGGTGTCGATGGGCTGATCATCGTCGACCTGCCGCCCGAGCACGATGCCGAGCTGGCCGACCCGGCCCACGATGCAGGGATCGACTTCATCCGCCTGACCACGCCGACCACCGACGACGCCCGCTTGCCACGGGTGCTGGCGCGCAGCTCGGGGTTCGTTTATTACGTGTCGGTCGCGGGCGTGACCGGTGCCGGCTCGGCCACCACCGACCAGGTCACCCAGGCCATCGGGCGTCTGCGCCGGCATACCGACCTGCCGATCAGCGTCGGCTTCGGCATTCGCACGGCTGAACAGGCGGCCGCCATCGCGCGGCTGGCAGACGGGGTCGTCGTCGGGTCGGCGTTGATCGACAAGGTTGCGCAGGCACCGTCCGCGGAGCAGGCCGTCAAGGACGTGCTGGCGCTTTGTGCCGATCTGTCGCAGGGTGTGAGACAGGCACGAGCGCGCTGATGAGCGCGACGCCCGGGCGCTCGCAACGAGCGTCCGGGCGTGCTCGATACCTGATGAAACACATGGCGTGAGCTGCAAAACCGTTATTTTTGCCAGTTCTTCAACGACCGCTTCGACTGCATGCTAGCGCTTCAGCCTCTCTGGAGACTCGCGACATGCGCTCATCATGCCTTGCTACGTATTCGCTCGTGCTCATGTTCATCGGGCAAGCCAATGCCTCGCCTGAACACGCCTCGCTCATGACATGCCCCGAACCGTCTCAGATCGTCAGCGAACAGGGTGGGCAGCTCTATACGGCCCCCGGCGGCTGGAAAGGCGACGCCAATAGCACGTCGATCGATCTTGCGCATTTGCGCTTCGTCTCCAGCCACATCACGCCGGCAAGCGTGCTCTGTCGTTATGAGGATGATAGAAAGCATAAGGCTCATATCGATCACCTGAGCCTATCGATGGAAGGCGCGAGGTTGGCCGTGGGCTCCAACTGGATGAATGCCACCTGTGAATCCAAGATCGAAGAATGCTTCTTCAAGTGAGGCGTCTGGATAGGGTGATTTACGAAGGCCTGCTGACTGCAGGCCGACAGACGTCGCTTACGCGCCGAACAATGCCAGATTCAATGGCCTGACTGCTCCCATCCAGATGGCATGGTCACGGTGATCGGCCAATTCATCGCCGGTCAATGGGTGCAGGAACACCACCAACCCCTTGCGGTTGAGCGCCAGCCAGGGCAACACCACGCCGATGAACTCCGGTTCGAACGCCAACTGGCAGCTCCAGTCAGGATGCGGACCGACCGGCCGCTGGTGAAACCGGCCCAGCGTGATGGGAAACAGACTGGCCGCCTCCTGGCACAGGGCACGAGCCTGGCCGAGGGTCTGGGCGTCGAAGTAGACGTGGGCATGGTAGCCCTGGATTCTTTGCACGAAGGCTCCTGGCGTGGGATGGACGTATCACGACTATACGTGGGTCGAGTACACAGAGGGGAGTGTGCCCAGCGCCGCGCCGGTGTCCCTCTCAAGCAGACATCAGCACGTCGCCCGTGCAGGCTGTATGGGAGCAGCTGTCCTTTTTCTACTGGGTAACATGCCCGGCCGCATGGGCTGATGTGTGAGCTTACCTGCGACGCAGGCGGCGCCTGACAAGGCCCTATCGCTGGCACGCCAGCTCCCACCCAGACCTCTGCAGCTGTCGGTGTAGGCATGGCTGCGCAAGCAGCTTGTGGGAGCGGGCTTGCCTGCGATAGCGATGGTAAATCCGGCACATGGCCAACAGGATGAATGCTGTCCTGTCAGCCTCAAGGCGAATGAACGGGTTCCATCGCCGGCAAGCCCGCTTCCACAAAAGGCTGCGTCGGTCTGCCGGACTCGCAAGGCCGTTCAATGCGATGAGGACTGCACCCTGCAAAATAAACTTGCCCTGTACGGCCCGATTCACCACCCTCGCGCTATCCCCCGTCAGGACGCCTTCCCGCCATGCGCCGCCTTCACCGCTTGTTGCCCTTCATGGCCTGGCTGCCGCACCTGACCTGGCGCGACCTGCGCCAGGACGTGCTGGTCGGCCTCAGCGGCGCCATCCTGGCGCTGCCACAGTCCATCGCCTACGCCTTGATCGCCGGGCTGCCCGCGGAGTACGGGTTGTACGCGGCCATGGTCCCGGTGGTGATCGCTTGCCTCTGGGGCTCCTCCTGGCACTTGATCAGCGGTCCCACGGCTGCCGTTTCGATCGTGCTCTACGCCAGCATCAGCCCCCTGGCCGTCCCGGGCAGCGCTGACTACGTGACCCTGGTGCTGCTGTTGACCTTCGTGGCCGGTCTGTTCCAGCTCATCCTCGGCCTGCTGCGATTCGGTACCTTGGTGGATTTCGTCTCGCACGCGGTGGTGCTTGGCTTCAGCCTGGGCGCGGCAGTGGTCATCGCCCTGGGCCAGATCCCCAATCTGCTTGGCCTGGACGTGCCCAGTCAGGCCACGGCGCTGGGCACCGCGCAGGCCCTGCTGGCCCATGCAGGCGAGGTACAGGTGTCGGCCATGGCGCTGGGGCTTTCGACGGTGCTGCTCGGCGCAGGCCTCAAGCGCTGGCGGCCTCGCTGGCCAGGGCTGTTGATCAGTCTGACGGTCGTCAGCCTGGTGGCCTGGTCGCTGCCGGGGCTGTTCGGGGAGGTGGCACGTGTCCCGGCTTTCATCGGCCAGTTGCCACCGCTGAGCCCGCTGCCGCTGCTGGATGCCGAGACGGTCCTGCGCCTGCTGCCCAGCGCGGTGGCCGTGGGCATGCTGGGGCTGGTCACTAGCCTGTCGATTGCCCGATCGCTCTCGGCACGCTCGGAGCAGCTGATCGATGCTGACCAGGAAATCCGCGGCCAGGGCCTGTCCAACCTGGTCGGTTCGCTGTGTTCCGGGTACCTGTCGTCCGGCTCTTTCACCCGCTCCGGCCTGAACCTGGAAGCCGGCGCCCGCTCGCCGCTGGCCGGGGTCTGCTCGGCCCTGTGGCTGGGCGTGTTCGCCTTGACCAGCGCCAGCCTGATCGCCTGGTTGCCGGTACCCGCCATGGCCGGCGGTATCCTGCTGATCTGCTGGGGGTTGATGGACCGACCGGCCATTGCCGCACTGTTCCGGGTCAGCCGCGCCGAGTTCCTGGTCATGGCCCTGACCGCCTGCGCCACCTTGCTGCTGGAATTGCAGACGGCCATCTACGCCGGCGTACTGGCCTCGCTGTTCTTCTACCTCAAGCGCACGTCCCGTCCCCGGGTGCAGCAGACACGTGAGCACGAGACCGATGTACTCAGAATCGGTGGCTCGATCTTCTTCGGGGCGGCCCACCACCTTCAGGTGCACCTGCAGCGCTGCCAGGGGCCGCACGTGATCGTCGATGCGCCGCAGATCAACTTCATCGACTATTCGGGCGTGGACATGCTGCACCGCGAGGCACGTCGGCTGACCCGCCGTGGCGGGAGCCTGACCCTGCGGCGCGCACGCGCACAGGTAATGGCGGACATCCAGAAGCTGGAAGGGGCAGAGCGCTGCCCGATCCGTTTCATCGACCCGGTGTGACCCTCGGCGTCAGCCCTGGGCCAATTGACGGCGCAGGTGCGCCAGTACCGGTGCCGTGTCCGGCCGCACGCCCCGCCAGCCTTCGAAGGCTTCCGCAGCCTGCTCGGCGAGCATGCCCAGCCCGTCCAGTACCTGGGCGGCGCCCAGGCGCGTGGCCCATTGGCAGAACGGCGTCGGTTCACGCCCGTACATCATGTCGTAGCACACCGTACGGCCCGGGGCGACCAGGCTGTCGGCCAAGGGGGGCAGCTCGCCGGCCAGGCTGGCGGAGGTGGCGTTGACGATCAGGTCCACCGGCTCGACGAAGGCCGTGAAGCCACTGCCGATCACCGGCCCCAGGTCGGCGAACTCGCGGGCCAGGTGCTCGGCCTTTTCCACGGTGCGATTGGCAATCAGCACGGCCTTCGGGCCCTGCGCCAACAGTGGTTCGAGGACACCACGCACGGCACCGCCCGCGCCCAGGATCAGGATGCGCTTGCCTGCCAGCGTGACCCCGGCATTGACCGTCAGGTCACGGACCAGCCCGGCGCCGTCGGTGTTGTCGCCTTGCAGCGTGCCGTCGTCGAGCTTGCTCAAGGTGTTCACGGCGCCTGCACGCTGCGCCCGCGCCGTCAGACGGTCACACAGGTGCAGGGCTTCTTCCTTGAACGGTACGGTGACGTTGGCCCCCTGGCCCTGCTTGAAGAAGCCCAGCGCGCACGCACTGAACCCGTCGATGGGCGCCAGCAGAGTGGTGTACGCCAGCGCCTGGCCAGTCTGCTCGGCGAACAGCCGATGAATGGCCGGCGACTTGCTGTGGCCGATCGGATTGCCGAAGACGACGTACTGGTCCATGCCTGCTCCTGAGTTATCCACAGCGCTCATTGCCCCAACCAGTCACGATCGGTCAGGAAGTAATCGGTCAGGCGAGCCTCTTCGCTGCCCGGTGCCGGTTTCCAGTCATAGCCCCAGCGTACCTGGGGGGGCAGCGACATGAGAATCGACTCGGTACGCCCGCCCGACTGCAGGCCGAACAGCGTGCCGCGGTCGTAGACCAGGTTGAACTCCACGTAGCGGCCCCGGCGGTATTCCTGGAATTCCC
Organism: Pseudomonas monteilii; assembly: GCA_001534745.1. Lineage (NCBI taxonomy): Bacteria > Pseudomonadati > Pseudomonadota > Gammaproteobacteria > Pseudomonadales > Pseudomonadaceae > Pseudomonas > Pseudomonas alabamensis. Next base: position 4,668,392 of record CP013997.1, read on the forward strand.
GTTGCTGGGCAGTGTAGGCCAAGTGCTTGCGACGCTGCACGATGGGCAGGTAGGCCTCCAGATAGGCGTCACCGATGGCACGCAGGAAGGCGAAACAGGTATCGAAGTCCCACGCGTTGAGGTCGTCGAAGAACAGCCCGCCGATGCCACGCGGCTCGCCCCGGTGCTTGAGGTGGAAATACCGGTCGCACCAGGCCTTGTAGCGTGGATAGACGTCGCTGCCGAAGGGCGCGCAGGCACGCTCGGCGACCCGGTGCCAGTGCACGCAGTCTTCTTCGTTGCCGTAGTAGGGCGTCAAGTCGAAGCCCCCACCGAACCACCAGACCGCTTCCTCGCCTTCCTTCTCGGCGATGAAGAAGCGCACGTTGGCGTGGGAGGTCGGCACATGGGGGTTGTAGGGGTGGATGACCAGCGAGACACCCAGGGCCTCGAAACCGCGTCCGGCCAGCTCCGGGCGGTGTGCGCTGGCCGAAGGCGGCAGGCCGGCCCCGAAGACGTGGGAGAAGTTCACACCCCCTTTCTCGATCAGCGCGCCTTCGCCGATGACCCGGGTCCGTCCTCCGCCACCGGCGTCGCGCACCCAGGCATCCTCGACGAAACGGGCGGTGCCGTCCTCGCGTTCCAGGGCAGAGCAGATACGGTCTTGCAGGTCGAGCAGGTAGGCCTTCACGGCCTCGGTACGGCTGGTCATCGGGTCACCCGGTGGCGGCAGGAAGGAAATCGCGCCTAGCATAGCATCGGCCGGCGGCACCTCGCAGTTGACGGCGGTCGAGCAAAGGCGCCAGATAGCAGGTCTTCCCTGATCACGACAACAGGAGTGCGAGATGGCCCGACGTATAGAGTTCAGCCAGCATGGCGGCCCGGAAGTCCTGCAACTGGTGAGCTTCGACCCCAAGGCGCCAGGCCCGAACCAGGTCCAGGTGCGCAACAAGGCCATCGGCCTGAACTTCATCGACACCTATTTCCGCAGTGGCCTGTATCCGCCGCCAGCGTTGCCGTCCGGCCTGGGCACCGAAGGGGCGGGCGTGGTCGAGGCGGTCGGCGAGGGCGTCACCCGATTCAAGGTGGGCGATCGCGTGGCCTATGCCGGAGGCCCGCTCGGCGCCTACAGTGACGTGCACACGCTGCCGGAAGGCAACCTGGTCAGCCTGCCCGAGGCGATCAGTTTCGAGCAGGCCGCAGCGGTCATGCTCAAGGGCCTGACCGTGCAGTACCTGTTCAAGCAGACCTATGCCGTGCAGCCCGACGACTACGTGCTGTTCCATGCCGCCGCCGGTGGCGTCGGATCGTTGGCCTGCCAATGGGCCAAGGCCCTGGGTGCCAGGCTGATCGGCACCGTCGGCTCGGCGGAAAAGGCCGAGCGCGCCAAGGCCCTGGGTGCCTGGGCGACCATCGACTACCGTCACGAAGACGTCGCCAAGCGCGTGCTGGAATTGACCGACGGCCAGAAGTGCCCGGTGGTCTACGATGGCGTCGGCGCCGACACCTGGCTGACGTCGCTGGATTGCCTGCAGCCCCGGGGCCTGATGGTCAGCTTTGGCAATGCCTCGGGGGCGGTGAGCGGCGTCAACCTGGGCATCCTGGCGCAGAAAGGCTCGCTGTACGTGACCCGTCCGACCCTGGCTACCTACACCAGCACCCCTGAACAGACCCAGGCCATGGCCGATGACCTGTTCGCGATGATCACCAGCGGCAAGCTGACGGTGGACGTGCAACAGCGCTATGCGCTGAGCGAGGCGGCCGAGGCGCAGAAGGCCCTGTCGGGACGCGAGACGGTCGGCTCCACGGTGTTGCTGCCCGAAGGATGAGTACTGCCCGCTGAGCTGCAGCGGTGGCTCGGGCACCGAGGGTGCCCGCCCACTCGCCCAGGAGCTCAGCCCGGTCGTCTGACCTCGCCACTGACCAGGTCACGGATCACGCTCGGGTTGCGGCGCCCGCCCAGGGCACCGCCTAGCACATGGTCCAGGTCGCCATGGAAGTACTGCTCCACACGCAGCCGTGTGCGGGCCGCCGGGCGCCCGGCCGGGTTGCATGAGGTGGAAATCAACGGACCGACCAGCGCGCACAGCTCGCGCACCTGTGGATGATCGCTGACGCGCAGCGCCACGGTATCGTGTTCCCCGGTCACCCATTCCGGCAGCAGGTCCTGGTGCGGCACCAGCCAGGTGTTGGGCCCTGGCCAGGTGCTGCTCATGCGGTCGATCCAGTCTTCAGGAAAGTCCTCGAACAGGAAGTCGAACTGCCGGATGGTGTCGGCCACCAGAATCAGCCCTTTATCCACAGGCCGCGACTTGAGCGCGAGCAAGCGGTACACCGCATCTTCGTTCCACGGATCGCAGCCCAGGCCCCAGACGGCTTCCGTCGGGTACGCGATCACCGCGCCTGCGCGCACCTCACGTGCGGCTTGCTGCACACGCCAACTGCTGACCATTGTCCTGCCTCCCATGAAGATCGATGTGCAGTGTACTTAGCCGGACCGGGCAAACCAACGTCCGCCTTCGCTGCTGACACGCCCTTCGAGTTCCAGCTCCGTCAGGCTGGCCAGGACCTGGGCGAGCGTCTGTCCACTGCTCAGCGCCAGACCCTCGCTGGTCTGCGGGGCCGCGTGCAACAGCGCCAGCAAGGGGTTAGCGTCGTCGCGCCTGGGCGTTTCCGGTACGGCAGCGGGCACCTGCTGCCAACCCCGCAGGCTGTCGAGGATGTGCTCGACGCTTTCCACCAGCAGTGCACCGTCGCGGATCAGCTGATGGCAGCCCTTGGAGCCGACATGGTGGATCGAGCCGGGTATGGCATAGACCTCGCGCCCCTGCTCGGCCGCCAGGCGCGCGGTGATCAGCGAGCCACTGGCCAGGCTGGCCTCAACCACCAGGACGCCGAGGGAAAGACCGCTGATGATGCGGTTGCGCCGCGGGAAGTTCGCCGCCAGAGGGCCGGCGTCTAGGGGAAACTCGGACACCACGGCGCTGCCACCGTCGATCATCGCCTGCGCCAACGTCCGGTGACGCTGTGGATAAAGTTTTTGCAGCCCGGTGCCCAGCACCCCGATCGTGCGCCCGCCAACCTTCATTGCCGCCTGGTGCGCGACGCCGTCGATGCCCAGGGCAAGGCCGCTGGTGATACAGAAACCTGCCTGCGCCAGGCACCGGGCGAACGCACTGGCGGTGTCCAGGGCAGGGGGCGACGCGCGACGGCTGCCGATGATCGCCAGCTGCGGCTGCTCCAGCAGCGCAGGGTCTCCGGCCACGAACAACAACGGCGGTGGCGTGTCGATCTCGGCCAGCAAGGCAGGGTAGCCAGGGCTGTCCCACATCAGCAAATGCTGGCCCGGACGCTCTAGCCAGGCCATGGCAGCCGCTGCGCCGTCGCGCACGGAGGGACTTCGGCGGGCGTCGCTGGCCGCCGCCGGCAGGCCCAGGGCGCGCCAGGCACTGGCCGGTGCGGCGAGTGCGGCCGAGGCACTGCCGAAGGCGTGAATCAGGGTATGGAAGCGACGGGGACCGATCTCGGGCAGGCGCTGCAGGCGCAAACGGGCTTCCAGTTCATGGGGCGGGCAGGGCGAAGTGGCGAGGGTGGACATGGGGATCATCCTTGATCTGAGGCGCGTCATCCAGGCTGAACAATCTGTGGATAACTCTGTTGATAATAGGCGCGCAACCTGTCCATCGATGGGAGCGACAAGGTGCCGTCCATACCCTAGCCGAGCTTTGCCAGGTGCCGAATGACGCGATTCCCTTTATTATGTGTGTTCAGTTTTCAACCGAACGCACAGTACGTCACAGACTATGGCTATCTTGAACATCCTCGAATTCCCGGACCCGCGCCTGCGCACCCTCGCCAAACCGGTGAAGGAAGTCGACGACGCCTTGCGCCAGCTGATCGACGACATGTTTGAAACCATGTACGAAGCGCCTGGCATCGGCCTGGCGGCCACCCAGGTCGACGTCCACCTGCGGGTGGTGGTCATGGACCTGAGCGAAGATCGCAGCGAACCGCGGGTGTTCATCAACCCCGAGATCGAAGAACTGACCCACGACATGGGCCAGTACCAGGAAGGGTGCCTGTCGGTGCCGGGCTTCTACGAAAACGTCGATCGCCCGTTGCAGGTCAAGGTCAAGGCGCTCGATCGCGACGGCAAGCCTTACGAGCTGATCGCCGAAGGGCTGCTCGCGGTGTGCATCCAGCACGAGTGCGATCACCTCAACGGCAAGCTGTTCGTCGACTACCTGTCGCAGCTCAAGCGCGACCGGATCAAGAAGAAGCTGGAAAAGCAGCACCGCCAGCAGGCTTGATTCTTCCCATTTCAAAGGCTTGCTCCGGCAAGCCTTTTTCTTTTGCGAGCGAGAACCCCATGCGCATCGTCTTTGCAGGCACCCCTGAGTTTGCCGCCGAACACCTCAAGGCCCTGCTCGACAGCCCCCATGATGTGGTGGCTGTGTACACCCAGCCCGATCGTCCGGCCGGCCGCGGCCAGAAGCTCATGCCCAGCCCGGTCAAGCAACTGGCCGCGCTGCACGGCATTCCTGTCCTGCAACCGCCGACCCTGCGCGCAGCCGAGGCCCAGGCCGAACTGGCCGCGCTGGCCCCGGACCTGATGGTGGTGGTCGCCTATGGCCTGATCCTGCCCCAAGCCGTATTGGACATTCCGCGCCTGGGGTGCATCAACAGCCACGCCTCGCTGCTGCCACGCTGGCGCGGCGCGGCGCCGATCCAGCGCGCGGTGCAGGCTGGCGATGCCGAAAGCGGGGTGACCGTGATGCGTATGGAAGCCGGGCTCGATACCGGGCCCATGCTGCTCAAGGTCAGCACACCGATCAGTGCCCAGGACACCGGTGGCAGTCTGCACGACCGCCTGGCGAACCTGGGCCCTGCCGCTGTGTTGCAGGCGATCGCCGGGCTTGAGGACGGTTCGCTGTCCGGGGAGATCCAGGACGATACCCTGGCGACCTACGCGCACAAGTTGAACAAGGACGAGGCGCGCCTCGACTGGACTCGCCCGGCCGTCGAGCTGGAGCGCCTGGTGCGTGCCTTCAACCCATGGCCGATCTGCCACAGCACGCTGGAAGGCGCCGCCATCAAGGTGCTGGGCGCCGAGTTATCCACAGAGCAGGGCCAACCGGGTGAAATCCTATCGGCCAGCAAAGACGGCCTGGTGGTGGCCTGTGGCGCACAGTCGCTGCGCCTGACCCGTGTGCAATTGCCCGGCGGCAAGGCGTTGAGCTTTGCCGATGTGTTCAACAGCCGCCGTGAGCAGTTCGCGCCTGGCAAGGTGTTCGGTCAATGAACCCGCGGCTGGCCGCCGCCCGGGCCCTGGCTGCCGTGCTCAGCGGCAAGGCTTCCCTGAACAGCGCCTTGCCGGCGCAACTGGACAAGGTCGAAGAGCGCGACCGCGGCCTGACCCAGGACCTGGCGTTCGGCACCGCACGCTGGCAGCCACGCCTGGACCTGCTGGCCGCGCAGTTGCTGCAGAAGCCGTTCAAGAGCGCCGACAGCGACGTGCACGCCTTGCTGCTGGTGGGGCTCTATCAGTTGCTCTACACCCGCATCCCGGCCCACGCGGCGATCGGCGAGACGGTCGGCTGTGCCGACAAGCTCAAGAAGCCCTGGGCCAAGGGGCTGCTCAACGCCGTGTTGCGCCGTGCGCAGCGCGAGGGCGAAGCCTTGCTGACCGGGCTGGAACGCGACCCCGTGGCACGCACTGCCCATCCGCGCTGGCTGCAGAAGGCCCTCAAGGCGTTCTGGCCGGAAGACTGGGAAGCGCTGTGCGCCGCCAACAACGCTCACCCGCCGATGATCCTGCGGGTCAACCGCCGCCATCACACGCGCGACGCCTACCTGGCCCTGCTGGCAGAAGCCGGTTTCCAGGCCAGTGCCTGCGCCTACAGCCGTGACGGCATCGTTCTGGCCGAAGCCTGTGACGTCCGTACGCTGCCCGGCTTCGCCGAGGGATGGATCAGCGTGCAGGACGAAGCCGCGCAACTGGCGGCGGACCTGCTCGACCTGGCCCCCGGTCAGCGAGTGCTCGACGCCTGCTGCGCACCCGGTGGCAAGACCTGCCACCTGCTCGAGGCACAGCCCGACCTGGCCGGTGTGGTGGCCGTCGACCTGGAAGCCAAGCGCCTGGTCCGGGTACGCGAGAACCTCGATCGCCTGGGCCTGGAGGCCCAACTGATCGCCTGCGATGCCCGGGAGACCGCTGCCTGGTGGGACGGCGCGCCCTTCCAGCGGATCCTGCTCGATGCGCCCTGTTCGGCGACCGGCGTCATCCGTCGCCACCCGGACATCAAGCTGACCCGACAGGCCGAGGACATCCCCGCCCTGGCCACGTTGCAGGGCGAGCTGCTCGATGCGCTCTGGCCGACCCTGGAAGTCGGTGGCATGCTGCTCTACGCCACGTGCTCGAGCCTGCCGACCGAGAACACCGAGGTCATCGAGGCCTTCCTTGCGCGCACCCCCGGCGCCCGCGAACTGGACCTGGCGACCGACGCCGGCCTGCGTCAGCCCCATGGTCGGCAGTTGCTGCCCCAGCAGGGCGGTCACGATGGGTTTTACTATGCCAAGCTGATCAAGATCGCCGCCTCACGCGGACCGAGCCACTGACAGGATTTCCCGGATGAAGATCATCATCCTCGGCGCCGGCCAGGTCGGCGGCACACTCGCCGAACACCTGGCCAGCGAGGCCAACGACATCACCGTCGTCGACACCGACGGCGAACGCCTGCGCGACCTGGGCGACCGTCTGGACATCCGCACCGTGCAGGGCCGTGGATCGTTGCCGACGGTGCTTCGCCAGGCCGGTGCCGACGATGCCGACATGCTGGTGGCGGTCACCAACAGCGACGAGACCAACATGGTTGCCTGCCAGGTCGCCTATACCCTGTTCCACACGCCGACCAAGATCGCCCGGGTGCGGGAATCGTCGTACCTGACACACAAGGAGCTGTTCGACAACGAGGCCATCCCGGTCGACGTGCTGATCAGCCCCGAACAGGTGGTGACCAACTACATTCGCCGCCTGATCGAGCACCCAGGCGCGCTGCAGGTGATCGACTTCGCCAAGGGCAAGGCGCAGCTGGTAGCGGTCAAGGCCTACTACGGCGGTCCGCTGGTGGGCCAGCAGCTCCGCCAGATCCGTGCGCACATGCCCAACGTGGACACCCGGGTCGCGGCGATCTTCCGCCGCGACCGACCGATCAAACCCCAGGGCGACACGGTCATCGAGGCGGACGACGAGGTGTTCTTCATCGCCGCCCGCCATGACATCCGTGCAGTGATGGGCGAGCTGCGGCGGCTGGACGAGACCAACAAGCGGGTGGTGATCGCCGGGGGCGGCCAGATCGGCGAACGCCTGGCCGAAGCCATCGAAAGCCGCTACCAGGTCAAGATCATCGAAAAGAACCTGGCCCGCTGCCGCCAGCTGTCCGACAACCTGGAAAGCACCGTGGTGCTGCAAGGCAGTGCCTCGGACCGGGACCTGATGGTGGAGGAGGGCATTGCCCAGGCCGACATCTTCCTGGCGCTGACCAACGACGACGAGGCCAACATCATGTCCTCGCTGCTCGCCAAGCGCCTGGGCACGCGCCGGGTCATGGCCCTGATCAACAACCCGGCCTATGTCGACTTGGTACAGGGCGGCGAGATCGACATCGCCATCAGCCCGCAGTTGGCGACCATCGGCACGCTGTTGGCGCACGTTCGTCGTGGTGACATCGTCAGCGTGCACTCGCTGCGCCGGGGCGCGGCCGAAGCCATCGAAGCGATCGCCCATGGCGACACCCGTTCGAGCAAGGTGGTCGGCAAGGCCATCGCCGACATCCAGCTCCCCGAAGGCACCACCATCGGCGCGATCATTCGCCATGACCAGGTACTCATCGCCCACGGCGACACCGTCATCGAGACGGGTGACCATGTGATCCTGTTCGTTGTGGATAAGAAATACATCCGCGATGTGGAAAAGCTGTTCCACGTCGGCTTGAGCTTTTTCTAGGAGGCGGCATGCGCGAATCGTTGGAAAAGATGCTGGCCAAGGGTGTGGATAACCCACTGCTGCGCTTCGGGCTCGGCAAGGCCTGGCTGGATGAAGGCAAGGCGAGCGAGGCCGTCCAGCACCTGAGTCGCTGCGTTGCCCTCGACCCGACGTATTCGGCAGCCTGGAAGTTGTTGGGCAAGGCCTGTCAGGCCATGGGCGACCTGGCGGGCGCCCGCCAAGCATGGGACAGCGGCCTGGCGGCCGCCCAACGAAAAGGCGACAAACAGGCCGAGAAGGAGATGACGGTGTTTCTGCGCAAGCTGGACAAGACAGAGAAGGGCACAACGCCTGACAAGAACGACGCGTCGTCCTGAAGACGCGTCGATTCAGCCTTCACTCACCGACCGCGAAGCCTGCCGCTCAACTCAATACCACCGTGCCTCGCCTGCCGGCCGCTTCTTGAAGCGCTTCATGCTCCACATGTACTGGCTGGGGTAGGCGCGTACATAGCGCTCCACCACCTGGCTCATCGCCGCCGCCGAGGTCTCGGTGTCGGTGCTGTACATGGCATCCGGCGCCGCCTCGAGGATGACCTTGAAGCCTGAGCCGTCCGGCAGGCGCAGCGCATGCAGGAACACCCCGACCGCCTTGCCACCGGCCAGCATGTTCGGCACGAACTTGCTGGTCAGCGCCTGGGTACCCAGGAACGGCACGAACACGCCCGCCGACTCGGCCGGCTCCGGATCGGCCGGAATACCGACCTGCCCGCCGCGGCGCACTTCCTTGATGACGCTGAGGATGCCTTCCTTGGTCGAAGGCGCCACGCGGTTGCCCATCTGCACGCGCTGTTGGCGCAGCAGGTCATCGACCGCCTTGAGCTTGGGCGGACGGTAGAAGATGATCGGCTTGCACTGGTCGCAGTAGAAGTGATTGAGCACTTCCCAGTTGCCCAGGTGGCTGGTGATGCCGACCACGCCCTTGCCGGACGCCAGGGCCTCCTGGAGCACCTCCAGGCCTTGCACCTCGCGCACCAGCGCCAACGAGCGGTGCGCCGGCCAGATCCAGGCACAGGCGCTCTCGGTGAAGGACTTGCCGATGTCCATCAAGGCGCGCCCGGCCAGCTGCTCGCGTGCCTCGGGCGTCATCTCGGGGAAACACTTGGCCAGGTTGATGCGCACCACGTTGCGCGAGCCATTGGGCAGCTTCCACATCAGCCAGCCGATACCGGCGCCTACCTTCTGCACCCCGCCCCAGGGCAGCTTGGCGAACAGCCGCAGCATCCCCACCATCAGGGCGCCTTTGAACTTTTCCACAGGCCGACTCCTTATTGATCCAAGGGAGGCATTGTAACGCCTGGCGTGGCCAGCGCGGCGTAGTGATCACAGTCGACGGTATGATCCATGACCATGCCGGTCGCCTGCATGAAGGCGTAGCAGATGGTCGGGCCGACGAAGGTGAAGCCAGCCTTGCGCAAGGCCTTGCTCATGGCCTCGGCCTCGGCGGTGATGGCCGGTACCTCACTGCGGTCGCGGAAATGATGGATCCGTGGCACACCACCGACGAACGACCAGAGCCATTCGGCCGGCTGCTCCAGCGCCAGCCAGGCACGTGCGTTCTGTCGAACCGCCTGGAGCTTGAGCCGGTTGCGGATGATGCCGGGGTCGAGCATCAGTGCATCGATCCGTTCGTCGCTCAGGCGTGCCAGGCGTTCGGGGTCGAAACCGTCGAGCACCTGGCGATAGCGTTCGCGCTTGCGCAGCACCGTCAGCCATGACAGCCCGGCCTGGAAACCCTCGAGCAGCAGCATCTCGAACAGCTGTGCCGGGTCATGCGTGGGCCGCCCCCATTCGTGGTCGTGGTAGGCCTGGTACAGCGGGTCGTCGGTGCACCAAAAGCAGCGTGGCATAAGGCTCCAAGGGTAGAGGGAAGAGCGAATCGGGGTATACTCCCGCTCTTTACATCCGCATCCCTCGATACAGGTGAATTTCGTGAGCCAGCCTACGCCAGCCGTGCGTACCTTCCAAGACCTGATCCTCGCCCTGCAGCAGTACTGGGCCGAGCAAGGTTGTGTGGTGCTTCAGCCCTACGATATGGAAGTAGGCGCCGGCACCTTTCACACCGCCACCTTCCTGCGCGCCGTAGGCCCGGAGAGCTGGAACGCTGCCTACGTGCAGCCCAGCCGTCGTCCGGCCGACGGCCGTTACGGTGAAAACCCCAACCGCCTGCAGCACTACTACCAGTTCCAGGTCGTGCTCAAGCCCAACCCGGCCAACTTCCAGGAACTGTACCTGGGGTCGCTCAAGGCCATCGGTCTGGACCCGCTGGTGCACGACGTGCGCTTCGTCGAGGACAACTGGGAGTCGCCGACCCTGGGCGCCTGGGGCCTGGGCTGGGAAATCTGGCTCAACGGCATGGAAGTGACGCAGTTCACCTACTTCCAGCAGGCCGGTGGTATCGAGTGCTACCCGGTGACCGGTGAGATCACCTACGGCCTCGAGCGCCTGGCCATGTACCTGCAGGGTGTGGATTCGGTGTACGACCTGGTCTGGGCCGACGGTCCGTTCGGCAAGGTCACCTACGGCGACGTGTTCCACCAGAACGAAGTGGAGCAGTCGACCTACAACTTCGAGCACGCCAACGTCGACAAGCTGTTCGAGCTGTTCGATTTCTACGAAAGCGAAGCGAACCGCCTGATCAAGCTCGACCTGCCGCTGCCGACCTACGAAATGGTCCTGAAGGCCTCGCACACCTTCAACCTGCTCGACGCCCGTCGCGCCATCTCGGTGACCGAGCGTCAGCGCTACATCCTGCGTGTGCGGACCCTGGCCCGCGATGTGGCCCACAGCTACCTGCAAGCCCGCGCACGCCTGGGCTTCCCGATGGCGACCCCTGAACTGCGTGACGAAGCGTTGGCTAAGCTGGAGGCGGCACAATGAGTGCACACGATTTTCTGGTCGAACTGGGCACCGAAGAGCTGCCTCCCAAGGCGCTGTCCAGCCTGGGCGATGCCTTCCTGGCCGGTATCGAAAAAGGTCTGCAGGCCGCCGGCCTGAACTACACCGCCAAGCAGGTCTATGCCGCGCCGCGCCGTCTGGCCGTGCTGATCAGCCAGCTCGACGTGCAGCAGCCCGACCGCAGCATCACCGTCGATGGCCCGCCCCTGCAGGCCGCCTTCGATGCCGAGGGCAATCCGACCCAGGCCGCCCTGGGCTTTGCCAAGAAGTGCGGTGTCGAGCTGTCCGAGATCGACAAGAGCGGTCCGAAGCTGCGTTTCTCCCAGCACATTCCCGGCAAGCCGAGCACCAGCCTGCTGCCGACCATCGTCGAGGATTCGCTCAACGACCTGCCGATTCCCAAGCGCATGCGCTGGGGCGCCGGTCGCGAAGAGTTCGTGCGGCCGACCCAATGGCTGGTCATGCTGCTGGGCGACCAGGTGGTCGACTGCACCCTGCTGGGCCAGACCGCAGGGCGTGAATCCCGTGGCCACCGCTTCCATCACCCGGACGACGTCACCATCGCCTCGCCGGCCAGCTACCTCGAGACCCTGCGCCAGGCCTACGTGCTGGCAGACTTCGCCGAGCGTCGCGAACTGATCGCCAAGCGCACCGCCGAACTGGCGTTGCAGCAGGAAGGTACCGCGATCGTGCCGCCTGCCTTGCTGGACGAGGTCACCGCGCTGGTGGAATGGCCGGTGCCACTGGTGTGCTCGTTCGAGGAACGTTTCCTCGACGTGCCCCAGGAAGCCCTGATCACCACCATGCAGGACAACCAGAAGTATTTCTGCCTGCTCGACAGCGAAGGCAAGCTGCTGCCGCGCTTCATCACCGTGGCCAACGTCGAAAGCCGCGATCCACGGCAGATCGTCGAAGGCAACGAGAAGGTCGTGCGTCCGCGCCTGACCGACGCCGAGTTCTTCTTCAACCAGGACAAGAAGCAGCCGTTGGAAACCTTCAACGAGCGCTTGAAGAACGTGGTCTTCCAGGCCCAGCTGGGCAGCGTGTACGACAAGGCCGAGCGGGTATCGCGCCTGGCAGCCTTCATCGCGCCGCACCTGGGCGGCGATGCCCAGCGTGCCGCCCGTGCCGGCCTGCTGTCCAAGTGCGACCTGGCCACCGAGATGGTTGGCGAGTTCCCGGAGATGCAAGGCGTTGCCGGCTACTACTACGCGATCAACGACGGTGAGCCGGAAGACGTCGCGCTGGCCCTGAACGAGCAGTACATGCCACGCGGTGCCGGCGCCGAGCTGCCCCAGACCCTCACCGGTGCGGCGGTGGCCATCGCCGACAAGCTCGATACCCTGGTGGGCATCTTCGGTATCGGCATGCTGCCCACCGGCAGCAAGGACCCCTATGCCCTGCGTCGTGCCGCCCTGGGCGTGCTGCGCATCCTGATCGACAAGCAGCTGGACCTGGACCTGACCGATGCCGTGAGCTTCGCCGTCGCCCAGTACGGCAGCAAGGTCAAGGAGGCCGGCCTGACCGAGCAGGTGCTGGAGTTCATCTTCGACCGTCTGCGTGCACGCTACGAAGACGAGGGCGTCGACGTGGCCACCTACCTGTCGGTACGGGCGCTCAAGCCGGGCTCGGCCCTGGACTTCGACCAGCGTATCCAGGCGGTGCAAGCCTTCCGCCAGTTGCCTGAAGCCGACGCCCTGGCTGCCGTGAACAAGCGTGTCTCGAACCTGCTGGGCAAGGCCGAGGGCGCCATCGCCGCCCAGGTCGAGCCGAAGTACTTCGACAACGCCAACGAGTTCTCGCTGTACTCGGCCATCCAGCAGGCCGACCAGGCCGTGCAGCCGATGGCCGCCGCGCGCCAGTACAAGGAATCGCTGGCACGCCTGGCGGCCTTGCGCGAGCCGGTGGACGCGTTCTTCGAGGCGGTGATGGTCAATGCCGAAGACCCCAACGTACGTGCCAACCGTTACGCCCTGCTCAGCCGCCTGCGCGGTCTGTTCCTGGGCGTGGCCGACATCTCGTTGCTGGGGTAAGCCGTGAAACTGCTGATACTCGACCGTGATGGCGTGATCAACCAGGACTCCGACGCCTACATCAAGTCGTTGGACGAGTGGATTCCCATTCCCGGATCGATCGAGGCCATCGCGCGGTTGAGTCAGGCGGGCTGGACGGTGGCCGTGGCCACCAACCAGTCCGGGCTGGCACGGGGTTATTACCCGCTGTCCACCCTGGAGGCCATGCACGCACGCCTGCGTGCGCTGGTGGCCGACGCGGGGGGTGAAATCGGGTTGATCGTGCATTGCCCCCATGGCCCGGACGACGGATGCGCCTGCCGCAAGCCGAAACCGGGCATGCTGCACACCATCGCCACGCACTACCAGGCTGACCTGGCAGGCGTATGGTTCGTCGGCGACAGCTCGGGCGACCTGGACGCTGCCCTGGCCGTCGGTGCGCAGCCGGTGCTGGTCACCACAGGCAAAGGGTGCAAGACCCTGGCCAAGGGCGTGCCGCAAGGCACGTTGATTTTCGACGATCTGGCAGCGGTTGCCGGAGCACTCATTCCGTAGCACGCCCTTGGCGTGCTTTTCTTGAGCGGGCGTGTCCCGCAACGGTATCTGTCACTATGTCCATCGTGCGGGCGACCAGAATCCTTCTCTTTTACCTGCTGCTGGGGACCAGTTCCCTGCTGTGGTGCTCGCTGAGCTTCTTCATCGCGCCTTTCCTGCCGTTCCGTCAGCGTTACCGCTTCATCAACGTCTACTGGTGCCGCTTCGCAGTCCTGCTGGCCCGGGTGATCCTGGGCATCCGCTATAAAGTGACGGGAGAGGCGAACATTCCCCAGACGCCGTGCGTGATCCTGTCCAATCACCAGAGCACCTGGGAGACCTTCTTCCTGTCGGCCTACTTCCAGCCCTTGAGCCAGGTGCTCAAGCGCGAACTGCTGTACGTACCGTTCTTCGGATGGGCGATGGCCATGCTGCGTCCGATCGCGATCGACCGGAACAACCCCAAACAGGCCTTGCGTCAGGTCGCGAGCAAGGGCGATGAGCTGCTCAAGCAAGGCGTCTGGGTCTTGATCTTCCCGGAAGGGACGCGGGTACCCTATGGGCAGATCGGCAAGTTCTCGCGTGGTGGTACGGCACTGGCGGTGAACGCCGGCCTGCCGGTCCTGCCGATCGCGCACAACGCCGGGAAATTCTGGCCGCGTGAAGGGTGGGGCAAGCGCCCGGGTGTCATCGAAGTGGTCATCGGCGAACCCATGTACGCCACAGGGACCGGCCCGCGTGCCGTCGCCGAGCTGAACGATCGTGCAGCGGCCTGGAATCAGGCGACCCAGGAAGCGCTGGGCTCGATCGAGGCAGACGCCAGGCCCGTCGTGGCGGACAGCGCCAATCCCTTGGCCTGACGCGCTGTGGATAAAATGTGCGCAACTTTTGGATAGCGGTTTAAAAATACACGCAAGATTCTGATTTTATTAGTAATTTTCGTGTATGACGTTTTCTTGAAAATCGTGCATAAGTTTTTTCGTCGGTCGCTGAAAAGCGCGTCACGTCAGCCACTTAGGTGACGCTGAAGAGACCGCGTTTGCCGTCATCGGTCGTCAGGATGAGCGTCCCTGCTCATCCTGCCTCACGCCTCCTACGCTTGTGGGTACTTCATACCTTGTCGATGTCCACGTCGCGTGTTTCCTTGAGACAGAACAACCCGACCACCAGGCTCACGCCGGTGATCAGCACCGGATACCAGAGCCCGTAGAAGATATCCCCGGTATACACCACCAGGGCGAAGGACACAGTGGGCAGGAAACCGCCGAACCAGCCGTTGCCGATGTGGTAGGGCAGGGACATGGAGGTGTAGCGGATGCGGGTGGGGAACAGCTCGACCATGACCGCCGCCAGCGGACCGTAGGTCATCGTGGCGATCAGGATCATGGCGACGATCAATACCACCACCATGGTCTCGTTCACCTGGGCCGGATCTGCCTTGGCGGGGTAACCGGCTGCCTCGACCGCCTGGCGCATGGCCTGCTCGTCGAACCCGGTGATCGACCGGTCACCGATGCTGACCACCACTTCCGCCCCCTGGGTCGCCTGCGATGAGTAGGGCAGGCCCTGCTTGACCAGGAACGTCTTGACCTTGTCACAGGGGCTGTCGAAGCGCGCCTTGCCGATCGGGTCGAATTGGAAGGTACAGCCGCTCGGATCGGCGGTGACGACGATGGGCGCCTGCCGACTGGCCGCATCGATCTGCGGGTTGGCGTAGTGGCTCAAGCCTTTGAACAAGGGGAAGTAGAGCACCGTGGCCAACAGCAGGCCCAGCATCAGGATAGGTTTGCGACCGATCCGGTCCGATAACCAGCCGAAGAACACGAAGAATGGTGCAGCGATGATCACGCTGATGATCAACAACGTCGTGGCCTGGGCTGCATCCACCTTCAACATCTGGGTCAGGAAGAACAGCACGTAGAACTGGGCGGTGTAGAAGGTCACGGCCTGGCCCGCGTTGATGCTGAACAGCGCCGTCAGCACGACCTTGAGGTTGGGCCAGGAGGTGAAGGATTCACGGATGGGCGATGTGCTGAGCTTGCCCTCGGCCTTCATGCGCACGAACGCCGGCGACTCTTCCATGCTCATGCGAATCCAGGTGGAAATCCCCAGCAGCACGATCGACAGCAGGAAGGGCAGGCGCCAGCCCCAGGTCTCGAACGCATCGCCACTGATGTAGCGGCTGCCCAGCACCACGATCAACGAGAGCAGCAGGCCCAGGGTGGCGGTGGACTGGATGAAGCCGGTATGAAAGCCGCGCTTGCCAGGTGGTGCATGTTCCGCCACGTAGGTGGCCGCACCGCCGTATTCTCCGCCCAGGGCCAGCCCTTGCAGCATGCGCAACAGCACCAGCAGGATCGGCGCGGCGATGCCGATGGTGGCATAGGTCGGCAGCAGGCCGACCGCGAAGGTGGACAACCCCATCAGCACGATGGTGACGAGGAAGGTGTACTTGCGTCCGATCATGTCGCCCAGCCGGCCGAACACCAAGGCGCCGAAGGGACGTACCAGAAAGCCCGCCGCGAAGGCCATCAACGCGAGAATGAAGGCCGTGGTGTCATTCACGCCCGCGAAGAACTGCTTGCTGATCACCGCCGCCAGGGCGCCGTACAGGAAGAAGTCATACCACTCGAAGACCGTCCCCAGGGACGAGGCGAAGATCACCTTTCGCTCTTCTCGAGGGGATACGCTGGCAGCGGCGGCGCCGTGCCCTTGGATGTAGTTCGGCATGGTCGTTATCCTCGGCCCTTGAGGCCACAGTGATTATTCTTGTTGTTCCACTGCAGACAGCCACCGACGACTGGGCTGTCACCGATCGTGTCCGTCAGGACGTGGGTAGGTGTGCGGGGTCCTCCAGGCGATGCTCGATGGGTAGCGCCTTGATCAGGCGCGCGGCCTTCTCGGCGATCATGAGGGTAGGGGTGCAGGTGTTGCCCGACACGATGGCCGGCATGATCGAGGCATCGGCGACACGCAGGCCCGGTACGCCGCGAACGCGCAGTTGGCTGTCGACCACATCCAAGGTGCCATGACCCATTCGGCAGGTACCGACCGGGTGAAAGATGGTGGTGCCGATCTGACGCGCCGCCTCATGGAGCGCTTCGGTGCTCTGCAACGCGGGGCCCGGCAGATATTCCTGGGGATCGAAGGGCGCCAGGGCCGGCGCGGCGACGATCTGCCGGGTCAGGCGAATGGCATCGGCAGCGACCCGCAGGTCGTCTTCTTCGGCCAGGTAGTTGGGATCGATCAGGGGTGCCTGGCTCATGTCCGCCGAGCGAATGTCGATCCGGCCACGACTGACCGGGCGCAGGTTGCAGACCGACGCCGTGAAGGCCGGAAAGCGGTGCAGCGGCTCGCCGAAGCGTTCCAGCGACAAGGGCTGTACGTGGTACTGGAGGTTGGGTGTAGCCTGCCCCGGATCCGAGCGGACGAAGGCGCCCAGCTGGCTAGGGGCCATGGCCATTGGGCCGCTACGGTCATACAAGTAGCGCAGGCCCATGCCCAGCTTGCCCCAGGGGCTGTTGGCCATCTGGTTGAGCGTGCGCGTGTTGCGCACCTGGTAGACCAGACGCAATTGCAGATGGTCTTGCAAGTTGCCGCCTACACCCGGCAGTTCATGCCGCACGCCGATGCCCAGGCCCTCGAGCAGGCCTTTGGGACCGATGCCCGAGCGTTGCAGGATACCGGGCGACCCGACGGCGCCGGCACACAGGATGATCTCGCGACGTGCCTCGAAGGTCTCCCAACGCCCATGGTGCATGGCCCTGACCGCCGTGGCCCGGGTCTGGTCGAGCAGGACCCGGTCGACCTGGACATTGGTGAGCACGGTCAGGTTGGGCCGCTGCTGGATGGGTTTGATGAAAGCTTTCGAGGCGTTCCAGCGCACGCCCTTGCGCTGATTGACCTGAAAGTAGCCGCTGCCCTGGTTGTCACCGGTATTGAAGTCATCCACCTTCGCGATGCCCACCTGTGCGGCAGCATCGCGGAAGGCTTCGAGGATCGGCCACTGGTAGCGCTGCGACTCCACGCGCCATTCACCCTGCGCCCCGTGATGGTCGTTGGCGCCGCCAAAGTGACGCTCGCACGCCATGAACAGGGGCAACACGTCCTTCCATGACCACCCGACATTGCCCTGTTCGGCCCAGCGATCGTAATCGGCTGCCTGTCCGCGCATGTAGATCATGCCGTTGATGGACGAGCAGCCCCCCATCACACGACCGCGCGGGTAGCCCAGGCTGCGTCCGCTCAACCCCGGCTGTGGCTCGGTCTTGAAGCACCAGTCCGTGCGTGGGTTGCCGATGCAGTACAGATAGCCGACGGGTACGTGAATCCAAGGGTAGTTGTCGCGGCCGCCCGCTTCGAGCAGCAGCACCCGGCAGGTCGGGTCGGCGGACAAACGGTTGGCCAGCAGGCAGCCGGCGGGGCCTGCGCCTACCACGATATAGTCGAAGCGCGAATCGACTGGCGGCATGGGAACGACCTCGTGATCGCATGTTGTTCTTGTCGCGCTTAAGGTTAGTGTCTAATTTCGTTAACGAAGCGTTCGTTTTCGCTCAGCGGCTGTGCATTTTGGCACAGTGTCGGCAGGCGACTCCTGGAGAGAGAAGGGCATGTTCGACTGGAACGATCTACGGTTTTTCCTCGAACTGCAGCGCAGTGGTCGCCTGCTGACAGCGGCCAAGCGCCTGGGAACCACCCACAGCACGGTGGCCCGCCATATCGAGACCATCGAGGGCTGCCTCGGAACGGCCCTGTTCGTGCAGCATGCACAGGGCTATGAGCTGACGCCCGCCGGACAGGCCCTGCTCAAGCACGCCGAAGCCATGGAGAACGTCGCGCTGTTGGCCCAGGAGGAAATCACCCAGAGCATCACGCCCCTGGGCAAGATTCGCCTGGGCGTGACCGAGGGGATCGGTATCTTGTTCTTCACGCCGCAACTCAATGCCCTGTTCTCACGCTACCCCGGGCTTGAGGTCGAACTGGTCGCCGTACCGCGCTTCGTCAGCATCCTCAACCGGGAAGCGGACATCAGCATTCATCTCGAGCGGCCCGATGCCGACGTGCTGATCACGCGCAAGCTGACCGATTATCGCCTGGCACTGTATGCCAGCCGGGCCTATCTGGCGGGTGCACCACCGATTCGCAGTCGTGACGATCTGGCTCAACACGCCTGGATCGGCTATGTGGACGACCTGCTGTTCAGCAAGGAGCTGTTGTTTCTCAACAGCTTCTGTCGCCATCCCAAGGTCATGTTTCGCAGCACCAGCGTCATTGCCCAGCAACAGGCCGCACGCGCGGGCTTGGGGATCGCCGTGCTGCCCAACTACATGGCCAGCCAGGACCTGGACCTGGTCAGGGTATTGCCGGGCGAAGCGCTGCAACGCAGCTACTGGATCAGTACCCGTCGGGAATTGCACAAGTCAGTGCGGTTGAGGGTGGTGTGGGATTATCTGTTGGCGTTGTGCGCGCAGAAGCAGGCGATGCTGCTGGCGGACTGAGGGGAGGGGGGTGAAGCGGAAACGCCCTCGAACCCGTTCAGGCTCGAGGGCGTCTTCATGGATCAGAAGTCCAGGTTGGACACCGCCAGGGCGTTGCCCTCGATGAACTCACGACGCGGCTCGACCGCATCGCCCATCAGGGTGTTGAACAGCTGGTCCGCGGCGATCGCGTCTTCGATCGTCACTTTCAGCATGCGACGCACGTTCGGGTCCATGGTGGTTTCCCACAGCTGGTCCGGGTTCATCTCGCCAAGACCCTTGTAGCGCTGAATGGTGTAGCGCTTGGAGGTTTCGGTCATCAGCCAGTCCAACGCTTCCTTGAACTCCTGGACCGCCTTCTTGCGCTCGCCTCGCTGCACATAGGCGCCTTCGCCCAACAGCGTCGACAGCTTGCCACCCAGGGCCACGACGGTCCGGTAGTCGTTGCTGCCGAAGAAGTCGCGGTTGAAGGTGACGTAGCTGGCCAGGCCATGGGAAGTGATCTCCACCTCGGGCAACCAGACGTTGCGCTCCTTGTCTTCACGCAGCGCGGCCTTGTAGACGAGGCCTGATTTCTGGCTGCTGTTCAGACGTGCCTGGAATTTCTCCATCCAGGCCTGCATGGCGGCATGATCGCCCAACTGCTCGGACGGTACTTCCGGCAGGTAGATGAAGTGCTCGGTGATCTCTTCCGGGTACAGACGCGACAACCGCTTGAGGGTCTTCATCACGCTGCGGAATTCGTTCACCAGACGCTCCAGCTCCACGCCCGAGACAGGCGGGGCGGCTTCGTCCAGGTGCAGGCTGGCATCTTCCAGGGCCGACTGGGTCAGGTATTCTTCCTTGGCCTCGTCGTCCTTGAGGTACTGCTCCTGCTTGCCGCGCTTGATCTTGTAGAGCGGTGGCTGAGCGATGTAGATGTAGCCACGCTCCACCAGCTCGGGCAGTTGCCGGAAGAAGAAGGTCAGCAGCAGAGTACGGATGTGCGAGCCGTCGACGTCAGCATCGGTCATGATGATGATGTTGTGATAGCGCAGCTTGTCGATGTTGTACTCTTCGCGGCCGATGCCGCAGCCCAGTGCCGTGATCAGCGTGCCGACCTCCTGGGACGAGATCATCTTGTCGAAGCGTGCTTTCTCGACGTTGAGGATCTTGCCCTTCAGCGGCAGGATAGCCTGGGTCTTGCGGTTACGGCCCTGCTTGGCCGAACCACCGGCGGAGTCACCCTCCACCAGGTAGAGTTCGGAAAGCGCTGGATCCTTCTCTTGGCAGTCCGCCAGCTTGCCTGGCAGGCCGGCGATGTCCAGAGCGCCTTTGCGGCGGGTCATCTCCCGGGCCTTGCGCGCCGCTTCACGGGCACGCGCGGCGTCGATCATCTTGCCGACGACGGCCTTGGCTTCGTTCGGGTTTTCCAGCAGGAAGTCGGAGAAGTACTTGTTCATCTCCTGTTCCACGGCCGTTTTCACTTCCGAGGAGACCAGCTTGTCCTTGGTCTGGGAGCTGAACTTGGGATCGGGCACCTTGACCGAGATGATCGCGGTCAAGCCTTCACGGGCATCATCGCCTGTGGTGGAGACCTTGTTCTTCTTGGCCAGGCCTTCCTGCTCGATGTAGTTGTTCAGGTTGCGCGTCAACGCCGAGCGGAAGCCCACCAGGTGGGTACCGCCATCGCGCTGAGGAATGTTGTTGGTGAAGCACAACAGGTTCTCGTTGAAGCTGTCGTTCCACTGCAGGGCCACCTCGACACCGACGCCGTCGTCGCGCTGCACGTTGAAGTGGAAGACCTGCGCATTCACGGGCGTCTTGTTGGTGTTCAGGTACTCGACGAATGCGCTCAGGCCGCCTTCGTACTTGAAGAACTCTTCCTTGCCGGAACGCTCGTCCTTCAACAGGATGCCCACGCCCGAGTTCAGGAAGGACAGCTCCCGAATACGCTTGGCCAGGATGTCCCAGCTGAAGTGGATGTTCTTGAAGGTTTCGGCGGACGGGTGGAAGTGGATGTGCGTACCCGTGGTTTCGCTATCGCCCACGATCGCCATCGGCGCCTGGGGGACGCCATGCACGTACGTCTGCTCCCAGATCTTGCCGCTGCGGCGCACGGTCAGGATAAGCTTCTCCGACAGCGCGTTGACCACGGATACGCCTACACCGTGGAGGCCACCCGAGACCTTGTACGAGTTGTCATCGAACTTACCGCCGGCGTGCAGGACCGTCATGATGACTTCGGCCGCAGAAACGCCTTCCTCTTTGTGCACGTCGACCGGGATACCGCGGCCGTTGTCACGTACGCTGATGGATTCGTCCGGATGGATAATGACGGTGATGTCATCGCAATGACCGGCAAGCGCTTCGTCGATCGAGTTGTCGAGGACTTCGAACACCATGTGGTGCAGGCCGCTGCCGTCATCGGTATCGCCGATGTACATGCCGGGGCGCTTACGCACGGCATCCAGCCCTTTCAGCACCTTGATGCTGGAAGAGTCGTATGTTTGATTCTCGCTCATGCCTTCACTCCCGATGGTCGTGGGTCTGGGTGATACGGCCCTGTTCCACGTGGAACAGAGCGACAGGCGTATCCGTCTGCCAGCCGTCCCTCAGTAATTCTTCATCTACGCAGGTGATGAATACCTGGCAGTTCAATTCTTCCAGCAAGCGGCACAATGCGCCGCGATGGTCTTCGTCCAGTTCGGACGGCAGGTCGTCGACCAGGTAGATGCAGCGCCCTTGCCGGGCCTGATTGACCAGATGGCCCTGAGCGATGCGCAAGGCACAAACGACCAGCTTCTGCTGCCCGCGTGACAGGATGTCCGCCGCATTATGAGCGCCCAGCCGCAGCCGTAGATCGGCTCGCTGCGGACCTGCCTGGGTGTGGCCCAACTGCTGGTCACGGTGCAACGAGGTCGCCAGCACGGTCTGCAGGTCGCGGTCCTTGTCCCAGCCGCGGTAATAGCTCAGGGTCAGCCCTTCAAGGTCGAGCAATTGACTTAGCGTACGCTCGAAAACCGGCTTCAAGGCCACGATGTAGCTGCGTCGAAATTCGTCTATTTCTGCACTGGCCGAGCATAATTCCCGGTCCCATGCCGCCTGCGAGGCGACGTCCAGTGTACCATGCCGGAGCCACGAATTCCGTTGCCTGAGCGCCTTCTGCAGGCGCTGCCATGTGGCCATGAAGCGCGGTTCCACGTGGAACACACCCCAGTCTAAAAACTGCCGCCGGATCTTCGGAGCGCCTTCCAGCAATCGGAAGCTGTCGGGGTTGATGAGCTGCAGTGGCAGGATTTCAGCCAGCTGGGCTGTCCCTCGGGCGTTCTGCCCATCGATGCGGATCGAGAAGTCGCCTTGGCGCTCACGTGCGATCCCCAGATTGCTGGAGCCACCGTCCAGCAGGTCGACCTGGCCGAATACCGTGCAATTGGCCTGCTCGTGCTGAATGACCGGGTTGAGTCGTGTGCTCCGAAAGGAGCGTGCCAGGCCCAGCAAGTGAATGGCTTCCAGCACGCTGGTCTTGCCGCTGCCGTTGTCGCCGTAGAGGATGTTGATCCTGGGAGAGGGTTCGAAGGTCACCGGGTGCAGGTTGCGCACGCCGATGACCGATACGCGTCGAAGGGACATGAACGGCGCGAGGCTTAGAGACGCATCGGCATTACGACGTAGGAGGAATCGTCGTTGCCTGCTTCCTGAAGCAAGGCGCTGCTGTTGGAATCGGACAGGAGCAGACGCACCTGATCGGTGGTCATCACGCCCAGCACGTCCAGCAGGTAGCTCACGTTGAAGCCGATCTCCAACGAGGCCCCTTCGTAATCGACGCTGATCTCTTCCTCGGCCTCTTCCTGCTCAGGGTTGTTGGCCTGGATCTTCAGTTGGCCGCTGGCCAGCTGCAGGCGGATACCCCGGTACTTCTCGTTGGACAGGATCGCCGTCCGGCTGAAGGCTTCTCGCAGCAGTTGGCGATCGCCCAGCACCAGCTTGTCACCGCCCTTGGGCAGGACACGCTCATAGTCCGGGAACTTGCCATCGACCAGCTTGGAGGTGAAGGTGAACTCGCCCGTGGTGGCGCGGATATGGTGCTGCCCCAACACGATGCTGACGGTGCCTTCCGGGTCGGTCAGCAGACGTGCCAGCTCGAGAATACCTTTGCGCGGCACGATGACCTGATGTCGCTCGGTCTGACCGACCGGCGCCTGCATGGCGCAAAGCGCCAGACGGTGCCCGTCGGTGGCCACGGCACGCAATGTGTCGGTGGAGACCTCGAGCAGCATCCCGTTGAGGTAATAGCGAACGTCCTGCTGGGCCATGGCAAAGCTGGTGCGCTCGATGAGGCGACGCAGGCGGCTCTGTTCCAGCGTGCAGGTCAGCGATCCCGGACCTTCCTCGACCGTCGGGAAATCATTGGCCGGCAGGGTCGACAAGGTAAAGCGGCTGCGGCCTGCCTTGACCAGCAGTTTCTGCTCGTCGAGCCTGATGTCGATCAGCACGTCGCTGGGCAGGCTCTTGCAGATGTCCATGAGCTTGCGCGCAGGCACGGTGATCTCGCCGGGTTCGGCAGGCTCTTCGAGCTGGACGCGGCCGATCAGCTCGACTTCCAGGTCGGTACCGGTCAACGACAACTGCTGCCCCTGAACCACCAGCAGGACGTTGGACAGCACCGGCAAGGTCTGACGGCGCTCGACAACGCCTGCGACCAGTTGCAGGGGTTTCAACAGGGCTTCGCGTTGAATGGTGAAATGCATGGTCTAGTCCTTGCCTTCAATAAGCGGCGGCGCCGAGGATCAGGTCGTCAGCGTGCGCAGCAGGTTCTTGTAGTCCTCGCGAATGTCCGCGTCGGATTCTTTCAGTTCGTTGATCTTGCGACAGGCGTGCAGGACCGTGGTGTGGTCACGGCCGCCGAACATGTCACCGATTTCCGGCAAGCTGTGGTTGGTCAGTTCCTTGGACAGCGCCATCGCCACCTGACGGGGACGGGCGACCGAACGGGAGCGACGCTTGGACAACAGATCGGAGATCTTGATCTTGTAGTACTCGGCCACCGTGCGCTGAATGTTATCCACACTCACCAGCTTGTCCTGCAGGGCCAGCAGGTCCTTCAACGATTCGCGGATCAGCTCGATGGTGATGTCGCGCCCCATGAAGTGGGAATGCGCGATCACACGCTTCAAGGCACCTTCCAGCTCGCGGACGTTGGAGCGGATGCGCTGCGCGATGAAGAACGCGGCATCGTGCGGCAGGTCGACCTTGGCCTGGTCGGCCTTCTTCATCAGGATGGCGACCCGGGTCTCCAGCTCCGGCGGCTCCACGGCCACCGTCAATCCCCAACCGAAGCGCGACTTGAGACGTTCCTCGAGCCCTTCGATCTCCTTCGGGTAACGGTCGCTGGTCAGAATGACCTGCTGACCGCCTTCGAGCAGCGCGTTGAACGTGTGGAAGAACTCTTCCTGCGAGCGCTCCTTGCGGGCGAAGAACTGGATGTCATCGATCAGCAGGGCATCGACGGAGCGATAGAACCGCTTGAATTCGTTGATCGCGTTCAGCTGCAACGCCTTGACCATGTCGGCGACGAACCGCTCCGAATGCAGGTAGACGACCTTGGCATTGGGGTTCTTCTTCAGCAGATGGTTACCCACGGCGTGCATCAAGTGCGTCTTGCCCAGGCCCACACCGCCGTACAGGAACAGCGGGTTATACCCATGCTTGGGGTTGTCCGCCACCTGCCAGGCCGCGGCACGCGCCAACTGGTTGGACTTGCCTTCGACGAAGGTCTCGAAGGTAAAGGTACGGTTCAGGTAGCTGGTGTGCTTGAGCGCACCTTCCACCTGGACCGTACGTTGCTCGGCCCTGGCCGTGGCCTGAGCAGGGGCCGCTGGAGGGGCCTCGTCGATGGGCGCATACCGCTCCTGGCTGAGGACCGTTTCCGAGGAGGAGGCAGGTTCCGACGAGACTGTATTAAGAGTCGTCGATTCACTGGCGGTCGGTGCCCGGAGCGAGGGCTGTGCCTGGGAAGCGGCCGTGGCGGCATTGACAGGCGCATTGGGTGCGGCCCGCGGGGTAGAGCTGCGGCGGCTGCCGATCAACAGGGACAGTGAAGGTGCCATGCCATTGCCATGCTCACCCAGGAGTTCGAGCAGGCGGCCCAGGTATTTTTCATTGACCCAGTCCAGCACGAAGCGATTAGGCGCGTAGACCCGCAGCTCGGTGCCGTCGGCTTCGATCTGTAGTGGACGGATCCAGGTATTGAATTGCTGGGCAGGCAGTTCGTCGCGCAACAGCTCCACGCATTGCTGCCAAAGTTCCACTGACACGGAGTTCCCCTGAGTTGAAGCCTGGTAGGCGAGTACAAGCGGCCTATTGTACCGGGCACCGGAGCGGTTATCCACATGGAGGGACCACACGCACGACGACACCCTGGACAAAATCCGGCACCAACACCGCCACCGAACTGGGGATAAAGTCTGTGGATAACGCGACTTGAGATCTATGCACAAGTCAGGGTCAAACCCTGTGCATAAATCTTCTGTGGATAGAGTACCTACTTATGCACAGGCTTTTCGCAGCCGCCGCACAGCTGCAGCACGGCTTTCAGACAGACTTAAATTTTTCTGTACAGCCCGTTTTCAGAGGCTTGTAGCGATCTATCCACAGAAAGGTCGCTGCTTAAAAGCTATAGATTCTTTAAAAAAGCTTTCTATCTCTCTTTCTTATTTTTCATAGTAAGGTCCATCCTGGCGTGCCTCGCTCAGGCCCTGCCCCTCATGAGCGTTCGTCTGCTTATAGAGAATGCGAGCTGGTTGGAAATTGACCTACGGCCTTGGTTTCTCTAGAATCGCCGATCTCTTAAAACGGGGGCCATTCCGGCCCGTTGTCGACGAACCAGGTAACACGCCATGAAACGTACTTTCCAACCAAGCACCATCAAGCGCGCACGCACCCACGGTTTCCGTGCTCGCATGGCTACCAAGAACGGCCGCGCAGTTCTGTCGCGTCGTCGTGCCAAAGGCCGTAAGCGTCTGGCCATCTGATTTTCCGGCACAGGTGGTGAGTCAGGACTTCAGTCGGGACAAGCGATTGCTTACCCCCCGGCACTTCAAAGCGGTCTTCGACTCCCCAACCGGCAAGGTTCCAGGGAAAAACCTGCTGATCCTTGCTCGCGAGAACGGTCTCGATCATCCACGCCTCGGGCTGGTGATCGGCAAGAAGAGCGTCAAGCTCGCCGTTCAGCGTAATCGCCTCAAACGCCTGATGCGCGATTCGTTTCGCCTGAACCAGCACATGCTTGCAGGTTGGGACATCGTGATCGTCGCGCGTAGAGGGTTGGGCGAGACGGAAAATCCGGAATTGCATCCACACTTCATCAAGCTCTGGAAGCGTCTGGCCCGTCTGCAGCCCGCTCCGGCAGCCATTGCCGATGTCGCAAGGGTAGACAGTCACGATGCGTAAACTGGCCCTCGTTCCGATCCAGTTCTACCGTTACGCCATCAGCCCATTGATGGCCAGTCACTGTCGTTTCTATCCCTCCTGCTCCTGTTACGCCTATGAAGCCATCGAGACACATGGCCTTCTGCGTGGCGGGTGGCTGACCGTTCGTCGCCTCGGACGCTGTCATCCCTGGAACGACGGCGGGTTCGACCCGGTTCCGCCTGCCGCTTCCTCCCGAACCTCTTCGATAGCCGAGTAATCATGGATATTAAACGCACGATCCTGATCGTCGCCCTGGCAATCGTGGCCTACGTGCTGGTCCTGAAATGGAACCAGGACTACGGTCAGGCCGCCTTGCCGACTCAGACTGCTTCCAGCAACGTCGCTCCGACCCTGCCTGACACCGTGCCTGTGGATAACAACAGCGCCAGTGCCGATGTCCCCAGCACCGGTAACGCTGCCAGCCCGGCCGAATTGGCACCCGTCGCCGCCAGCAAGGACCTCGTCCGCGTCAAGACCGATGTGCTGGACCTGGCTATCGATCCCGTGGGTGGCGACATCGTCCAGCTGCGACTGCCGCAATTCCCCCGTCGCCAGGACCATCCGGACATTCCGTTCCAGCTGTTCGACAACGGTGGCGAACGTACCTACCTGGCCCAGAGTGGCCTGACCGGTACCGATGGGCCGGACGCACGCGCATCGGGTCGCCCGCTGTATGCTGTGGATAAGCGCAGCTACCAGCTGGCCGATGGCCAGGAGCAACTGGTCGTCGACCTGACGTTCAGCGACAAGGGCGTCAACTACACCAAGCGCTTCACCTTCAAGCGGGGCGAGTACGACCTGACTGTCACCTACCTGGTCGACAACCAGAGTGCCCAGGCCTGGACCGGCAACCTGTTTGCCCAGCTCAAGCGTGACGCCAGTTCCGACCCGTCTTCCAGCACCGCGACCGGTACGGCGACCTATCTGGGCGCTGCGCTGTGGACAAGTTCGGAGCCCTACAAGAAGGTGTCGATGAAGGACATCGACAAGGGCAGCTTGAAGGAAACCGTTGCCGGCGGCTGGGTCGCTTGGCTGCAGCACTACTTCGTGACCGCCTGGATTCCGGCCAAGTCCGACAACAACATCGTCCAGACCCGCAAGGACAGCCAGGGCAACTACATCATCGGCTACACCGGTCCTGCGTTGAGTGCAGCACCTGGTGCCCAGGTCCAGACCAGCACGACGTTGTATGCCGGTCCGAAGAGCCAGGACAAGCTCAAGGAGTTGTCCCCAGGCCTGGAGCTGACCGTCGACTACGGCTTCCTGTGGTTCATCGCCCAGCCGATCTTCTGGCTGCTGCAACATATCCACAGCCTGCTGGGCAACTGGGGCTGGTCGATCATCGTGCTGACCATGCTGATCAAAGGCCTGTTCTTCCCGCTGTCCGCCGCCAGCTATCGTTCGATGGCCCGCATGCGCGCCGTGGCGCCGCGTGTCCAGGCGCTGAAAGAGCAGCATGGTGACGATCGCCAGAAGATGTCTCAGGCGATGATGGAGCTGTACAAGAAAGAGAAGATCAATCCACTGGGCGGCTGCCTGCCGATCCTGGTGCAGATGCCGGTCTTCCTGGCCCTGTACTGGGTGCTGCTGGAAAGCGTCGAAATGCGCCAGGCACCGTGGATCCTGTGGATCACCGACCTGTCCATCAAGGATCCGTTCTTCATCCTGCCGATCATCATGGGCGCGACCATGTTCATTCAGCAGCGTCTGAACCCGACGCCGCCGGATCCGATGCAGGCGAAGGTCATGAAGATGATGCCGATCGTCTTCACCTTCTTCTTCCTGTGGTTCCCGGCCGGCCTGGTGCTGTACTGGGTTGTGAACAACTGCCTGTCGATCACCCAGCAGTGGTTCATCACCCGTCGCATCGAGGCCAGCAAGAACGCTTCCGCCTGATTGCGCGGTACGCTAGCCTGTGAATGAAAACGCCCCTTCGGGGGCGTTTTTGCTATCTGTCGATTTGTCGTAGAGGTCCACCCCATGAATATCCAGCGAGACACCATCGCCGCCATCGCCACGGCCCAGGGACGGGGCGGTGTCGGCATCGTGCGGCTCTCCGGCCCTCTGGCGCGTGCCGCCGGCCGTGTATTGACCGGACGTGACCTGACACCACGGCACGCCCACTACGGCCCTTTCAAGACCGAAGAGGGGCAGGTCCTGGACGAAGGGATCGCATTGTTCTTCGCCGGGCCTCAATCGTTCACCGGCGAAGACGTGCTCGAACTGCAGGGGCATGGCGGGCCGGTGGTCATGGACATGCTGCTGCAGGCCTGTGTACAACTCGGGTGCCGCCTGGCGCGCCCCGGTGAGTTCAGCGAGCGGGCGTTCCTCAATGACAAGCTCGACCTGGCCCAGGCCGAAGCGATCGCCGACCTCATCGAGGCCAGTTCTGCACAGGCGGCCCGCAATGCCTTGCGTTCATTGCAAGGAGACTTCTCGAAACGCGTGGGCCTGCTTACTGACGCGCTGATCGGCTTGAGGATCTATGTGGAAGCCGCCATCGATTTTCCCGAGGAGGAGATCGACTTCCTGGGCGATGGTGTGGTGCTGGGCCTGCTCGACGGCGTTCGCGAAACGTTATCCACCGTGCAACGTGAGGCCGGGCAGGGCGCCTTGCTTCGCGACGGCATGACCGTGGTCATCGCAGGGCGCCCGAACGCGGGCAAGTCGAGCCTGCTCAATCACCTGGCCGGCCGTGAAGCCGCCATCGTGACCGATATTGCCGGAACCACCCGGGACATCCTGCGCGAACATATCCACATCGATGGCATGCCTCTGCACATCATCGACACGGCCGGCCTGCGCGCCACCGAGGACCAGGTCGAACAGATCGGGGTGCAGCGGGCGCTCAAGGCCATTCACGAAGCCGACCGTGTCCTGCTGGTGGTGGATTCCACCGCACCCGAAAGCCAGGATCCCTTCGGGCTGTGGCCTGAATTTCTGAGCGAGCCGCCCGAACCGTCGAAGGTGACGCTGATCCGCAACAAGGCCGATCTCAGTGGCGAATCTGTCGGCCGTGTGGATAACAGCGACGGTCATGTGACCCTGACCTTGAGTGCCGGTGAGCACGTCGCAGGGCTCGACCTGTTGCGCGATCACCTCAAGGCCTGCATGGGCTACGAGCAGACGGCGGAAAGCGGCTTCAGCGCACGCAGGCGCCACCTGGAGGCGCTGCGTCAGGCCAGTGACCACCTGGAACACGGACGCGCCCAGCTCACCCTGGCCGGTGCGGGCGAGTTGTTGGCCGAGGATCTGCGCCAAGCGCAGCAGGCCCTGGGTGAAATCACGGGTGCCTTCAGCTCCGATGACCTGCTGGGCCGCATCTTTTCGAGTTTCTGCATCGGCAAGTGATCGAGCACGGCCGATCCGACACACAGGATCGGCCACTCGCCTGCCTCGACCATTCGCAATGGATGGTCGCTACGACATCCCCTGTCGGTCGTTTTTCCTATTTCCCTTCCCTTAATCGCCTTTTCTGGCACGCATGAGCCCTGTGCACAACTCTCATTCAGCTCCGTTGATAAGCCTTGATTCTGCCTGGGGATAACTAGTCCTGTGCATAAGATAAGGTTCCATCCACAGCTTGCACAGAGTTATCCATAGCCCTCAACCCCAGTGGATAACAGGGTTTTGAAATCTTCTAGGCCTTGAATACAAAGGCCTGTAGCAATCTATCCACAGAAAGAGGCTCCTCTAAGAATAAACATAAAAACAAGCTTTTCTTAATCTCTTCTCCTTGAATCTGTATTTGCCGTTCATCCACAGGTTGATCAAATTTTGCCCAAACGCTTTCCCGCACCTAGAGGAAGTCCCTATACTTGTCGGCTTACTTTTCTATTTGCGATACAGGCACGAGGTGCGTGGTGGATTTCCCTTCCCGTTTTGAAGTGATCGTCATCGGCGGCGGCCATGCCGGTACCGAGGCTGCGCTTGCATCGGCACGCATGGGGGTCAAGACCCTGCTGCTGACGCACAACGTGGAAACCCTCGGTCACATGAGCTGCAACCCTGCGATTGGTGGCATCGGCAAGAGCCATCTGGTCAAGGAGATCGATGCGCTCGGCGGTGCCATGGCGCTGGCCACCGACAAGAGCGGTATCCAGTTCCGGGTACTGAACAACCGCAAAGGCCCGGCCGTACGGGCAACCCGTGCCCAGGCCGACCGCGCCATCTACAAGTCCGTGGTGCGCGAGATCCTGGAAAACCAGCCGAACCTGTGGATATTTCAGCAGTCGTGCGATGACCTGATCGTCGAGCAGGATCAGGTCAAGGGCGTGGTGACGCAGATGGGGCTGCGCTTCATGGCCGATGCCGTGGTGTTGACCACCGGCACGTTCCTGGGCGGACTCATCCACATCGGCCTGCAGAACCACTCCGGCGGCCGGGCGGGCGATCCGCCTGCCATCGCGCTGGCCAACCGGATGCGCGAACTGCCGCTGCGCGTCGGTCGCCTCAAGACCGGCACACCGCCGCGTATCGACGGGCGCTCGGTGGACTTCTCGGTGATGTCCGAACAGCCGGGCGATACCCCGATTCCGGTCATGTCGTTCATGGGCAACGCGGCGATGCACCCGCGTCAGGTGAGCTGCTGGATCACCCACACCAACGAGCGCACCCACGAGATCATCGCGGCCAACCTGGATCGCTCGCCCATGTACTCGGGCATGATCGAAGGGATCGGCCCGCGTTACTGCCCGTCGATCGAAGACAAGATCCACCGCTTCGCCGACAAGCAGAGCCACCAGGTATTCATCGAGCCGGAAGGCCTGACCACCCACGAGCTGTACCCGAACGGCATTTCCACCTCGCTGCCGTTCGACGTGCAGCTGCAGGTGGTGCGTTCGATCCGCGGCATGGAGAACGCCCATATCGTGCGGCCGGGCTATGCCATCGAATACGATTACTTCGATCCGCGGGACCTCAAGTACAGCCTCGAGACCAAGGTCATCGGTGGCCTGTTCTTCGCCGGGCAGATCAATGGCACCACCGGCTACGAAGAAGCCGGCGCCCAAGGTCTGCTGGCCGGGACCAACGCCGCGCTGCTGGCACGCGGTCAGGACGCCTGGTGCCCACGCCGTGACGAAGCCTACATCGGCGTGCTGGTCGACGACCTGATCACCCTGGGTACCCAGGAGCCCTACCGCATGTTCACCTCGCGTGCCGAGTACCGGTTGATCCTGCGCGAAGACAACGCCGACCTGCGCCTGACCGAAAAGGGCCGTGAACTGGGCCTGATCGACGACGCGCGCTGGGCCGCGTTCTGCGCCAAGCGCGAAGGGATCGAACGGGAAGAGCAGCGCCTGCGCAGTACCTGGGTACGTCCGAACACGCCCGAAGGCCAGGCGGTCAGCGAGCGCTTCGGCACCCCGCTGAGCCACGAATACAGCCTGTTGAGCCTGCTGACCCGTCCGGAAGTGGACTACGCCGGCCTGACCGAAGCCCTGGGCACCGCACCGGCCGAGCCGCAGGTGGCCGAGCAGGTGGAGATCCGCACCAAGTACGCCGGTTACATCGATCGCCAACAGGAAGAGATTGCGCGTTTGCGTGCCAGCGAGGACACTCGCCTGCCTGTGGATATCGACTACCCCTCGATCCCGGGGTTGTCCAAGGAAATCCAGGGCAAGCTTGGCCAGACCCGTCCCGAGACGCTGGGCCAGGCCTCGCGTATCCCGGGCGTCACGCCGGCGGCGATTTCCCTGTTGCTGATCCACCTGAAAAAACGCGGCGCGGGCCGCGAACTGGAGCAAAGCGTTTGAGTTCCCCGGTCACCGCTGTACACGCTGCCGAGTTGTCCACAGGCGCCCAAGCACTGGGCGTCGCCTTGAGCCCACGTCAGCACGAATTGCTGCTGGGTTACCTTGCCTTGCTGATCAAGTGGAACAAGGCGTACAACCTCACGGCGGTAAGGGACCCCGACGAGATGGTCTCCCGGCACCTGCTCGACAGCCTCAGCGTCATGCCCTTCATCGACAGCGACCGTGACCGCTGGCTGGACGTCGGCAGCGGCGGCGGCATGCCAGGCGTGCCGCTGGCCATCCTGCATCCCGAGAAGTCGGTGACCCTGCTCGACAGCAATGGCAAGAAGACCCGGTTCCTCACCCAGGTGAAGCTGGAGCTGGGGCTGGACAACCTGCAGGTTATCCACAGCCGGGTCGAAGCGTTCACACCCGAGCAGCCCTTCGACGGGAT
Source organism: Pseudomonas monteilii (assembly GCA_001534745.1). Taxonomy (NCBI): domain Bacteria; kingdom Pseudomonadati; phylum Pseudomonadota; class Gammaproteobacteria; order Pseudomonadales; family Pseudomonadaceae; genus Pseudomonas; species Pseudomonas alabamensis. The sequence goes on from CP013997.1 coordinate 4,700,976, forward strand.
CGTCTCCCGGGCCTTCAGCAGCATGGAGAACTTCACCGGCTGGACGCGCCACCTGGGCGACACCGAAACGCGGTGGTTGGCAATGAAAGGGCTGCATCCTGCCGACGAACTGGTAGCATTGCCGGCAGACTTCACAGTGGAAAGCGAGCAGGCCTTGACCGTTCCGGGTTGCCAAGGCCAGCGCCATCTACTGATACTGCGCCGCAAGGCATGACAGGGAATACACGCATCAATGGCTAAGGTATTCGCAATCGCGAACCAGAAAGGTGGCGTGGGCAAGACCACCACCTGCATCAATCTCGCCGCGTCCCTGGCCGCTACCAAGCGCCGGGTGCTGCTGATCGATCTCGACCCGCAGGGCAACGCGACCATGGGCAGCGGTGTGGACAAGCACATGCTCGAGCACTCGGTCTACGACCTGCTCATCGGGGAGTGCGACCTGGCCCAGGCCATGCACATCTCCGAGCACGGCAATTTCCAGCTGCTGCCGGCCAACCGCGACCTCACCGCCGCCGAAGTGGTGCTGCTGGAAATGCAGGTCAAGGAAAGCCGCCTGCGCAATGCACTGGCGCCGATCCGCGAGAACTACGATTTCATCCTCATCGACTGCCCGCCGTCGCTGTCGATGCTGACGCTCAACGCGCTGGTGGCGTCCGATGGCGTCATCATCCCCATGCAGTGCGAGTACTACGCGCTGGAGGGGCTGAGCGACCTGGTGGACAACATCAAGCGCATCGCCGCCAAGCTCAACCCGGCGTTGAAGATCGAAGGCCTGCTGCGGACCATGTACGATCCGCGCCTGAGCCTGAACAACGACGTCTCGGCGCAGCTCAAGGAACACTTCGGCGAGCAGCTGTACGACACCGTCATTCCACGCAACATCCGCCTGGCCGAGGCGCCGAGCTTCGGCATGCCGGCCCTGGCCTACGACAAGCAGTCCAAGGGCGCGGTCGCGTACCTGGCCCTGGCCACCGAACTGGTGCGTCGCCAGCGCCGCCCCTCCCGCGCCGCACAGACAAGTTAAGGAATCCGCATGGCCGTCAAGAAACGGGGTCTCGGGCGCGGGCTGGATGCGCTGCTCAGCGGTCCTTCGATCAGCGCGCTCGAGGCGCAGGCTGTCAAGGTCGACCGCAAGGAGCTGCAGCACCTGCCCGTCGACCTGATCCAGCGTGGCAAGTACCAGCCGCGGCGCGACATGGATCCCCAGGCGCTGGAAGAGCTGGCGCATTCGATCCGCGCCCATGGCGTCATGCAGCCGATCGTGGTGCGTCCGATCGACGATGAGCGCTACGAGATCATCGCCGGCGAACGCCGCTGGCGGGCGACTCAGCAGGCCGGCCTGGACACGATCCCGGCCATGGTGCGCGTGCTGCCCGACGAGGCGGCCATCGCCATGGCGCTGATCGAGAACATCCAGCGCGAGGACCTCAACCCGCTCGAGGAAGCCATGGCGCTGCAACGCCTGCAACAGGAGTTCGAGCTGACCCAGCAGCAGGTGGCCGATGCCGTCGGCAAGTCGCGGGTGACCATCGCCAACCTGCTGCGCCTGATCAGCCTGCCGGAAGCCATCAAGACCATGCTCGCCCACGGCGATCTGGAAATGGGCCATGCCCGTGCCTTGCTCGGATTGGGCGAAGATCGGCAGGTCGAAGGGGCGCGACACGTTGTCGCACGGGGGCTGACCGTCCGTCAGACCGAAGCGTTGGTCCGGCAGTGGTTGAGCGACAAGCCCGAGCCGGTGGAAGAGGCCAAGCCCGACCCTGACATCAGTCGCCTGGAACAGCGACTGGCAGAGCGCCTGGGCTCGGCGGTGCAGATCAAGCACGGGCAAAAAGGCAAAGGGCAACTGGTGATCCGCTACAACTCGCTGGACGAGTTGCAGGGCGTACTTGCACACATCCGCTGAAACAATTCGCCAAAGACCACGCAGCCGGAAAAGACCACCGAAGAGTTGAATAGGGGGACATCCCCCCTATACTCTGCGCGCATTTTGTCGGCACAAATTATGCCAAGTCATCGTTGACTTGAAGGTCGACTCCGAGGAGCCGCAGCCATGGAAATACGCACGCCAAACCGCCTGCCGTTCCATCGCTGGGCAGTTTTCCCGGTGCTGGCGGCTCAATGCATCGTGTTACTGCTGGCAGCCGTGGTGCTGTGGCAATGGCAAGGCACCGTCAGCGGTTACTCAGGTCTTTGCGGAGGCCTGATCGCCTGGCTGCCGAACCTGTACTTTGCCTGGAAGGCGTTTCGCTTCAGTGGCGCCCGGGCAGCGCAGGCCATCGTCAAGTCGTTCTACGCTGGCGAGGCAGGCAAATTGATTATCACGGCAGTGCTGTTCGCACTGACCTTCGCAGGAGTGAAGCCACTGGCGCCGCTGGCAGTATTCGGCGTCTTCGTGCTGACCCAGTTGGTCAGCTGGTTCGCGCCCCTGCTAATGAATAAAAGACTTTCAAGACCTAAGGGCGTTTGAGGCAACCATGGCAGCAGAAACCGCTTCGGGCTATATCCAGCACCACTTGCAGAACCTGACCTACGGTCAACTACCAGACGGCAGCTGGGGCCTGGCCCATTCGGCTGCCGAAGCCAAGGCGATGGGGTTCTGGGCATTCCACCTGGACACCCTGGGCTGGTCGGTTGCCCTGGGCCTGATCTTCCTGTTCATCTTCCGCATGGCGGCGAGGAAGGCGACCTCGGGTCAACCGAGTGGCCTGCAGAACTTCGTCGAGGTGCTGGTCGACTTCGTCAACGGCAGCGTGAAGGACTCCTTCCACGGCCGCAGCGCGGTGATCGCGCCGCTCGCCCTGACCATCTTCGTCTGGGTGTTCCTGATGAACGCCATCGACCTGGTGCCGGTAGACTGGATTCCGCAACTGGCCATCCTGATCTCGGGTGATCCGCACATCCCGTTCCGCGCCGTGTCGACCACCGACCCGAACGCGACGCTGGCCATGGCCTTCTCGGTCTTCGCGCTGATCATCTTCTACAGCATCAAGATCAAGGGCCTGGGCGGTTTCCTGGGCGAGCTGACCCTGCACCCGTTCGGCAGCAAGAACATCTTCGTGCAGATCCTGCTGATCCCGGTCAACTTCCTGCTCGAGTTCGTCACCCTGATCGCCAAGCCGATCTCGCTGGCCCTGCGACTGTTCGGCAACATGTACGCCGGCGAGCTGGTGTTCATCCTGATCGCGGTGATGTTCGGCGCCGGCATCCTCTGGCTGAGCGGCCTGGGTGTGGTGCTGCAGTGGGCGTGGGCGGTGTTCCACATCCTGATCATCACCCTGCAAGCCTTCATCTTCATGATGCTGACCATCGTCTACCTGTCGATGGCGCACGAAGATAACCATTAAGACCGCCTGGCGTGTCTGATCGCCTTCCTCGCTCGTCCGGGAGGAAGGCTGGAAAAAGTCCGCAAGGGCCGTTGTACCTGACGATTTGTTTTACCGCTTCAATTAAAAAACCTAACCAATACGACGTAAAAAGTCGGGAGGAAAGATGGAAACTGTAGTTGGTCTTACCGCTATCGCTGTTGCTCTGCTGATCGGTCTGGGTGCACTGGGCACCGCCATTGGTTTCGGCCTGCTGGGCGGCAAGTTCCTTGAAGGTGCTGCTCGCCAGCCAGAAATGGTTCCGATGCTGCAGGTCAAGATGTTCATCGTCGCCGGCCTGCTGGACGCCGTGACCATGATCGGCGTTGGTATCGCTCTGTTCTTCACCTTCGCAAACCCCTTCGTTGGTCAGATCGCCGGCTAATCACTCGTTTTCCACGAGTGACTGGCTGTGATGAACGAAGACCGAGCGAGGTGTTGGCGTGAATATTAATGCAACCCTGATTGGCCAATCCGTTGCTTTCCTGATTTTTGTCGTCTTCTGCATGAAGTACGTGTGGCCTCCGGTCATTGCGGCTCTGCAGGAGCGTCAAAAGAAGATTGCCGATGGTTTGGACGCTGCCAACCGCGCTGCTCGCGACCTGGAGCTGGCCCAAGAGAAAGTGGGTCAGCAACTGCGTGAAGCAAAAGCACAGGCGGCTGAAATCATTGAGCAAGCCAAGAAGCGCGCTGCTCAGCTTGTCGACGAAGCCCGGGAACAGGCTCGTGTCGAAGCTGACCGTGTGAAGGCTCAGGCTCAGGCCGAGATCGAACAGGAACTCAACAGCGTCAAAGACGCCCTGCGTGCCCAAGTGGGCAGCCTGGCCGTCGGCGGTGCTGAAAAGATCCTTGGCGCCACAATCGATCAAAACGCGCATGCGGAGCTGGTTAACAAACTGGCCGCTGAAATTTAAGCGAGGGCGATCATGGCAGAACTGACCACGTTGGCCCGACCTTACGCTAAGGCTGCCTTCGAGCACGCCCAGGCCCATCAGCAACTGGCCAATTGGTCAGCCATGCTCGGCCTGGCTGCTGCGGTGTCGGAAGACGACACCATGCAGCGCCTGCTCAAGGCCCCGCGACTGACGAGCGCAGAAAAGGCCGCCACGTTCATTGACGTGTGCGGTGACAAGTTTGATGCAGAGGCACGTAATTTCATTCACGTTGCCGCGGAAAACGACCGTCTCCTGCTGTTGCCGGAGATTGCCGAACTGTTCGAGCTGTACAAGGCCGAGCAGGAGCGATCCGTGGACGTGGACGTCATCAGTGCGTTTGCGTTGAACCAAGAACAGCAAGACAAACTCGCCAAGGTTCTCAGTGCACGGTTAGGCCAGGAAGTGCGCCTGCACGCGTCGGAGGATGCCAGCCTGATCGGTGGCGTCGTCATCCGCGCCGGCGACCTGGTAATCGATGGCTCGGTTCGCGGCAAGATCGCGAAACTGGCCGAAGCATTGAAATCTTGAGTTTGAAGGGGCAGCAGAGCAATGCAGCAACTCAATCCTTCCGAAATTAGTGAAATCATCAAGGGCCGCATCGAGAAACTCGATGTGAGCTCCCAAGCCCGTAACGAAGGTACCGTCGTCAGCGTTTCCGACGGTATCGTGCGGATCCACGGTCTGGCCGACGTCATGTACGGCGAAATGATCGAGTTCCCGGGCGGCGTGTACGGTATGGCCCTGAACCTGGAGCAAGACTCCGTGGGTGCGGTCGTACTGGGCGCGTACACCTCCCTCGCCGAGGGCATGAGTGCCAAGTGCACCGGTCGCATCCTGGAGGTTCCGGTCGGTAAGGAACTGCTGGGTCGCGTCGTCGATGCCCTGGGCAACCCGATCGATGGCAAAGGTCCGCTGAACAACACCGAGACCGACGCTGTCGAGAAAGTCGCGCCTGGCGTGATCTGGCGTAAGTCGGTAGACCAGCCGGTCCAGACCGGCTACAAGGCTGTCGATGCCATGATCCCGGTCGGCCGTGGTCAGCGTGAGCTGATCATCGGTGACCGTCAGATCGGCAAGACCGCGATGGCGGTCGACGCCATCATCAACCAGCGTGACAGCGGCATCTTCTGCGTCTACGTGGCCGTTGGCCAGAAGCAGTCGACCATCGCCAACGTCGTTCGCAAGCTGGAAGAAAACGGCGCCCTGGCCAACACCATTATCGTGGCCGCCAGTGCTTCCGAATCCGCCGCACTGCAGTTCCTGGCACCTTACGCCGGCTGCACCATGGGCGAGTTCTTCCGTGACCGCGGTGAAGACGCGCTGATCGTCTACGATGACCTGTCCAAGCAGGCCGTGGCCTACCGTCAGATCTCCCTGCTGCTGCGCCGTCCACCAGGACGTGAGGCTTACCCAGGTGACGTGTTCTATCTCCACTCCCGTCTGCTGGAGCGTGCATCGCGCGTTTCCGAAGAGTACGTCGAGAAGTTCACCAACGGTGCCGTGACCGGCAAGACCGGCTCGCTGACCGCGCTGCCGATCATCGAAACCCAGGCTGGCGACGTTTCCGCGTTCGTTCCGACCAACGTGATCTCGATCACCGACGGTCAGATCTTCCTGGAATCGGCCATGTTCAACTCGGGCATCCGTCCTGCCGTGAACGCCGGTGTGTCGGTATCCCGTGTTGGTGGTGCCGCTCAGACCAAGATCATCAAGAAGCTGTCCGGTGGTATTCGTACCGCGCTGGCCCAGTACCGTGAACTGGCGGCTTTCGCCCAGTTCGCCTCGGACCTGGACGAAGCGACCCGCAAGCAGCTGGAGCATGGTCAGCGCGTCACCGAGCTGATGAAGCAGAAGCAGTACGCGCCGATGTCCATCGCGGACATGGCTCTGTCGCTGTACGCCGCTGAGCGTGGCTTCCTGACCGACGTCGAAATCGCCAAGATCGGTAGCTTCGAACAAGCGCTGATTGCCTACTTCAACCGCGATCACGCCGACCTCATGGCCAAGATCAACGTGAAAGGTGACTTCAACGACGAAATCGACGCTGGCATGAAAGCCGGTATCGAGAAGTTCAAGGCCACCCAGACCTGGTAAGCCGCAGCGGGGGCCCTGCCCCCGCTTGCTAACCTGATAGGTGATACATGGCAGGCGCAAAAGAGATTCGCAGTAAGATTGCGAGCATCAAAAGCACGCAAAAAATTACCAGCGCCATGGAGAAAGTGGCGGTCAGCAAAATGCGCAAGGCACAACTGCGCATGGCTGCCAGCCGCCCTTACGCGGAGCGTATCCGCCAGGTGATCGGTCATCTGGCCAACGCCAACCCGGAATACCGCCATCCTTTCATGATCGAGCGTGACGTCAAGCGCGTCGGTTATGTCGTGGTGAGCAGTGACCGTGGTCTGTGCGGTGGCTTGAACACCAACCTGTTCAAGGCCCTGGTCAAGGACATGAACGCCAACCGCGGACAGGGCGTCGAAATCGACCTGTGCGTGATCGGTAGCAAAGGTGCGACGTTCTTCCGCAGCTTTGGCGGCAACGTGGTAGCGGCGATCAGCCACCTGGGCGAAGAGCCGTCGATCAACGATCTGATCGGCAGCGTCAAGGTCATGCTGGACGCTTACCTCGAAGGCCGTATCGATCGCCTCTCCGTGGTGTCGAACAAGTTCATCAACACCATGACTCAACAACCGACGGTCGAGCAACTGGTACCGTTGGAGGCAACCCCGGATCAAGAACTCAAGCACCACTGGGATTACCTGTACGAACCCGACGCCAAGGAGCTGCTGGACGGCTTGATGGTGCGTTACGTGGAGTCGCAGGTGTACCAGGCGGTGGTCGAGAACAATGCGGCCGAACAGGCTGCCCGGATGATCGCCATGAAGAACGCCACAGACAACGCCGGTGACCTGATCAGCGATCTCCAGCTGATCTACAACAAGGCGCGTCAGGCTGCGATCACCCAGGAGATCTCGGAAATCGTCGGCGGCGCTGCCGCGGTTTAACGGTTCACATATTCAGAGGATCCAGCTATGAGTAGCGGACGCATCGTTCAAATCATCGGCGCCGTCATCGACGTGGAATTCCCACGCGACGTGGTGCCGAGTGTTTACAACGCGCTGAAGGTAGAAGGCGCGCAGACCACCCTGGAAGTTCAGCAGCAGCTGGGCGACGGCGTGGTTCGTACCATCGCCATGGGTTCGACCGAAGGCCTCAAGCGTGGCCTGAGCGTTGCCGACACCGGCGCTGCCATCGCAGTACCGGTTGGCAAGGCGACCCTGGGTCGTATCATGGACGTCCTGGGCAACCCCATCGACGAAGCCGGTCCGATCGGTGAAGAAGAGCGCTGGGGCATCCACCGTGCCGCGCCTTCCTTCGCAGAGCAGGCAGGCGGCAACGACCTGCTGGAAACCGGCATCAAGGTCATCGACCTGGTCTGCCCGTTCGCCAAGGGCGGCAAGGTCGGCCTGTTCGGCGGCGCCGGCGTGGGCAAGACCGTCAACATGATGGAACTGATCCGTAACATCGCCATCGAGCACAGCGGTTATTCCGTGTTCGCCGGTGTGGGTGAGCGTACTCGTGAGGGTAACGACTTCTACCACGAGATGAAGGATTCGAACGTTCTGGACAAGGTTGCACTGGTCTACGGCCAGATGAACGAGCCACCAGGAAACCGTCTGCGCGTCGCACTGACCGGTCTGACCATGGCCGAGAAGTTCCGTGACGAAGGCAACGACGTTCTGCTGTTCGTCGACAACATCTATCGTTACACCCTCGCCGGTACCGAAGTATCCGCACTGCTGGGCCGTATGCCTTCCGCAGTAGGTTACCAGCCGACCCTGGCCGAGGAGATGGGTGTTCTGCAGGAGCGTATCACCTCCACCAAGCAGGGCTCGATCACCTCGATCCAGGCGGTATACGTACCAGCGGACGACTTGACCGACCCGTCGCCGGCGACCACCTTCGCCCACTTGGACGCCACCGTTGTTCTGTCCCGTGACATCGCCTCCCTGGGTATCTACCCAGCGGTCGACCCACTGGACTCGACGTCGCGCCAGCTGGACCCGAACGTGATCGGCAACGAGCACTACGAGACCGCCCGTGGCGTCCAGTACGTGCTGCAGCGCTACAAAGAGCTGAAGGACATCATCGCGATCCTGGGTATGGACGAACTGTCCGAATCCGACAAGCAGCTGGTATCCCGTGCTCGTAAGATCCAGCGCTTCCTGTCCCAGCCGTTCTTCGTGGCAGAAGTCTTCACCGGTGCTCCAGGCAAATACGTTTCCCTGAAAGACACCATCGCAGGCTTCAGCGGCATCCTCAAAGGTGACTACGACCACCTGCCAGAACAAGCGTTCTACATGGTCGGCAGCATCGACGAAGCGGTTGAGAAAGCCAAGAAACTGTAATCCCGGCGCCCCGAAAGGGGCGCTAATCAGGTTGAGGCAAGCAGATGGCTATGACAGTCCATTGCGATATCGTCAGCGCGGAAGGGGAAATTTTCTCCGGTCTGGTCGAGATGGTGATTGCGCACGGCAACCTGGGTGATCTTGGTATCGCTCCAGGCCACGCCCCGCTGATCACGAATCTCAAGCCAGGTCCGATCACGTTGACCAAGCAGGGTGGCGAGCGCGAGGTGTTCTACATCTCCGGTGGCTTCCTCGAAGTGCAGCCGAACATGGTCAAGGTGCTTGCCGATACCGTGCAACGTGCTGCAGACCTGGACGAGGCATCGGCTCAGGAAGCGGTCAAGGCTGCCGAGCAGGCTTTGAACGAAAAAGGCGCGGACTTCGATTACGGCGCCGCCGCCGCACGTCTGGCCGAGGCCGCAGCCCAGCTGCGTACCGTCCAGCAGATCCGCAAGAAGTTCGGTGGTTGAGACCACCTGCTTTCCATGGATTGAGAACAAGGGTAGCCATCGGCTACCCTTTTTCTTTTCCGTCATTCATACCCGGTCACTGCTGACCGCCCAGGATTGGTAGCCAGTCAATGTCACTCGATATCGTAATTCTCGCCGCAGGCCAGGGCACTCGCATGCGCTCGGCCTTGCCGAAGGTGCTTCACCCAGTGGCCGGCAATTCCATGCTCGGGCATGTTATCCACAGCGCGCGCCAGCTCGAGCCGCAAGGTATCCACGTGGTGATCGGTCATGGCGCTGAACAGGTGCGTGAACGGCTGGCCGCCGATGACCTGAACTTCGTGCTGCAGGACAAGCAGCTAGGCACCGGGCATGCGGTCGCCCAGGCATTGCCTGCCCTGAGTGCCGACACCGTCCTGATCCTCTATGGCGATGTACCCCTCATCGAAGTGCAGACCATCGAACGGCTGCTCACCCAAGTCAACGAGCACCAACTGGGCCTGTTGACCGTCACCCTCCAGGACCCGACCGGCTATGGCCGCATCGTGCGCGACAGCGCCGGCCAGGTCACCGCGATCGTCGAGCAGAAAGACGCCACCGAGGCCCAGCGGGCGATCAAGGAGGGCAACACCGGGATCCTCGCAGTACCGGCCAAACGCTTGGCCGAGTGGTTGGGGCGTCTGTCCAACGACAACGCACAAGGCGAGTACTACCTCACCGACGTGATCGCCATGGCCGTCGCCGATGGTCTGGTGGTCGCCACCGAACAACCGCTGGATGCCATGGAAGTGCAGGGCGCCAACGATCGTCGGCAACTGGCCGAACTCGAGCGTCATTACCAGCTGCGCGAAGCGCGTCGCCTGATGACCCAGGGCGTGACCCTGCGCGACCCGGCGCGTCTCGATGTCCGCGGCGAGGTCACTGTCGGCCGGGATGTCCTGATCGATGTGAACGTGATCCTGGAAGGCAAGGTGGTGCTGGAGGAGGGCGCGCAGATCGGCCCGAACTGCGTCATCAAGGACAGTACCGTGGGCCGGAATGCCGTGGTCAAGGCCAACAGCCACCTCGACGGCGCCATCCTGGGCGAAGACAGCGACGTCGGACCGTTCGCCCGGTTGCGTCCGGGCAGTGTCCTGAGCGCACGGGCCCATGTGGGTAACTTCGTCGAGCTGAAGAACGCTCATCTGGGCGAAGGGGCCAAGGCCGGTCACCTGACCTACCTGGGCGACGCCCAGATCGGTGCGCGCAGCAACATCGGGGCAGGCACCATCACCTGCAACTACGATGGCGCCAACAAGCACAGGACGGTGCTGGGCGAGGACGTGTTCATCGGTTCGAACAATGCCTTGGTGGCACCTGTGGATATCCAGGCAGGCGCAACCACGGCAGCAGGGTCCACCATCACCCACGATGTCGCGGCAGGCGAGTTGGCGGTGGCACGGGCCCGTCAACGCAACATCGAAGGTTGGGCACGGCCTGTCAAAAAACCCAAGAACTGATTTATCCACACATCGCAGGTGCCGGCACTGTGCCGGCATCTGATCCCCGCCTCGAACATCCCTGCCATCTTATCCACAGCCTGCCAGTTTTCCCCAGGTACGGGGAATACGTCTGAACGTCCCTCCTTTCTTATCCTCCCTTGACGTTTTCCTCAAAGTAAGCTTTGATTGCACCACTTATCTTTCGAATCGAAACTTAAAGCATCATGTCGAAACGTAATACGCCCCAGCGTCGCCATAACATCCTTTCCATGCTCAATGAGCTGGGGGAGGTAAGTGTGGATACATTGGCCAAACGCTTCGAAACCTCCGAGGTCACCATCCGCAAGGACCTGGCCGCACTCGAAGCCAATGGCTTGCTGCTGCGCCGTTACGGGGGCGCGATCACCATGCCCCAGGAATTGCTGACCGATGTCGTGCAGCCGGTCTCGCCCTACAAGCAGGCCATCGCCCGCGCTGCGGTCAAGCGCATCCGCGAACATGCGCGCATCATCATCGACAGCGGCAGCACCACGGCGTCCATGATCCCCGAGCTGGGCCGTCAGCCGGGTCTGGTGGTCATGACCAACTCCCTGACTGTCGCCCAGGCCATCAGCGACCTCGAGCATGAGCCCGTGCTGTTGATGACCGGCGGCACCTGGGACCCGCACTCCGAATCTTTCCAGGGCCAGGTTGCCGAGCAGGTGTTGCGGTCCTACGACTTCGACCAACTGTTCATCGGCGCCGACGGGATCGACCTGACCCGCGGTACCACCACCTTCAACGAATTGCTCGGCCTGAGCCGGGTCATGGCCGAGGTGGCCCGTGAGGTGATCGTGATGGTCGAGTCCGACAAGGTCGGGCGCAAGATCCCTAACCTCGAGCTGCCCTGGAACCACGTCACCACCCTGATTACCGATGACCGCCTGCCGATCGAGGCACGCGAACAAATTCAAGCCCACGGCGTAAACCTGATCTGCGCCGCTCTCAGCTAGGAGCCCCCTGCCATGTGTGGAATCGTCGGAGCCATTGCCGAACGCAACGTCACCTCCATCCTGATCGAAGGCCTCAAGCGCCTGGAATACCGCGGCTATGACAGCGCCGGCCTGGCGATCCTGACCAAGCAGGAACAACTGGAACGTCGCCGTCGCATCGGCAAGGTCAGCGAGCTGGAGTCCGCCCTCGCGGTCGACCCATTGGCAGGCCAATTGGGCATCGCCCACACGCGCTGGGCCACCCACGGTGCACCGAGCGAAGACAATGCTCACCCGCACTTCTCCGGCCAGGAGCTGGCGGTGGTGCACAACGGCATCATCGAGAACCACGAAGCGCTGCGCGAAGAACTCAAGGGCCTGGGCTATTTCTTCAGCTCGCAGACCGACACCGAAGTGATCGTTCACCTCATCCATCACCTGCTCAAGCGCCTGCCGGACCTGGGTGATGCGTTGAAGGCGGCCGTCCAGCGCCTGCACGGTGCCTACGGCCTGGCCGTGATCAGCGTCAGCCAGCCGGACCGCCTGGTGGCAGCCCGCAGTGGCAGCCCGCTGGTGATCGGCCTTGGCCATGGTGAAAACTTCCTGGCCTCCGACCAGCTGGCCCTGCGCCAGGTCACCGACCGCTTCATGTACCTGGAAGAGGGCGACATCGCCGAGATCCGCCGCGACCGCGTCACGGTCTGGGACCAGGCCGGCGTGCCGGTCCAGCGTGAAACCGTGCAGTACCACGAAGGCGCCGAAGCTGCCGACAAGGGCAGCTTCCGCCACTTCATGCTCAAGGAGATCCACGAGCAGCCGACCGTCGTGCAGCGCACCCTCGAGGGGCGCCTGGGCAAGGATCACGTACTGGTCCAGGCCTTCGGTCCGCAGGCGGCCGACCTGTTCGCCCAAGTGCGCAACGTGCAGATCGTCGCCTGTGGTACCAGCTACCACGCTGGCATGGTCGCCCGTTACTGGCTCGAAAGCCTGGCCGGCATTCCCTGCCAGGTGGAAGTGGCCAGCGAGTTCCGCTACCGCAAGGTCGTGGTCCAGCCCGACACCCTGTTCGTGTCGATCTCCCAGTCCGGCGAGACCGCCGACACCCTGGCCGCCCTGCGCAACGCCAAGGCCCTGGGCTTCCTCGGCAGCCTGGCGATCTGCAACGTCGGCATCAGCTCGCTGGTGCGCGAATCCGACCTGACCCTGCTGACCCTGGCCGGCCCGGAGATCGGCGTGGCCTCGACCAAGGCCTTCACCACCCAGCTGGTGTCGTTGATGCTGCTGACCCTGGCCCTGGGCCAAGTGCGCGACACCCTCGCGCCGGGCGTCGAAGCCGAGCTGGTCGACGAACTGCGTCGCCTGCCGGCCCGCCTGGGCGAAGCCCTGGCCATGGACGGCGTGGTGGAAAAGACTGCCGAGCTGTTCGCCGACAAGCACCACACCCTGTTCCTGGGCCGTGGCGCCCAGTTCCCGGTGGCCATGGAAGGCGCGCTCAAGCTCAAGGAGATCTCCTACATTCACGCCGAAGCCTACCCGGCCGGCGAGCTCAAGCATGGCCCGCTGGCGCTGGTCGATGCCGACATGCCGGTGGTCACCGTGGCACCGAACAACGAACTGCTCGAGAAGCTCAAGTCGAACCTGCAGGAAGTGCGCGCGCGAGGCGGTGAGCTGGTGGTGTTCGCCGACAAGCAGGCTGGTCTCAGCAACGGGGAGGGCACCCATGTGATCGAGCTGCCGCACATCATCGATGCACTGGCGCCGATTCTGTACACGATTC